>JAJZWA010000021.1:50758-55087 GCA_021846965.1 Pseudomonadota bacterium | reverse complement strand
CAGGAGACGAACACCGTGCAAGACGCCCAGCCCCCCGTGATCGAGCCACCCTGGGAGCGCGTGCCTGGCGCGACCCCGCGCTTCAATTTCGCCCAGTACCTGATGGACTGCAACGCGGGGCGGGGCGCGAGGACGGCCTACGTGGACGACCACGGCAGCCTGAGCTACGCGCAGCTGGAGCTGCGCGTGCGCCGTGCCGCGGCGGCGCTGCGCGCGGCGGGGCTGCGCCGCGAGGAACGCGTGCTGCTGGTGATGCAGGACTGCATCCATTGGCCGGTGGCCTTCCTGGGGGCGATGTACGCAGGCATCGTCCCGGTGGCGGTGAACACCCTGCTGACGGCCGATGACTACGCCTACATGCTGGAGAACTCGCGCGCGCAGGCCCTGCTGGTCTCGGGCGCGGTGCTGCCGGCGCTGAGCGCGGCGCTGGTGCGCGCGGACCACGAGGTGCGCCAGGTCGTGGTGTCGCATCCCGTGGCGCCGCTGCATGCGGGCGAGGTGGATTTCGACGCCTTCGTCGACGCGCAGGAGCCGCTGGCCCGCGCGGTCGCCACGGGGCCGGACGATCCGGGCTTCTGGCTGTATTCCTCGGGCTCCACCGGGCGCCCCAAGGCGGCCGTGCATTCGCATGCGAACCCCTATTGGACCCTGGAGCTCTACGGGCGCCCGGTGCTGGGGCTGCGCGAGGACGACGTGTGCTTCTCGGCGGCCAAGCTGTTCTTCGCCTACGGCCTGGGCAATGCGCTGAGCTTCGCGCTGGGCGTGGGCGCCAGCGTGGTGCTGATGGCCGAGCGCCCGACCCCGCAGGCCACCTTCCGCAGGCTGCGGGGCGAGGTGGGCGGCCTGCGCCCCACGGTGTTCTTCGGCGCGCCCACCGGCTACTCGGGCATGCTGGCCCACCCCGAGCTGCCGGCGCGCTCCGAGGTGGCGCTGCGCCTGGCCTCGTCGGCGGGGGAGGCGCTGCCGGCCGAGATCGGCGAGCGTTTCAAGGCGCATTTCGGCGCCGACATCGTGGACGGCATCGGCTCCACCGAGATGCTGCACATCTTCCTGTCCAACCGCCCGGATCGCGTGCGCTACGGCACCACGGGCTGGCCGGTGCCGGGCTACGACATCGAGCTGCGCGCCGACGACGGCGGCCCGGTGGCGGACGGCGAACCCGGCGACCTGTACATCCACGGCCCCTCCAGCGCGCTGATGTACTGGGGCAACCGCGCCAAGTCGCGCGACACCTTCCAGGGCGGCTGGACCAAGAGCGGCGACAAATACGTGCGCAACCCCGACGGAACCTACACCTACTCGGGGCGCAGCGACGACATGATCAAGGTCAGCGGCATCTACGTGTCGCCCTTCGAGGTGGAGGCCACGCTGGTGCAGCACCCGGCCGTGCTGGAGGCGGCGGTGATCGGGGTGACCGACGCCGAGGGCCTGGGCAAGACCAAGGCCTTCGTGGTGCGCAAGGACGGCAGCATGGTGGAGGCCGACGAGCTCAAGGCCTTCGTGAAGGAGCGCCTGGCGCCCTACAAGTACCCGCGCCTGATCGAGTTCGTCGACGAGCTGCCGAAGACCGCCACCGGCAAGATCCAGCGCTTTCGTCTGCGCCAGCGCGAGGCGGGGGTGGCATGACGGCGACGCAACTGCTGCGCGTGCGCGTGGGAGGGCGCGAGCTGGACATCGAGCACCGCTGGGTGGGCGAGGCCGGCGCCGGGGCGCCCCTGCTGGTGTTCCTGCACGAGGGCCTGGGCTCGGTGTCCATGTGGCGCGATTTTCCGCAGGCGCTGTGCGATGCCGCCGCTTGTCGCGGCCTGGTGTATTCGCGCCCCGGCTACGGGCGCTCGACCCCGCGCCAGCCCGAGGAGCTGTGGGATCCCGACTTCATGCACCGCCAGGCGCTGGAACTGCTGCCCGCCGTGCTGGAGGGGCTGGGCGTGGACGTCGAGCGCCATCCGCCCTGGCTGTTCGGGCACAGCGACGGCGGCTCCATCGCCCTGCTGCATGCCGCGCATGCCGGTAGGCGCGTGGCCGGCGCCATCGTGCTGGCGCCGCACATCCTGGTCGAGGAGATCAGCGTGTCCAGCATCGAGAAGGCGCGCCAGGCCTACCTGGACACGGACCTGCGCCAGCGCCTGGCGCGGCATCACGCCGACCCCGACTCGGCCTTCTGGGGCTGGAACCGCATCTGGCTGGACCCGCGGTTCCGCGACTGGTCCATCGAGCGCGAGATCGAATCCATCACCTGCCCGCTGCTGGCCGTGCAGGGACTGGACGACGAGTACGGCACGCTGGAGCAGATCCGCGGCATCGCGCGCCGCGTGCCGCATACGCAGTTGCTGGAACTGGCCGACTGCGGGCATTCCCCGCACCGCGACCAGCCTCGCGCGCTGATCGAGGCCTGCGTGGAATTCCTGGGCCGCCAGGCGGGCTGAGGGACTGAGGGGCTGAGGGGCCGGGGGGTGGTTGCGCGGCGGCCCTGCAAGCCGCGCGCGGCCTCGCTATGCTGAGGGGTTGCATCAGCAAGAACAGCACGGAGCCTGCCATGGAATACACACGTCTGGGCCGCACCGGCCTGAGCGTCTCCCGCATCTGCCTGGGATGCATGACCTTCGGCGATCCCGGCCGGGGCAGCCACAGCTGGACCCTGGACGAGCAGGCCAGCCGGCCGCTGATCCGCCAGGCCGTCGAGCTGGGCATCAATTTCTTCGATACCGCGAACGCCTATTCGGACGGGCATTCCGAGGAGATCCTCGGGCGCGCGCTGCGCGAGTACGCGCGGCGCGACGAGATCGTCGTGGCCACCAAGGTGTACTACGCCTCGCGCCGCGCGCCCAATGTCGGCGGCCTGTCGCGCAAGTCCATCCTGGCCGAGATCGATGCCAGCCTGCAGCGCCTGGGCATGGACTACGTGGACCTCTACCAGATCCACCGCTGGGATCCCCACACGCCCATCGAGGAAACGATGGAGGCCCTGCACGACGTGGTCAAGGCGGGCAAGGCGCGCTATATCGGCGCTTCCTCCATGTATGCCTGGCAGTTCGCGAAGGCGCAGGAAGTCGCGCGCGCCAGGGGCTGGACGCCCTTCGTGAGCATGCAGCCCGAGCTCAGCCTGCTGTATCGCGAGGAGGAGCGGGAAATGCTGCCGCTGTGCCGCGACCAGGGCGTGGGCGTGATTCCCTGGAGCCCGCTGGCGCGCGGTCGCCTGGCGCGCCCCTGGGGCCAGAGCACCGAGCGCCTGCGCACCGACGAGTACGGCCGCAGCCTGTTCGGCGCCACCGAGGAGGCCGACAGCCGGGTGGCCGCCGCGCTGGACCAGCTGGCCACGCGCCGCGGCCTGCCGCACGCGCAGCTGGCGCTGGCCTGGGTGCTGCAGACGCCGGGGGTGACGGCCCCCATCATCGGCGCGTCCCGGCCGGGCCATCTGCAGGACGCGGTGGCCGCGCTGGAGCTGCGCCTGAGCCCCGAGGAAGTGGCCGCGCTGCAGGCGCCCTACCAGCCCCACGCGGTGGTGGGATACGAGTGAGCTGAACCCTTCTCAAACCGCATGAGCTGTGGGGTGGCTCGCGTGGATGTTCGCGCTCGACTTCGAAACTCGTGACAATGAGTCCGAACTTGCCGAACATCACCGCGGAGCAACTGCGTGCAACGCTACTTTCTCGCGAAGGGCGACCGTGCCGGGGCCGCCTACATCGTCGAGGGATTGCCCATGAGCACCTGGGTGGATGCCGACGGTGCACCCATTCCCCTGGCCACGGTCTATATGAAGACCTGGTGCGACGCCTGCAAGAGGGAAGGCTACGTTTCCCCGCGCGGTCCACGGCATCCCGGCTCGGCGGAGAACGGCAGGCCATTCGCCCTGTCTGGCGATGTCAATTCTTGCGCATGCGGTCCCCAGCCTGTCTTTCAGGCCGTGCGCGCCTTGTTCCAGAGTATCGATGCAGTCGACATCGCCCGAATGTCTCCTGCCGATGCACGATTGCCCTTGCATGACGAGAGCAGGGCAGGCTCCTGGATCGGCTTTCATCTGCGCGGTGAAGGGAGCTTCGAAGGGGCGCTGTGCGTCGCCCATTTTGAGGATGGGTCGGTAGAAACCGGCCGATTGGACCTCAGCAACGCCGTGTGCTGGGGACGAAGCAACGACAGTGCGTGCACCAGGGTTGATGTGTCACCCCCTGACGTCGAAAGCGATCGGTCGGTCACCGAGGCGCTTCTTCGCGGTCTCCTGGAGTGATGGATGCCCGAGAGCAAGGCCGGGTCGATGGAGTTTCGCGGGCAGTATCGTCCGGGCAGCGAGCACGCCCTCGATGCGGATGTTCTCGGCTTGTCCAGGGAGGC
>JAJZWA010000021.1:48065-50658 GCA_021846965.1 Pseudomonadota bacterium | reverse complement strand
CTTGTGCGCCCTGTGCGTGACTCTCGTCGGAGTCGCATTCGGAGCCAAGGCCGCGGAGGCGGCCCTCGAGGTGGTTGAGGACGAGATCGAGGAGTTCAGGACATGGGGACTTCCATGACCCAGGACGATCGAGACTTCATCTGGACCCGACTGGCTGATTTTTTCTCGACTGCGGACGTCGAGGGCTACGCGGACTTCTCGCGCCTTGCTGAATTCCCCTTGAGGGATCTCAGGGAGATCTTTTTCGGCGAGATCGCCATCGTCTGCGGGCACAACCTGCTGGTGACGACCCCCACCCTTTCCGAGGGCTTCGATCCGGACTGGGTCAAGCGTGAAGCCCGAAGGGTCGTCGCACGGCGCGCGTGCGGAGTCCGCGGCCGTGCCGCCTACGTGGCGAGTCGGATCGTCTACCGTTGCCTCTGCGGCAGAGTCTGGCGAGAGGTGGAGGCCGCTCTGGCGCGCTTGCCGCGCAGTTCGGCCCACTGATCCGCGGCGAGGCCGAGGCGCCGCCTATACGCCCATCTCGGCGAACACCTCGCGCGCCACGCGGAAGCTGTCCAGCGCCGCGGGCGCGCCGCAGTACACGGCGGCCTGCAGGAACACTTCCTTGATCTCGTCCTTGCTCACGCCGTTGGTGAGCGCGCCGCGCAGGTGCAGGCGCAGCTCGTGGGGGCGGTTCAGCGCGGTCAGCATGGCCAGGTTGAGCAGGCTGCGGTCGCGCCGGGCCAGGCCGGGGCGCGACCAGATCTCGCCCCAGGCGTACTCGGTGACCAGTTGCTGCATCTCGCGGTTGAAATCGTCGGCTCCGCGGATCGAGGACTCCACGTAATCGGTGCCGAGCACCTCCTTGCGAACGCTCAGGCCGCGCTCGTAACGCTGGGAATCAGGCATCGAAGATCTCCATTCAGCTCATAAGGGAAAGGGGCAGGGAAGCACCGGACTGGCGCAGGTCGCAGGCGGGCAGCGCCGCCTGGAGGTGTCGCGGCTCGGCGGCGCGCCGGCGCGGCATGGCGGGCACTTACCAGGGCGGCAGCGGCGCCTCCAGGCGCGGGCCGTCGTAGCCATGCACCTGGCCGAAATAGTCGGCTGCGGCGTTCCAGTCCTCGCTGGCGCGGCGCAGCTCCTGTGGTGTGCGGGCGACGAAGTTCCACCACATGCGCATGTCCTCGCCGAAGGGCGCGCCGCCGATGAGCAGGCAGCGCGCCGCCGAGCGGGCCGCCACGCGCAGCTCGCGCCGGCCGGCTCCCAGCACCAGCAGGCTGCCGACGCCCAGCGCCTGGCCGTCGAAACAGGCCTCGTGCTCCAGCATCATCAGCGCGTACTCGAAATCGGCCCGCAGCGGCAGCACGGCCTCCACGGGGCCCTCGGACAGCAGCTCCACGCCCAGCAGCGGGCTGTGCACCAGCGCCGCCGAGCGCTGGCCCAGGAACTCGCCGATGAACACGCTGGCGCGCAGGCCCTGGTGATGCAGCACGGGCAGCGTCGGCACATGCTGGAAGTCGGGTTCGCAGGCGCGCTGCGCCTCGGGCAGGGCGATCCACAGCTGCGCGCCGTGCAGCGAGGGCGAGCGCTGCGCGGGCGATTCCTCCGAATGGGAAATGCCCCGCCCGGCGGTCATGAGATTGAGCTGGCCGGGGCGGATGGCCTGCAGCGAACCCAGGCTGTCGCGGTGCAGCACCTCGCCGCTGACCAGCCAGGTGACGGTCTGCAGCCCGATGTGGGGGTGCGGGCCCACGCGCATGCCCTGGCCCTCGGCCACGTCGGCCGGGCCGAAATGATCCAGGAAGCACCAGGCGCCGACCATGCGGCGGTGGCGGTTGGGCAGCGCGCGCGCGATGCGCATGCCTTCGCCCAGCACGGCCTCGTGGGCGGGGAGGATCTGCGGCAGGGAATCGTCGTGCGGGGCCATCGGGGCATTGTCGCTCGATTCGAGCGCGCAGTGGCTACCATCGCAGACGTCCCAGCCACCTCCCGCATCGCGCATGATGGTCGAGCTACGCCCTCTCGAAACCTTGCACGGGGTCGCGACCCCGGGAGGCCGGCCGGTGATCGGTCGAGACCCGCTGCGAGGACGATCGTGAGACCACCGCGCTGGTGCCTGTGGGCGGGCCGGATGGCGGCGGTCCTGCTCGTGCTGGGCCTGGGCGCCTGCGGGCGGCATGAGCAGGGCCTGCGGCTGGCTCTGTTCGGCGCGCCTCGAACCGTCGCCCCCTCGGCCACGCTTCCAGCGGGAGGCAGCGCGCTGCGGGTGCGACGCATCTCGCCCTCGGGCCGGGAGGTCGAGCCGGGGCAGGAGCTGGTGATCCAGTTCGATCGCGCCATGGTGCCCCTGGGTGCGATGGCCCGCGAGCCTTCGCGCCTCGACGTCTCGGTGAGCCCCGATCCCGGCTGCCAGTGGCGCTGGCTGGACAGCAGCGAGCTGGCCTGCCGCCTGCCCGGCGAGCGGCGATTCGCCCCGGCCACGCGCTACACGGTGCGCGTGGGCACCGGCCTGAGCGCGCTGGACGGAAACCATCTCGCGCAGCCCCTGAGCGAGTCCTTCAGTACCTGGCGCCCGCGGGTGCAATGGGTGGAGTTCCAGCGCTGGGAATCC
>JAJZWA010000021.1:0-47965 GCA_021846965.1 Pseudomonadota bacterium | reverse complement strand
CGGACGCCACGCAACCCGATTCCTATCCGCTGACCTTCCGGCCCCGGCCGATGCACGACTACACCCTGCGCGTGCCGGCCGGCGTGCAGGATCGCTTCGGTCGCAGGCTCGGCAAGTCCGTGGAGCTTCGGTTCCAGACCGGACACTATGCGCCCTTTCTCGATGCGCCGCCGCCGATGGCCGTGCTCGAGTCCGGCCTGCACACCATCGTGCCGCTGCGCTTCACGAACCTGGACAGCCTGGAGTTGCACGAGCGCCGGCTGTTCGCCACCGAGCTCGAACAGGCGCGTGCGGCCGGGTCCGAGCGCGTGCAGGACCTGATGCGGCGCGAGGACCTGGCCCCGCGCCTGGACAAGCAGGTACGCGGCTCGCTGGGGGTGCGCCGGCTGCTCGACGGGCGCTCCGGGGTGCTGTGGGGGGTCCTGCGGGCCGCACCGCGGCAGGCGGGGGCGTCGACCCGGCTGATGGCCGAGGTGACCCCGTACCAGGTGCTGGCCAAGATCGGCCATTACGACAGCCTGATCTGGCTCAGCCGCCTGGCCGACGGCCGGCCCGTGGCCGGTGCCCGCGTGGCCCTGTACACCACGCCGCGCGCAGACCCGGGCAGGCTCACGCGCCTGGGCGCCGCCCCCGTGCTCAGCGATGCGCAGGGCCTGGCCGAACTGCCGGGCTCGGCCACGCTGCCCGAGGACTGGTTCGATCCCTGGGGGCGCAAGCGCGACTATTTCATCGGGGTCACGCAGGGCAGGGACCTGGCGCTGCTGCCGCTGAACGACGGTTTCGCGCGCACCGTGGGGGATGCCAGCCATTACAGCCTGGCGGCCGACAATCGGGCTGCCCACGGCCACATGCGCGCCTGGGCGGTGACCGAACAGGGCATCTACAAGCCTGGCAGCGAGGTGCGCTACATCGCCTTCGTGCGCGCCGAGGGGCCCACCGAACTGTCAGCTGCGCCGCCTCTGGACTATGGCTTGCGCATCACCGACGCCAGCGGCAAGGTGGTGCTGCAGCGCGAGCACCTGCAGCTGTCGGATTTCGGCGCGGTGTCCGGCGAACTGCACGTGGGGCGCAACGCGGCCAGCGGCCAGTACACCATCAGCCTGAGCTGGCCGAGCCCCACCGGCACCGTCAGGCGCGACGCCGGTGGCTTCCTGGTCACCGATTTCGTGCCGGCGTCCTACCAGGTGCATACCGTGCTGCGCCAGGAGCTCGCCGGCCCCGGCAGCCTGATCGATGCCCAGGCCACGGCGACCCTGCAGGCCGGAGGACCCTACACCGACGCCGCGGTGCGATTCACCACCCGGGTGGTGGCCAGCCCCTTCGCGCCGGACAACCCCCAGGCCGCCGGGTTCCAGTTCGGCACCGACGACACCGACACTTCGTCGACGCGGACCGTTTCCCTGCAGCAGCTGCGCCTGGACCATGCCGGGCGTGCCAGCATGCAACAGCGCCTGCCCGCCGTGTCCAAGGTGGTGTACGGACACGTGGTGGTGGAGGCGGCGGTGGAGTCGGCGCGGGCCACCTGGGTGGCGCGCAGTGCGCAGGCGATCTACGCCGCGCGCGACCGCTTCGTCGGCCTGCGCACCGAGCACTGGCTGCAGACGGCCGGCAAGGCCTTCGGCGTGCAATACCTGGTGGTGGGCCCGCGGGGCACGCCGCGGGCCGGCAGCCGCGTGCGCCTGCTGCTGCAACGCCAGCGCATCGATCGCGTGCAGCTGAAGAACGGGGCCGGTGACTTCGCGCCCGAGGACCATGTGTCCTGGGTCACCGAGGATCGATGCGAGGCGACTTCGGCCGCGGCCCCGGGCCGCTGCTCGCTGACCCCGAAGCATGCCGGGGACTACCGCATCGAGGCCGAGGTCGACGACACCCGGGGGCGCGTCGACCGCGCCGTGCTGCGCGCCTGGGTTGCGGGCCCCGGCGAGGTGGTGTGGAGCCAGGGCCGGGGCGTGACCATCGTGCCCGACCGCAAGGCCTACCGCGTCGGCGACACGGCGCATCTGCTGATCCAGAACCCCTTTCCGGGCGCCCGCGCGCTGGTCACCGTCGAACGCTACGGCGTGCTCTGGAAAAGGCTGCTGACCCTGCGCGGCGGCGCGCCGGTGGTGGATGTTCCGATCCAGGCCGACTTCTTCCCCGGGGCCTACGTGTCGGTGGCCATCTTCTCGCCGCGCGTGGCCGCGCCGGCCGACCCCGACCTGGGCAAGCCCACGCTGGCGCTGGGGTACATGGCGCTGCCGGTGCGTGGCCGTGGCGGCGCGCTGCAGGTGAAGGTCAGCCCCGACGCGCCCTTGCACAAGCCGCGCCAGAAGGTCGAGGTGGCGGTGCAGGTACGCGGCACCGACGGCGCGGCCGCGCCGGGCACGCAGCTGGTCGCGGTGGTGGTCGACCAGTCGGTGGTGGACCTGCTGCAGCAAGGCCGGCGCTACTACGATCCGTCCGCCACCCTGCAGGCGCCGCCCGCGGGACCGGACATCGCCAACTACAGCCTGGCCGAGCAGCTGGTGACCCGGCTTCAACCCAAGGCCGGCAAGGGCGAGAGCCCGGGCGGCGACGGGGGCACGAGTGTCGGGCCGAACGTGCGCAGTGATTTCCGCTACGCGGTGTACTGGAACGACCACCTGCGCACCGACGCGCGCGGGCGCGCGCATTTCGCGTTCACCCTGCCCGACAACCTGACCCGCTGGCGCATCCTGGTCATCGCGATGGGCCGCGGCGACGCCATGGGCCTGGGCGAGTCCAGCGTGCGCGTGGACCTGCCGCTGGAGTTGCGCCCGGCCCTGCCCAACCAGGTGCGCGTGGGCGACGACTTCGACGCCGGCTTCAGCGTCACCAACCGAACCCAGGGGCCGCTGCAGGTGCTCACGCGCCTGCAGGCCCGGGGGCCGATCGACGGCGCCAGCGCGGCGGCCGCATCGACCCTGCGACTGGGCAGTTTCGCGCAGGGGCTGAGCTGGCTGCGCCTGCGCGCCGACGCCCCCGGCAGCGTCGAGCTGCAGGCCGACGCCCGGGCGGGCGAGCTGTCCGACGCGATGCTCGCGCGCATCCCGGTGGGCCCGGCGCGATCGCGGGTGGTGTCCGCCGACTATGGCAGCACTTCCGGGCCGGCCGCGCAGGTCGCGCTGCGGCCGCCGGCGGGGGCCCTGCCGGGCAGTACCCGCGTGCAGCTGCGGCTCGCGCCCACCCTGGTCGGCGGACTCGCCGGCGCCTTCGAGCTGCTGCGCGACGACCCGTTGCAGACCTGGGAGATCCGGCTCAGCCGCGGCGTGCTGGCCAGCGACTACCTGCGCCTGGCTCCGGTGCTGGGCGCCACCATGCATTGGCCCGACGCGGCCGCGCAAGTGCAGCGCACGCTGGACGCCGCCGCGGACTTCCAGGCGCCCGACGGCGGCATGGCCTTCTGGATTCCCCGCGACCGCTTCGTCAGCCCCTACCTGAGCGTGTACACGGCGCTGGCCTTGCACTGGCTGGCGCAAGCCGGCCACACGGTCTCGCCGGAGGTGCAGGCCGGGCTGCTGGACTACCTGCGCAAGCATGTGCTGGACGCCGCGGGCACGGACCCGGTGCTGCGCGCCGGCGCGCTGGCCGCGCTGGCTCCCGCGGGCGGGCTGCGGCCCGGAGAGGTGGCGGGCATGCTGCCGCAGCTGCCGGAGCTCGGACTGTTCGGCCGCGCGATGCTGCTCGACGCCGCGCTGGATGCCGGCGACCGCTCCAGCGCCCGAAGCATCGTGCGCTCGCTGCTGTCCAGCGCCGAGGAATCGGCCGGGGAGATCTCCTTCAATGAACAGCGCAGCGACGCCTATGCCGCGCTGCTGGCCACACCGCTGCGGGACAACTGCGCCGTGCTCGATGCCCTGTCGCTGTACGAGCGCCGCTTCGGCGACCAGGGCCTGCTGGGCACGACCCCGCAAAAGGCCATGCGCTGGATCATCGCGCGCCGACGCGATTCGGGCGGCTGGCCCAACAGCCAGGAGAACGTGTTCTGCACCACGGCCGTCGTGCATTACGCCGACGCCTATGAACCCCCGGTGCACGATCTGGGCGCGCGGGTGACGCTCCCGGGAGCCCCCGCCCGGCAGGCGCGCTTCGATTCGCGCGGCTCCGCGGCCGTCTCCCTGGATCTGCCGGCTCCGGCCGCGGGCCGCGCGGCGAAGCTGGCCATCGCCCACTCGGGGCAGGGGCGCCTGTACTACGAGCTGCGTCTGAGCTACGCGATGCCCGCCGATGCCCTGGCTCCGGTCGACGCCGGGTTCAGCATCCGGCGCGGCTACGCGGTGCAGCGGGGCCCCCGCTGGGTGCCGGTGGGTCCGGGCACCCAGCTGCTGCGCGGCGACGTGGTGCGCGTGGAACTCGACGTGGACGTCCCCACCGAGCGGCACGACGTGGTGCTCAGCGACCCGCTGCCCGGAGGTTTCGAGGCGGTGAACCGGCAACTGGCCACGGCGATGGACAGCAGCCCGGCGCAACTGGCGGGGCGCTCGGTGCTGATGTTCGACGCCGGGGCATGGCCCGACATGTCC
Source organism: Pseudomonadota bacterium (assembly GCA_021846965.1). GTDB lineage: Bacteria > Pseudomonadota > Gammaproteobacteria > Burkholderiales > Burkholderiaceae_C > Thiomonas_A. Next base: position 43,445 of record JAJZWA010000021.1, on the reverse strand, counting down.
CTGGTCAGCGGCGGCTTCTATCACCGCGAGACCTCCTTCGACGCCGTGCGCTTCTACGCCGACACCCTGCCGGCAGGGCATTACCGCCTGGTGTACGCGGCGCAGGTGATCGCGCCGGGACGCTTTCTCGCGCCGGCGCCGACGGTGCGCGAGATCTACGAACCCGACGTGTTCGGGCGCGGCGCATCGCAGACCCTGGACGTGCGCCTTCCCGGCTCGCCATGAGCCCGCGCCTGCGCCGCCGCCTGGGCGCCGCCGCTGCCGTGGCGGCGGCGGCCACGCTGCTGCTGGGCGTGGCCACGTGGCGCTCGCGCATGCCCCTTCCGGCCTCGCTGCGGCCACCGGCCACGGCCGTGGCGCCGCAGTTCCTGGCCGCCGACGGCACGCCGCTGAGCTACAGCTACCGCGGCGCGCTGAACGCCAACGCGACCCTGGCGCTGTGGCAAGTGCCCCCGCTGCTGCGCGAGGCCTTCGTCAGCTCCGAGGACAAGCGCTACTGGCAGCATGGCGGCGCGGACTGGATCGCGCGCTTCGACGCGCTGTGGGACAACCTGCGCGCGGGCCGCGTGGTGCGCGGGGCCAGCACCATCGGCGAGCAGGTCGTGCGCATCCTGCACCCGCGCCCGCGCGGCTACTGGAGCCACTGGGTCGCCGGCGTCGATGCGGGGCGCCTGCTGCGGCGCTTCGGACACGCGCAGGTGCTGGAGTTCTACCTCAACCAGGTTCCCTATGGCGCACGCCGGCGCGGCGTGGTGCAGGCGGCGCGCTACTACTTCGGGCGCGATCCCGGGGCGCTGGATCCTGCCGAGCAGCTCGCACTGGCCGTGCTCGTGCGCTCGCCGACGCGCTATGACCCGCGCCGGCATCCCGGTGCGCTGCGTCGGGCGGTGGACCAGCTGGCCGGGCGCATGCGGGCCGCGGGCAGCCTTTCCGCGATCCAGGCCGATGCGGTGCGGCGGGCCCCGATCACCCCGGGGCGGCAGATGCTGGCGCTGGACGCGGGGGCCTTCGTGGTTCACGCCGCGTCGCGGGCCCGCGCGCGGGGTCGCGACGCACCCGTCCAGCGCACCACGCTGGACGCGCCGCTGCAGCGCTTCGTGCAGGGCGCGCTGGCGCGGCGCCAGCGCCTGCTGGCCGCGCGCGGGGTGGCCAATGCGGCGGCGCTGGTGGTGGACAACCGCAGCGGCGCGGTACTGGCCTGGGCCGTGGCGCCGCAGCAGGGTGCCTTCGCCCTCGATCCGGTGCTCAGCCCGCGCCAGCCCGGCTCGACCCTCAAGCCCTTCGTCTACGGGCTGGCCATGCAGAACCTGGGCTGGCAGCCCGACACGCTGCTGCTCGATACGCCCCTGGCCGAGACCGTCGGCCCGGGTGTGCACCGCTACCGCAACTACAGCGGGCGCCATTACGGCCGGGTCAGCCTGCGCTATGCGCTGGCGAACTCGCTGAACATTCCGGCCGTGCGCACCGCGCAGGCGGTGGGCATCGCCCCCATCGTCCAGCTGCTGCGGGAGCTGGGTTTTCGCAGCCTGCGTCAAGGTGCCGACTACTACGGCCCGGCCATCGTGCTGGGCGACGGTGCGGTCAGCCTGTACGAGCTGGTGCAGGGCTACGCGACCCTCGCGCGCCAGGGGCGCTGGCTGCCCCTGCACGTGCTGAGCGGCCTGCCGCGGCCGCAGCCGCTGCCCCTGCTGTCGCCCGCGGTCAGCTCGGTACTGGCCAGCATCCTGTCCGACCCCGATGCGCGAGCCGCCGAGTTCGGCGCCGACAGCGTGCTCGACCTGCCGTACCCGACGGCGGTGAAGACCGGTACGTCCAGCGACTACCGCGACATCTGGAGCGTGGGCTTCGATCGTCGCTACACGGTGGGCGTGTGGATGGGGCGCCTGGGGGGCGGCTCGACCGACGGGCTGACCGGCTCGAGCGGCCCGGCGCCGGTGCTGCGAGACATTTTCGCGCGCCTGCGGCGCGACGCACCCTACGCCGGGCTGTGGCAGGACCCCCAGCTGCGCCTGCGGCCCACCTGCGAGTGGATCGGGCCGCCGCCCTGCGTGCGGCGCGAGGACTGGCGCCTTCCCGGGCCTTCGCTCCCCGCTGCCCTGCGCGCACCCCTGCTGGCCATCGCGCGCCCGCTGCCCGGCGAGACCCTGGCGCTGGACCCGCGACTGCCGCGCCAGGCCCAGGTCTACCGCTTCGCCCTCGACACCGGCGGACGGGTGCCGCGCCGCGTGGAGTGGCTGCTCGACGGGCATGAGCTGCCCGGCGGCCACGCCGATTCCCTGGACTGGCGTATCCGCCCCGGCGCCCATCGCCTGCAGGCGCGCGTGTGGCTGCGCGGGGCCGCGGCCCCAAGGGTGCTCGGCCCGGTGGATTTCGAGGTGCTGGGCGCGGGAGCGCGCCCTGCGCGGCATGCGAGCGGCGCTCGCTCGACGCCGCCCGGGTAATGGCTACCATCGGGCAGATTTCCCTGCCGCGGCATGCCGCATAGCGCACCATGGTCGAGCTTCGCAATATCGAAACCTTCTACTGGGTCGCCACCCTGGGAGGTTTTCGTGCCGCCGCGGAAAAGCTGCACGCCACCCAGCCGGCGATCTCCCAGCGCATCCACGCGCTGGAGGAGGCGCTCAACGTGCGCCTGTTCGATCGCGACAGCCGCGGCGTGGCGTTGACCCCGAAGGGCCAGGAACTGCTGCCCTACGCGGAGCGCATGCTGCGCACACGCCTGGAACTGCAGCAGGCAGCGCGCAGCGAGAGCGTGATCCGCGGCACGCTGCGCCTGGGGGTGTCGGAGACCATCGTGCACACCTGGCTGCCGCGCCTGATGGAGCAGTTGCACGAGGCCTACCCGGCGCTGCTCATGGACGTGCAGGTCGACACCTCGACCCTGCTGAAGGAGCAGATCAACGCCCACCAGCTGGACCTGGCCTTCCTGCTGGGGCCGATGACCGAGCCCCATGTGTACAACCTGGAGCTGTGCGAGTACCCGCTGCGCTGGCTGGCCAGCCCCAAGCTGCCGGTGGGACGCTCGCCGGTGCCGCTGCGCCGCCTGGGGGACTGGCCGGTGATCACCTACCCGGCCTCCACCGACCCGCACCGGGAGGTGCGCAAGATGCTGCATGCCACCGGCGTGGAGCCGCTGCGCATGTACGGCAGCGCCGCGCTGAGCGTGATCGTGCGCATGGCGCAGGATGCCATCGGCACCGCGGTGATCGCGCCCATCTCCGCCCACCGCGCGCTGGCCGACGGCAGCCTGGTGATGCTCGACGTGGCGGGCCCGCCGCTGCCCTCGCTGCGCTACACGGCCTGTTGGCGCCACGGCGCCACCGACCTGGTGCCGCGGGTGGTGGCGCAGGCGGCCTTGCGGGTGGCGCGAGAAGATGCGCTTTTGCATCAGGGCAAATACTGATTAGCCAAACTTATCGCCAGTCATCCAAACACGTGATTGGACAGCCCCCGACGCGGGGGTTGAAATGCCCTCCCAACAAGGAGAGGGCATGTCCAAGATCCGCAATCCCGCGCCGGGCGCCTCGCCCGGCCTGTCCACGCCCTACCGGGTGCGCCTGGCGGCGCGCTCGGGCGCGTTGAGTTCTCCGACGGCCGACCTGGCACCCGGGCATGTGCAGGGCAACCTGGTGGTACTGCCCCGGGTCCTGGCCGAGGATTTCCTGCTGTACTGCCAGCGCAACCCCAAGCCCTGCCCGCTGCTGGCGGTGGGCGAGGCCGGCGATCCCTCGCTGACCGCGATGGGCGAGGACATCGACCTGCGCACCGACCTGCCGCGCTACCGCGTGTTCCGCGACGGGCGCCTGGTCGACGAGGTGGCCGACGTGCGTTCGTACTGGCGCGACGACCTGGTGAGCTTTCTCATCGGCTGCTCCTTCTCCTTCGAGCAGGCCATGGTGGAGGCCGGGTTGCCGGTGCGCCATGTGGAGATGGGCTGCAACGTGCCCATGTACCGCACCAACATCCCCACCGCCGCGGCCGGCCCCTTCCGGGGGCCCATGGTGGTGTCCATGCGCCCGCTGAAGGCGGCGCAGGCCATACGCGCCATCCAGGTGACCTCGCGCTTCCCGTCGGTGCACGGCGCGCCGGTGCACCTGGGCGATGCGCGCCAGATCGGCATTCGCGACCTGGCCAGCCCGGACTTCGGCGATGCGGTGCGCATCGAGGCCGACGAGATCCCGGTGTTCTGGGCCTGCGGCGTGACCCCGCAGGTGGCGGTGGCCGAGGCCCGGCCCGATCTTTGCATCACCCACGCGCCGGGCTACATGCTGGTCACGGACCTGCGCAACAGCCAGCTCGCCAGTTTTTGAACCCCGAGGCCGCCCCGGCGGCCTCGGGCCCAGTCGAAGCACGCAGTCCCAGACCACACCAGGAGGAATGATGAAGCGCCGCGAACTACTCAGTGTCCTTGCCGCAGCAGGCCTCTCGACGGCCTCGATCGTCCCCGCGCGAGCCGCGGGCAAGCCGGTGCGCATCGGCGCCATCTATCCCCTGACCGGCGCGCTGGCGTCGACCGGGCAGGACATCAAGAGCGCCATCGAGCTGGCGGTGGACATCGTCAACAAGCCCCACCCGGAGCTCAAGACCCTTCCCCTGGCCGCGGGTTCGGGGCTGCCGCGCCTGGGTGGCGCCAAGCTGGAGGTGGTGTTCTCCGACTCGCAGGGCAATCCGGCCACGGGCCTGGCCGACGCGCAGCGCCTGATCGACGAGCAGGGCGTGGTGGCGCTGACGGGGGCCTACCAGTCCAACGTCACCGAGACCTGCAGCCGCGTGGCCGAGCAGCGCGGCATTCCCTACCTGAACGGCGAGTCCAGCAGCCCCTCGCTGACCGAGCGGGGCTACAAGTGGTTCTTCCGCACCACGCCGAACGACGAGACCTTCATCCAGAACATGATGGATTTTCTCGGCACCATCCACCAGGTTCCGACGCAGCGCATCGCGGTGGTGTACGAGAACACCGATTTCGGCGTGAACACCTTCAAGGCGGTGCAGAAGTTCGCGCCCCAGTCCAAGCGCCAGGTGGTGGCCGGCATCGCCTACACGGCGGGCTCGCCGTCCCTGAACGCCGAGGTGGGCAAGCTGGCCGCGGCCAAGCCCGACGTGGCGATCTTCGCCTCCTACACCTCGGACGCGCTGCTGTTCGTGCGCACCATGCGCGAGATGAAGTACGCGCCTCCGGTGCTGCTGGCCAACGACGCCGGTTTCATCGATTCGGCCTTCGTCAAGCAGGTGAGCGCGCAGACCCAGGGCATCCTGACCCGCGACGTGTGGGCCACCGACATCGCGCAGACCAACCCGATGCTCAACCACATCAACGCCCTGTACCGCGCGCGCGCCGGCAAGGACCTCAACGGCAACAACGCGCGCTCCATGGCCGGCGTGCTGGTGCTGGCCGATGCCATCAACCGCGCCGGCTCCACCGAGCCGGAGGCGATCCGCAAGGCGCTGATCGCCACCGACCTGGGCTACGAGCAGGTGGCCATGCCCTGGCCGGGCGTGAAGTTCGACGCCCAGGGCCAGAACGAGCGCGGCGCCGGGCTGATCCTGCAGATGGAAGGCCCGGGCTACCAGACCGTGTGGCCGACGCAGTTCAAGCACGACAAGGCGCTTCCGAAGCTGCCCTTCGCCTGGAGCTGAAGCGAGTGCGGCACCCGGGCGGCAGGCGCGGCGCGCCGGCGCCCGCCGCCCGGGACATCGAAGGGGGAGGGAGGACACTATGCTCGAGGCACTCTATTCAGGGTTGCTCGACGGAATGCTGTACGCCGCGGTCGCGCTGGGACTGGCGCTGATCTGGGGCATCACCGACGTGATCAATTTCGCGCACGGCGAATTCCTGATGCTGGGCATGTACGCGGCCTACTGGCTGTTCACGCTGGCCCACCTGGATCCGCTGCTGTCGGCGCCGCTGGTGGCGGTGGTGATGGGCTTTTTCGGATTCGGGGTGTACGCGCTGATCATCCGGCGCCTGCGCAGGGGGCCGCCCACCGCGGTGATCCTGGCCACCTTCGGGCTGGGCCTGGTGATGCGCCAGGCGGCCTCCATCGCCTTCACGCCCAACTACCGCAACCTGTCGCACACGGCGCTGTCGGGCACCGTGACCGTCACCGGGGTGCACCTGGGGCGCCCGCAGTTCGTCACCGCGCTGATCGCGCTGGCGCTGGTGGGAGTGGTGTTCTGGCTGGTCTACCGCACGCGCTGGGGCCAGGCGCTGCAGGCGGTGGCCGAGGACCGCGAGGTGGCGGCCTTCGTGGGCATCTCGCCGCAGCGCGTGGACGCGCAGGTGTGGATGCTCAGCAGCGCGGTGGTGGGACTGGTGGGGGCGCTGCTGACCAGCTTTTTCTACATCTTTCCCTCGGTGGGCGCGGTGTTCGGCCTGCTGGCCTTCGTGGCCGTGTGCATGGGCGGCTTCGGCTCCCTGCTGGGCGCCGCGCTGGCCGGGCTGCTGATCGGGCTGATCGAGGCCTTCACCGGCTACCTGATCGAGCCGGCGCTGAAGACCCTGGGCATTTTCGTGTTGTTCGTGGCCGTGCTGTGGTGGCGTCCGCGAGGCCTGTTCGGACGGTGGTGACATGCAATCGGATCCTTCTCTCGACTCGTCCGGCGGCCGTTGGCGCGAACGCCTGCCGCTGCTGCTGGCGGCGGCGCTGGCCGCGCTGATGGCCCTGGCGCCGGCGCTCACCCACGACGGCTTCATCCTGCAGGTGCTGTTCAAGACCCTGCTGTTCGGCGCGCTGGGCGCGTCGTGGAGCCTGGTGGGCGGTTTTCTCGGGCGCATTTCCTTCGGGCATGGCTTTTTCCTCGGGGTCGGCGCGTACACCACGGTGCTGCTGATGCTGGACCTGCATCTGTCGCCGCTGCTGGGCATTCCCCTGGGCGGGCTGGCCGCCGCGGGCGTGGCCTGGCTGATCGCGGCGCCCACGCTGCGCCTGTCGGGGCACTATTTCGCCATGGTCACCATCGGCCTGCTGCAGATCGGCCTGCTCGGGGTCACCAACCTTTCCTGGGCGGGAGGGGCCAGCGGGTTGTCGGTGCCCATCGGCAACCATCCCTGGATGCTGCTGTTCCGCAACCGCATGCCCTATTACCTGATCGCCGTGGTGCTGGCGCTGCTGAGTTTCGCCGCGGTGTATTTCAGCACCCGCTCGCGCCTGGGCTACTACTGGCGTGCCATCAACGGGGACGAGGCGGCGGCGCGCAGCCTGGGGGTTCCCGCGCAGCGCTGCAAGCTGCTGGGCTTCGCGCTGTCGGCCGCGCTGACGGGGGTGTGGGGCGGCTTCTTCGCCATCTACGTGGGCTTCATCGACCCCGACTCCATGTTCAGCCTGTCGACCTCGGTGGAGATCGTGCTGGTGGCCATCCTGGGCGGCGCGGGTTCGCTGTACGGCCCCTGGCTGGGCGCGGCCCTGCTGATCCCCCTGGGCGAGATCACGCGTGCCGCCTGGGGCGGCTCCAGCGGAGGCGCCGACGTGCTGGTGTACGGCCTGGTGATCGTGGCCGTCACGATGTTCATTCCCGGTGGGCTGACCACCCTGCGGAGGCGCCATGGCCTTGCTCGAGGTTGAGTCGCTGAGCAAGCGCTTCGGCGGGCTGACGGCCAACCGCGACGTCAGTTTCGCGGTGGAGCAGGGCGAACTGCTGGCCATCATCGGCCCCAACGGCGCCGGCAAGAGCACGCTGTTCAACAGCCTGGCCTGCAGCTATGCGCCCAGCGAGGGCAGCATCCGCTTCGACGGGCGCTCCATCGTGGGCCTGGGCCCCGAGCAGGTGGCGCGGCTCGGGCTGGCGCGCAGTTTCCAGATCCCGCGCAGTTTCGGGGACATGACGGTGCTGGAGAACACCATGGTGGGCGCGCTGCTGCGCCACCGCCGCATCCCCGAGGCCCGGCGCCACGCCGAACAGGTGCTGCGCAGCGTGGGCCTGGCCGGGCGCGCACAGGAGCGGGCCGCGGCGCTGAACGTGGCCGGGCAGAAGCGGGTGGAACTGGCGCGCGCGCTGGCCACCGGGCCGCGCATGCTGCTGCTCGACGAAGTGGCCGGGGGGCTCAACCCCGGCGAGGCGATCGAACTGGCGGAGATCCTGCGCCAGATCCACGCGCAGGGGGTGACCCTGCTGATCGTGGAACATGTGCTGGAGGTGGTCATGCGTCTGGCGCAGCGCGTGCTGGTGCTGAACTTCGGGCAGCTGATCGCGCAGGGTACGCCGCAGGAGGTCGTGCGCGACCCGTTGGTGATCGAGGCCTATCTGGGGAGCAGGCACCGTGTCTGAGAAACAGAGCGATCCGATGCTTCGCATCGAGGGCCTGGAAGTCGCCTACGGCGGCGTGCGCGCGGTGGGCGGGGTGTCGCTGGAAGTGGGGCGCGGCGAGGTGGTCGCGCTGCTGGGGGCCAACGGCGCCGGCAAGTCCAGCACCCTGCGCGCAGCGGTGGGCAGCGTGCGGGCGCGCGCAGGACGCGTGGTGTTCGACGGGCAGGACATCACCGGCACGCCGCCGCACCGCCTGGTCTCGCGCGGCATGGCGATGATTCCCGAAGGCGCGCGGGTGTTCGCGCGCCAGAGCGTGGAGGCCAACCTGCGCCTGGGTGCCTTCACGGTGCGCGACCAGGCCGAGGTGCAGCGGCGCCTGGAGCAGGTGTTCCAGATCTTCGGGCGCCTGGCCGAGCGGCGCGCGCAACTGGCCGGCACCTTGTCGGGCGGGGAGCGCCAGATGCTGGCCATCGGGCGCGCCTTGCTCAGCGCTCCGCGCCTGCTGCTCATCGACGAGCCCAGCCTGGGGCTTTCGCCCAAGCTGGTGGAGGAAGTCTTCGACGCCCTGGCCGCCCTGAACCGCGAGCAGGGGCTGTCGGTGCTGCTGGTGGAGCAGAACACGGCCATGGCGCTGGACCTGGCCGCGCGCGGCTACGTGCTGCAAAGCGGCCGGGTGGTGCTGCACGGCAGCGCCGAACAGCTTCGCAATGACGACGAGGTGCGGCGCGCCTACCTGGGTCTGTAGCGGGCCGGGCCGATGAGCCAACAAGAGGAAACGACATGAAATGGCAGTTCTGGGTGGATCGTGGAGGCACGTTCACCGACATCGTGGCGCGCCGTCCCGACGGATCGCTGGTGGCCAGCAAGCTTCTTTCGGAAAACCCCGAGCAGTACCGCGACGCGGCGGTGGAGGGCATCCGGCGCCTGCTCGGCCTGGCCGAGGGGCAGCCCATCACCCCGGAGCTGGTGGAATGCGTGCGCATGGGCACCACGGTGGCCACCAACGCCTTGCTCGAGCGCAAGGGCGAACCCGTGCTGCTGGTGACCACGCGGGGTTTCGGCGACGCGCTGCGCATCGGCTACCAGAACCGGCCGCGCCTGTTCGAGCGCCACATCGTGCTGCCCGAACTGCTCTACCAGGAGGTGCTGGAGGTCGACGAGCGCGTGGACGCCGACGGCTCCGTGGTGCGCGAGCTGGATGCGGCCGCGCTGCGCGAGCAACTGCGGGGCGCCCATGCGCGCGGCCTGCGCGCCGTGGCCATCGTGTTCATGCACGGCTACCGGCACACCGCGCACGAGGCGCTGGCAGCGCGGGTGGCGCGCGAGCTGGGGTTCACCCAGGTCAGCCCCTCGCACGAGAGCTCGCCGCTGATGAAGTTCGTCTCGCGCGGGGACACGGCGGTGGTGGACGCCTACCTGTCGCCCATCCTGCAGCGCTACGTGGACCAGGTGGCCGCGCAGATGCCCGGGGTGCGCCTGCTGTTCATGCAGTCCAGCGGCGGGCTCACCGAGGCCAGCGCCTTTCGCGGCAAGGATGCCATCCTCTCGGGGCCGGCGGGCGGCATCGTGGGCATGGCCCGCACCGCCGAGCTGGCCGGGCACCGGCGGGTGATCGGCTTCGACATGGGCGGCACCTCCACCGACGTATCGCACTACGCCGGGGAATACGAGCGGGTGTTCGAGACCCAGGTGGCCGGGGTGCGGGTACGCGCGCCGATGATGAGCATCCACACGGTGGCGGCCGGCGGAGGCTCGATCCTGCACTTCGACGGCAGCCGCATGCGCGTGGGCCCGGATTCGGCGGGTGCCAACCCGGGCCCGGCCTGCTACCGGCGCGGCGGCCCGTTGACCGTCACCGACGCCAACCTGATGCTGGGCCTGATCCGCCCCGAGCATTTCCCGGCGGTGTTCGGCCCCGACGGGCGCCAGCCGCTGGATGAGCAGGTGGTGCGCGAGCGCTTCTCGCAACTGGCCGCGCGCATCGAGGCGCAGACCGGGCGGGTGCAGACCCCGGTGGGCGTGGCCGAGGGCTACGTGGACATCGCGGTGCAGGCCATGGCCGGGGCGATCAAGAAGATCTCGGTGGCGCGGGGCTACGACGTCACCCGCTACACCATGCAGTGCTTCGGCGGCGCTGGAGCCCAGGTGGCCTGCCGCGTGGCCGACGCGCTGGGCATGAGCCGGGTGTACATACATCCTCTGGCCGGGGTGCTGTCGGCCTACGGCATGGGACTGGCCGACCAGAGCGCGATGCGCGAGCGCAGCGTGGAGCAGGAGCTGGACGCCGGCGGCCACGCGCGCATGCTGCAGGTGCTGGGCGAACTGCGCGACGAGGCCCGCGATGCGCTGGTGGCGCAGGGCCTGCCGGCGGCGGGCGTGCGCAGCGTCGAGCGCGTGCTGCTGCGCTATCAGGGCACCGACACCGCGCTGGGCGTGGAGCCGGGCGAGCCGCGCCAGATGCGCGAGCGCTTCGAGCAGGCTTATCTGCAGCGTTTCGCCCACCTGCTGCAGGGTCGCGTGCTGATCGTGGAGTCGGCCTCGGTGGAGGCCATCGCCGGGGGCAGCGAGATGCACGAGCAGCCCCAGGACGCGCAGCCCCGCGGCGCCGCGCCGGTGGCGCAGAGCATGCGCCTGTTCCACCAGGGCGCCTGGCACCCGGCGGTGCTGGTGCGGCGCCGCGACTGCAAGCCCGGCCACCATGTGCAGGGGCCGGCGGTGATCGTGGACGCCAACACCACCATCACGGTGGCGCCGGAATGGCGCGCCGAGGTGACGGCGCTGGACCATGTCGAGCTGGTGCGCATGGTGCCGAGGCGCGACGCGCGCGACGCGGATACCGAGGCGGATCCCGTGCTGCTGGAGGTGTTCAACAACCTGTTCATGAACATCGCCGAGCAGATGGGCGCGCAGTTGCAGAACACGGCGGTGTCGGTGAACATCAAGGAGCGCCTGGACTTCTCCTGCGCGCTGTTCGACGGCCAGGGCAACCTGATCGCCAACGCGCCGCATGTGCCGGTGCATCTGGGCTCCATGGGCGAGAGCATCCGCACCGTGATCGAGCGCAACGCCGACAGCGTGCGCCCGGGAGACGTGTTCGTGCTCAACGACCCCTACCACGGCGGCACGCACCTTCCCGACGTGACGGTGGTGACCCCGGTGTTCGACGCGGCGGGACGGGAGGTGCTGTTCTACGTGGGATCGCGCGGGCACCACGCCGACATCGGCGGGCTCACGCCGGGCTCGATGCCCCCGGACTCGCGCACCATCGCCGACGAGGGCGTGGTGTTCGACAACGTCAAGCTGGTCGAGCAGGGGGTGCTGCAGGAGCAGCGCGTGCTGGAGCTGCTGCGCTCGGGGCCGCTGCCGGCGCGCAACCCGCAGGAGAACCTGGCCGACCTGAAGGCGCAGATCGCGGCCAATGCCAAGGGCGCCACCGAGCTGCTGCATCTGGTGGAGTCCTACGGCCTGGAGGTGGTGCGCGCCTACATGCGCCATGTGCAGGACAACGCCGAGCAGGCCGTGCGCCGGGTGATCGGCGCGCTGCGCGACGGCAGCTACACCCTGGAGCTGGACAACGGCGGGCGCATCCAGGTGGCGGTGCGCGTGGACGTCGATGCGCGCAGCGCGGTGATCGACTTCAGCGGCACCTCGGCGCAGCTGGACAACAACTTCAACGCTCCGCGCGCCGTGACCACGGCGGCCGTGCTCTACGTGTTCCGCTGCCTGGTGGACGACGACATCCCGCTCAACGCGGGCTGCCTCAAGCCCCTGCAGGTGATCGTGCCGGAAGGCTCGATGCTGGCACCGCGCCACCCGGCGGCGGTGGTGGCGGGCAACGTGGAAACCTCGCAGTGCGTGACCAACGCCCTGCTGGGCGCGCTGGGCGTGCAGGCGGCGGGGCAGTGCACGATGAACAACTTCACCTTCGGCGACGAGCAGCGCCAGTACTACGAGACCATCGCCGGCGGCTCCGGCGCCGGCGGCGTGTTCGACGCCGACGGAAAGCTGGCGGGCGGTTTCGACGGCACCTCGGTGGTGCAGACCCACATGACCAACTCGCGCCTGACGGATCCGGAGGTGCTGGAATTCCGCTTCCCGGTGCGCGTGGAGGGCTTCGCGCTGCGCAGCGGTTCCGGTGGCGCGGGGCGCTGGCACGGCGGCGAGGGCGGGGCGCGGCGCATCCGCTTCCTGGCGCCGATGACGGCGAGCATCCTGTCCAACGGGCGCCTGAAGCCGGCCTTCGGCCTGCGCGGCGGCGCGCCCGGGGCCACGGGCCTGAACCGCGTGCTGCGCGCCGACGGCAGCGAAGTGCTGCTGGGGCCCACCGCCAGCGTGCAGATGCAGCCCGGGGACGTGTTCGAGATCCTCACGCCGGGGGGCGGGGGCTACGGCACCGCCTGAAGGGAAGGATGGCAGAAGGGGCGGATGGCAGAAGGGGGGCAGGCCCGAAGGGAACGGGACGGTGGGGGGATGTTTGAGGAAGGTTACTATTCCGCGATATTGCCCCCCCTGTTCCCGGGATTGCCATGACCCCACGACGCCCCTGGCTGGTGCTCGATATCCGCCGCAGCTTCGTGCTGCTGGCCGCCTTGTTCATCGCCTCCATGGTGGTGATCACCCTGGTCAACGTGAACCACGGCCGCTCGGCCCTGCTGGCGCAGCGCAAGCTCATGCTGCGCAACGCGACCGAGACCGCGCTGGGCGCGGTGAAGTACTACGCGGAGCAGGCGCGCCAGGGCAAGATGACCGAGGCGCAGGCGCAGGCCCAGGCGATGGCCGCGGTGAAGGAGATGCGCTACGGCAAAACCGGGTACTTCACGATCAGCAACGACGGCTATCCCTACCCGACGATGCTGATGCACCCCATGCTGCCGGCCCTGGACGGCAAGGTCATGGACATGCCCAAGTTCGACAATGCCACCGGCTACCAGGTCGAGGGGCAGGCGCCGGTGAAGACCAACGGCAAGCTCAACCTGTTCACCGCGCTCAGCGAGGTCGCGCGCGGGGGGACCGGCTACGTCGACTATGGCTTCCCGAAGCCCCTGCCCGGTGGCGGGGTCTCGAAGCAGGACTATCCCAAGGTGGCCTACGTCGGCACCTATGCGCCCTGGCACTGGGTGCTGGTGAGCGGCGACTACGTGGACGATATCGACGCCGAGGCCTGGCACAACAGCCTGGGGGGCATCGTCGTGTCCGGGGTCATGGTGCTGCTGCTGCTGGGGCTGGCGACCTGGATCGTGCGCCGCATCGGGCGTGACGTGGCGCGCGGCCTGGGAACCTTCCGCAAGCTGGAGAGCGGGGACCTGACGGTGCGTTTCGATGCCAGCGGCGCCGACGAGATCAGCGCCATCCTGCGTTCGGCGCAGTCGATGGTGGCGCGGTTCACCCAGACCATGGCCGCGGTGGCGCGGGCTTCCGAGGGCATCGAGAGCTCGGCGCGCCAGGTCTCGGCCACCGCGCAGGGGCTGTCCCAGGCCACCTCGGAACAGGCGGCCACGGTGGAGCAGACCTCGGCCACGGTGGAGCAGGCCTCCTCGTCCATCCAGCAGAGCTCGGACAACGCCCGCCAGACCGATTCCATCGCCGAGGACGCGGCCAGGCAGGCGGGCGAGGGCGGCACGGCGGTGGAGCAGAGCGTGCAGGCCATGCGTTCGATCGCCGAGCGTATTTCCATCATCGACGACATCGCCTACCAGACCAATATGCTGGCCCTCAACGCGGCCATCGAGGCCGCCCGCGCCGGCGAACATGGCAAGGGCTTCGCCGTGGTGGCCGCCGAGGTGCGCAAGCTGGCCGAGAAGAGCCAGGCCGCGGCCAAGGAAATCGGCCAGCTGGCCTCCTCCACGGTGGACAAGGCGGAGACCGCGGGTTCGCGCCTGCAGGCCCTGCTGCCGGCCATCGCCCGCACCTCGGACCTGGTGCGCGAGATCAGCGCGGCGGCCGAGGAGCAGGCCTCGGGCATGAAGCAGATCAGCACCGCAGTCGCGCAACTCAGCAGCGTGACCCAGCAGAATGCCGCCTCGTCCGAGCAGCTGGCGGCGACCTCGGAGAGCATGAACGATCAAGCCGTGCAATTGCGCGAATTGATTCGACAGTTCAGGACTTGATTCGACGGGGCGCAAGGATGCGCAATGTCCTTGCGCGTTTGCCCCAGATCAAGGAATCGGGATATTGCCGCGAATTCGCCCGCGACGCGACGATTCCCGTGCACAATGGGGCATCGACCCTCGACGGCCCGGGCTCGTGCCAGGGCCGGCTCCCCGACCCATGCTCTCGCGCGAACCCCCTGCCTTCCCCGAGCCCGGATTGCCGGGGGCCACGGTCGGGCTCGGCCTGGAGTGGCAGATCGCCGCCGCCTTGTTCGAGTCCCAGCTGGGCATCCTGGTGACCGACGGGCAGGGTGTGGTGCAGCGGGTGAACCGCGCATTCACCCGCATCACCGGCTACGAGCCGCGGGACATCGTCGGGCGCAACCCGCGCATGCTGCGCTCGGGCCTGCAGCCCCCGGCCTTCTACACCGAGATGTGGCGCCAGTTGCGCGAGCAGGGGCACTGGCAGGGCGAGCTGCTCAACCGGCACCGCGATGGCTCGCTGTACCACGAGCGCCTGGACGTCACGGCCATCCGCGATGCCCAGGGTGCCGTGCTGCATTACGTGGGAACGATCTCGGACATCACCCGCGAGAAAAGTGCCCGCGCGCGCATCGAGCACCTGCGCTACCACGACCCCCTGACCGAGCTTCCCAATCGCAGCCTGCTGCAGGACCGGCTGCAGCATGCGCTGCAGGCCGATTCCCGCAGCGGGGAGTTCGGCGCGCTGCTGCTGCTCGACCTGGACGACTTCAAGAACGTCAACGACTCGCTGGGTCATGCCTTCGGCGACCGCGTGCTGGTGCAGGCGGCCCAGCGCATGCGCCGGGCCCTGCGCGCCGAGGACACGCTGGCGCGTTTCGGCGGCGACACCTTCGCGGTGCTGGTGGAGGGCCTGGGCCGCGTGCCTGCGCAGGCGGCCACGCTGGCCGCGGGCATCGCCGCCAAGCTGCGCCACGCGCTGGAGCAGCCCTTCCAGCTGGAGGCGCGCACCCTGTCCTGCGGGGCCAGCATCGGCCTGACCTTGTTCGATGGCGACTCGGAGCAGGTGGACGGGCTGATGCGCGAGGCCGAGCTGGCGATGTACCGCGCCAAGGCGCAGGGGCCGGGGGGGCTGTGTTTTTTCGAGCAGGCGATGCAGGTGGAGCTGGAGGCACGCAACGCGCTGGAGGCCGACCTGCGGGCCGCGCTGGCGGCGGGGGAGTTCCTGCTGTACTACCAGGGGCAGTTCGACGCGCGGGGGCGGCGCATCGGCGCCGAGGCCCTGCTGCGCTGGAGGCATCCGAGCCGGGGCCTGCTCGGGCCGGGCTGTTTCATCCAGCTGGCCGAGCAGACCGGGCTGATCGAGCCCCTGGGCCAGTGGGTGCTGGAGCAGGCCTGCGATCGCCTGGCCGCCTGGGCGCGCGAGGAGGCCACGCGGGAGCTGAGCCTGGCGGTGAACGTGAGCGCGCGCCAGTTCCGGCATGCCGATTTCGTGCAGAGGGTGCTGCAGGCGCTGGACGCGGCGGGGGCGGATCCGCGGCGCCTGCAACTGGAGATCACCGAGAGCCTGGCGCTGGAGAACCTGCAGGACACCGTTCGCAAGTTGCGCGAGCTGCGCGCCTGCGGCGTGAGCGTGGCGCTGGACGATTTCGGTACCGGCAATTCCTCGCTGGCCTATCTGGCCCAGCTTCCGCTGGATCAGCTCAAGATCGACAAGTCCTTCGTGCTCGAGCTGCCGCAGGATCCCACCTCGGTGCTGATCGTGCAGGCCGTGCTCGCCATGGGCCACGGCATGGGCCTGCAGGTGGTCGCCGAGGGCGTGGAAACACAGGCGCAGTACGAGCATCTGAGCAGCCTGGGCTGCGATGTGTTCCAGGGCTACCTGTTCGCGCGGCCGGTGGCCCAGAACGATTTTCTCGCCGCGCATGCCGCGCGGCTGGCGTGAACTTTTTGGCCTGAACGGGCTTTTCCTGCAGGGTCTTGGTGGCCGCCACTTGCCAGTGCGCGGCCTCGCGGAGTAGGGTGGGGTATCCCCGGGCGGGGCGCGACCATCGCCCGCGTGCCGGGGCCTGGAGTGCGCGGCTCGCCGGGAGTGCCGCCCCGAATCATTCTCAGCGAGGATTCCTCATGCCCGTCCCCCCGGCTCTTGCGCTCGAACGACTCGAGAAGCGCCTCGAGCAACTTCCGCTGCTGCCGGAGGTCGTGCGCGAGCTGATGAGCCTGCGGCAGGACCGTTCCGACTATTTCGAGCAGGTGGCCCGGGCGCTGCATGCCGATCCGGCCTTCGCCACGCGGCTGCTGCAGTACGCCAATTCGGCGGCGCTGGGCGCGGCGCGGCCGATCACCACCATCCAGGAAGCGATGCTGCGGGTGGGGGCGCGCGGCGCGGTGGACCTGATCCTGGCGCACTCGGCGGCGCAGGTCTTCGTGCCGCGCAGCGACTGGGAAGCCAGCCTGTGGAAGCATTCGGTGGACGTGGCCTGGCTGATGCGCAAGCTGTCGGTGCTGGCGGTGGACCACCGCGGCGAGCCCGACGAGGCCTACGTGTTCGGCCTGCTGCACGACATCGGGCGCTTCGTGCTGTACCTGGAGGCACCGGAGGAACTGCGCGGCGTGGAGGAGACGGACTGGGCCACCCCCGACGAATTGATCGAGGCCGAGATCCGGATCTGCGGGTTCACGCATTCGGAACTGGGCTATCTCGCGCTGCGCAAGTGGCGCCTTCCCGACGCATTGGCCGACGCCGTGCGCTGGCACCATACGCGTCCGCTTCCGCTGGACAGCATCGACCCGCGCTACCACGCGCTCAATGCCTTGCTGCAGGAGGCCGACTGGATCGCCGTGGCGGCCGAGCGTGCCCGCGGCGGCGACGGCGCCGCCCGGGCCCTGCTGCGCGAAGCGCTGGACGGCAAGCTGCCCTTGCGCCTGCGCGGGACCGTGGACAACCTCGAGTTCGCGGTCCAGGAGGCCTTGCGCGAATCCGGGCGTATGCTCGCCGCATTGCACCTGCAGTAGATGCGCTGGAGGGGAGGGGCGGTCGATGAGCTCGATGATCCTGCTGGGTACCCGCAAGGGAACGGTGCTGCTCGATCGGGCAGCCGCGGGCTGGAGACCGCGTGCCATCGAGCATGCGGGGATTCCGGTGTGCTACGCGGCGCGCGATCCGCGCGACGGCACCCTGTGGGCCTCGCTGGACCACGGCCACTGGGGGCCGAAGCTGTCGCGCTCGCGTGACGGCGGGGCCAGCTGGCAGGACCTGTCCTCGCTCAAGTACCCGCAGGGGGCGCGCTACATCGTCAAGTACCTGCCGACGCCGGATTTCGATCCCGCGGCGCCGGCGGCGCAGCCGGAGTACCGGGACGCGACGGTGTACAAGATCTGGAGCCTGGCCTTCGGCAACGCCGACCAGCCGGGGCGCCTGTACGCGGGCACCATTCCCGGGGGGCTGTTCGTCAGCGACGACGGCGGCGACAGCTGGGAGCTGAACCGTGCGCTGTGGAACCACGACAGCCGCGGCGGCGACCTGTTCGCGGGCGATGCGACCCACGAGAACCGCTGGTTCGGCACGCCCGCCAGCGTCGACTACGGAGTCTTCGAGCCGGGCATCCATTCCATCCTCGTCGACCCTCGCGACGGCCGGCGCCTGCTGGTCGCGGCATCCTCCGCCGGGCTGCTGGAAACCCGTGATGGCGGCCTGAGCTGGGTCGGCCGCAACCAGGGCATGCTCAACGACTACCTGCCGGATCCGCGGGCCGAGTGGGGGCACGACCCGCATTTCGTGACCGCATGCGCGGGGCAGCCGGATCGCGTCTGGCAGCAGAACCACTGCGGCATTTTCCACAGCGAGGACGCAGCCTCGAACTGGACCCGGGTGAGCCGCCCGGAAGCCGGAGTGCATTTCGGTTTTCCCATCGCCGCGGACGCGCGCGACGGGCGCACCGCCTGGGTGGTTCCGGCGCGGGCCGACTCGCAGCGCATGGCCATCGGGGCCGGCCTGTTCGTGGCGCGCACCGAGGACGCCGGGCAGTCGTGGACGGAACTGCGCAAGGGCCTGCCGCAGGAGCATGCCTACGACATCGTGCTGCGCCACGGCCTGGACGCTGCGGGCGATTGCCTGTGCTTCGGCACGACGACGGGCAATGTCTATCTTTCCGAGGACCGGGGGGATTCCTGGCGCTGCCTGGGCAACAACTTCCCGCCGGTCTATTCCGTGCGTTTCGGATGAGCGCGATGCCCAGCGTCGAGATCACCCGCCATCTGCACAGGTTCTTTCCCGTGCTGCAGGCGGGCAGGGTCGAGGTGGAGCCGGGCTCGGTGGCCGAGGTGCTGCGCGCGGTGGACCGCCTGGCGCCGGGCTTCACCGACTACGTGCTGGACGAACGCGGCGCGCTGCGCCGGCACGTGGCGCTGAGCATCGACGGGCGCATCGTCATCGACCGCGCCACGCTGCGCGACCAAGTGGCCGAGGGCTCGGTGGTGCACGTGTTCCAGGCCCTGACCGGGGGCTAGCGTCCTGCTAGCGCGTTCCTGAGCCGGGCGGGGTGGCGAGGAACTCGGCTTCGATGCGCAGGTGCACGGTGTCGCCCACCAGGCCCGGCCAGGCCTTCAGGCCCAGCTGGTCGCGCGAGAAGCTGCCCCGTGCCGAGAAGCCCAGCGTGGCCGCGCCGGTGACCGGGTCCACCCCGTAGCCGTTGAAGCGGACGTGCAGCACCAGGGGAACGCGCTCGCGGCCGAGCATGAGCATCCCGGCCACGTCGCCGCGTCGCGCCGAGGTGGGGCGCCAGCCCTGGGCCCGCAGGCGCAGGTAGGGGTGGCGCGCGGCGTCGAGCATGGCAGGCGAGCGCAGTTCCCGGTCCAGCAGGGGGACGTTGGTGTCCACGCTGTCGGTGCGCACGCGGGCCTCCACGCTGGCCTGGGTCGCGCCGCCGGCCGGCCAGCGCAGCGTGGCCTGCACGCGGTCGAAACGCATGATGGGCCGGGAAAAGCCCAGATGGTCGACCGAGAACACCACGCTGCAGTGCTCGGGGTCGAGCCGGTAGGTGCCCGCGGGCACCGAGGCCAGGCTGCTGTCCTGCACGCGCAGCGCGGAACGCAGTTCGGCGCAACCGCCCAGCGCCAGGGCCCAGGAGGCCAGGGCGGCGAGCAGCAGGCGACGCGGGGGCGGAATGCGTGGGCGCATGGGATCGGGTGGAGGCTGGAGAGCCGTGGAGGGCCATGGCGGACCCCGGGGAACCAGGGAGCGGCGATGCCGCACGAGCATAACCCCGGGCCGTGCAGGCACGCAGGCCTGGACGCGGCAGCGCCGGGCGCAAGCATCAAGCGTCTTGATGGTCAGCCCCAAGAAGTATCGCTTTTGTCATGGCTGTCGCCAGGCCTACCATGGGGCCCTCGCGCCGCGCGCGTGTCTTCCCCTCCCTTGTCGAGCCCGATCCGATGCAAGCCCCGATCACCAACCCCGGCATGATGTCTCCCTTCCACCTCGCCTTTCCGGTGCACGATCTCGCGCTGGCGCGGCAGTTCTACGGCGGCCTGCTCGGCTGCCCCGAGGGCCGCAGCTCCGAGGAATGGGTGGATTTCAACTTCTACGGCCACCAGATCGTCGCCCACCTGGCGCCCGGCGAGACGGGCGGCGTGCAGCGCAACGCCGTGGACGGCCATGGCGTGCCGGTGCGTCACTTCGGGGTGGTGCTGCCGATGGCCGACTGGGAGGCCCTGGCCCGGCGCCTGCGCGAGCAGGGCCTGAGTTTCGTGATCGAGCCCTACATCCGTTTCAAGGGCGAGCCGGGCGAACAGGCCACGATGTTCTTCCTGGATCCGTCGGGCAACGCCATCGAGGTCAAGGCCTTCGCCGACATCGGCCGGCTGTTCGCCAAGTAGGCGCGAGGGCCGGCTGGCGCATTCAGGCGGCGGCCGCGGCCAGCGTGACGCCGCCGGCGCGCAGCGCCTGCGTCAGCCCGCTGGCGAAGGCGAGGGCTCCCGGCTGGTCGCCGTGCAGCGACAGCGCCTGCGCCTCGATCGGCACCTCGCGCCCCGATCGCGCCCGCACGAAGCCGCGTTCGAGCATGTCCCGGACCTGGGCCACCGACTGCTGCAGGTCGGTGATCATCGCCCCCTCCTGGCGTCGCGGGGTCAGGGTGCCGTCGTCCTGGTAGCTGCGATCGGCGTAGACCACGCTGACCACCCGCAGGCCGAGGCTGCGCGCGACCCGCGCGGTGATGCTGCCCGACATGGCGTAGAACAGCAGCGAGGCATCGACGTCGCGCACGGCGCGGCAGATGGCCTCCGACAGCTTCTCGTCCACCACCGCCATGTTGTCCAGCGCGCCGTGGGTCTTGACGTGGCGCACGCGCGCGCCCGCGGCGGCGGCCACGCCCTGCAGCGCGCCGACCTGGTAGACGACGAGGTCGTAGGCCTCCGCGGGCGTGATGGCCATCGCGCGACGTCCGAAACCCTGCAGATCCGCGAGCCCGGGATGCGCGCCGATGGCCACGCCGCGGGCGGCGGCCGCGCGCACGGTGCGTGCCATCGTGCCGGGGTCGCCGGCGTGGAAGCCGCAGGCGATGTTGGCCGAGTTGACGAACTCGAGCAAGGCCTCGTCGTCGCCCATGGCGTAGACGCCGAAGCCTTCGCCCATGTCACAGTTCAGGTCCAGGGTCTTCATGGTGGAGGTGGTTCAGGTCGCCCGCGGCGACGGTTCGGGAAACAGGTCGGCGTACAGGCGCGCGCGTTCCAGCAGCAGGCGCTGCGCGCAGTCCACGTCGATCAGGGTGAAGCGCAGCGAGCTGCCCGGGGCGCATTGGGCCAGGCGCGGCAGGTCCACGCTGGCCACCTGGGCGATGCGCGGATAGCCGCCGGTGCTCTGGCGGTCGGCCATGAGCACGATGGGGCAGCCGTCGGGCGGAACCTGCACGGTGCCGAAGGTGACGGTCTCGGACAGCATGTCGGCGCGCACGCGGCGTTGCAGCGCGGGGCCCTGGAGCCGGTAGCCCATGCGATCGGATTGCGCGCCGATGCGCCAGGCTTGCTCGAGCCAGCAGGACTGCGAAGCGGGAGTGAACTGGGGCCATTCGCTGCCCAGCAGGATGCGTATCGGGCCGGGGTCGGCCAGGGCTTCCAGCAGGGCCTGCCGCGCCCGCTGCGCGCGCGCGCGCGGCCGCGGTGCGGGCCCCTGCGGTGCCGCCAGTTCCAGCAGGTCCCCCGCGGCCAGCGGTCGGCCGCCCAGGCCGCCCAGCCCGGAGCGCACATGGGTGCTGACGCTGCCCAGCACGCGCGGCACGACGAAGCCGCCGCGCACGGCCAGGTAGGCGCGCACGCCTGTGCGCCGCTCGCCGAAGCGCAGGGTGGCGCCGGCCGGCACGTTCGCCGCCCGATCCCGCGGGAGGGGCTTGCCATCGACGCTGGGCGAGAGGTCGGCGCCGCAGCAGGCGATCACCGCGCGCGAGCTGAAGCGCAGCACCGGGCCGAGCAGGGTGATCTCCAGGGTCGGCATGTCGGGCGGATTTCCCACCGCGGCATTGGCCAGGCGATGGGCGGCCTGGTCCATGGCGCCCGACACCGACACTCCGAGGTGCTGGAAGCCCCTGCGCCCGAGGTCCTGCAAGGTGCTGAACGCCCCCGGCCTGAGCACCTCGATGCGACAGGGTGCCTCAGGCATCTGCGCGTTCCCGCAGGCGCTCGAAGGCCTCGCGGTCCACGGGGATGAAGCGCACGTGGTCGCCGGGCGCCAGCAGGCAGGGAACCCGGGCCCGCGGATCGAACAGGGCCAGCGGCGTGCGCCCGATGAGATTCCAGCCGCTGGGCAGCTCGAAGGGGTAGATCACGCACTGGCGATTGGCCACGCCCACCGTGCCGGCGGGCACTCGCGGGCGAGGCGTGGCGCGTCGCGGGAGGTCGAAGGCCTCGTCCCAGAGCCCCAGGTAGGGATGCCCCGGAGCAAAGCCCACCATGAACACGCTGCGCAGGCCATGGCCGTGCCGGCGCACGAGCTCGGCGGGCGCGATGCCGGCTCGCGCGGCGAGCTCGTCGAGGTCCGGGCCCCATTCGCCCCCGTAGCACACGGGAATCTCGACCACGCGGGGCGAGCGGGCCGGCGCGTCGCGCGCGGCCTGCAGCAGTTCCCGCGCCGCCGCCTCGACGGCCGCAAGCGGCGTCAGCCCGGGCCGCGTTCGCACGGCCTCGGGACGATAGTGCAGCCCCACGGTGGTGAACGAGGGGACGATGTCGTCGACGCCGGGCAGCGCGGCGTCGCGCACGCGCTGGGCGAAGGCCACGACACGCCGATTGAGTTCCAGGTCCACCCCCTGGCCGAAGTCGACCACCAGGCAGGTATCGCCGACGGAGCGCATGATCGGGGCGTCGGCCTGCTCCTGGCCCGCGCCGGGGTCCATGCCGGGGTTCATGCCGGAGTTCAAGCGCGCAGCTCCTGTGTGCATCGGGAACGCGCCCATCCTAGGCTCGGCGACCGCGTATGCAAATCAAATAGTATTTGCGGGAACCATCAATTCCCTTTGTGCATGCTTCGTGAGCTGAAAACCTTCGTCGCCGTCGCGCGCGAAGGCACCTTCACCGCCGCCGGCGAGAGGATCGGGCTCACCCAGGCGGCGGTGAGCGCGCAGATGCAGCGCCTGGAGGCCGCGCTGGGCTTCACCCTGTTCGACCGCACGGGACGTTCGGCCCGGCTCAATGCCCGCGGGCGCGAGGTGCTGGAGCGGGCGCAGGAACTGCTGCAACTGCTCGGCGGCCTGGGCTCGGGCGCGGCCGGAGCGCAGGCCGCGGTGACGGTGGAACTCGGCGCCATCGCCTCGGTGCAGCGCTCGGTGCTGCCGCAGGTGCTCGCGGCCTTCCACCGCCGCATGCCGCGCTGCCGCAGCCGGGTGCTCCCCGGCCTGTCGATGGAATTGCTCGATCGGGTCGATGCCGGGGAGATCGACATGGCGGCCGTCATCCGGCCGCCTTTCCCGCTGCAGGGCGATCTGCGCTGGACCACGCTGGCCCACGAGCCCTTCCGCCTGCTGGTGCCGCGCGATGCCGAAGGGGAGGATTGGGCCGAACTGCTCGGTGGGCAGCCCTTCGTGCGCTACGACCGCGCCTCCTTCGGCGGCCGCCAGGTCGATCGTTTCCTGCGCGCCGCGCACCTGCGGGTGCACGAGGTGTGCGAACTCGACGAGCTCGATGCCATCGTGCGCCTGGTGGCCCAGGGCGTGGGCGTGGCGCTGGTTCCGCAGACCGCCAGCCACCGGCGCTGGCCGGCGGGGGTGCGCGCGGTCGATCTCGGGCGACACACCTTCCATCGCGACATCGGCCTGGTGCATCGCGCCGCCCTGGATCCCGCCAGCCCGGCCGGCCTGCTGGCCCAGGGGCTGTGCGAGGCCTACGCCCAGACCGCCCGCGGGGCGCCGGCCTGAGCCCTCAGGGATGCGGCGCGGTCGCGTCGCGCTTGTCAGGGAGCCCGCGCTGCAGGGCCTCGAAATCCTCCGCGGGCATCGGCTTGCCGAAGAGATAGCCCTGGAAGGCGTCGCAGCCGTGCTGCATCAGGAAGGCCCATTGTTCCCGCGTCTCCACGCCCTCGGCCAGCACGTTCAGCCCCAGGCCCTTGCCCATGGCGATGATGGTCTGGGCCACCATGGCATCCTGCAGATCCGCGGGAAGGTCGTCGACGAAGGATTTGTCGATCTTGAGCTGGTCCAGGGGCAGGCGGGTGAGATAGGTCAGGGAGGAACTCCCGGTGCCGAAATCGTCCAGCGAGAAGGAGATTCCCGAGGCCTTCAGCGCCTGCATCTTGTCGAAACCATCGCGCAGGTTGTCCAGCACCGTACTTTCGGTGAGCTCGATTTTCAGGCGCGAGGGCGGGGCCCCGGCCTCGCGCAGCGAGGCCAGCACGCGGTCCACGAAATCGGCCTGCGCGAACTGGCGCGCGCTGGCGTTGATGGCCAGCACCAGATCCCGGGTGGCGGCGTCCTGGGCCCAGGCGGCGAGTTGTGCGCAGGCCGCATCCAGCACCCACTGTCCGAGCGGGACGATGATTCCGGTCTCCTCGGCCAGGGCGATGAACTGGCCCGGAAGCAGCAGGCCGCGCGAAGGGTGGTTCCAGCGCAGCAGGGCCTCGGCACCGGTCAGGCAGGAGGCACGGTCGAACTGGGGCTGGAAGTAGAGGACGAATTCCTGGTTCCTCAGGGCCGCGCGCAGTTCGGACTCCAGCGCGGTGCGCTGCGCGAGCTCCACCTGCATGCTGTCCTCGAAGAAGCTGACCGCGTTGCGCCCGCCCTGCTTGGTGCGGTACATGGCGAGATCGGCATGCCGAAGCACGGTCTCCACGCTGTCCGTGGTGCCCCGGAACAGCGTGGCGCCGATGCTCACCGTGCAGTAGAAGGTCTGGCCGCTGAGTTCGTAATGCCCGCTGATGCTGGTGAGCACCTTGTCGGCCACCCTGTGGGCGCGCGTGCCGGCTTGCTGGGGGTCCTGGCCCAGGCCCTCGAGCACGAGCACGAATTCATCGCCTCCGAATCGCGCCACGGTGTCGCTGGCGCGCACGGCCTGGCGCATGCGCCGCGCCGCCTCCACCAGCAACTGGTCGCCGGCCTGGTGGCCGATGGTGTCGTTGACCTTCTTGAAATGGTCGAGGTCGACGAACAGCAGGGCGCAATATTCCTGGTCGCGCTCGCTCGCCGCCATGGCATGTGCGAGGCGATCGTAGAGCAGCGTGCGGTTGGGCAGATCGGTCAGCGCATCGAAGCGAGCCAGGTGTTCCGCCTTGGATTCGGCTTCGCGCCGCGCCGTGATGTCCTGGAGGGTGCCGAGCATCAGCACGGGCCGGCCCGAGGCGTCGCGGCTCAGGCGCCCGAGCCCGTGGACCCAGCGCAGCGCGCCATCGGCAGGACGGATGATGCGGTACTCGCGGTCGAAGGGATGGCCCTGTTCGAGCACGTGGTGGGCCAGGTAGTCGGCCATCACGTCACGATCCTCGGGGGCCACGAGCGCGGTCCAGCCCTGGATGGTGTGGTCGTGGCGGGAGTCGATGCCCAGCAGGCGGTCGAGCATGTCGGAGCCTTCCCAGGTTCCGCGCTGCAGGTCGAGCACGTAGCTGCCCATGGCCGCGATCTCCTGGGATTCGCGCAGGGCCTCGATGGCCTGGGCGATGCGCTGCTGGGCCGTGCGTCGCTCCGTGATGTCCCGGGAGGAGTTGAACAACAGGCGGCTGCCCAGGATGTCCAGGGGCTTGCCCGAGACCTCCACGGGGAAGGTGGTTCCGTCCTTGCGCCGGTGGTGGGTCTCGAACTGGGTGCGCGTGGCGGACTCGAACTGGGCGGCCACCTTGGCATCGAGTTCCGGCGGCGACAGATCGGCATCCCAGAAGGATGCGTGCCTGCCCAGCAGTTCCTGCCGGGTGTAGCCGAGCATGGAGCAGAACTCGTCGCTGACGAACATCAGATGGCCGCCGGCGTCGAGCACGTGCAGGCCGTCGCTGGCGTTGCGCAGCAGGCTTTGCGCCTGGCTGCCCGCCAGGCCCGAGGCCTTCATCTCGCGCCACAGGCGGCGCGCGCCCAGCAGGGTGACGACGAGGAAGGCGCCGAGGAAGCCCAGCACCCAGATCAGCTGGCGCCGCCAGGGGGCCAGGATGTCCGATTGAGCCCGCCCCACCACCAGGCTGAAGGGAACTGCGGAAAGGCGCCGGTAGGTGTCGATGCGGGCGATGCCATCCCCGGTCCTGCCCGCGGAAAAGGTCACGCTGGGCCGTCCGGAGGCCATGGCCTGGTGCAACTGGGGCGAAAACCGTCGCGCCCCCATCTGTTCCTCCGGGTTGGACGATGCCGGATAGCGGGTGATGACCGCGTTGTTCGCGTCGCGCAGCAGCACGATGCCTTGCGGCCCGACCGAAGCCTGCTCCAGCAGCTTGTGGAAATACCGCACCGGAACCGCCACGGCCACGACGCCCGCGAAGCCCCCGCCGGAGTCCTCGTAGCGCCGGGCGAACTCGATCACCGGGCCCTGCGCGGGGGTGCCCGGTGTCGGGTTGCCCACCCACAGTCCCGTGTTCGCAGCAGCGGCCAGGTGGTGCAGAACCTCGGGCGCCAGCCCGCTGCCCCGTGGCGGCCGCGCCGGGGGAAGGGCGAACAGGACGCGCCCCGAGGCGGCGGTGACCGTGATCGAGCTTCCCGGCATCAGGTGGGCGTGCTCGCGCGCGATGAAGGGGCCCAGGGCTCCGAAATCCGGGGAAACGCCCCCGGCACGCTGGTGCTCCAGGGCATCCACGACCACCCCCAGCGTGAGGTCGATGCGGTCGACGTCGCTGGCGATGCTGCGCTGCAGGATGCGGGCGATGGTCTGGGTGGATGCCGCGGCCGCGGCTTCATAGTTGGCCCGACTCTCGACCAGGAACCATGCCGCCGCCGCGATGGCGAGAAGGTTGGTGGCGATCGCACCGAGAAATAACAACAGTGCAGCGCGGTTCTGCCTAAAAAACCCGGCAAACATCATGATTCTTGGCGTTTATGATCGATTTTGGGACGCTGTGCCGGATTTGCGAGCAGGCTTTGCAAGAGTAGCCGCTTCCCGCGATCGCGCACAAGCTTGCGCGAGGCGCTTTCCGGAAAAGTCCGCGCGGCCGCTGCCTTGCTATGCTGCGCCGCATGCGCCCAGGCCGTGTCGACCCCATTTCCAGGCATTGCGGGGGAGATCTCCCCGTATCGCCGCTGACCCGGTGCTGGCTGCCGGCTCTGGGCCTGACGACGCTGCTCGTGTGGATCTGCTACGAGTGGCTCGACCGCCCCCTGGCCTGGTTCGTCCACGACCACGGCTTGCCGCGCGTGCCGGGCCTGCTGCAACTCACCCATCTCCCCGACGTCATCGTCGCCGTCAGCGCCGTCGTGCTGCTGCTCACGCCGCCGCGGCTCGCGCTTCGGCGCCCGATCGGCAGCATCGAGCGCCTGCTGTTCCAAGGCAGCGCGAGCGTGGCGCTGGCGGTGTTCGTGAAGGACTTCCTCAAGTTCGTGTTCGGCCGCGCCTGGCCGGAAACCTGGATCCACCACAATCCCTCGCTGATCCAGGACCATGTCTACGGGTTCTTCTGGTTCCAGGCCAGTCCGGGTTTTCATTCCTTTCCCTCGGGCCACACCACGGTGACCTTCGCCGCCATGTCCGTGCTCTGGCAGTCGCTGCCCGCAGGCTGGCGCTGGCTGTCCGTCCTGCCTTGTGTGCTGGTCATCGTCGGCCTGCTGGGAATGGACTATCACTTTCTCGGCGACATCGTCGCCGGTGCGTTCCTCGGCGGCGTCTGCGGCGTGCATGTGCACCGATGGATGCCGGGGAGCGCGCGTCGTCCCGGGCCCGGCCCGGGGCAGCCCTGAGGGCGGCGCACGGCCCTGCCTGCCCATCGTTCCCGAACCATCCCCCGACCATGCATCCCTTCCTCGTCTCCGCGGCCCTGGTCGCGCTCGCCGAGATCGGCGACAAGACCCAGTTGCTGTCCCTGCTGCTGGCCGCGCGCTACCGGGCTCCGCTGCCCATCATCGCCGGCATCCTGGTCGCCACCGTGGCCAACCACGGGCTGGCCGCCGCCGCGGGCGACCTGCTGGCGCACATGATCAGCCCGCGCCTGCTCGACTGGGCCGTCGTGCTGTCCTTCGTGCTCATGGGGCTGTGGATCCTGGTGCCCGACAAGGTCGACGATGACGATCTGCCGCGGCGCAGCGCGCGGGGAGTGTTCCTGGCCAGCGCGGTGTCGTTCTTCCTGGCGGAGATGGGCGACAAGACCCAGGTGGCCACCGTCGCGCTGGCGGCGCGCTACAGCGAGTGGCTGCCGGTGGTGGCGGGCACCACCCTGGGCATGCTCAGCGCCAATGTGCCGGCCGTCCTGTTCGGCCACCGCTTCGCCGATCGCCTGCCTACCCGCTGGGTGCATGGCATCGCCGCTCTGCTGTTCCTGGTCCTGGGTGGCCTGGCCTTGCGCACGGCGCTGCGAAGCTGAGCATCATCCGCGGAACTGGTGCGACGGATGGGGCTCGAACCCATAACCCGCCCCTTATAAAGAGGCCGCTCTGACCGATTGAGCTACCGTCGCGCTGGAACTTCGGATCCAGCGCGAGGTATTCGTGGAGCGCGGCCTGCCACCCCCGCGCGCGCGCCAGGGCAGCCGCCAGGATGGGCGATGCCGCGCAAGGCAGGGAGGGCGAAGTGGGCGGGGGTTCGTGGCATGGGTTCAACGCGTGCATGTCCATGGTACTCCGCTCAGGAGTCGTGGCGGGCCCGCGGCGCTGGCCCGCCACCCACGCTCAATGATCGGCGTCGAAGGTGTCGTCGCCGGTGCCCGAAAGGGTCAACGCAGCGTTCGTCATCGTGGTCGTGCTGCCGCTGGCTCCCTCGGAGTCGTAGGCGGTGATGCTCAGGGTCGGTGCGGTCGTGCTCTGGGTGAAGCTCAGAGCGCTGGTCGAGTAGTTCGCCACCGTCGGAGCGGCCGTGGGCAGTTCCATGGCGTAGGTCTGCGTCGTGGAACTGCTCGTTTCCACGCCATTGGCCTGCGCGATGCTGATGGTGGTCGTGGAGTTCAGCGCCTCCTGCGCCACGACCAGGGTGTCGGCTGGCGAGGGCAGGGTGATGGTGCCGTTGTAGAAGGCGTCGGAGTTGCCGGCAACCGCCAGCGGCGAAGCCGAGGTGCCCAGCGCGGTGTCCTGTCCCGCGGAGACCGGCACGCCCAGCACGACCTCGGGTGCGAAATTCGGCTGCGGGGTCACGGCGGTCGACGGCGCTGGCGGTGCCATCACCACGTTGTAGCCGGTCGTGCTGGCCGGCAGCGGTGCCAGGGTGAAGCTGGCATAGGTCGACGTGGTCGACGGCGCCGTGGCCAGGGTGGTCTTCAGGATGTGCCCGGCGTTGTCCTCGGCCATGACCATGGCACCGGCGTCCGCGGCCGGCAGGTAGCCGGAGATCGACCCGGATTGGTCATCGTCGGTCAGGTTGAGCACGGGCTTCAGGATGTACTGGCCGCTGTTGCCGGCGACCACGACCGAGCGGCAGGCGTTGAAGTCCACGGTCAGGTTCACCTGGCCGTTGGCCGTCACCGTGAACTGGCCGTTGATCTTGTAGCCGCTTTGCTGCGCACTCGGCGTGCTCAGCGGCGTCGGGGTGGTCGAACCGTCGAGCAGCACGTAGTTCGCCGGCGTCGCCCCATTGCCCTGGTTGGGGGCCAGGATCAGGCGAAGCTGCTGGTAGGTGCCGGCCGGCACGGAGACCTTGCCCAGCGACAGGGTCGAGCCGTTGACCAGGTCCGTCAGGGTGACCTGCAGGGGTTGCGGCAGGGTGAGCGAATGGGTTGCGGTGGCGCCGATCAGCTGGATGGCGTCGACGGTGACGACCACGCTCTGGAAGTTGGCGCATACCGGGGCGTCGGTGAGCTGGAAGCTCGCGGTACCCACCGGGGTGCCGCCACCTCCACCGCCGCCGCAGGCGCTGAGGCTCAAGGTCAGGGCCGCGGCAAGCGGGCTCAGCACCCGCGGACGCAGGGGCATTCTGGATGAGATGTTCATCTTGGACTCCTGGATGGGCTTGACGAGAAGCTGCATCCCCCCTTGTTCGAGGGATAGTTTATTTGGGATTTATTCCCAGTCAATCCCTGTGCGCCGGGAGGGGCTCGAAGCCCCACGGCATCGCTGGTGGCGGCCGTCTGTCGTGTTGTTCCCGAAAGGCGACAAATTCGCCATGAGGGCCTGCCGGCGCTCCCCACAACCGCGAAGGCGAGGGCGACATGGGCAAGCGGGACACCTTCAGCAGAGGATTCTGCTTCCTGCCGCAGCACATGCGCGGGAGCGCGGGCTGATCACGCAGCAGGAGCAAGCCCTGCCCAAGGCTGGGCCGTGGCGCTGTCCTTCGGGCGGGGTGCTACAGCGAATGGCTGCCAGTGGTCGCGGGCACGACCCTGGGCATGCTGACGTCCAAGGCGCCGGCCGTCGTGTTCGGCCACCGCTTCGCGGGTCGCCTGCCCACGCGCTGGGCGCGTGCCGTCGCCGCGCTGCTGTCCCTGGCCCTGGGCGGACGGGCCCTGCGCACGGCGCTCGCGGCGCCGGTTCTCAGTGCGACTTGATGATGATCGGCTGGGAGTAGATGCCCTCGTATTGCAGGGCGTTGCGGTGCCTGGCCGCCAGCACGGATTTCATCACGCATCGGGAGAACGCCGGCGTGCCCGGCGTGAATCCGAAACCCCTGCAATCCGACTGCGCACGCGCCACGCGTGCCTGCTCGCGTTGTGCGGCGGTGGTGCAGCCCGTCAGCATGAGTGCGGTGACTGCGAGCAACCAGCAGAACTTGGCCATGTCCAGCCCCCCAGGCTTTGGCAAGAGTTCGCATTGTCCCGCGGGGGTACTGCACGGCGGGTTAGGAGGGCGTGATCCGGGAATCAGGCCACGATCCGCGGAGCAGGAAAAAAGCCCTTGGGCTCCGAGAGCGCCAAGGGCCTGATTTCCATCTGGTGCCGGGAGGGGGACTCGAACCCCCACACCATCGCTGGCGGCGGATTTTGAGTCCGCTGCGTCTACCGATTCCGCCATCCCGGCCGAAGCCCGCCATTATTCCACACGGGCCCTGCCTGCTCAGCCGGTGTTGCGCAAACCCGCCGCGATGCCGTTGATGCTCAGGTGGATGCCGCGGATCGTGCGCTCGTCGGTCTGGCCCTCGCGGAAGCGGCGCAGCAGCTCGACCTGCAGGTGGTTGAGCGGGTCGATGTACGGGAAGCGCGCGCGGATCGAGCGGGCCAGCGTAGGGTTGGTCTGCAGGAACTGCGACCAGCCGGTGATGTCGCGCAGCGCCTGCACGCTGCGCTGCCATTCCTGCTCGATGGCACGGTACACGCGGCGGCGCAGCGCGGCATCCCCCACGAGCTGGGCGTAGTTCGAGGCCACGGCCAGGTCGGTCTTGGACAGCACCATGTCCAGGTTGGACAGCAGGGCCTGGAAAAACGGCCACTGCCGGTGCATGCGCGCGAGCAGCTCGGCACCTTCGTCGCCACGTTGCTCGACGAAGGTCCGCACGGCCGATCCGAAGCCGTACCAGCCCGGCAGGGCGACGCGGCACTGGCCCCAGGAGAAGCTCCAGGGAATGGCGCGCAGGTCGCCGAGCTCGGTGCTGGGCTTGCGCGAGGCCGGACGGCTGCCGATGTTCAGCCCGGCGATCTCGCGGATGGGCGTGGCGGCGTAGAAGTACTGGGCGAAGGAGGGATCGCTGTAGACCAGCTCGCGGTAGGCATGCATGGCCGATTGCGAGAGCTGCGCCGCGGCCTCGCGGAAGCTCTGCGGCGCGGCCACCCGGGTGCCGCGCCGGCCGCTGCCGGGGGCCGGCTGGCGCGCGCTCAGCAGCGTGGCCTCGAGCGTGGCGGCCACCAGGGTTTCCAGGTTGCGGCGCCCGATCTCGGCGTTGGCGTACTTGCTGGAGATCACCTCGCCCTGCTCGGTCAGGCGGATGCTGCCGCCCACGGTGCCGGCAGGCTGGGCCAGGATGGCCTCGTAGCTGGGGCCGCCTCCGCGCCCGACGCTGCCGCCGCGGCCGTGGAACAGGCGCATGCGGATGCCGTGGCGCTGGCCGAGCTGGCCGAAGAGCTCGGCCAGTGCCACCGAGGTCTTGTGCAGCTCCCAGTTCGAGGTCAGGTAGCCGCCGTCCTTGTTGCTGTCGGAGTAGCCGAGCATGATCTCCTGCAGCGAGCCCGAGGCCGATACCAGCTCGGCGATGCCGGGCAGCTCGTACAGTCCCTGCATGATCTGCGGCGCGTTGCGCAGGTCGGCGATGGTCTCGAACAGCGGCACGACGATCAGCTCGACATGCGCGCCCTCGGCGCCCAGGGTTCCGTGCAGCAGGCCGCATTCCTTTTGCAGCAACAGCACCTCCAGCAGGTCGCTGACGCTTTCGGTGTGGGAGATGATGGCCTGGCGCACCGCCTGCTCGCCCAGGCTGCGCCGCGCGGCGCGCGCGGCCTCGAACACGGCGAGTTCGGAGACGGTGAGCTCGGAGTACTGGGCGTCGGGCACGCGCAGCGGGCGCGGGTCGCGCAGCATGCGCAGCAGCAGTTCGATGCGCGCGGCCTCGTCGAGCCCGGAATAGTCGTGGCACAGCTGCGCGCGCTGCAGCAGCTCGGCCAGCACGGCCTCGTGCTTGTCCGAGCTCTGGCGCAGGTCCAGCGTGGCGAGGTGGAATCCGAACACCTCCACGGCGCGCAGCAGCGGCGCCAGGCGCATGCCGGCCAGCGCCTGGGCGTGGTGGGCCTGCAGCGAGTCGCGCACGATGCGCAGGTCGTTGGCCAGCGCCTCGGCGTCGGGGTAGGGCTCGGCGAGGCCGACCTCGTGGCGCAGGGCCTGCGTGCCCCCCAGCTTGCGCAGGGTGGCGGCCAGGCGGGCGTACACGCCGATCAGCGCGCGGCGATAGGGTTCGTCGCGGCGGTGCTCGCTGGTGTCGGGCGAGGCTTCGGCCAGTGCCAGCAGCTGCGGGCTGGCGCTGGCCAGCATCAGCGAGACCGACAGCTCCGAACCCAGCGCATGCACCTGGTCCAGGTAGTGGGTCAGCGCGGTGCGGGCCTGCAGGCGCAGCGCGTACTGCAGGGTCTCGGCGGTGACGAAGGGGTTGCCGTCGCGGTCGCCGCCGATCCAGTGGCCCATGCGGAAGAAGGAGGGCAGGCGCCAGGGCTTGCCGTCCGGGCGCGGGAACAGTTCGTCCAGATCCTGCTCCAGGTCCAGGTACAGGCGCGGCACTTCCTGGAAGAAGGTGCTGTTGTAGTAGGACAGCGCGTTCTTGATCTCGTCGGACACGCGCAGCTTGGTGTAGCGCAGCAGGCGGGTCTGCCAGATCTGGGTGATGCGCGCCTGCAGCTCGGCGTCGAGCTGGCGCCGGCGCCGCGGCGCCATGGGGGCGTCGCGCTGCGCGAGCAGGCGCGCGATTTCTCGCTCGGCATCCAGCAGGCTCTTGCGCTGGACCTCGGTGGGGTGGGCGGTGAGCACCGGCGCGATCAGCGAGCGGGCGAAGAACTCCTCGAGCTGCTCGGGCGACACCTCGGCCCGGCGCAGCTTGTCCAGCGCGGCGCGCACGCTGCCGGGCTGCGGCCGGTCGCTGGCCAGCTCGTGGGCCTGGCGTCGGCGCAGCACGTGGCGGTCCTCGGCGAGGTTGGCGAGGATGGAGAAATAGCTGAAGGCGCGGATCACGCTGACCGCCTGGTCGCGCGACAGGCCTTCGAGCAGGCGGCCCAGCATGCGACGCTGGCGCGCGTCGCCCTCCCGGTGAAAACGCACGGCCAGCTGGCGCACCTGTTCGACGGTGTCGAACATCGCCTGCCCCTCCTGTTCCCGGATCACCTCGCCCAGCATGCGGCCGAGCAGGCGGATGTCGTCGAACAGGGCGGTATCGTCGGGCACGGGCGGCTTGGCGGGCATGGATGTCGGGCGGGCAGGGCGGCGTCCGCGTTGGCGGGCGCGGGTGGACGAAGGGGGGAGTGCCCGCACCGGCGGCGCCGGTCGGACCCCCGGATGCTAGCAGCGAGACCGCCTGGCGGAACCTTCTGGCGTGGGCACGGGGGCCGCGCTGCTAGGATCCCGCGCATGTCCGAAGCCTTCACATCCTCCTCCGAAGCCCGCGGTGCGGGCCTGGTCATCGCGTCGCGCGAGAGCCGCCTGGCCTTGTGGCAGGCCGAGCATGTGCGCGCGCGCCTGAGCGCGCTCGACCCCGGCCTGGACGTGCGCATCCTGCCCATGACCACGCGCGGCGACCAGATCCTGGACCGCGCGCTGTCCAAGGTCGGCGGCAAGGGCCTGTTCGTCAAGGAGCTCGAGATGGCCATGCAGGAGCGTCGGGCCGACCTGGCGGTGCACTCGCTCAAGGACGTGCCCATGCAGCTGCCCGAGGGCTTCGAGTTGTGCGCCATCCTCGAGCGCGAGGATGCGCGCGACGCCTGGGTGTCGACCCGCGCCGCCTCCTTCCTGGAGCTGCCTCGCGGCGCCGTGGTGGGCACCTCCAGCCTGCGGCGTGAAATGCAGATCCGCGCCTTGCGTCCGGACCTGCAGGTGCGCGCGCTGCGCGGCAACCTCGACACCCGGCTGCGCAAGCTCGACGAGGGGCAGTACGACGGCATCGTGCTGGCGGCCGCCGGCCTGCTGCGCCTGGGGCTGGGGGAACGCATCCGCGGCTACATCGAGACCGAGCAGATGCTGCCGGCGCCGGGGCAGGCCGCGCTGGGCCTGGAGATCCGCAGCGGCGAGCCGGCGCTGGCCGGGCGCCTGCAGGCCCTGCAGCATTCGCCCACGGCGCTGGCCGCGCAGGCGGAGAGGGCGCTGGCGCGCGCGCTGGGCGGCAGTTGCAGCACGCCCCTCGGGGCGCATGCGCGCTGGGGCCTGGGCGGGGGCGAGCTGTGCCTGCGCGCCGTGCTGGGCATGCCCGACGCCTCGCAGGTGCTGCGCGTGGAAGTGCGGGCCGCGGTCTCGGATGCCTCGCAGGCCGAGGAGCTGGGGCGCGCCGCGGCGCGCCAGCTGATGGAGCAGGGCGCGCAGCCCTTGCTGGAGCGCCTGCAGGCGGCCTGAGCGGGCGCCGGCGCCTACGCCATGCACGCCAGCCCCGCAGGCCAGGCCCCTGGCACGCATGCCTTGCAGTTCGTGCTCACGCGTGCGCGCGAGCCGCAGGCCGAGGGCGGGACCCGGACGGAGGCCTCGGCCCTGGAGCGCGAACTCGGCGCCGCCGGAGTGCGGGTGCACGAGTTCGCGTTGATCCACGTGCTGCCCGCGGCCGACCCCTTGCCGGCGCAGCGCGCGGTGCAGGCGCTGGAGGATTTCCATCTCGTCGTTCCGGTCAGCCCCTCGGCGGTGCAGGCCTTGCTGCGCCTGCGCGACAGGCCCTGGCCCGTCTCCTGCGCGGTGGGCCTGATCGGGCGCGCGAGCCGCGAGGCCTTCGAGCGCGGACTGCGCGAGCGCGGCGAGGATCCGAGCCGACTGCGCCTGCTGTGCGCGCAGCAGGCCGGGGCCGACTCCGAAGCCCTGTGGCAGGAGCTGCAGGCGTTGCGCGGCGCGTGGCAGGGGGCGCGGGTGCTGATCCTGCGCGGCGACGGCGGACGTGACTGGCTGGCGGCCACGCTGCAGGCGGCCGGGGCCGAGGTGCAGGTGGTGGAGTTGTACCGGCGTGTGGCGCCTCCCGCCGATGCCGCCACCCTGGAGCGGCTGCGCGCCTTGCTGGCATTGCGCGCGGCCTGGCAGATCGGCGCCGCTTCCTCGCTGGACAACCTGTGCGGGCTGCTGCGCGCGGCCGGCCTGGAGCCCAGGCGCGAGCTCGCCGCGCAGCGCGCGCTGGTGCATCACCCGCGGGTGGCGGAGGCGGCGCGCAAGGCCGGTTTCGGGCGCGTGGACGTGGTGGAGTTCCGTGCCGGGGCCCTGGTGCGCGCCCTGTCCTGAGCCTGGTGGGCCCTGCCGACGCGCGAACTCCTAGAATCGACGCCATGTCCGAGCCCACCGTACCCGACGAGACCCCGTCGGCGCCGCCCCCGGCGGCGCTGGCTCCCGCAGCTGCACCGGCCGCGGGCATTCCCGGCGGCAGTTACGTGCCGCCTCCGGCGCCGCCTGCCGGCGGCGGGGCGCGCCGTGGCGGCGGCGTCCTGTGGCTGGCCGTGCTGGGCCTGCTGGTGCTGGTGGGCCTCGTGGCCTGGTGGCTGAACCAGCGCCTGTACGCGACCCAGGCGGAGATCGCCCGGCGCCTGCAGCAGGCGCAGACCCATTCCATCGAGGCCCGCACCATCGCCACGCAGAACGTGCTGGCCACGCGCGAGCTGGCGGCGAAGATCGCCGTGCTGCAGTCGCGCGAGCAGGACCTGGCGGCCCAGCGCGCGGCCTTGCAGCAGCTGGTGCAGGATCTGGCCAAGACCCGCGATGACGCCTTCCTGGGACAGACCGCCGAGCTCATCTCGCTGGCGCAGCAGCAAGCCGAACTCACCGGCTCGCTGCAGCCGCTGATCGCCACCCTGCAGTCCAGCCTGCAGCGCCTGCAGCGTGTGGACAGTCCGCGCGCCGCGCTGGTGGCGCATGCGGTGCAGGCGGACCTGGCCCGGCTGAAGGCTGCCGTGGTGCCCGACGTGCCGGTGGCCGCGCAGCGCCTGGACCAGCTCGCGGGGATGGTCGACCATCTGCAGGCCCTGGGCTCGGCGGCGCCGATGGAGGGCGCGTCGGCTCCCGCTCCCGCCGCTTCCCAATCCGCGGTCGCGGGGTGGCGCGGCTGGTTGCAGCGCATGGGTGCCGACGCCTGGCACCAGGCGCGCGGCCTGGTGACCATCACCCGCGTGGATCATCCCGATGCCCTGCTGGCCTCGCCCACGCAGCATGCCTACCTGCGCGCCAACCTCAAGTTGCGCGTGCTCAACGCCCGCCTGGACCTGCTGTCGCGCAACGCCGTGGGTTTCAAGACGGACATGCAGGACGTCCAGCGCGTGCTGCAGACCCAGTTCAACCAGCGCCAGCCGCGCACCCAGATGGCGCGCGCCCTGGCGGCGCAGGTGGCGCAGGTGGACCTGACCGCGCAGCCCGCGGCCAACCTGCAATCCCTGCTGGTGCTGGCCAACATCGGCCTGGGGAGCGACTGATGCGCTGGCTGGCCTGGCTGATCACCCTGGCGCTGGGCGCGGCGCTGCTGGCCATGGCGGCCAGCGGGCGTCCCGGCAACGTCGCCATCCTGCTGCCGCCGTATCGCATCGACGTGTCGCTGAACCTGGCGGTGCTGGTGCTTTTGCTGAGTTTCGCGCTGCTGTATGCGGCGGTGCGCGCGCTCAGCCTGCTGCTGGGCCTGCCGCGCGCCGCGGCCCAGTTCCGCTCGCGCCGCAGGGTGCAGGTGGCGGCGGCGGCGCTGCACGAGGCGCTGCTGCATCACCTGGGCGGGCGTTTCCGACGGGCCGAGCGCGCCGCGACGCGCGCCGCCGAGGTGGAAGCCTTCCGCCCGGGCGCGTTGCTCACCGCGGCGCAGGCGGCGCAGGCCGTGCAGGCCTACGAGCGCCGCGACGCGTACCTGGAAGCGCTTCCGCAGGCCGCCCGCGAAACCGGTGCGCTGTTGCAGGCGCAATGGCAGATCGAGGCGCGCGACGCGCAGGCCGCGCAGCGTGCCTTGCGCGGTCTGTCCAGCGGCGTGCAGCGCCGCACCCAGACCTTGCGCCTGTCCCTGGCCGCGGCGCGCGCGCTGCACGATCATGCCGAGGTGCTGCGCCTGGCCGGCGCCTTGCGCAAGCACCACGGGCTGCATCCGGCGGCCGCGCAGGCCATGATCCATGGCGCCGCGCTGGGACTGATCCGCCAGGCCGACCACGACGCCGAAGCCCTGCGCGCGATCTGGAAATCCTTCGACCCGGCGCTGCGCCATGACGCGCAGATCGCCGTGGCCGCGGCGCGCGGCCTGGCCCAGGCCGACGAGGCCGGGCAGGGCCGCGCCTTGCTGGTGGAGGCGCTGCGGGTGCCGCAGGCCGAGCCGGCCGCGCTGATGCCGGCCTTGCGCGGCATGCTGGGGGGCATCGACGCCGCCTTCGTCGCGCAGGCCGAGGCCTGGATGGATCGCTGGCCGCAGGAGGCCCAGGCCAGCTTCCTGGCCGCGCGTGCCTGCGTCGAGCTGGAGCTGTGGGGCAAGGCGCAGCAGTACCTGCAGCGCGCGCTGGAACAGTGCCAGCCCGACGAGCGCCGTTTGCGCGGCCAGATCCACGCCGCACTCGGGCGCCTGCAGGAGCGCATCGAGCGCGAGGACCAGGCCATGCGACACTGGCGCCTGGCCGCGCTGGACCTGTCCAACGACGACGGCGGTGCGGCCGGTGGCGCCTGAGCGCCGCGGCAGCGCCCCGCGGGCGACAGGTCGACCGGCCGCTTGGTGGCGGGCCCTTCGCCGCGAGCGCCTGCTGCTGGTGTTCGGCGGCGTGGCGCTGGTGCTGCAGTTGCTGGACCCCCAGCCCTGGCCGCGCTGGCGCGAGTGGCTCGCACTGCCCACCCTGCTGGGGCTGTTCGCGCTGCTGCTGAGCATCGAGGGCATCCGTGCCAGTGGAGCCGTGCAGCGCGCGGCGCAGGCGCTGGCGCGCCGGGCCCACAGCCAGCGCACCCTGGCCTTGGCGCTGGTGGCGGGATCGGCACTGCTGTCCATGGTGCTGACCAATGACGTGAGCCTGTTCCTGCTGGTTCCCCTCACGGTCGCGCTGGGGCGCGGCCACTCCCTGCCGGTGCGCAGGGTGGTGATCCTGGAGGCGATGGGCGTGAACGCCGGCTCGGCGCTCAGCCCCGTGGGCAACCCGCAGAACCTGCTGCTGTGGCAGCACTCGGGCTTGTCCATGGCCCAGTTCGTCTGGCGCATGGCGCCGGCGGCGCTCACCATGCTGGCCCTGCTCGCGCTCACGGTGTGGCTGCTGGTGCCGGCGCGCCCGCTGGCCGCCGCGGAGGCGCCGCCCGCGCAGGGCCCGGCCTTGCGCCCCGCGCTGGGCTGGACCTCCGCGCTGCTGCTGCTGGGCGTGCTGGTGCTGCTGCAGGAGCATGCTTCGGCCGTGGCGGCCACGCTTGCCCTGCTGGTCTTCGCCTCGGCGTGGCGCGAAGTGCTGCGCCGGGTGGACTGGGGCCTGCTGGCTACTCTCGCGGCCATGTTCGCGGGCCTGGGACACCTGGCGCAGTGGGCGCCGCTGCAGGCCTGGCTGCTGCGCCTGGACTGGCACAGCCCGTCGCTGATCTATGCCGGCGGGGTCCTGCTGTCGCAGGTGCTGAGCAATGTTCCGGCCACCGTGCTGCTTTGGCCGCAGGTGCGGCAGGCGATTCCCCTGGCCGTGGCGGTGGACGTCGGCGGATTCGGGCTGGCGCTGGGCTCGCTGGCCAATCTGATCGCGCTGCGCCTGGAAGGCGGCCGGGGCAACCTGGGGGAATTCCATCGCATCAGCGTGCCCTTCCTGCTGGTGTGCGCTCCCCTGGTGTGGCTGGTCCTGCGCCTGACCGGCACTTGATCTGCCGCGGTGAACCCGGTGGGCACGCCGGCGGGGATCGGGCGCGCGTGCCAGAATGTCGAAAGGAGAAACTCGATGCCCTCGTACAAGACCCTGGAACAGACCATCGGCGCCACGCCGCTGGTGCGCCTGCAGCGCATCGGCGCGGCCGACAACGAGCGCCGCGGCAATGTGCTGCTGGCCAAGCTCGAAGGCAACAATCCCGCCGGCTCGGTGAAGGATCGGCCGGCCCTGTCGATGATCCGCCGTGCCGCCGAGCGCGGCAGCATCCGCGCGGGCGACACGCTGATCGAGGCCACCTCGGGCAACACCGGCATCGCGTTGGCGATGGCCGCGGCCATCCTGGGCTTCCGCATGGTGCTGATCATGCCCGAGGATCTTTCGGTGGAGCGCGCGCAGACCATGCGCGCCTACGGCGCCGAGCTGATCCTCACCCCCAAGGCGGGTGGCATGGAATACGCGCGCGACCTGGCCGATCAGATGCAGCGCGAAGGCAAGGGCCTGGTGCTGGACCAGTTCGCCAACCCCGACAACCCGCGCGCCCATTACGAGACCACGGGCCCCGAGATCTGGCACGACACCGACGGCAGGGTGACGCACTTCGTGTCGTCGATGGGAACCACCGGCACCATCACCGGGGTTTCCCAGTACCTGAAGGAGCGCAACCCGGCGGTGCAGATCGTCGGCGCCCAGCCCGAGGAGGGCTCGCGCATCCCCGGCATCCGCAAATGGCCGCAGGAGTACCTGCCGAAGATCTACCAGCCCGAGCGGGTCGATCGCGTCGAGTCGGTCAGCCAGGCCGCGGCCGAGTCCATGGCCCGGCGCCTGGCGCGCGAGGAAGGGCTGTTCTGCGGCATCAGCTCCGGCGGGGCCTGCGAGATCGCCTTGCGCCTGTCGCGCGAGCTCAGCCAGGCGACCATCGTGTTCATCGTCTGCGATCGCGGTGACCGCTACCTCAGTACAGGGGTATTTCCCGCAGCATGATCGACGCGTCGGGACCTACAATTGTCATGATTCTGGATCGCAAGGGACGAGGTTGGCCATGAGCGGGGAAAGCGCGGCGCTGGACAAGGTGGACGTGGAAGTCGACGCCCGTGGCATGAACTGCCCCTTGCCCATCCTGAAGGCCAAGAAGGCGCTGTCGGCCATGCAAAGCGGCCAGGTGTTGCGGGTGCTGGCCACCGACCACGGATCCATGCGCGACTTCCAGGCCTTCGCGCGCCAGACCGGCAACGAGCTGGTGGCCCAGACCGAGCAGGCGGGCGTGATCTCGCACCTGCTGCGCCGGCGCTGAGCCGCAGGGCTCGTCGGACGGCGAGCCCCTCGGGCTCTTGAGGTTCTTCGGCCCCCTCAGCTCGGCGCCTCCTGCGTGTCGGGGGCCTGCGCGTGCAGGGGCTCGAACTCCAGCTCGGTAGTCCATTGCGCTTCCTGCGCCGTGTGCAGCGCGGGTGACAGCGCCGCGCCGGCGGTCCTGTGCGCCAGGGTCGACCATGCGTCCGCCGCGCCGGGCCCGGGTACCAGGCGATAGTGCAGGCCGGCCCAGCGGGCGGCGCCGGGCGTGGCCAGGCTGGCCTGGCGGCTGAACTCCTGCAGCTCGGGCGCGCCGCGCGCCCCCACGCCGAGGGGCTGCGCCGGGTGCACGCTGAGCGTGGCGTGCACCTGCAGCTGCCCGGCCTGCAGACACGCGCCTTGATGGTCCAGGCGCAGGGCGCTGGGGCCGCCCTGCAGCAGCAGTTCCTTGTCGGCGCGGATGCTG
Organism: Pseudomonadota bacterium; assembly: GCA_021846965.1. Lineage (GTDB taxonomy): Bacteria > Pseudomonadota > Gammaproteobacteria > Burkholderiales > Burkholderiaceae_C > Thiomonas_A. The sequence goes on along the minus strand of JAJZWA010000021.1, from coordinate 2,428 downwards.
ATGTGCTCGGCCGATTCCTCGAGTCGAAGTCTGGCCCAGATGCGGATGTTCTGGCGCAGCGCGCGGATGTCCACGTCGCCGCCGTAGGCCATCAGGCGCAGCCCGGCCCGCCAGGCGAACAGGCGCATGCCCCGCGCCGCGCTGGCCAGCAGGCTGCCTCCGGCGCTCAGGCTGGTCTGCGCGCCGCTGCTCAGGCTCAGCTGCTCCCCCGCGGCCAGATGGGCATGGACCTGCGCGCTGGCGTGCAGCGAAGCCGCCGAGCCGAGGTTCAGCTCCGGCGGCGCGGCGGACGCCGCCTGCGCCACCCCGGCGCTGGATCCGGCGATGGCCGCGGGATCGTGCCGGCCGGCCTCCCGCAGGCTGGCCGCCACCTCGGCTTGCTCCTCGCTGTCGTCCGCCCCGGCCTGGCGCGCCACCCGGGCCTGCGCCTCCTGCTGCTGCGCGGCCTGCAGGAGCCTGGCGCGCGACTCCTGGGTGTCATCGATGCGCCCCCCGCCGCGCGGGCGGGGGTCGGTGCTCAGGCTCAGCCCGGCCGCGGCGCGCAGGGCGCCGAAGGCGTCGCTGCGAAGCTCGAAGCCCTCGCCGCGCGGCTCGTGGCGGCCGCTGCTGCCGCAAATGCGGGTGATGCGCCCCAGGGCCAGAGCGCCGTGCCCATGGTCGCAGGCCAGCTGGGCCTGGATCCAGGCCTCGGTGTCATCGAACACCAGATGGCTGCCGCGTCCCACGCTCCCGTTGCCGCAGTTCGGCAGCAGCTCCCGGCTGCGCCAGCCGCTGAGCGCGGCCTGTGCGGGGAGATCCCAGTTCGGAGGATTGTTCGGCCCGTTCACGCAACCCAGCACCAGCGGCCGGTCGGGATCGCCATGTTCGAAGGCCACGATCACCTCCTGGCCGATGCGCGGCACGCCCTGGTAGCCCTGGGCACCGCCGCTCGCGGGGCTGGCCACGCGGATCCAGCAGCTGCAATCGTCGGCGCGCGTGTCCGTGCCGGCAAGCGTACGGTCCCAGGGGAACCACACCTTGATGCGCCCGTGCCGGTCGGTATGGATGCCGTGGCCCCTGGGGCCCACGACGCGGGCGGTCTGCACGCCGTGGATGCGGGGCCTGCGCAAGTGGCCGTCGAGATCGCGTGGAGCATCGGCCGGCGCGAGCCGGGAGCAGCACTGGGTCTGGAAGGCGCAGTGGGCCTCGAGTCTTTCGTCGGCCGGCTCCGCGCCAGGGGCCTCGCCATGGTCTTCGGCAAGCCGGATGCGCAGCTGGGTGGAACGGACGAGATGCGGGCCATTCTGGGATGGCAGCGCATGGTCGCTCAGATCGAAGCGGTACCCGGCGCGCAGGCCGCGCAGCGCGCCATGGCCCTGGGCGATCCAGTTGTCGCGCTCGACCCGATCCTGGCGCACCCTGGCCAGGCGGTGCGAGACTTCGGCATCGTGCGCCGCCGCATCGAAGCCGGCCGGCCAGTGCAGCAGGCCGTGCCCGGCGGCCGTCGGAACCCGCGGCGGCAACTGCGAGCAGGCTTCGGCGCTGAGTCTGCGTTCGGGGGCGAGAAAGTCGTAGTCCCAGGCCTGGGTGTGGTCCCCGTGCAGGCGCAGGCAGGTCTCGAAGCCATGCACCACCGGCATGTCGCGTTCCCCCTGGGCGTCGCTGCGCGCGCGCAGCGGCAGGCTGCGATAGGCGGGGCAGGGCTGCGACTCGAGGGTCGATTGACGGTCGCGGATGACCAGGGTGTGGGCCGGGGCGCCGCGACATTGCCGGGGGTCGGCGCTCGCATGCTCGAAGAAGTAGCTCAGGCCCCAACGGGCCATGAGGCGCACGAGGAACTCGAAGTCGGTTTCTCCGTACTGCACCTGGTAGTCGAGCTCCGGGTAATGCTCGCCGCAGCGTATGTCCAGCGGCCAGGGATAGGCACTCAGCACCGTGCGCAGGATGTCGGGAAGGCGCTGGTGCTGGAAGATGCGGTAGTGGTTGCGCATGTGCGCCAGCGCCAGCCAGGGTTCGAGACGCAGCTCGACCATGCGACCCCTCGCGTCGCCGTCGAGATGGCGCAGCCCGGTCACGATGCCGTTGATGCAGCGCCATCGCGCCACCGGAGGGCCGAGACGGTCGCGGATGCCGGATTCGAGCTCGATGCACACGCCGAGTGCCTGCCCGAGCAGGGCGTCGGCGTCGGTGCGGTCGTTCGGGCCCGGAGGGTGGCGTTCACCTCGCCGCGCCGCCCACGCCGAGCGGCGGTCGCGGGCCAGCACGCGGTAGGAATACAGCCTGCCGACCGATTCCTCTCCTTCGATCTCCAGCAGGCGCAGCGCGGGCTCCTCGCGCCACAGGGGCATGTTTTCGCTCAGCAGCGAGACGGCGATGGCCTCGTCGGGCAGGATGGGCATCGGATCTCTCCCCTTCAGGCCGTGTCGCCCAGCGCGAGGATCGGCGGGTC
>JAJZWA010000075.1 GCA_021846965.1 Pseudomonadota bacterium | reverse complement strand
TGTTCTTCTCCTTGCTCATCATCGCGGTGTCGTTCCTTCCGGTATTCGCCCTCGGCGGCGAGCAGGGCAAGCTGTTCAGTCCGCTGGCGTTCACCAAGACCTACGCCATGGCCGCTGCGGCCATCCTCTCGATCACCCTGGTGCCTCTGCTGATGGCTTGGTTCATCCGCGGAAACATCCGTCCGGAGGGCGCGAACCCCCTGAACCGACTGCTCACCTGGCTGTATCGCCCGCTGATCCATGGCGTGCTGCGGGCGCCGTGGCTCGTCATCGGCCTGAGCCTGGTCGCCGTGGCAAGCCTGTATTTCCCCTGGAAACATCTCGGCTCGGAGTTCATGCCCCCGTTGAATGAGGGCACCCTGCTGTACATGCCGGTGGCGCAGGATCCGTCGATTTCCATCGGACAATCGGCCGCCATCCTGCAGCAGACGGATCGCATCATCAAGAGCTTCCCGGAAGTGCGCAGCGTGTTCGGCAAGGCGGGGCGGGCCCAGACGGCCACCGATCCGACGCCGATCTCGATGTTCATGTCGGTGGTCAACCTCGAGGACCGCAGCAAGTGGCCTGCGGGGATGACGACCTCGATGCTGATCGAGGAGATGAACCGGGCCCTGCGCATACCCGGCGTGTCCAACACCTGGACCCAGCCGATCAAAGGCCAGGTGGACATGCTGACCACGGGGTTGCAGACACCGCTGGGCATCAAGGTCACGGGGGGGGATCTCGCCACGCTCAACCGACTCGGCCAGGAAATCCAGGCGGTGCTTCAGAAGGTTCCCGGAACCCAGAACGCGTACGCCGCCCGAGCCACGGGCGGACGCTACATCGTGGTCGATACCGACCGGCGCGCGGCTGCGCGCTATGGGCTTTCGGTGGCCGACGTGAATCGGCTGGTCGAGACCGCCATCGGCGGCCGGATGTTGAGCACCGCAGTAAACGGCCTGGAGCGTTTTCCGATCAGCCTGCGCTATCCGCGTGATCTGCGGCAGTCTCTGTCCGCGCTGATGGCCAGCCGTGTGGCGACGCCTCAGGGGGCGCAGATTCCCCTGGCGCAGGTCGCCACGCTGCGCATCGAGGGTGGGCCGCCTATGCTGACCAGCGACAACAGTCAGTTGAATGCATGGGTCTACATCGACCTGACGCCGGGTACCAGCATCAGCGGTTATGTGGCCAAGGCCAAATCGGCCTTGGCGCAAGGGGTGCGCATGCCGCCTGGATTCACGATGGACTGGGTCGGACAGTACCAGGCCTTGCAGCAGGCCGTGCAACGCCTGAAGATCCTGGTGCCGAGCGTGATCGGCCTGATCGCGCTGCTGCTGTATTTCAATTTCAAGAATCTCACCGAAGTCGCCATCATCCTGTTGACCTTGCCGCTGTCCTTGGTGGGGGGGGTCTGGTACGTCGACTGGTTGGGATACAAGCTGTCGGTCGCGGTGGGCGTGGGCTTCATCGCGACCGCCGGAGTGGCCTCCGAGTTCGGCGTGGTCATGCTGCTGTACCTGGACGCCGCGCTGGCGCGGCGCAGGATCCATGACACGCTCAACACCTGGGATGACCTGAAGCAGGCCGTGGTCGAGGGAACGCTGCTGCGCTTGCGCCCGATGGCGATGACCTTGACCATGGTGGTCGGAGGCCTGCTGCCCATCATGTTCAGCCAGGGCGCCGGCGCCGACGTGATGAAACGTATCGCCGCACCGATGGTGGGTGGCATGCTGACGGCCGCCTTGCTGGCCTTGCTCCTGATCCCGGCGGTCTACGCCCTGTGGCAGAAGCGGCGCCTGGCCCTGGGAGGCGGGCAAGCCTCGCCCGATATTTCGTCGAAGCCAAACTGGAGCTGATCATGCAACGTCGTTCGTTTGTGACCGTGGTGGCGGGGTTCCTGGGAACCGTGTCCACCTATCTGCTCGGCCGTCGCCCGGCCAGCGCCCAGCCCCGTCGTGCCGCCGCTGGCGCAGAGATGATGGGGGGCATGATGGGAGGCGGGATGATGGGCGACATGATGGCGCCAGAGAACATGCGCGGACCAATGCGCACCGGCATGCAACTGTTCGAACGACACCAGCTCATCCGGCGTCAGGTCACGGAGCTGCCCGATGGCGTCCACGATGTCACGACCTCGTCCGACCCGGCCACGGCGGCCCTGATCCAGCAGCATGTTGCCGACATGTACCGGCGCCTGGACGAGAACCGCCCTTTCCCTTATCCCATGAGCAACAGCGTTCCGGAGATGTTCGCCAACCCCGGCGGATACCAGCGAAAGCTGGAGATTCTGCCCGACGGAGTGGCGGTCACCGAGACGTCGAGCGATCCGCGGATGGTGGCGATTATCCAGGCGCATGCGCGCGAGCTCGACCGATTCGTCAAGGAGGGAATGCCCGCCATGATGCGCGGGATGATGTGACGCGCGCGTCGCCGGCTCGACCGGCAGGCGCACCAAGAAACCCGTCAAGGCGACTTGGGGAAGGGAGATTTCCAGCGGGGTTGCCGTGGCAGCCAATCCCATGCGCTGGTTGCATTGTTCAAGCTCATGACCACGGCGCTGGCCAGCCACGCGGCGAAGCCGCGCACCAGCACCGCGCAGGCCACGCCGGCGGCGAGGAGCCACAGCCCGGCCACCACCGGGGCTTGCGCCCGATGCGATCCGAAAGCGGACCGATCCACAACTGCGAGGCGCCCCAGCTCAACCCGTACACCCCGGTGACCCAGCCGACCTGAACCATGCCCAGCCCGTGGCCGTGCAGGTACAGGGGGAACAGCACCCACAGCAGCGTGTCGGCGACCTTGTCGGCCACCCCGGCCTGGCACAGCGCCGAGAACGTGGGGTGGCCGAACGACACGTAGGCAAAGACCTGGCGTGACGTGGGGTGCTCGGCCAGGCCCTCGGCGAAGCGCGGTCGCGGGCCCGCCTGCGTGCCGCTGGCATGGCGATGGCCGCACCCCGGATCTGGCGCGGGCGTCCAGCCCGCGCCAGATCCGGCGCACGACCATCATCCCGATTCTGCGTCAACGCGACCCCCTTCGGTATTTCTACGGCCTGTTCGGGGAGTTCCCGGTCGCAGGGACCCGTTTCGGGTCCGGTCGCGCGGGAGCTCTTGCGCGCTACCATATTGGAGCACCCGAGCGGCGCCTGGCCGGGCCCGTGGTTCCCCGGCAGGCTGCCTGCCGCAACCCCTCGCCATCGCACCATGAAGTTGCTCGTCGTCGAGGACAACCACGCATTGGTGGCCAATTTGTTCGCCTACTTCGAGGCGCGCGGCCACGTGCTGGACGCCGCGCCCGACGGCGTCACCGGCCTGCGCCTGGCAGCCGACAACCGCTACGATGCGGTCGTCCTGGACTGGATGCTTCCGCGCATGGACGGCGTGAGCTTGTTGCAGGCGCTGCGCCATAGCGTGGGCAAGGACGTTCCCGTGCTGATGCTCACGGCCAGAGCGGAAACCGCTGACAAGGTCGAGGCACTGCACATCGGTGCCGACGACTATCTGGTCAAGCCCTTCGACCTGGCCGAGCTCGAGGCACGGCTGCTCGCCCAGGTCCGCCGCGCCAGCGGTCGCGTCGCCGACACCCGGCTGCAGGTCTGCGACCTGGTGCTGGACCTGCGCAAGGCGGAGGTCACGCGCGGAGACCGATCCATATCCCTGCAGCCGGCAACCCGCCGCCTGCTGGAGGTGCTGATGCGTGCGTCGCCTGCGCTCGTGCCACGGGATCGGCTGGAAGACGCGCTCTGGGGTGACGACCCGCCGGATCGTGACTTGCTGCGCTCGCAGATGCACCTGCTGCGCCGGGCGATCGACGCGCCTTTCTCATGCAAGCTGCTGCACACGGTTGCGCGTGTCGGCTATCGGCTGGCCGCGATGCAGGGCTCCGACGATGGTGAAGACGAATAGCCTGCGCGCCCGCATCACCATCGGGCTGCTGCTGTACGCAGTGGTGCTGAGCGCGGCCGTGATCGCCGTCGGCGTTTTCCTGAACAACCGCCATGAGCGACTGGTGTGGATGAGCCTGCTCGGCGACGTGATGGTGCGCGATCTGCGCGCCGCTCACCTTCCAGCCGGCGATGTGAACCCTCCCAAGGTGCGTCTGATCGACCTCGATTCCCCGGCTGCGCGAAGTCTGCCGGCCGAGGTTCGCCGCCTCGGACCGGGTCTGTACGACGACATCAACCCGGTGGATCTGCCCTATGCGGTGCTGGTGCGCGACGTGCAAGGCCATCGCATGGCCGCGCTGATCGACATCTCCGCGCAGCGAGCGCAGGAGCGTCGTCTGGCCTACCTGCTCGACGCTATCGTCGCGACCGGTCTGGGGCTGCTGATGGTTGCCACGTGGTGGCTCGCCGGCCGGCTGCTGCGCCCTGTATCTCGCCTGGTCGACTCGGTCCATGCACTCGACCCGTCGCAGCGTGATGCGCGTCTGACTCCCGGGTACAAGTTGCAAGAGATCCAGGCGCTGGAGACGGCCGTCAACGGCTTTCTGCAGCGCCTCGACGGCTTCGTGCTGCGGGAGCGTGAATTCATCGACACCGCGAGCCACGAGCTGCGCACTCCCATCTCGGTGATCGCGGGAGCGGCGCAGGTGCTGGAGTCAGAGACGCTAGGGGGGGACGGGCGGCGGGCGCTGCAGCGCATCCGCCTCACTACCGAGGCGATGCGGGATACCCTGGCTGCCCTGCTGCAGCTTGCCAAGGAGCCTTCGAATGCTGTTGCGGTGGCGCCCCTTGCGCTGCATGAGTGGTTGCCGGGCCTGATCGCCGACTACCGTCCGCTGCTGGAAGGCCGGCCGCTGAGCTTGGATCTGGGGGAGATCGAGCCGGCCTCGGTGCACGTGGCTCCCGCCATCGCCGCGATGATCTTCGGCAACCTGCTGCGCAACGCCATCGAGCACACCCCGGCCGGGCGTCTGGAGCTCGGGCTGCACGAAGGCGTGTTCCGCATCGACAGCCGTGGCGAGGCGCTGGACGCGGCCGCGGTCGCGCGTTTGTACCGCTCGCTGGCCCTTGCGGATGCCGGCCGCGCCCGCGGCGCCGGAATCGGGCTGTACCTGGTGCGGCAGTTGTGCGAGCGCCTGGGCTGGAGTCTGGCCTACGTGCACGGCGAAGCGGGTGAACTGCAGGTACGCCTGGATCTGCACCCGCGCGGGAACCAGCCGGCCGAGCCGACGACAAATTGACGACACAGGGGTCTCTAGCATCAGGGCTTTTCCCGAGGCCCGAGACGCGATGAAGACCCGACTGCCGGCCGCCTGGCTCGTCTGCGCGCTGCTTGGCGGATGCGCGAGCTACACGCCGCGGCCCCTGCATCCCGACCAGACCGCGCAGGCGTTGGAGGGACGTACGCTGTCCGATCCCCGCTTGCTGCGCTTCCTGGCGAGCCAGACGCATCAGGTCGGCCCGCCACGCTGGAATCTCGCCACGCTGTCGCTGGTGGCCGTGTACGAGCGCCCCGACATGCCCCTGGCCGAGGCGAGCTTGCAGGAAGCCCGGGCCACGGAGACGACGGCGGCGGCGCTGCCCAACCCGACCCTGCAGCTTGCGCCGACCTATGACACGACCACCGCGGCTCCGCCTTGGACGGTCGGCCCCGTCGTCAGCTTCCTGATCCAGTCCTACGGCGCGCGTCCCGCGCGCATCGCCCAGGCGCGTGCACGGACCGAGCAGGCTCGGCAGGTCATCGCCGCCACAGCCTGGAAACTGCGCGACCGGGTTCGCACGGCCATGATCGATCTGTGGTCCGCGCAACGGTCCGCGAAGCTCGCAGCCCGGCGGTCTTCCCTCGCGCAGCGATACCGCGAGGTGGTCGCGCAGCGCTACCGTGCCGGCATGGTCTCGGCGGCGACACGCAGCCTGGCGACACTCGCGTTCAATCAGGCGCAACTGCAGCTTGCATCCGGCCAACGCGCCGTGCGTCTGGCACGTACCGCGGTGGCCGACGCATTGGGTCTGCCGAGCGCCGCGCTGGAGGGCATCCACCTCGACCTGCGTGGAATCGCCCATCCGAGGCAGCCAGGCCACCTCGGGCCCCTGGTCCGATCAGCACTCAGCTCGCGCCCGGATGTGCTCGCGGCCTTGGCGCATTACGCCGCCACGGAGGCGGCTTTGCGCCTGGCGGTCGCGCAGCAGTACCCCGCGATCGACATCGGCCCCGGCTACCACTACGACCAGGGGGACAACAAGTTCATCCTGTCCATCTCCCTGCCGCTGCCCGTCCTCAACCAGAACCAGGGCCCGATCGCCCAGGCCCGCGCCGCACGGCACGCTGCCGCCGAGTCCTTTGTCGCTACCCAGGCCCAGGTGCTGGCCGAGATCGATCAGGCCCGCACGGACTGGCGTGCCAGCGAGTCCGAGCGCATGCGTGCGCGCCGGCTTCGCCGCGCGGCAACGCAGGCGCTGGTCCGGCAGCGCGCCGCCTTCGGCGCAGGCCAGATCGGGCGCCTGCGGTTGCTCGGCGCCGAACTCTCCGACGTGCAGACGGAGCAGGGCGCACTGGCGGCGGCGGTGCATGCGCGCCAGGCGCTCGGTCAACTCGAAGCGGCGCTTGACCACCCCTTCCTGGTTGCCAAACGGAGTCAGTGATGCTCAGGACTTTCCTCCAGTGGGCCGCCTTGGCGGTCGCCGCGATGGCCGGCGCGGGCAGTGCCGGCGCGCAGCCACTTGCCCGGGTCGCCGTCGACGCCCATGCCATTGCGGCAGGGGGGATCCGCACCGTGGCGCTGCAGCCGGTCCGGCGCGCTGCGCGTGTCGCGGCATTCGGCACCATCCTCGACCCCGGCCCCTTGATCACCCTGTCGGCGCGGATCGCCGCTGCGCGCGCCCGACTCGAGGCGGCGCAGGCGGCGACGGCGCTGGCCCACAGCGAGCAGGCGCGTGCCGTCGATCTGTACCGCACCGAGCACAACATCTCGCAGGCCGCCTACCAGGCGGCGCAATCGCACCTGCTGGTGGCGCAGGCGACCCAGGCCAGCGCACAGGTGGGACTGGACGAAGCGCTGGCTCGCGCCCGCGCCGACTGGGGCGCCAGGCTCGCCACGGCGGCGGCCCGCGGCGCCGCGCCGCTCCCCCAACTGGAGCGCGGCATCCAGCAGATCGTCGAGGTGAGCCTGCCCCTGGGCCAGGCGCTTCGCGCTGCACCGGGGGCTGCCCAGGCATGGACTCCCGATGGGCAGCGCATGAAGTTGCGTTTGCTCGGCCCCGCGCCACGGGCCGCTGCGGGGGTGGCGGGCCCCAGCCTGTACTACCTCATGGCGGCGCAGGACTCGGTGCCGATCGGCACGCCTCTGCAGGTCGCCCTCGTCGGGCAGGGCAACGTGACCGGGGTGCTGGTTCCTGCCGCCGCCGTGGTGTGGCATGACGGACAGGCGCTGGTGTTTCGGCAAGGCAGCCCCGGCCACTTCTCGGCGATCGCCGTGCCGACGTCCACACCCGACGGGCGAGGCTACTTCGTGGCCGAAGGCGCCGAGGGTGCCGCTGCGGCGCTGCGGCCCGGACAGCGCATCGTGGTCGGCGGCGCGGCGCTCGTGTTCTCGGCGTCGCGGGCGGCGCCATCCACGACCAAGACCAGGGCGGCAAAGGCTGAAGATGACGACGATTGAAGGGGAGTGCTGATGCGTGCCATCGTCGAGTTCTGCCTGCGCCAGCGCTGGCTGGTCCTGTTCGCAGCGCTCGGGCTGACGCTTGTGGGCATCGTCGCGGTGATCCATGCGCCCTATGACGTCTTTCCGGAGTTCGGACAGCCCTCGGTGACAGTCGTGACCAACGCCGCCGGCCTGGCGCCCCGGCAGATCGAGGCGCTGGTGACCACGCCAGTCGAGGATGCGGTCAACGGCATCCCCGGTCTCGCACACCTGCGCTCGCAATCCATGGAGGGGCTGTCTGTGGTCACCGCGGTGTTCGGCGGCCGTACCGACGTCTATCGTGACCAGCAGCTCGTGGCGCAAAGGGTGGCCCCACTGACGGCCATGCTTCCGAGCGGAGCGACGCCGGTGATCGCGCCGTTGCAATCGTCCACTGGCGTGGCGCTGTCCATCGGGTTGACCTCGTCCAGGCTTTCGCTGATGCAGTTGACCCAGATCGCGCGCTGGACCGTACGCCCGGCCCTGCTTGCCGTACCGGGCGTTTCCAAGGTGGTGATTTTCGGTGCGCAGCCTGAACAGCTTCAGGCCCAGTTCGATCCGGATAAGCTCGTCGGACTGCACATCGGCCTGAACCAGCTCACCACGGCAGCGGCCGAGTCCAGCGCAGTGCTCGGCGCAGGCGTGATCGACACGCCCAACCAGCAGCTGTTCCTGATGAGCCACGGCCAGGCGACGACTCCCGCGGCATTGGCCGACAGCCTGCTGCTGCGCCGTGCGCACCAGAGCCTGACCCTGGGCTCGGTCGCTCACGTGGTGGCCGCGCCACCACCGGCCATCGGGGGGGCGCTGGTGGGCACCACTCCCGGGCTGCTGCTGGTCGTGGGCTCCCAGTACGGCGCCAATACGCTGGCTGTCACCCGCGGGCTCGACCATGCGCTTGCGAGCCTGGCGCCGGTGTTCAAGCGCGACCGGATCCAGGTCCAGCCCGACGGTCTGCGCCCCGCGTCCTTTATCGACGCGGCCCTGCGCGACGTGCGCAACTCCCTGTCCATCGGCGCGGTATTGATCGTGCTGGTGCTGTACCTGGCGTTGCGCAACTGGCGCACGGCGCTCGTGTCCTTCGCCGCGATTCCCTTGTCGCTGCTTTCGGCCGCGCTTATCCTGGACCACCTCGGCTTCAGCCTGAACACGCTGTCGCTCGGCGGTCTGGCGATCGCCCTGGGCGAGGTGGTCGACGACGCGGTGGTGGGGGTGGAGAACATTCATCGCCGCCTGCGCGAGAACCGCGCGCTGGCGCAGCCACGCCCCGCCTTCGAGGTCTTGCTGCGCGCCACCCTGGAGGTGCGCAAGGCGGTGATCTTCGCCACCTTCGCGGTGGTCGTCGTGTTCCTGCCTATCCTGCGCCTGACGGGAGTAGCGGGGCGCCTGTTCGGACCGCTGGCACTGGCCTACATGTTCGCGATCCTGTCCTCGCTGGCGGTGGCGCTCACGGTGACTCCGGCACTGGCCATGCTGCTGCTCGGCCAGCGCGCGCTGGATCCGGCGGACCCGCCGCTGGTTGCGCGAGCCAAGCGGGGTTACAGCCGTCTGCTGGACTCCGTGCACGGGCGGACCGGCCCGGTGCTGGCGCTGGTGGGGCTTATCGTGGTCGCCGGCCTGGCCAGCGTGCCCCTGATGCGCACCAGCTTCCTGCCGCGCTTCAACGAAAACGACCTTATCGTGCATTTCCAGACGGCGCCCGGAACCTCGCTGGCCACGACCATGCGCATCGGCGAGCGGGCCGTCGCGATCATGCAGCGCCTGCCCGAAGTGGCCCATGTGGTGATGCACGCCGGCCGCGCGCACCTGTCCAACGGCAACGCCCTGACCAACAAGGCCGAGATCGATGTCGGCCTGTCGGCCAAGGGCAACGCCGACAGCGCAGAGGCCGAGCGCCGCATCCTGGAGTCCGTCCGGGGCGCGCCGGGGGTGCGCTGGTGGGCGAACACTTTCCTGACCGAGCGGATCCACGAGACTCTCTCCGGCGTGACCGCGCCGGTGGTGGTGACGATCCTTGGCCGCCATCTCTCCGCGCTGAACGAGGACGCCCGTCGCGTGGCCGAGGCGCTGCGCCAGGTGCCGGGCTCGGCCGGGGTGCGTGTGCAGGCGCCACCGGGCACCCCGGAGCTCTCCATTGTCCTCGACCGGGGCGCGCTGACACGCTACGGGTTCACCCCGGTGGAGGTGCTCAAGGCCATCCAGACCTGCTACAGCGGAGCCACGGTCGGCCGCGTCTATACGGCCGGGGCCTCCGTGCCCATCGTGGTGGTGCTTGCACCCGCGCTGCGCGCGGATCCGGCGGCCATCGCCGAGGTGCCGCTGGTCAACCGCGAGGGCACGGTGGTTCTGCTGGGTGCGCTGGCGCGGATCCGCGAGCGCTCCGGCCAGTCGCTCATCCTGCACCGCGGGGCCCAGCGCGTTCAACTCGTCACCGCCAATGTCAGCGGCAGTGCAGGCCAGTTCGTGGCGCGGGCCCGCCGCAGGCTGGCGCACCTTTCCCTGGCGTCGGGTGACTACCTGCGCATCGGCGGAACGGCGGCGGCGTCGGGCCAGGCCCGGCTGCAACTGGCGCTGGACTTCGCCTTGGCGCTGGCGGCGATTCTCGGCCTGCTGGTCATCGCGCTGCGCGACGGCCGCACGGTGGCGCTACTGACCGTCAACCTGCCCTTCGCCCTGGTAGGCGGGGTCGCGGCGATCTGGATCGCGCGACTGCCGGTATCGCTGGGCGCCGCGGTCGGCTTCGTGACAGTGTTCGGGATCACCCTGCGCAACGCCATCATGCTCCTGTCGCACTACCGTTCCCTGGTCACGGAGGACGGACTGCCCTGGACCTGGGAGACGGCGCGGCTCGGCGCGATGAACCGCTTGACCCCGATCCTGATGACGGCCTCGGTCACCGCGCTGGGCTTGCTGCCGCTGGCGATCGGCGCCCACCTTCCGGGGCAGGAGATCGAGGGGCCGATGGCCATAGTGATCCTCGGCGGCTTGTTCAGTTCGACCGCGCTTACCCTGCTGGTTCTGCCGGCCCTGGCGCTGCGCTTCGCAAGATTGCGGCCCGCGGAGGCTCACTGCAGCCGATAGGTGGCGTGGCACGCCACGCAGGTCTGCAGCATCCGCCCGAGCAGTTGCTGCGGTTTGCGTACATCGCCGGTGGCGGTGGCGTTTTGCGCGGCGAGCACGAACTCACCGGCCTGCATGTGCAGTTGCGCGCCCAGCGCACGCATGCCAGGGGGCATGTAGCGGGCTTCCTGCTGCGCCTGTTCGCCGTGCATGGACGACATGCCCAGCGCCATCGTCGCGATCTGGGCGGCTTCGTCGTACTTGCCTTCGGCCATTGCCTGCTGGACGTTGGCGATGCCCTGCAGGTGCATGCGCATGGTCGCCAGCACCTCGCGCTTGAGCTGGGGGGGAAAGGCCACGGCCACGCGCGCGCCGCCCGCAGGCACCTGCGGAGCCGACGCGCTGCCATGCATCATCGACGAGTGCATGTCCATGTCCATGTCCGCGGCGAACGCGAGGGCGCAAATTCCCGCCAGGGCAAAGCCGACGCCGAAACGGCGGATCATCGAGGGAAAAGCCATCGAAACAAGCCTCCAGGTTGGGCAGCCACGGCGGGCTGGCGGGTCCAGCTTAGCCAGCAGGACGGCCCTCCCGCTATGATCGCGATCATGTCGGGCAACGTATGGGGGGCGTGATCGGTTCCCGCGGCTGCTCCGCATCGTGAAGGAGCCTCCGGACATGTCGCAGACGCGCTCGCAAGGAGTCGCCGGGCCGCCCCAAGATCCCTTGACCCCCACGGGGAGCGGGGCGGGCCAAGCCCGGCCCTGGGGGCCGTCCGAGGCTCCCCCCGCCGACTGGCCGAGCGACTTCGCCCGTGTCGGCTCGCGCTGCGAATTCGTGCGTGACCGCATGCTTTTCGCCCGAGGGGAGCGGCCGAAACAGATGTTCTGGGTGGAATCCGGCGAGATCCACCTGCGGCGCATCTCACGACAGGGGCGGCCGATGCTGGCGCAACGTGTGCGTGCCGGCTTCGTAGCCGAGGCCAGCTTGCAGGCTGCTCGTTATCACTGCGATGCCGTGGTGGTGCGCACAGCGGTGGTGTGGCAGTTCCCCAGGCAGCAACTGCTGCGGGCGCTCCAGCGATCACCGGAGCTGGCGCTGTGGTGGGCCGCCAGGCTTGCTGAGCAGTTGCGTGCGTGCCGGCTGCACTGCGAGCGATTGCACCTGAGGAGCGCGGCCGAGCGGGTGCTTCACGCCATCGAGACCGAAGGGAGCGACGGCGTGTTCGAACTTCCCGCCACTCGGCGCGATTGGGCCGACGAGCTGGGCCTGACCCCCGAATCGCTGTACCGAACCCTGGCAGCGCTGCAGCATCGGGGCTTGCTGCGAATCCACGGCGCCACGTTGGAATTGGCCGGCTGATGGACGACCGGCTGGAAAGCGGTGTGATCGTCCTGCCGGTCATCGATGCGAAGGCCGTAGGTGGCAACATTCCCGCCAGCATCCTGAAGGCCGTCCAGGAGGAAATCGGCCATGTCCACGCGTGATGTCATGACCTTCGATGCGACCGCGCGTTCCGCTCTGCCCAGGGTTCTTGTCGGCGCTGATGGAACACGGACCCGCCGAGGACCAGTCTCAAACGTCGACTTCGACTTGCCAGTTCTCAGATTTGTCCGTGTTGGCGAGCCACCATCCGAAGCCCCAGGTCACAAGCCTGGGGCTTTTTTACGTCCGGTCGGCGCTCCCCGCGCCGCGTCAGGCGTAAGGCTGAAAGCGGTTGTCTTCGCTGCTGAGCAATTGCATCAGCTTG
>JAJZWA010000020.1 GCA_021846965.1 Pseudomonadota bacterium | reverse complement strand
ACAGCGGGCACTCGGGCATCGGCAGCGGCATGCGCTGCGGCGGCGGGCTGCGCCTGGAGTACTCCAACCCGATGCACCTGGACGACGTGGCCATCGATTTCCCCGACATGCAGATCGTCATCGCCCACCCTTCCTGGCCCTGGCAGGACGAGGCGCTGTCGGTGGCCATGCACAAGCCCAATGTCTGGCTGGATCTCTCGGGCTGGAGCCCGCGCTATTTCCCGCAGCAACTGGTGCAGTACGCCAACACCCTGCTCCGCGACCGCGTGCTGTTCGGCTCCGACTTTCCCCTCATCACCCCCGAGCGATGGATGAAGGACTTCGAGCAGGCGGGATTCCGCCCCGAGGTGCACCAGCCCATCCTGAAGACCAATGCCATGCGCCTGCTCGGGCTGGGCCCGAAGGCGGCGGCCTGAGTCCGGCCCGAGTCGCGGCCTTCGCGCCCGCCTGCCCTACAGTTCCAGCACCAGCCGGGCGCTGAGCGCGCGCGAGCAGCAAGGGAGCATCTGGTCGTTGCGGGCGCGTTCCTCCTCGGTGAGGTAGGAGTCGCGGTGCTCGGGCGTGCCGCCGAGCACGCGCGTCAGGCAGGTTCCGCACACGCCCTGCTCGCAGGAGGTCGGCAGGTCCACGCCTGCGGCGGCCAGCGCCTGCACGATGGTCTGCGCCGGCTCCACCCGCACCACGCGGCCGCTGGAGGCCAGTTCCACCTCGAAGGCCCCGCCCGCGGGGGACGCGGCCTCGGCCGCGGCGAAGTACTCGCGGTGCAGGCGGGATTCGTCCCAGGCGGCCTCGCGCGCGGCCTGCAGCACCCAGTCGATGAAGCCGCGGGGTCCGCACACGTACAGATGCGTGCCGAGCGGCGCATGCGCCAGCACGCCGGGCAGGCCCAGGCGCTGTGATGGCGGGGCATCGTCGTGGTGCAGCCGCACCCGCGGGGCCCAGGCGGCATCGCGCAGGCGCTCGGTGAAGGCGGTGCGCGACGCCGAGCGCGTGCAGTAGTGCAGCTCGAAGCCGCGGCCTTCCCGCTGCAGTTGCTCGGCCATGCTCAGCAGCGGCGTGATGCCGATGCCCCCGGCCAGCAGCAGACTGTGGGGGGCCCGCGGATCCAGCGGGAAATGGTTGCGCGGCAGGCTGGCACCCAGCAACTCGCCCTCGCGCAGCCTGTCGTGCACGGCCAGCGAGCCGCCGCGCGACGCCGGCTCGCGCAGCACGCCCAGCAGGTAGCGCGACGTGTCCGCCGGGTCGCCGGCGAGGGAATACTGGCGCACCAGGTTGTCGCCCAGGTGCAGGTCGATATGCGCGCCGGCGCTGAATGGCGGCAGCGCCACGCCGTCGGGGTGGCGCAGCTCGAGGGCGCAGATGTCCTGGGCGATCAGGCGCTTGGCGGCCACGCGCAACTGGATCTCGGCTTGGGGATGGCTCATGATGGCAAAGAAGGGGCTTCAGACGGGGGTGTTCAGGCCGAGCATGCGTCCGTAGCGCAGCCCGATGTAGGCGTGTTCGCGCATCAGCATCTCGGCGCGCGCGGCTTCGCCACTGAGCAGCGCATCCAGCACCAGCGCGTGCTGCAGCTGGGCGACGCGCAGCTTCTCGTATTCCTGCGCCAGGCGCGTGGTGTCGATGATGATCGAATCGGAGGACGCGAAGGGCAGATGGTCGTTGCGGGCGATAGCGTCGGCGATGGGGCGGCTGGCGCTGGAGTCGATGATCGCGTGGTGGAATCGCGCGTTCACCTCGCTCCAGCCGGCGATGGCCGCCGCGTCGAGCTCGCCTCCGGCCAGCAGGCTCGCGCCCTGCTCCACGCAGTCGAGCAGCAACTGCCGCGTCGCCTGCGGCACGCCGCGCTCGCCCAGGCGCCGCGCGGCCAGGCCCTCCAGCACCCCCCGAACCTCCAGCGCGCACATCACGTCCTGCTCGGAAAAGCGCCGCACCACATAGCCGCGCGCGCCGGCCTTCTCCAGCAGCCCCTCCTGCTCCAGGGTGCGGAAGGCCAGGCGCACCGGCGTGCGCGACACCCCGAGCTGTTCGGCCACGGGGATCTCCGCCATGCGCTCCCCGGGCGCGTAGCGTCCCTCGGAGATCAGCCGACGCAGGGTGCTGAGGACGTGGATGGAATCCTGGCTCATTCAGATTGGATCCAATGTTGCGGTTCAGGGCTTACCCTTTTGACGATATATGCAAATTATGGTCGACTTTGGATCCAATCACCAAGCTTTCCCGGGCCTTCGTGGCTCGGGGTTTTCACGGAGGATTCGAACCATGTTCGTGCAGAACGCCTGGTACGTCGCGTGCACGCCCGACGAGATCGACGGCAAGCCGCTGGGGCGCACCCTGTGCGGCCACGCGGTGGCCCTGTTCCGCGACGCCCAGGGCCGCGTCGCCGCGGTGGAGGATTTCTGCCCGCACCGCGGCGCGCCGCTTTCGCTGGGCTTCGTGCGCGAGGGCCGCCTGGTCTGCGGCTACCACGGCCTGGAGATGGGGGCGGACGGACGCGTGTGCTCGATGCCCTGCCAGCGCGTCCAGGGCTTTCCCTCCATCCGCAGCTTCCCCGTGGTCGAGCGCTACGGCTTCATCTGGATCTGGCCCGGGCGAGCGGACCTGGCCGACGAGGCGAAGATCCCGCGCTTCGACTGGCTGCAAAGCCCGGAGTGGGCCTATGGTGGCGGGCTGTACCACATCGGCTGCGACTACCGGCTGATGATCGACAACCTGATGGACCTGACCCACGAGACCTACGTGCACGCCGGCAGCATCGGGCAGCGCGAGATCGAGGAATCGGTGCCGCAGACCCGGGCCGACGGCGACGCGGTGGTCACCAGCCGCCACATGCAGGGCATCCAGGCTCCGCCCTTCTGGGCGGCGGCGCTGCGCGCCAACGAGCTGCCCGACGACCAGCCCTGCGACCGCTGGCAGATCTGCCGCTTCACCCCGCCCAGCCACGTGATGATCGAGGTCGGCGTGGCGCTGGCCGGCCATGGCGGCTACGAGGCCGACGCCCGCTACAAGGCCTCGAGCATCGTGGTGGACTTCATCACCCCGGAGACCGAGACCACGCACTGGTATTTCTGGGGCATGGCGCGCAACTTCAAGCCGGGTGACGCCGAGCTGACCGCTCGCATCCGCGAGGGCCAGGGCAAGATCTTCTCCGAGGACCGCGAGATGCTCGAGCGTCAGCAGCGCAATCTCAGCGCCCAGCCCCAGCGCTCGCTGCTCAAGCTCAACATCGATGCCGGAGGCGTGCAGTCGAGGCGCATCATCGAGCGCCTGATCGCGGCGGAGCAGGGCCTCGCGCAAGGCGCCGTCGCCTGAGGCGCGGCCGGGCCGTGGCCACCGCGGCGTCTCAGCGCGCCCCGCGGGCCACGCGGTCCAGCAATTCGAACAGCATCAGGCGTTCACCGGCCGACAGGCCGTGCAGCACCTCGGTCTCCATGTCGCCCGAGGCCTGCAGCGAAGCCTCCGCGAGTTCCTCTCCGGCCTGCTCCAGGCGCACGAACACGGAACGCTTGTCGTGCTCGTTGCGCTCGCGCAGGATCAGGCCGCGCGACTCGAGGCGATCCAGCAGCACGGTCATGCCGGGCGCCGTGATGGCCAGCGCGCGCGCCAGCTGCTTTTGCGTGGCGCGGCGATTGTGGCGCAGCAATTGCAGGATGGTGAACTCCACCGGACGCAGGCGCAGCGGCTCGCCGATGGCCTTCTGGAAGGCGGCGCGGGTGTGGATGGACGCCCGCGCCAGCTGGTAGCCCAGCACATGGCCGAGCACCGCCTGGTCGAGCCCGGAGGCGGCGGCGCCGCGGCGCGCGGAGCCTTGGGGAACGGGGGAATCGGAACTCATGGGGGGCGGCCGTAGCGCAGTCCCGCGACTGTAGCAGGCCGCCCGGCGCGCGAAGCCCTCGCGCGCCCGCGGCGAGCCCCGCGCTCAGGCCGGCCGGCCTTGCCGTTCCTGGCGTACGAGCAGCTTGCCGTCGCGCAGCCCGGCCAGGCGCAGGTGGTAGCCGATGGGCAGCAGGCGCAAGGACCAGCGTCCCTCCACCGCCCCCCAGATGCCGCGCGGGAACAGCAGTGCGAAACCGATGGCCAGCACGCCCAGGCCGATGAGGTAGACCACGCCGGTGGCGCCGAACCAGGTCTCGGCGGCGAAGAACAGCACGGCGCCGAGTATCGGCCCCTCGAAGGTGCCCAGGCCGCCAACGATGACCATGAACAGCATGTAGGCGGTCCACTGCGGGCCGAAGAAGGTGGCCGGCTGGTAGGTGATGGAACTCGCCAGCCACAGCGCGCCCCCCGCGCCGCAGCCCAGCGCGGACAGGAAGAACAGCACATGCTTGCTGCGCAGCACGTTCACGCCGATGGAGGCCGCCGCGGTCTCGTCGTCGCGCACGGCTTGCAGCGAGGCGCCCACGCGGCTGCGCAGCAGCAGGAACAGCACGCCCAGCAGCAGCACCATCAGACCCAGGGCCATCCAGTAGGTGTCCGCGCGTCGCGCCGCCGGCGCGTAGGCGTCGATGCCCAGCAGCGAGGTTCCGGTCTCGCCCTGCACGATGGGGTCGATGGTCACCAGCAGGTGCAGCAACTCGGCCAGCACCCACATGCCGATGGCGAACTCGCCACCGCCCAGCTTGAGCATGATCTGGCCCAGCGGCAGCGACACCAGTCCCACCAGCAGCACCGACACCAGCATGGCCGCGTACACATCCATGCCGCCGGCCGACAGGCGCACCAGGAAATAGCCCCCCAGGCCGATGAAGGCCTGCTGCCCGATGGACACGAGGCCGCCGTAGCCGGCCAGGGCATTCCACATGGCGGCCAGCAGCACGTAGATGAACAGCGTGCTCAGCCGGTCCAGCATTTCCGGACGCATGAACAGCGGCCCGAAGGCCAGCACCAGCACCAGCAGCCCGACGCCCAGCACGAATCCCACCGCGCGGGGAGTCCAGCGCACCACCTGCGCGCCTTGCATCGCCTGCTTCATGCACCAGCTCCTTGGGGGGACGTGCGCGCGGCCCGCAGGCGCGGCCGGCGCAAATGCCAGACTTTGGAATAGACCCGCAGCACCAGGATCACCAGGAACACCCCGTGGCCGGCGATGAGGAATCCGATGGGATTGATCTGCGCGCCGATGCTTTGCGACACGCCCAGCACGATGCCGCCCAGCAGCGTGCCCCACAGCGACCCGGTGCCTCCGATGACCACGGTCTCGAAGGCGAACAGCAGCTGGGTCTGGCCGGCGTAGGGAGCGAAGGTGCTGCGCATGCCCAGGAACAGCGCGGCCACCGTGATCAGCACCAGGGCGATGGCACTGGCGGCGGAGTACACCATGCGCGAATCGATGCCGATCAGGTTCACCGCGTCGGGGTCCTCCGCGGTGGCGCGGATGGCTCGTCCGAGGCCGGTGCGCGACAAGGCGAGCTGCAGCGAACCGAGCACGGCCACCGCGGTGCCGAAGGTCAGCACGTCGAGCTTGGACACGTACAGGTCGCCGACCAGTTGCCAGCTGTCGTAGGACAGCGAGCCGATGTTGGGTGCCAGCGAACGCGTATCGGCCCCGAAACTCTGGAACAGCAGGTTGTCGATGACGATCGACAGCCCGAAGGTGGCCAGGATGGGCACCAGCATGCCGCCGCGCAGGCTGCGCTGCAGCAGCAGCCGGTTGAGCACCCAGCCGAGCACGGCCATCACCGGCATGACCATCAGCACGGCCACCGGAACGTCGACGCCGAGATGCTTGCAGGCGCTGAAGATCAGGTACGCCGCGAGCACCGCCAGGCTGCCGTGCGCGAGGTTGACGATGCGCATGACGCCGAACAGGAAGGACAGGCCGCTGGCCAGGATGGCGTAGTAGCCGCCCAGCAGCACGCCCTGGATGATCTGGTTCAGGAATTCCATGTCGTGGCGGATCCTCAGTGCGCCGCCTGGGCGCTGCGCGAAAGGCCGAAGTAGGCGTCCATGATCTGCTCGCGGCTGAGCTCGTCGCGCGCGCCCTGCAGCGGGATGCCTCCCTCCAGCATGCACACGACGCGATCGGCCACCCTCAGCGCGCGGGTCAGGTCCTGCTCCACCAGCACCAGCGTGGTGCCGGCCTGGATCAGGCCCTGCAGGGACTCGTAGACCTGGTCGACGGCGATGGGCGACAGGCCCAGCGAGATCTCGTCGAGCAACAGCACGCGGGGGTTGGTCATCAGCGCGCGCGCGATGGAGGTGGCCTGCTGCTGGCCGCCGGACAGCGTGCCCGCCGCGGCCTTGAGCTTGGGCTTGAGCTGCGGGAAGGCCTCGAGCACGGACTCCAGGTTCCAGGGGCCCTTGCGCGCGCGCATGCCCGCCACGCGCAGGTTGTCCTCCACGCTCATGCCGCCGAACAGGCGCCTGCCCTCGGGCACCATGGCGATGCCCAGGCCCACGCGCCGCGGCGCGCGCAGCATGGTGATGTCCTGGCCGTCGAACACGATGCGCCCGGCCGAGGCCGGGTGCGCGCCGGCCAGGGTGCGCATCAGCGTGGTCTTTCCGGCGCCGTTGGCTCCGACCAGCGCCAGCACCTGGCCCTGGCGGCATTCGAAGGACACCGAGCGCACCGCCTTGAGCAGCCCGTAGCCGGCCTGGAGCGCCTCGATGCGCAGCAATGCGTCACTCATAGGGAAACACTCCCGAGGTAGGCCTCGATGACCGCGGGGTCCTTCATCACGGCATGCGGCTCGCCGTCCGCGATGATGCGTCCGGATTCCATGCAGACCAGGCGCTGCACCACCTGCAGCAGCACGTGCACGATATGCTCGATCCACACCACGGTGATGCCGCGGCCCAGGATCTCGCGAATGATGCCCACCAGGTCCTGGGCCTCGCCGTCGGTGAGTCCGCCGCCGATTTCATCGAGCAGCAGGATCTGCGGATCGGTGGCCAGCGCCCGCGCCATTTCCAGGCGCTTGCGGTCGAGCAGGCCCAGGGTGTCGGCGCGGCGATTGGCCACGTCGAGCATGCCGCACAGGCGCAGGGAGTTCAGGCACAGCTCGTTGGCCCGCTCGCCGCTGGCGCCCGCGCCCACCGCGGCGGCCACGTGCAGGTTCTCGAACACGGTCATGCCGCCGAAGGGACGCGGCACCTGGTGCGAGCGCGCCACGCCGAGGCGGCAGCGCGCCGCGGCGTCCAGCGCGGTGACGTCGCGGCCGTCGAACTCCACGCTGCCGCTACCGGGCGCATAGGCACCCGAGAGCACGTTGAACAAGGTGGTCTTGCCGGCCCCGTTGGGGCCGACGATGCCCACCGCCTCGCCGCGTGCGATGCCCAGGCTCACGTCCTCCAGCACGCGCAGCGCGCCGAAGCTCTTGGACACGCTGGTGGCCGAAAGGATGGGCGCCGCCGGCGAACCGGCGGCGGGGCTGCGCGCATCAGGCATAGGGCAGCAGCTTGGCCTGGACGGCCACCTTGGGATCGTCGGCATGCTCGACGGTGGGGAAGCTCAGCTTGAAGCGGCTCCCGGGCTTGGCCTTGACCCACTGCGAACCGATGATCGGCGCCGTGGCGACATTGGGCACCGGTCCCTTGGGGAAGTTGATGCGCCCCACCGTGGTGACGGTGTCGAGCACCTTCATCGCCGCCGCCACCTTGGCCTTGTCCTTCGGCGCGCCGCTGGCCTTGAGGGCCGCGAACCCGGCGTCGATCAGCGCCAGCGAGGCACCGAGCTGCTGGGTCCACTGCTTGCCCGTGGCCTTCTCGTAGGCGTCGACCAGCTGCTGGCCTCCGAGGCCCACCACCGGCGAGACATAGGGGAAGGCCGGCGACCAGTAGGCGCCCGAGGCGACCTTGTAGCCCAGCTCGCCCAGCGCGGCGATGTCGGAGGGAAACAGCCCGAACTTGGCCGGCATGACGATCTTCAGCCGGTGCACCAGGCCCTGCTGCGCGGCCTGGCGCAGGAAGGTGATGAAGTCCGGGGGGATGGGCGCGCCGGTGATGATCTGCACGCCCTCGGACTTGAAGCGCGAGATCTGCGACGAGAAGTCGGTGGTGCCGTCCTGGTAGGCACCCGGGTCGACGACGGTGTAGCCGCCCTTTTTCAACTCGGGCACCAGGTGCGCGCGCAGCGCGTTGCCGTCGGCGTCGTTGGGGTACAGCACGCCGACCTTCTTGTTGGTCGGCACCAGCGCCCAGGTCGACAGGTACATCTTGGCGAATTCCTCGGTGCCGAAGGAGAAGTGGTAGGTCCACTTGAACGGCGAGGGCTGGCCGGGCTTGGCGCCGCGGCCGAAGTACCAGGACTCCCAGGGATCGACCGTCGACAGGCAGGGCATGCCCGAGGCCTCGCAGGCGTCGGCCACCGGGTTGACCACCTCGGGCGTGGAGGTGGTCAGCATCAGATCGATCTTCTGGTTGTTGATCAGATCCTTGGCCAGCTGGCTTGCGCGCGAGGGATCGGACTGGGTGTCGCGCCCGATCAGCTCGATGGCGTAGGTGGTGCCGCCGATGTTCACGCCCCCGGCGGTCTTCTTGCGCACCAGGTCCAGCACGAAGGGATCGGCTTCACCGAAGCCCCCCAGCGGACCGGTGAGCGGGCTGATGAAACCGATTTTCAGCGTGGGCCTGGCGGCGGCCGAGGCCGCCGTGGGCAGCAGCGAGCCGGCAGCGGTGGCGGCGGAGGCGCCGGCCAGGGCCACCAGCTGGCGGCGCGAGGCGTCGACGGCGGTGTGTTCAGGGTCAGACTTGCGGGACATGTTCAGGTCTCCTGGTGGTCTCGATGCGGGCTCAGAAAGGATGCACCCAGTGCACGTTGAGCACCGTCCCGCGGACATGGTTCTTGGCCTGCACTTGATCGTACAGGTTCACGAACCACATGTTCCTCGGGTTGGCCTGCCAGTACAAGCCGGGGCCGATGGCCAGCACCTCGGCCTTGCCGGTATCGCCGTAGGGCATGGCCACGGGGGTGCTGCCGGCCTTCCAGTCGTAGCTGTCGTTGGTCAGTTGCTGGAAGTAGTAACCGTTCAGGCCCACGTGCAAATGGGGGTTCAGCGCGTAGGAGCCGGTGAAGTTCACCCACATCGCCTGACCGGCCTTGCTGCTGGTCAGGCCCAGGTGGGCCGGATCGCGCGGGTTCTTGTTGGCGAAGTTGTACAGGTAATGCAGGCGCCAGCTGATCTCGGTCTTGGGCGTGGGCAGCCAGGTGGCCGCCCAGTAGGGGTTGAGCGACCAGAAGCCCGAGCCGGGGTTGATGTCGGTGTTCGAACTGTATTGCCCGCTGGGCACGATCACGTCGAATTCCACGCGCTGCGAGTACACCGGACGCCCACCGCTGATCACCGGGTTGAACTGCAGGTAGGCCCCCAGCGTGAGGTCGCCCACGCCGTCCTGCGAGTCCAGCGTGGCCGGCGAGCCCGCGCCGAAGGAGGTGTTGAAGTGCAGGATCGGCAGCAGCCCGGTGAAACCCAGGTGCGCATCGCCGCCGAAATAGGTCTTGTCGGTGGTGTAGGCCAGCTGGTTGAGCATCAGGAACACGTCGATGCTGGGGCTCTTGAACCCCGGCGACTCGTTGCCCGTGTTGTCGTCGATGCGATCGTAGTGCTGGTACTGGTAGTAGCCCAGGTAGGCCAGCCCCGGCTGGGTGGCACCGAAGCCGTCGAAAAAGCTCGTTCCGCCGGTGTTGATGCCGGCGGGCTCCAGGTTGCCGGCGTGCGCCGCGGACAATGCACTGGCGGCGCCGAGGGCCAGCGCGCCCAGCGTGACGCGCACTCGTGACGAGGTCGAGTTTGCCATGATCCTGTCTCCTCTTGTAGGTCTGTTTCTGATGCCCGATGGACGATGGCCACGCAGCGGTGGCGACCGGATTATGTTGGTGCGCCCCGTCTTGTCGTAGAGGGTTCGCTGCGCTAGCAGTTATCGCGTTTCGATATGAGGGTTGTCCCGGATCCGGCGTCGAAGCGCCTGGCGTGCTCGCCCTGCGGGTGGGCAGCCTGCGCGCATTGGCCCTCGGCCGTCCACTGTCTTGCCGTCCTGCGTAGGATGCGAATTCCGGCCTGGAATTTCCGAAAACCCGGGTTGCATGGACGGAGGCCTGCACGACGTGGGAAATCCGCAATCACTGCTGAGCTATCGGCAGCTCGGCTATCTGTCGCTGGCGAACCTGGGTTTGCAGGCGGCCGGCACCTTCGAGCTGAACAACGCCAGCGGACTGTTCAAGTTCCTCGGCGCATCGGATCCGCAATTGGGCTGGCTGTGGCTGATCCCGCCGCTGGCCGGCCTGATCGTGCAACCCGTGCTGGGGCAGGCCAGCGACCTGCTGGACACGCGCTACGGCAAGCGCATGCCCTACATCTACGCGGGGGCGGTGCTGAGCTGCCTGAGCATGCTGGCGATGTCCTTCTCCGAGGCGCTGTGGCTGACCACGGCCATGATGCTGTGCATGAGTTGCAGCATCAATTGCTCCACCGAAGGCCTGCGCTCGCTGATCGGCGACATCACCCCCAACCGCCAGAAGTCCCAGGCTTTCGCCTGGCAGGCGGTATTCGGCTCGCTGGGCGCGATGCTGGCGGGAGCCATCCCCTGGCTGCTGCATTCCACGCGGGTATTCGTCCCGCCCAGCGAATCCCCCTTCAGGATTCCGGTGGTCCTGAAGGTCTCGCTGGTGCTGGGCGCCCTGCTCCTGTTTCAGACCGTCTCGTCGATGGGCCGTGAAATCCGGCACAAGGATCGGGCTCGCGCGGCCACCCCGGGTACGCGCTTCGCATGGCGCGCCTTCGGCACCTTGCTCGTCCGCGAGCTGTACGGGAACCTGCGGCAGACTCCGCCGGTGATCCGGCGCCTGTTCCTGGTGCAAATGCTGACCTGGGCTGGTTTCTTCTGCGTCTGGATCTATTTCGGCCTGGCCCTGGCGCAACGCATCTACGGCCTGCCCCCGGGTGCCGACGTGTCCGCCAGCGCGGAGCATCAGGCCCTGCTGACCAACGGGGTGATCCAGGCGGGCATCTGCTTCGCCCTCTACCAGTTCGTCGGCGTGCTCTACACCCTGGCCCTGCCGAGCCTGGCCGAGCGCTTCGACCCCAACCGGGTGCACGCGATGTCGCTGCTCGCCGGCGCCGCGACCCTGCTGGCGATGCCCTTCCTGCACGATATGCGCAGCGTGTACGTGGCCATGATCGGGCTCGGCCTGTTCTCCGGAAGCCTGGGGGCGCTTCCCTATGCCATCGTCTCGGCCGAGGTTCCGCGCGCGAAAATGGGCGCCTGCCTGGGCATTTTCAACATCACGATCACGGTGCCGCAGATCCTGTTCGGACTGGTGATCGGCCCGCTGAGCCGCGCGCTGTTCGGCAACCAGGCCATCCACGTCATCGCCCTGGCCGGGGGGCTGCTGGGCGCGGCCGGCCTGCTGCTGCTGCGTCAGCAGGGCCTGCGCGTGCTCCCACGCCTGCGCGAGTGGATGGCCCGGTGCCGGCTCAAGCCTGGGCGGCCAGCTGGCGTTCCAGATGATCCAGCACGCGATAGCACGGCAGCACCCGGGCCACGCTGGATTCGGGTTCGCGTCCCTCGCGGATGGCGGCGAAGAACTCGCGATCCTGCAATTCGATGCCATTCATCGAAACGTCCACCTTGCTGACGTCGATGGCCTGGTCCTTGCCGTCCGTGAGGTCGTCGTAGCGCGCGATATACGTGCCGTTGTCGCAGATGTAGCGGAAGAATGTTCCCAGCGGACCGTCGTTGTTGAAGGAAAGCGACAAGGTGCAGATGGCACCGGTGCTGCTCCGGAGCTGGATGCTCATGTCCATGGCGATGCCCAGCTGCGGATGGATCGGCCCCTGCACCGCATGGGCCTGCACGATCTCGCCCCCCGACTGCCAGGCGAACAGGTCCACGGTGTGCGCGGCGTGGTGCCACAGCAGGTGGTCGGTCCAGCTGCGCGGCTGCCCCAGGGCATTCATGTTGCTGCGCCGGAAAAAATAGGTCTGCACGTCCATCTGCTGCACCTGCAGCTCGCCTGCAGCGATGCGACGATGCACCCACTGGTGGCTGGGATTGAAGCGCCGCGTGTGCCCTGCCATCGCCACCAGGCCGCTGCGCCGCTGCTCGTCCACCACCGCCTGCGCGTCCACCAGGCTGTCCGCCAGGGGGATCTCCACTTCCACATGCTTGCCCGCGCGCAGGCATTGCAGGGCCTGCGCGGCATGCATCTGCGTGGGCGTGCACAGGATCACCGCGTCGACCTCGGGCAGCGCCAGGCTGTCGGCCAGGTCCGTGGTGGCGTGCGCCACGCCGTACTTGCGCGCCACTTCGCGGGTCTTGTCGAGCTCGCGCCCGACCAGCGAGACCACCTCGACGCCGTCGATGAGGCGCATGGCGTCCAGATGCTTGATGCCGAAGGCGCCGGCTCCGGCCAGCGCGACGTTGATCGTCTTGCTCATCTGCGAGGATTCTCCAGGATCAGGTGCCCGACCGCCGTGTTCGACGCCGGGACATGGTAGAAGCGGTGCGCCACGCGAGGCGCGGGTCCGCCGGCGAGGTCGCCCATCGCGCCGCGTCCGATCAGCCACATGACCAGCTCGATGCCCTCCGAGCCCGCTTCGCGCACATACTCGATGTGGGGAACCTGGGCCAGCCCTACCGGATCGTCGATCAGACGGTCCAGGAAGCGCTGGTCCCACTCGCGGTTGATCAGTCCCGCGCGCGGGCCCTGCAACTGGTGGCTCATGCCGCCGGTGCCCCAGACCTGCACGTTCAGGTCGGCGTCGAAGCTCTCGATGGCGCGGCGGATGGCCTGGCCCAGCGCGAGGCAGCGGCGCCCCGAGGGGACCGGGTACTGCACCACGTTGACGGCGAAGGGAATCACCGCACAGGGCCACGCCGGCACCTGGCCGCACATCAGCGACAAGGGCACGGTCAGGCCGTGGTCCACGTCCATGCGGTTGACGATGGTCAGGTCGAAGTCCTGCTGGATCACCGACTGGGCGATGTGGGAGGCCAGCTCCGGATGCCCGATCACCTCGGGCACGGGGCGTGGCCCCCAGCCTTCGTCGGCGGGCTGGAAACGCTCGCCCGTGCCGATGGCGAAGGTGGGGATCATCTCCAGGCTGAAGGCGCTGGCGTGGTCGTTGTAGACCAGGAAGATCACGTCGGGGCGCTGCTCGCGCAGCCATTGGCGCGAGTACTCATAGCCGGCGAACAAGGGCTGCCAGTAGGCCTCGCCGGTCTTGCCCAGGTCCATCGCCGCGCCGATGGCCGGCACGTGGGAGGTGTAGACGCTTGCACTGACGCGGGCCATCACTTGCTCTCCTGCGGGCCGGCCGGGGCCGCCTCGCCGACGTAGCGGTTGCCCTCGATCGAGCGGC
Source organism: Pseudomonadota bacterium (assembly GCA_021846965.1). Taxonomy (GTDB): domain Bacteria; phylum Pseudomonadota; class Gammaproteobacteria; order Burkholderiales; family Burkholderiaceae_C; genus Thiomonas_A. The sequence goes on along the minus strand of JAJZWA010000020.1, from coordinate 43,830 downwards.
CCCCGCGGATCATCATGTCACGGTATTCCTGCTCGCTCATGCCGGTCATGCTGCCGGCCATCTGCTGGAAGGACTTGCCGTCGGTGGCGCCGATCTTGGCCAGGAAGTAGATGTTGCCGCCCAGCTGGATGCAGCGATTCAGGTCGCGCGCCAGCACGGCCTGCTTCTGCTCCTCGGTCATGGGCCACTCGTCCAGGTACGCCCGCTCGTCGGCCTTGAAGCGCTCGCGGTTCGCCGGCTTCATCAGGGACATGCAGAACTGGTTCAGGTGGTAGCCCTTGCGCGACATGTCGGCGTCGAAAATGGTCGTGCCGGGCACGTCCTTGTAAGGCTTGTCAAGCGCCATCGCGGCCTCCCTGCGGGGTGTGCGTCCCATGTTCCCGGCCGAGCTCCTCCGGCCAGTACAGGCGCATCGGGTTGTCCACCAGCAGCTTGCGCTGCAATGCCTCGGTCGGGGCGATGTGGGGGATGAAATCGACCAGCAGCCCGTCGTCGGGCATGTGGTTCTTCAGGTTCGGATGCGGCCAGTCGGTGCCCCAGAGCACGCGGTCGGGGAAGGTCTCGACGATGCGCCGCGCGAAGGGCACCACGTCGCGATAGGCAGCCTGTTGCCCATGCAGCGCCGGCGGCCCCGAGACCGAGAGGCGCTCCGGGCAGCTCACCTTGGACCAGACGTTGTCGTGCTCGCGCATGAAGCGCAGGAACAGCTCGAATTCCGGCCCGTCCACCGGCTTGCTCACGTCCGGGCGTCCCATGTGGTCCACCACCACGGTGGTGGGCAGCGAGCTGAAGAAATCCCACAGCTCGGGCAGGTCCACCGCCTCGAAATAGATCACCACATGCCATCCCAGGGGCGCGATGCGCGCGGCGATGTCCATCAACTCGTCGCGCGGGGTGAAGTCCACCAGCCGGCGCACGAAATTGAAGCGAACGCCCCGCACGCCGGCGGCGTCGAGCGCGCGCAACTGTTCATCGCTGACGTCGCGGCGCACCGTGGCCACGCCGCGGGCCCGGCCGCCGGAATGCTCCAGCGCGTCGACCAGCGCGCGGTTGTCGGCACCGTGGCAGGTGGCCTGCACGATCACGTTGCGCGCGAAACCCAGGTGGTCGCGCAGCGCGAACAGCTGCTCGCGCGACGCGTCGCAGGGGGTGTACTTGCGCTCGGGGGCGTAGGGGAAGCGTTCGCCCGGGCCGAACACGTGGCAATGCGCGTCCACGCTTCCGGCCGGCAGAACGAAACGGGGGCGCGAAGGGCCCTGGTACCAGTCCAGCCAGCCGGGGGTTTTCTCGAACACCATGGATTCAGTCCTTGTCGGCGGTCCTGGGCGCCGCACCCGCGGCGCCCAGCAATCGATCGGCCTCGGTGCGCCAGTCGGCGCTGCGGGCGAAGCCCTGCTCGCCACGGCGCCCGAACACGCCCTGGTCCGCCAGGTCCGCCACCCAGGCCTGGCGCTCGGCGGTGCCGGCGGCCGACCAGGGCCGCAGGCCCACCTCCTCGACGGTGCGGGCCACCTCGCGCATTTCCTCGCTTCGCCGGCGGCCATGCTCGATCACGCGCTGGAAAAAGTAGGCGCCCTGCCGCTCCCAGTCGATGCCGGGGAAGGTCTCGGCCAGCGAGGCCAGCACGGCGTCCTCGACGCCGTAGGCGCGCGCGGCGCTGAAACTCTCGATGACCATGGCCTCCAGGCCCTTGATCATCACGCTGCGGCACATCTTGGTGGCCGAGACGATGCCCAGGCGCTCGTCTCCGAAGCGCGCGCCGCCGAAACCCAGCGCCTGCAGGGCCGGAGCGAACTCGCGCGCATGCGCGCCGCCCAGCAACATCGGCACCTTGCTGCGGTACGGCGGGATCGAGGTCATCACGGCGGCCTCGACATAGCGCCCGCCGGCCGCCTCGATGCTCGCGCAGGCCTGCGATTTCGCGCCGGGCGAGGCGGAATTGAGGTCGACGAACCAGGTGCCGGCGCGCAAGGCCGGCGCGCATTCGGCCGCCACCGCCACGGCCTGACTGGCGGTGACCGCGCTGATCACCACATCGCAGGCTCGGGCGAGTTCGGCCGCCGAAGCGCTCAGCCGCACCCCCTGCGATGCGGCGTGCTCGATCAGGGGTGCGCGATCCGCTCCGCTCAGCTTGCGGTCCCAGGCCAGCACCTGCTGCACGCCCAGCGCGCGCAGGTCCTCGGCGACGATGCGCCCCACCTCTCCGTAGCCGACCAGGCCTACGCTCCAGGCGCGCGCGCGCTGCGTGAGTTGCTCGGTCACGGCCTTCAGTCCACGTAGCGCAGGCCGGCCTTTTCCAGCGGCTCGCGCATCTTGTACATGTCCAGCCCCAGCACGCCCGAGGCCAGCTTCTTGCGCTTCTCTCCCTCGTTGGCCTCGCGAGCCGCCGCGGCCTCGGCGGTGGCGCCGGCCACCGCCGCCGGCACCACGACCACGCCGTCCTCATCGGCCACGACCACGTCGCCGGGCTGCACCTGCACGCCCGCGCAGACCACGGGCACGTTCACCGAGCCCACGGTGGCCTTGATGGTGCCCTTGGCGCTGATGTAGCGGCTCCACACGGGAAATTGCATCTGGGTGAGGTCCTTGACGTCGCGCACGCCCGCCTCGATCACCAGGCCGCAGGCCCCCTGGGCGCGAAAGGAAGTCGCCAGCAGGTCGCCGAAATAGCCGTCGCTGCATTCGGCCGTCACCGCGGCGACCACCATGTCGCCCGGGCGGATCTGCTCGGCCGCCACGTGCAGCATCCAGTTGTCGCCGGGGTGCAGCAACACCGTGACCGCCGTGCCGCAGGCATGGGCTCCACCGTAGATGGGGCGCATATAGGGGCGCATCAGGCCGACACGGCCCATGGCCTCGTGCACGGTGGCCGATCCGAAGCCCGACAAGGCCTTCACGGCGGCGGGATCCGCGCGCTGGATCTTGCGATGCACCACACCAAGTTGATTCAGCTGGGTCATGTCCTTTGCTCCGGGTTCAGAGTCCGCGCGCCTTGAGCGCCGCATCCAGGCGCGGGTACACGCGCCGCGCGTTGTGTTCGTAGATCTTCGCGCGCTGCCCCGGGTCGATGGCCGCGACCTCGATGTAGCGCCGGGTGTCGTCGTAGTGGTGTCCCGTCAGCGGATCGATGCCGCGCACGGCCCCGATCATCTCGGAGGCGAACAGGATGTTGTCCACCGGGATCACGCGGGTCAGCAGGTCGATGCCCGGCTGGTGGTACACGCAGGTATCGAAGAAGATGTTGCCCAGCAAGTGCTCCTGCAGCACCGGCTTTTTCAGCTCCTGCGCCAGCCCGCGGAAGCGCCCCCAGTGGTAGGGAACCGCGCCGCCGCCGTGGGGAATCACGAATTTCAGGGTCGGGAAATCCTTGAACAGATCCCCGGTGAGGCATTGCATGAAGGCCGTGGTGTCGGCGTTCAGGTAGTGCGCGCCGGTGGTGTGGAAACAGGCGTTGCAGCTGGTGCTGACGTGCACCATGGCGGGGATGTCGTACTCCACCATCTTTTCATAGATGGGGTACCACCAGCGATCGGTCAGGGGCGGCTCCTTCCAGTGCCCGCCCGAGGGATCGGGGTTGAGGTTGATGCCCACGAAGCCGTAGTCCCGCACGCAGCGCTCGAGTTCGGGAATGCAGCTGCGCGGATCCACGCCCGGGGACTGCGGCAGCATGGCGGCGCCGATGAAGTGCTCGGGAAACAGCTGGGAAACGCGGTGGCAGAGTTCGTTGCAGATACCTGCCCAGGTGGAGCTGGTATGGAAGTCGCCGATGTGGTGCGCCATGAAACTGGCGCGCGGAGAGAAGATGGTGAGGTCGCTGCCGCGCTCGCGCATCAGTCGCAGCTGGTTGTTCTCGATGCTTTCGCGCAACTCGTCGTCGCTGATGCGCAGGTCGGCCACCTTGGGGCCGAGCTCGGGCGTGGCGAGGTTGTCGATCTGCGCCTTGCGCCATTGCTCCAGCGCCTTCGGCGCGGTGGTGTAGTGGCCGTGACAGTCGATGATCATGCGGAGGTCTCCAGGAAATGGCTCGGCGCGCAGGGCCGATGCTCATGGCAGCCTGAGTCGGCGCTGATTATGGCAAGCCCCCCTGCCCCGGCCAAGGCTGCCCGCCGCGCTAGCAGCTATCACGAATTGATATGGTCGGCCGCCCGCGCATGCTCGCGCGCCAGTTGCAGCAACAGATCCACGGCGTGACGCAGCAGCGGCGTGCTGGGCTTGCTCGCGGAGGTGGCCAGGAACAGCCGGCTGTACAGGCTGGGCTGGGTCAGCGCCCGCACGCGGAAGGCCTCGCGCTGGCCGCTGGCCAGCACCGCCCCGCGTGCCAGCACGGCATGGCCGTGGCCGCAGCGCACCAGGTCCAGGATGGACTGCACACCGGAGACTTCCCAGGCAATCTGCAGCTTGATGTGGGAGAGGGCCGCCTGATTCTCGATCATTCGGCGAATCGCATGGGTGCGTTCGGGAATCACCAGGGGATACGAACCCAGGCTGGTGAAGGGCACCTCATGCTCGGGTTCGCCCGTTCCCGCGGGGCTGACCAGGCACAGCTCCTGTTCGAACACCGGGCGCACCTCGATGGCCTCCTGGCTCTGCGGGTTCAGTACCAGGCCGATGTCCACGCGCCCGGTGGAGATCCACTCCGTGATGTGGGCCGACAGGCCTTCCACGATCGCCAGGCGAGCCTTCGGCAGCCTCGACTCGAAGCCCTGCACCAGGGGCAGCGTGAGCACCCGCCCCATGCTCGGGGGCAGGCCGATGATGATCCGCCCCGTCGGTTCGTCGCGCCCCGCCTCCAGGTCCTCGCGGGCCTGCGCGACGAGCTGCAGGATGCCCGCCGCATGCTCGAACAGGCGCTTGCCCGCCTCGGTGAGCACGACGCCTCGCCCGGTGCGCTGCAGCAACACCGCGCGCAGGTCGGTCTCCAGCAGGCGAACCTGACGGCTCAGCGCCGGCTGGGCGATGTCCAGCAGGACCGCCGCCTTGCTGAAACTGCCCACCTCGGCGACGCGCACGAAATATTCGAGTTGCTTGAGGTTCATTCCCCTATTGGAGCATTCTCCCGAGCCTCACGCGCCGCCGCGGCGAGCGCTCAGCGCGGCGCCATGCGCAGCGCGCCGTCCAGGCGGATGGTTTCGCCGTTGAGGTAGACGTTGCGCACCACATGCGCGGCCAGCGCGGCGATCTCCTGCGGACGACCCAGACGCTTGGGAAAGGGCACCGAGGCGGCCAGGGAATCCTGCACTTCCTGGGGCATGGCCGACATCATCGGCGTGTCGAACAGGCCGGGGGCCACGGTGGCCACCCGAATGCCGTGCGAGGCCAGATCCCGCGCCAGCGGGAGCGTCATGGCCGCCACGCCGCCCTTGGAGGCCGAATAGGCGGCCTGCCCGATCTGGCCGTCGAAGGCCGCCACCGAGGCGGTCAGCAGCATCACGCCGCGCTCGCCGTCGGCCAGGGGCTCCAGGGCCGCGATTCGCGCGGCGCACAGGCGAACCACGTTGTAGCTGCCGATCAGGTTCACGCGCACCGTGCGCTCGAAATCCTCCAGCGGAGCCGGCGTACCGTCGCGCGAGACCACGCGCTTCGCGCCGGCCACGCCGGCCATGTGCATGACGATGCGCGCCGTCCCGTGCGCCTGGGCGGCCTGCTCGATGGCGGCCTGCAGGCCCGCGCTGTCGCTGACGTCGGCCGCCAGCGCGACGCCCCCGATGTCGGCGGCCACCGCGCGGGCGCGCTCGGCGTTGAGGTCCAGCACCGCCACCTTCGCTCCCTGGCGCGCCAGTTCCCGCGCCACGGCCTCGCCCAGCCCGGAGCCTGCCCCGGTGACCAAAGCGCTCTGTCCTTGAATTTCCATGTCGTGATTCCGTCGATTGCCTGAAAGGTTGTTCGCGTGCGGCGCCGCGCACGAAGGCGCCATTTCACGCCGTCGCGGGCTGGCTGTCCAGCAGATCGGCCTCCACCCGCTCGGCCGCCGCGCGCAGGGCGACCATGCAACGCTCGTCCAGAGCGGTGCCGACCAGGCCCTGCATCATGTCCAGGGTCTTTCCGATCGGCACGGCCGGGCGGTAGGGGCGATCGGCGGATATGGCATCGAAGATGTCGGCCGTGGTGATCACGCGGGTCTCCAGGCTGATCTGCTCGGCGCCCAGGCCTCGCGGGTAGCCGGTTCCGTCCAGGCGCTCGTGGTGGGCCCCGGCGACGCGCGCCAGCTCGGCGAAGGGCTCGATGCCCGAGAGGATCTGCTCGGTGTAGAGCGCGTGCATGCGCACGGCTTCCCATTCGGCCTCGTCGAGTCGCCCCGGCTTGTCGAGCACGGTGTTGCTCACGCCCAGCTTGCCCAGGTCGTGCAGCAGCGCTCCGCGGCGCAGCCAGCGCCGGCGCGCGGGGTCGAGGCCCAGCTGTTCGGCGATCAGGTCCGCGTACAGCCCGACGCGCGCACTGTGTCCGGCCGTGTACGGGCTCTTGGCGTCGATGATCTGGCCGAAGGCCTCGGCGATCTCGTCCAGGTAGTCGTCATCCAGGGGAACGCTGTGGCGCGCGGGCTCCAGCCCGTACACCCGCTGCGCCAGCGCGGGATCGCGCAACGCCTGCCAGAAACTCTCCCCGGCCACACGCTCCAGCGCCGCCACGAGGGCGGGATCGAACCAGCTTCCCGCCCGCAGGCGCAGCTCCCGCAGGGCCGCGCCCGGCCCTCCCGCGGTGTGGAACACGTCCACCACCTGGGCCAGCAAGGCGATGCGCGAAGCCAGCGGAATGGCCTCGCCGGCCAGGCCGTCGGGCTTGCCGCTGCCATCCCAATGCTCGTCCAGCGCGTGGATGCCCTCGGCCACCGCCTCGCCGAAGCGCATCTGGCGCGCGATGTCGGCGCCGCGCTGGCAGCGGGTGCGGATCAGCTCGCGGGAAAAGTCGTTGCCGTGCTGGAAGATGTCCAGGGTGGCACGAAAACGCTCGGCCAGGCCCGAGCGCAGCCCCGTATGGGTCAGCACGAAGCGCGCCACCTGCGGCAGGGAGCTGCCCACGAGCTTGAAATCGCGCTTGAACTGCAGGTCGTCGCTGAGGTAGAGCTCGCAGATGCGCGCCGCGTTGCTGCTGCAACCCAGGTCCTTGAGCAACAGCGTGTAGTACAGCTCCCACAGCGCGAAACCGTCCAGGCCCAGCTCCTCGCCCAGCGCCATGCCGATCCAGGCGCAGCGCACGCAATGGCCCCGCGGCTGCCCCTCGGTGATGTCCAGCGCGTGGCTCAAGGCCCCGATCAGTTCCGAAAGCTTCAACTGCTGCTGCATGCCAGGCTCCCAGGCCAGTGCCGCGCACGCGGCTTGCTCCACCATTACGCCGGGCCCGGCGTTTCGGATTCGTCACGCGCCCCCGCCTCTCCCGACTGCAATTGCTGCAGCAGCCAGCGGACGAAGGGTTGTTCGGACGACCACGCGGCCTGCGCACGGTGCGCGGCGGCGTGCCACTCCTCGACGTCCCGGCCCCCCAGCCCGCTGCGCTGCAGCCAGGCGCTCACCGGGCAAGCGTGGACCTGCATCAGCCCCTGGGCGCCGTCCTGCGCCAGCGCCCAGTGCAAGGCCAGAGCGCCCAGCGGCCCATGGATGCGCTCCCGGCCCAGCCGCGGTCCGCCGCCGGCCCACCAGCCATGCAGATCGGCGGCGGGCATGGGCCGCGCCAGCGCGAAACCCTGGGCCAGCCTGGCGCCCAGTTCGCGCACGGCGTCCACCGTATCGGCATCCTGCGCCCCCTCGACGATCACCTGGCGCCCGAGCTCCGTGCCCATGCGGATCAGCGTGCCGACCAGATTGAAGCTGAGCATCGGCGAGCGCCGCAGGTTCAGGGTCAGGCTCTGGTCCACCTTGATGGTATCGAAGGGCAGTTCGGTCAGGCGCTTGAGACTGCTGTAGCCGGAGCCCAGATCGTCGATCGCCAGCTTCACCCCCAGTTCGGCCAGGGCCGAGATGGCGCGCGCCTGGGCCGAACGGTCGATCTCCTGGGTCTCCAGCAATTCCAGGGTCAGGCGCGCCGGGTCGACCCCGCTGGCATGCAGGGCTTGCGCCACCCACTCGGCGCACTGCGGATGCACCAGCGTGGTGGGCGCCAGGTTGACCGAGACCTCCAGCTGCAGGCCCTGGGAGTCCCAACGGCGCAGCCATGCCAGCGATTGCTCCAGCACCATGCGCAGCAGGCGGTCGAGTTCGGCGTCTCCCAGCAGGGGCAGGAACACGCCCGGCATCACCAGCGATGCGTCGGCAGCGCGCAGCCGGGCCAGCGCCTCCACGCGCCGCACGCTGCCATCGAGCAGGTTCACCACCGGCTGCATATGCAGCTCCAGGCCTCCCCGGAACAGCGCGGCCCGGTGCGCCTGGGCGACCTCCTGCGACGGCGGCGCCACTTGCTGGGGCACGCGCAGGGTGCGCCAGGCCTGGGCGGCCTGTTGCTGCAGCAGCTTGGCGAAATGCCGCATGCGACGCGCCTGGAACTGTTCGGGCCAGGCGCCGAACAACACCAGCACGAAGGCCGCCCCCTCCTGTTGCGCGGGTACCGGGATGGCCATCACGCTGCGCACCCCGTGCGCCCGCATGCGCGCTTGCCACAGGCCCAGGCGCGCATCGCGCCCGTACTCGCCGGTGCTCTGGATGCGCCCGCTGCGCCACGCGCTGCCGACCAGGCCGCGTCCGGCCGGACTGTCGTCGTCCTGGCGCACCTGGTAGCTGCCCTCGCGCAGATCCCGGCCGATGGCCTGCGCGCAGGGGCCCGCGCCGGCCTCCACCTGGAAGCAGCCTTGCGAGTCGGGGCGCATGAGCACGCAGGCCAGCATGCCGTCGAGCTCGCCCACCGGACGCAGCAGCGCCTCCAGCGCGTCGCGCCAGGGCGTGCCCGCCGCGGGAGCCTGCTGGTCGAACACCGCGAAGTAGCGGGCCACGACCTGGTCATGCGCGAGCATCTGCGCCTGCAGGTCCTCGCGCAGCCGGGCCTCGGCGATCTGCGCCAGCTCGTGGCGCGTGCGCGCCATCACGGCCGAGGCGCGCATGCGTTCGGCCAGCTCCTGTTGCACCAGCGCGGCGCCGCGCACCAGCATCGAGGGGCTCAGGCCCATGAGCGCGAGCGCCCGGCCGCGCTGCGCGGCGTGCTGCTGCACCTCCTCCGGGCTGCGCTGGGCACCCAGCAGCCATTGCGCGTGCAGGGCCTGCTCCCGGGCCAGCTCCCCCGTCAGTTCGCGCCGCTTGTCGGCGCCCAGCCTGCCCCCCGGTTGCGCCCACTCGGCGAGCAGCCGCTGCTCGTAGGCCTGCGGCTCGATCAGCGCCTGCACCGCGGCCGTGCCCAGCAATTCGCTCGCGCGCGCGCCGAAGGGGTCGAAGTTCGACGTCGCGTCGCTGCCCACGCCGCTGCTGGTGCCCAGCTGCCACCAGCGCGCGCGCTGCACCTTGTGGGCCTTGAGCTCGTACAGCGCGGCGTCGGCCTGGCGCAGCACGGCCTCGCCGCCGCCCGCCTGCGTCGGAACCAGCGCCAGGCCCAGGCTCATGCCTACCCGCACGCGCTGACCCTGCGGGAGCTGGAATTCGCGCTCCACGACGTCGTGCAGGCGCCCCAGCACGGCGTCCAGCTGCAGTTCGAGCTCCTGTTCGTCCAGATCCTCCAGCACCAGCACGAACTCGTCGCCGCCAAAACGCGCCAGGAAATCCGATGCACGCAGCACGTCGCGCAGACGACGCCCGAATTCGCGCAGCAGGGCATCGCCCGCCCCATGGCCGTGCGCGTCGTTGACCGGCTTGAAATCGTCCAGGTCCAGCATGCCGACCACCACGCGGCTGCCGGGCCGGCGCGCGCGCTGCAGCACGCGCGGCAGGTATTGCTCCAGCGCGCGCCGGTTGGGCAAGCCCGTCAGCGTGTCGTGACGGGCCTGGAAGGCAATGGTGTCGCGGGCCTCGTGCAGCGCGGTCACGTCGATGACGCTCCACAACACGCCGGGCTCGCCGTCGGGCAGCTCGATGGGCACGCCGCTGATCTCGCACACCCTCGGCGAGCCATCCTGCCGGCGAAAGCGCTGCTCCTGCCGACCGCGCAGCAGGCCCTGCCGCGCCTGCTGGCTGATGGATTCGAAACGTGCGCTCTCCGGACCGGCCCCGAACAACTCCCGCGCGTCCCGGCCCAGCAGGTCCTCGCGGGCATAGCCGAGCATTTCGCACAGCGCCGGGTTGAGATCCCCGATGCACCCGCGCGCGTCCAGGGTGAACATGCCTGCCGCATTCTTCTCCATCAGGCGGCGCTGGTAGGCCAGCGCGCGCTCCAGGCGTCGATGCAATTGCACCCGCTCGCTGATGTCGAGCAGGGTCCACACCACGGTGCGCGGGCCCTGCTGGTCCACCACCCCGCCGGACACGTCGCAGGGCAGCTCGCTGCCGTCGCGCCGGCGCAGCCTCAGGTTGCGTCCATGCAGCGGGTGTTCCAGCAACTCGGCGTGGAATTGCTCCCAGCGCGCGAACTCGGCATCGTCCGGCACCAGATCGCGGGGCCCCATGCCCAGCAACTGCTGGGCATGGTCGTAGCCCAGCATCTGCACCAGGCGCTGGTTCACGCGCACCAGGCGTCCGTCGCGCAGACCCACGATCCCGGCCTGGGAATGGTCCAGCAGGACGTCGCGCAAGGCCGAAGACTCGCGCTCGCGCTGGGCCAGGTCGATGCGATCCAGGCCACTGGACAGGTTTTCCGACAATTCCTCCAGCAATTCCCGCAGGTCCTGGTCGTAGACCGCGGTCTGCGCGTCGAGGATGGTCATGATGGCCCAGATCTCGCGCCCGCGCCGGATGGGCAGGGTCGCCGCCGCGCGAAAGCCGTAGCGCTCGGCCGTCGCCCGCCAGGGCCCGAGTTCGGGGGAGCCGAGGAAATCGTCGCTGACCAGCGCCCGGCCCTCGCGCCAGACCACGCCCGCGAAACCGCCGCCATGCGGATCGTCCGCACGGCTGGAGATCACGATGTGCCGCAGATATTCGGTCTGGCCGGCGCTGGCCAGGAACACGAAGCGACCATCCTCCGCGGGGCGGGCCACGTACATGAGCCCGGCCCCCGCGTAGCGCACGCCGAGGGCGCAGGCCTGGCGCAGCAGTTGCAGATCGTCGTCGGCATCGGCCACGGCCTGGCTGACCTCGGCCAGAAGCGCGCGGAAATCGGCCAGGCGGCGCAGACGCTGCTGGGCGCGCACCAGGCGCGCGGCCGCCTGTCGGGCCTCGATCACACGGAGCACCTGCCGCCCCAGCCGCGCCAGGCCCTCGCGCTGCGCGCCGTCCAGCCGACGCGGCTGGCCATCGAGCACGCACAGGGTTCCCAGCGCGTGCCCCTCCTCCGTGCGCAGCGGCACGCCGGCGTAAAAGCGCAGATGCGGCGCCTCACGCACCAGCACGTGCCCTGCGAAGCGCGGATCCTGCCGGGCGTCAGCGACTTCCAGCAGGCCGTCGCCGAGCATCGCCTGCGCGCAGAACCAGCCCTCGCGCGAGGTCTCGCGCAGGTCCAGGCCGAGGCGGCTCTTGAACCACACGCGGGCGCCTTCGACCAGGGTCACGAGGGCGATCGGTGCCCCCGTGAGCTGCGCCGCCAGCGCGCCGAGTTCGTCGAACACCTGCTCGGCGGAGGGATCCAGCAGATCCAGGTCGCGCAAGGCCTGGAGGCGCCGTGCCTCGTCATCGGGCAATGCGGCGGGAGGAACGGCGGGCAAGGACATGGCGGCTGCGTCGCGGGTGCCGGATCATTCTCGCACGCAGGCCCCGCGTGGCGTCGGCAAGGAGCGGCCCCCATGGGGACACCTCGGGTAGACCCTAGCAATAAATGCGACACATTCCCTACGTACCTTGCGGACATTTTTCGCAGGTACGCTCTCGTCCTGCGGCGTATCCACCCTGCGCCCCGGGGAAGGTCTCATGAACCCCGGGCGGCAACATCCGCAAAGGAGGACTCCGCGATGAACCAACATCCCTACGCAACCCAAAGTTACACCGACCTTCTGGGTGAACTGGAACATGCGAGACGGGTGCTGGCCCAGGCGCGCATCGGCAGCCTGGCACCGGCCGCCGCCGCCCAGCGCGCCATCGAGGGCATCGACGCTGTCGAGGCATCCTGGAGTGCCTTCGGCAGACAGCATCTTCGCGCCGCCCGCGGCGCGCTCAACCTCTTGCGCCAAGGCGCATTGCCACACACACCCGCATGCATCGACGCCGTTCGGGAACTCTCCGCGCTATTGCAGGCGCACCGTGGCGCGGACCACGCGCCTTCTTGCAACCGGCACTACGCCTGGCAGTGACGGCCCCCAAGCCCGCCCCCCTCCTGCGCAAGGTCCTGGGCGCCTGCGGCCTGGCGGCGGCCTTCGCCGCCCCCAGCTGCCACGCCGGGGTCCTGGCGCAGGGGGAGAACTGGATCTCCCACGCCAGCTCCCACCTTCAGGAGGTCTACGACCAGGGACAGAGCCGCGTCTTCCTCACCGGCTACGCCTGGCACGACCCGCATACCTACACCGCGGCCAAGCGCGCCCAGCTCAACAGCCACGCCTGGGGTTTCGGCGGCGCCAAGCGCCTGGTCGGACCGGACGGAAACGAGGAACTCGTCTACGCGATGATGTTCTCCGACTCGCACCGCAATCTCGAGCCGGTGGTGGGTTATGCGAAACAGTGGATCTGGCGCCCGGAGAACGGCCCGATCAGCCTGGGCGCCGGATACACGGCAGGCCTGACATCCCGCGCAGATATTCTGAACAATATTCCATTCCCCATTGCGCTTCCCTTAATTTCCTTAGGGTTGGGCCCTGTGCGCCTGTATGGAACTTATCTGCCCAAGGTGAACAACAAACTGAACAACGGAAACGTGGCATTCTTTTTTGCCAGCGTGCGCTTCGGCTGAGCGTCGCAACCGGAACGAATCGCACCAAAATTCGACCTCGTTCCGGCGGATCCACTCCGGAGCCCCGCAAAAATCCCACCGATCGTGCAAAGTTTCACGAATCGGATGGTTCCGCGCACCTACACTTCGCCGATCGCCCCATTCGGGGCCCAGCAGGGGAAACAGCATGCGCGAGCCTGCCCGACGGAGATTCCCGCGCGGGGACCTCCCTTCATGAAGCTGAGCCAGACGGCAGGCAAGCCCAGGGCTTCGGCCGCCATCGCCGATGACGTCGCAGCGGATCTGGTGCAGTTGCTGCTGCGCGGGGTTCCGGTCAATTTCGCCGCCGGCATCAGCTCCGCCGCGGTCACTGCGTGGATCCTGCGCGGGGTGGATTCGCCGCGTGCCCTGCTGGCCTGGCTGGTGGCCTACTGCGCGCTGTACCTGGTCCGCATCGCGACCTGGCTGCGCGCGCGCGCTCCGGGGGCCGTGCAGCGGGCCCCGCTGCTCTGGTTGCGCAGGACCCGGCTGAGCGTGCTCGCCGTGGGCCTGGCCTGGGCCATCCTGCCGGCCCTGCTGTTCCCCAGCGATCCCATGCACGCCCTGGCGGTGGCACTGATCGCCAGCGCCGTGTGCGGGGCCGGCATGGCGATCTACTCGGCCGACTGGGTCTCGGCGCTGCTGTTCGTGATGCCCACGGTGGCCGCCGCGACCTGGCACCTGCTGCTGGTGTCCCGCTCGCTGCCACCCGGGCTGGGCCTGCTGTACGTGGTGTACACGGCCTTCCTGCTGCATGCCACGCGCAGGACTCACGCCCAGTTCCAGCATATCGCGCTGCATCGAGCCCAGGCTTCGGCCCAGTTGTCGCGCGACCCCCTGACCGGCCTGGGCAATCGCCTGGAACTGGACACACGCCTGCAGCAGGCCCTCGCGCGCGCGCGCCGCCAGGGTACCGAGGTGGCCCTGGGCTACATCGACCTCGACGATTTCAAGCCGGTCAATGATTCCCTCGGGCACGCCGCCGGCGACGCGTTGCTGCGTCAGCTGGCCGCGCGCTGGCGCGAGGAATTGCGCGCGAACGAGCTCATCGCCCGACTCGGAGGCGACGAATTCGTGCTCCTGGTCGAAGACATCGACCCTGATCGTGCGGAGGCGCAGCTCGACGCGGTGGCGGAGCGCCTGCACCGCTCGGTGGAGAAGGATTTCGAGCTGGCCGGGTCCACGGCGCGGGTGGGCATGACCATCGGCGTGGCGCGCTACCCGCTGGACGGCACCGAGGCGGACATGCTGCTGCGCCACGCCGACGCCGCCATGTACCACGGCAAGAAGCACAAGGGGCGGCACCGCAGGTGGTGGCCCGCGCGCGCCCAGCCCCGACAGCCCCTGCCCCAGCCGGCCTGATCGGCGACTGGGTCGGCGACCGGGTCGGCGACCGGATCGGCGACCGGCTGCAGCCGTGGCCTGCGGCGGCCCCAGCCGCCCCGCGCGCCGCCCCGCCCCCTGTGGCCCCGTGAAAACCCGACTCGGCTGGCATAATGTCCCCCATAACAACGCATCGAAGACGCGCACGCGCCCGCGCAGCCATGCAGCGGGCGGCACGTCGATCCAGGGGGGATGTACCCGCGGGCCGCGGCCCGCTCCATCCGGAGAATCCATCGATGTCCCAAGCTCCTTGCATGTACCGTTCCCGACTGCGGCCCGGCCTGCGCCTTGCCTGCGCGGCAGTCGCGGCCGCGAGCCTGTGCGCCAGCGCCCAGGCCATGAGCGTGTCCGAGTACGGGCACACCCTGAAGAAGGACGCCACCCACGCCGGACATGCGATCGTGCATGCCGGCTCCGAGGCCGGCCACGGTGTCTGGCATGCCGGCAAGACCGTGGGCAAGGACGTGGCCCACGGAGTGGTGCACGGCTACCACGCGACCAAGAAGGCGCTCAGCAGCAAATAAGGCCCGCGACAGGGCCTGCGGCCCCGCTCCGGGGCCGCACGAGCGAGCTTCCGGGCGGCGGACTCCCTTCGGCTGCCTCGCTCCGGTTATTTGCGCGGGCCCCCGGTATTGGCTCGAAGGAGCCGAGCGAGCGCCCGAGCAGATTCAGCGCTCACCCAAGTCGCCCGGATTTATTCAAAAAGACCACGTTCAATATAACCATTAGCCGACCATTGGTCATTCATGGAGCGATTCATGAATACGGGTTTCTCGATAAACTGAAACGGCAGACGAGAACATTCCCACGACGCGACGCCTTCGCTTGAATGCAAGGCGGATATTCGGGAATGCTCGATTTGCGAATTTCATTCATCCAGTGAACCCGAATCCAAGGAGCGGAAAATGGCTGAACACACCCAGCAAGGCCAGCAGGAAACCTCCAAGCGAGGCTTCGCCTCGATGAGCGAGGAGCAGCAACGCCAGATCGCCTCCAAGGGAGGCCAGGCCTCCGGCGGCAATTTCAAGAACGACCCGGAACGCGCGGCCGAGGCCGGCCACAAGGGCGGCCAGGTCTCCGGGGGGAATTTCAAGAACGACCCGGAGCGTGCCGCCGAAGCCGGCCACAAGGGCGGTCAGGTCTCCGGGGGCAATTTCAAGAACGACCCGGCACGCGCGGCCGAAGCCGGCCACAAGGGCGGCCAGGTCTCCGGCGGCAATTTCAAGAATGACCCGGAACGCGCCGCGCAGGCCGGGCACAAAGGCGGGCAACACTGACGGAGCGGCCGTGCCCGGCACAGGCAGCCACGGGCCCGCCACGGCGGGTCCGTGGCCCCCGGCTACGCCCGGCTCGCCAGCAGCCCTTCCAGGGCCTCGCGCGCCACCGGGCGGTGAAACCAGTAGCCCTGGGCCTCGTCGCAGCCGAGTTCGCGCAGGCGCTGGGTCGTGGCCTGGTCCTCGACCCCCTCGGCGACCACCTGCAAGCCCAGCGCATGGGCCATCTGGATCACGGCGCTGACGATCGCGGCCGCGTCGGCGTCCTCCGTCAGCCCCAGCACGAAACTGCGGTCGATCTTGAGCCGGTCGACGTCCAGCCTGCGAAGATAGGCCAGGCTGGAATAGCCGGTGCCGAAATCGTCGATGGCGATACGCAGGCCCGAGCGCTTCAAGCCAGCCAGCACCGTGCGCATGCGCTCGGCATCGTCCAGGAAGACCGATTCGGTGAGTTCCACCTCGAACTGCCCGGGCTCCAGGCCGTGGCGCCGGATGGCATCCGCCAGCAATTGCGGAAAATCCCCTCGCCGCATCTGCACCACCGACACGTTCACGCTCAGCGGCAGGCTGCCGAAACCCAGCGCATGCCAGCGCGCCGCGTCGGCGCAGGCACGATCGAGCACCCAGGCACCGATGTCGACAATCAGCCCGGTTCGCTCCGCCACACCGATGAAGGCTCCCGGCGGCACCAGCCCACGCTCGGGATCGCGCCAGCGCAGCAGCGCCTCGGCCCCGATCACCTGCCCGCTGCGCAGGTCCACCTGCGGCTGGTAATGCAGTTCGAACTCCTGCCGTGACAAGGCGCGGCGCAGGCCCTGGGCGATGCGGAAATGCTCCCGTGCACGCTCGCTGGCACCCGGAGTCGCGTAGCGCACGATGTTCTTGCCCGCGGCCTTGGCCTCGCGCAGCGCGGCCAGGGCCTGGCCCAGCAGATCGTCGAAATTCGCGGCGTCCTCCGGAAACTGGGCCACCCCCTGGGACAGGGTCAGCTCGAGCGCCCTGCCCCCCGGGTCGAAGGCCAGCTCCGCCGTCTGCGCGATGCGCTCGCACAACTCGGCTGCGTCCAGTTCGGCGGCCGAGGACGCCATGACCAGGAACTCGTCCCCGTTCCACCTGCACACATTGCCCGCATCCCCGGCGCAAGCCTGCAGGCGCGCGGCCCACTCGTGCAGCACCTGGTCTCCCGCGCCGAGGCCGAAGTTCTCGTTCACGCTGCGGAAGTCATCGATGTTCAGGCACACGAGGGTGAGCCTGGCGCCGCTTTCGAGCAGGCTCTCGCAACGGGTTCGAAACAGCCGCCGGTTGGGCAATCCCGTCAGGGCATCGTGGGTCGACAGGTGCTGGATCGCATTCTCGGCCGCCTTGGCCTGGCTGAGGTCGTTGAACACCCCGAGGTAGTTGGTCACGCCCCCGTCGGCGCCGTGGATGGCCTTGATCGAGAGCCACTCGGGATAGACCTCTCCGCTCTTGCGGCGGTTCCAGATCTCTCCGCTCCAGCTGCCCCCTTCACGCAGCGAGGCCCACATGGCGGCATAGAACTCGGGGCCGTGCATGCCGGAGGCGAACATGCGAGGGGTCTGCCCCAGCAGTTCCTCGCGCGCATGGCCCAGGATGCGGCACATGCTGGGGTTCGCCTCGACGATGCGCGCCTGCGCGTCCGTGACCAGCATGCCCTCCTCGGCCGAATCGAAGGCGCGCCCGTACAGGCGAAGGCTGTCCTGCCAGCGCGCATGCGACAGCACGATGCCCACCAGGCTCGCGCCCGTCTCCAGCAACTTGCGGTGGAAGCGCCCGGGCGCGCGGGGCTCGAAGCTCGACAGCGCGAAGGTGCCGATGATCCGTCCCGCGTCGTCATACACCGGCACCGACCAGCAGGCGCACAGATTGAAGTCATAGGCGATCTGGCGCAGGTCGGTCCAGCGCGGGTCGCTGAAGGTATTGCTGACGAATTGCGGCGCGCCGCGATAGATCACATTGCCGCAGGATCCTCCACCGGGGCCGGGCTGCAGGCCGTTGAGCCGACGTACCGCGACCTCGGGCACGCTCGGAGAAGCATGCACGTAGAGCTTGCCGTCGTCGCGGTTGAGCAGCATGACCGTGCCCACCGCGTTGGGCAGCAGCATCTCGGCCAGGTGGCACACCTCGCGGACCATGCCGATGGAGTCGCGACCGCCGAGCACCGTGCGCAGGATCGACTGCTGGTACTCGAGGATGGCCTGTTGCTCGCCGGGGTCGAGCAGGATTTCCGGGTGCACGGACTCGGCCGGCTCTGGTTGCGCGATGCGCATGGATTCGAAAACCCCGATACAAAATGAACGAATGCCCAACGAATGTTCGTCAAACGACCATTTATTTGTCAAGTTCAACATGCCGCCGTGTTTTTCTCGATGCACGAACACCGCTCACCACGCTAATGTGGGCGAGCAAACATCCAGTTTCCGTGAAATAGTTGCGCGCCATCCCGGGGGCGCCCTCCTAGGATGCGGGCACAAGGCTGTCTACGGAGGTTTTCATGAGACTCATCGAGTGGGAAGGCGCGGAGGATCCCGCGGCGCAGGCGATGCCGGCGCCGGGCATGGGCCTCGAGTTCAGCGCGCGCGGCACCGCCCACCCCGTCTACTGCTCCGTCTACCTGGGCCATGACGACAAGCAGGCCATCGAGGCCAAGGTACGCCTGATCGACGGTGCGGGGCCGACCATCACCACCACCGAGCCCACGCTGCGCGACGGCGACGTGGTGTACGTGGTCACGCGCGGCCAGCGCCGGCCGCACCGCATCGTCCATCTGCGCAACGGCGCGCGTGCGCGAGACAGCGCCGATCTGCGCATCGGCGAACTCGAGGAACTCGGGCAACGCGAGGAACTGGCGTCCTGAACGCCCCGGCGCGGGCCCGCCCCCGCCCGCGGAGCCTCAGCGCCGCGCGCGCTCGACCAGTGCGAGAGCCTCGGCCAGCAGGATGCCCTCGCGGCTCTCGAGCTCCGCGAGAATGCTCAAGTGGTTCGCCCCCGCGAGTTCGAGCAGGTGCGTGATCTGTCCGGCGCCGTTCAGCGCATCGGCATATTCGCGGCTTTGACGCTGCAACTCCGACAATTCCGCCCCGCCCACGGCGACGACGGTCGGCGCTCCCGGACCGACCAGGAACTGCGGGCTGCACTGCGCCACCTGCGCCGGGTCCAGACCGAGCGCATCGTTGAGCGCGCCGCGCCGGATCGGCTCCAGATCGAACAGACCGCTGATCGCCAGCACGCCGGCCACCTCGGCGTGCGCGCGGTGCATGGCCGCGAGATGAGCACCCGCCGAATGCCCGCTCAGCACGAGGCGCCTGGGGCGCCCGGCCTGGCCGCCCAGCACCGGATGCGTGGACAGCCCATCGAGCAAGCGCCCGATCTCGGCGACCATGTCCGGCAGGCTCGCCTGCGGCGCCAGGGTGTATTCGGCCATGACCAGGTGCAGGCCCGCGGCGAGCGGGCCCGTGCCCACGCAACAGAAATCGCGCTTGTCGCGCGCCTGCCAGTAGCCGCCGTGGATGAACACCAGGACCGGCGCCGACGCCGGATCCTCGGCGCGCGCGGGGTACCAGTCGTAGACCTGGCGCGGCCCCGGCCCGTAGGGCACGTCGGCGATGCAGTCATGCGCCGCATGGAAAGCCCGGCTGCGCTCGCGCAGGGCGGCGACCACGCTGTCGGCATCGGCGATGACCGACAGGTTGTCGTAGGCGGCCGTGAATTGTTCGCGGGTCTGGAGATCGGCGGGGATCGGCATGGACGGATGGTTCGGGAAGACGTGCGCGCAGTTCGGGGAAGGTCGCGGCCCCATCGCCACGATGGAACCCAGCTCCTCCCACAAAACCCAGGATAACCGTGAAATAGTTGCATGTCCCACGGATTGCAGCAGGCAAAGCCGTGAAATAGTTGGAAGCATGTCCGGGCGCGCCTTCCTAGGATGGTTTCATCACGCGAACTCCGGGAGCACCCAGATGCAAATCGAAGCGCAGGACATGATCGACCCCGGGCCGGAGCTCGTCGCGGCGCAGCCCGGCGGCACGCAGCCGGGCCGGCAAGCGGGCTTCGGCGAACGCGGCGAGGACGATCTTCCCCCTGTCGTGGCCTTCGCCGACGCGGCGTCCCGGGAGCCCCTGCAGGCGCGCGTGCGGCTGTCCTCCAGCGCCCCGCCCACGCTGGTGACCAAGGAGCCCGGACTGCACGAGGGCGACGTGGTGTTCGTGGAATCCCTGGGCAAGCGGCGGGCGCATCGGATCTGCGGCATGCGCCGCGGCCTGCGTGCACGCGACCCCCAGGACCTGCGCGTCGCGCAACTCCACGAGATCGAGCAACCGCAGGGCCTGCACGCCGACGCCTGAGGCGCGACAATGGACCCGTCGCGCCTCCTGCGCCGCGGAGATCCCCGTGCCTTCGGCAACCCGAGCCCTGCAATCCCTCCCCGAGGAAATCGCCAACAGCCTCACGCACGGGCTGGGCCTGGGGCTGGCCATCGCCGCCATCCCGATCCTGGTCGAGCATGCGCATGGTGCCGGCGCGGTGACCGGTGCAGCCCTGTTCGGCGCGACGGCCGTGCTGACCTACCTGGTCTCCACGCTGTATCACGCATGGCGCGAAGGACGCGCCAAGCTCGTGCTGCGCTGGATGGACCACGCGGCGATCTATGGCTTCATCGCCGGCAGCTACACCCCCTTCACCCTCACCGTGCTGCGCGGCGCCTGGGGCTGGTCGCTGTTCGGGCTGGTCTGGGGCCTGGCCGTGCTGGGAATCCTGTTCAAGACCCTGGGCACCGAGCGCTTTCCCCGCCTGTCCACGCTGCTGTACCTGGCCATGGGCTGGGTCGCGCTGGTGGCGATCCGCCCCTTGTGGCTGGCCATGCCCGGCAGCGCCATGCTCTGGCTGGTCGCCGGCGGCGCGGCCTACACCCTGGGCGTGGTGTTCTTCCTGCTGGACCAGCGCCTGCGCTACGCCCACAGCGCATGGCACCTGTTCGTGCTGGCCGGCAGCGTGTGCCATTTCTTCGCCGTGCTGCAGGTGCTCGACCTGCCGGCGCTGTCGCGCTGAGCCCCCGCAGGAGCGGCCCTTGCCCATGCCCACGGACTCCCTGGCGACTCCCGAGCGGGAGCCATCCCCGCCTCCCCCGGCTTCCGCGGCTTCCGCGGGCATGCCGACGCGCATGCCCGCGCGCATGCGGCGCTTCTTCCTGCGTGTCTGGCCCGTCATCGCCCTGCTGCATCTGTACATCGGCGCCCAGCTGCTGCCCGCGTACGGCCTGGCCGGCCGCTTCGTGGGTGGCGCCTTCCTGGTCGCCTCCACGCTGCTGATCCCGGCCGGCTTCCTCAGCCGCTTTCGCGAGGGTGGTCGCTGGGACCTGGTGGCCTGGGCGGGCTTTCTCGACCTGGGGCTCTTTTCCTCGACCCTGGTGTTCACCCTGCTGCGAGAGATCCTCCTGCTGCTGCCGGACACCGGCCACCTGGAGCGGCCCAGCGCGATCATCGTGCCGGCCGCGGCCCTGCTGGTCTCCCTGATCGGGCTGATCAACGCCCGGCGCGTGGCCCGCGTGGTGGACGTGCGCGTGCCCATCCCCGACCTGCCCTCGGAGCTCGAGGGTTTCACCATCGTGCAGATCAGCGACATCCATGTCGGCCCCACCATCAAGGCCGGGCATGTGCGCGCCATCGTGGACCGGGTCAACGCCCTCGAGCCCGACCTCGTCGCCGTCACCGGCGACGTGGTCGACGGCCAGGTGCGGCAGCTGCGCGAGCACACCGCGCCGCTGGGCGAGCTCAAGGCCCGCCACGGGGCATGGCTGGTCACCGGCAACCACGAGTACTACTCGGGCGCCGCGCAATGGGTGGAGGAATTCGAGCGCCTGGGGCTGCGCTGTCTGCTCAACGAGCATGCTGTGCTCGAGCACCGGGGGGCGCGACTGGTGCTGGCCGGGGTCACCGACCTGCAAGGGCAGGCCTTCGATCCCGCCCACCGCAGCGACCCCTTCAAGGCCCTGCAAGCCAGCCCCGAGGGGCTGCCGCGAATCCTGCTCGCCCACCAGCCGCGTTCCTCCGCCGAAGCCGCGCTCGCGGGCTTCGACCTGCAGCTCAGCGGGCACACCCACGGCGGGCAATTCTGGCCCTGGAACCATTTCGTGGGGCTGCAGCAACCCTTCACGGCCGGGCTGCACCGCGTCGGCCGACTGCAGGTCTATGTCAGTCGCGGAACCGGCTACTGGGGGCCGCCCAAGCGCCTGGGCGCGCCGTCCGAGATCACCCGCATCCGCCTGGCCGCCGCGCAGGCCTGAAGCGGCTCGCCCGCAGCCGCATCCCTGCCCTCCGCAGGGCCCCGTGCCCCAGGCGCAGGGCCCACGCATGCACGGGATACGATAGGTCGACGCGGGCGTGCGCTGAAGTACACTGGCCGCAAGCTCCTGCATACTCCCCGTGCCTCGACGCCTGCTCTGGTTCCTCCCCGCCGCCTGCGCGCTGGTCCTTCTGGCGTGGTGGGGCTGGCAGCGCTGGCAGGGCCCGCGCGTGGCCGCCTACCAGCTGCGCTCCGGTCCGCTGGTGCAGGACGTGGTCGCCACCGGGCGCGTGATCACGCCATCGCGCGTGAACGTGGCCAGCGAGGTCACCGGCACCGTGCTGCAACGCCTGGTTCGCCGCGGCCAGCAGGTCCGCGTGGGCCAGTTGCTGCTGCGTCTGCGCAGCGACCAGGCCCGGGCCCAGCTGGACCAGGCGCGCGCCGCCTTGCGCCAGCTGGTGCAGCAAAACCGTCCCCAGGCCCTGGCGGCCCTGCGCAGTGCCGAGTCCGCGCTGCGCCTGGCGTCGTCCGAGGCCCGGCGCGCGCGCGCCCAGGCCGCCAGCGGCGCCCTGTCGCAGCAGGCGCTGGAACAATCGGAACAGGCCGAGCAGGCCGCGCGCCAGCAAGAGCTCGCGGCGCGCGCGGCCTGGGAGTCCGTGCGCCCCGGCGGCGCCGCGCAGCGCCAGTTGCAGGCCTCGGAGGCGGCCGCCAGCGCGGTGGCGCAGCGCGCCGAGATCCGCGCCGAGGTGGCCGGCCAGGTGCTCACGCGCAACGTCGAGGTGGGTGACACCATCAATCCCGGCCAGGTGCTGTTCACCCTGGCCCGCGCCGGCGACACCGAGGTATTGCTTCCGGTGGACGAACAGAACCTGCATGAACTGGCCATCGGCCAGCAGGCTCGCTGCATCACCGATGGCTATCCCGACCGCGTGGTCGGCGCGCGCCTGGTGTTCATCGCCCCCTCGGTCGACACCACCAGCGGAACCATCGAGCTGCGCCTGCGCGTGTCCGATCCCCCACCCTGGCTGCGCCAGGACATGACCATCTCCTGCGACCTTCGCACGGCCGAACTGCGGCAGGCCCTGGTGGTGCCCGACGACGCTCTGCGCGACCGCGAGGGCGCGCGGGCGCGGGTGCTGGTGCTGCACGCCGGCAAGGCCAGGCCGCGCGAAGTCCGCCTGGGCCTGCGCGGCCTGGTGGCCAGCCAGGTCGTGCAGGGCCTGCGCGCCGGCGATGTGGTGATCGCCGATCGCTCGGTGCGCGACGGCCAGCGCGTGCGCGCGCGCTTGCAGGGGCTGCCCTCGGCGCCCGCATCGGCTTCGGCGGCGGCGGGCGCGGCCCCCGCCTCCCAGCCCTGAAGCGGCGCCGCGCGAAGCCGCAAGTACCCGGCACGAGCATCGACCATGGGACTGTCCTGGCGCATCGCCCTGCACTTCCTGCGGGACGGCAAGGCACAGACCCTGCTGATCATCGGGGGCGTCGCGGTGGGCGCGGCGGTCATCGTGTTCATCACGGCCCTGGTCGACGGGCTGCAGGGCAACATCGTGCAGCGCACCCTCGGCACCCAGGCGCATATCGTGGTGTCCGCCCCCGACCTGGTCGCGCTGGCCCCGCCCCCGCCCGCCACCGGCGTGGACCTGCGCTCGGTGGATGCCCGCCCGCAGCGCCTGCGCTCGATCAACAACTGGCCCGGGGATCTGGCCGTACTGCGGCGCCTGCCGGGTGTGCGCGCGGTCTCGCCCCTGGTCAGCGGCCCGGCCTTCGCGCAACGCGGCACGGCGGTGCGGGCGGTGGCCGTGCTGGGCATCGAGCCCCAGCACTACATCCAGGTCATCCCGCTGGACCACGACATGCTGCAGGGCCGCCTCGACGTGGGGGCGAGCCGCATCCTGGTGGGCTACCGGCTGGCCGAGGACCTGGGCCTGCGCCTGGGGGACAAGCTTCGCGTGCAGGGAGCCTCCGGCGGATCGCAGGTGTTCGACGTGGCCGGCGTGTTCAGCCTTGGGGTGCGCGACCTCGACGAGCGCTATGTGTACATGGGTCTCAAGCCGGCCCAGTCCCTGCTCGGGCTGCCCGGCGGCGTCACCGAAATCGACCTGACGGTGGACCGGATCTTCGACGCCCAGACCATCGCCGCGCGGATCGCCGCCCTTACCGGGCTGAAGTCCGAGAGCTGGATGTCCACCAATTCCCAGTTGCTCAACGCCTTGCGCTCGCAATCCCTGTCGAGTGCGCTGATCCGCTTTTTCGTGGGGCTGTCGGTGGCCTTCGGCATCGCCAGCGTGCTGGCCGTCAGCGTGGTGCAGCGCACGCGCGAAATCGGCATCCTGCGCGCCATGGGCGCCACGCGCGCGCGCGTGCTGGGAGTGTTCCTGTTCGAAGGCGCGGCGGTGGGATTCGCCGGCTCGGTGCTCGGGGCGGCCGTCGGCGCCGGCATGGTGTGGGCCTTCAACACCTGGGGGCCGGGGCTGTTCTACGTGCCGGTGCCCGCCGGCCTGGTGGTCGGGGCCGTGGTGCTGGCCACCGTGGCCGGAGTGGCCGCCGCGGCCCTGCCGGCCCTGCGCGCGGCGCGCCTGGACCCCGTCGTGGCGATCCGCTATGTCTGAGCCCGAAGCCCGGCCGGACCCGTCGCAGGCGCCGGTGCTGCGCCTGCAGCAATTGCGCAAGTCCTACCACGCGGGCACCGCGCTGGAAACCGAGGTGCTGCACGGCATCGACTTCGAGCTGCGGCGCGGCGAGTTCACCGCCCTGGTCGGCCCCAGCGGCTCGGGCAAGACCACGCTGCTCAACCTCATCGGCCTGCTCGACACCCCCAGCGGTGGCGAGCTGTACCTGCTCGACCAGCCCACGCGCACGCTCGAGGACGCGGCGCGCACCGAGCTGCGCGGCAGATCCATCGGGTTCGTGTTCCAGTTCCACCATCTGATCCAGGCCTTCAGCGTGCTCGACAACGTGCTGATGCCCGCGCTGGTGCAGGGGGTGCGGCGCAGCCGCGAGCTCGAGCAGCGCGCGCTGGACCTGCTGCAGGCGGTGGGCCTGCAGGCGCACACCACCAAGCGCCCCTCCGAGCTGTCGGGCGGCCAGCAGCAGCGCGTGGCGATCGCGCGCGCACTGCTCACGCGCCCGCCGCTGGTGCTGGCCGACGAGCCCACCGGCAATCTCGACACCCACAGCGCCGACGAGGTGTTCGCGCTGCTGCGCCGCTTCAACCGCGAATACCAGTGCGCCGTGCTGGTGGTCACCCACGACCCGCGCCTGGCGCAACGCTGCGAGCGCATCCTAGACCTGGTCGACGGACGACTGGTCGGCGATCGTCAGCTTCCCCCGCCCGCACCATGAACCGGACTCCCCGCCTGCTGCTGGCGCTCGGCGCCTGGCTGGCCGGTGCAGCCGTGCGCACGGCGGCTGCCGCGGCGCCCCCTGTGCCCCCAGCGCCCCCTGCCCTGTCCGGGCCCGAGCTGCGCTGCGGCTGGTTCGACAACCCCACGCCGGGCAACGCCTGGCTCACCGATCGACAGGCCCAATGGGTGATCGGCATCCAGGGCGGGCATCAGGCCGACGGCGACTGGCCCGATATCCCGGATGCGCAGTGGGTCTTCACCAATGGCCACTACGGCTACGGCTGCGCCTGCCTGCGGGTTCTCGTCGACCCGCGCACCCATGAGATCCAGCGCATCCTCCATGCCACGGCACGGCCGCTGAAGGCCTGCGAACAGGATCGGACGCTGCCCAGGCGCCGGCCGGGAGCCGACGCGGCGCAGCGCTGAGCCCGGCGGGGGCCGGCCCGCGCCCCCGCGGCCTCAGCAGGACGGGTTCCTGCCCTCGCGGCTCGACAGCGAGCCGAAGCCGTCGTCGATGGCGCGGAAATGCGAGGCCGGCATGCAGGCCGGCGCCGTCTCGATGCGCGGGCAGAATCCCATGCGGTCCAGCACGTCGCGCCGCAGGTCGATGCCCGGGGCGATCTCGAACAGTTCCACCCCTTGCGGCCCGAGGCGGAAGCTGGCGCGCTCGGTCAGGTACAGCACCTGCTGGCCGCGGCGCAGCGCCTGTTGCCCGCTGAAGCTGATCTGCTCGACCTCGCGCACCAGCTTGTTCACCTGGCCGTGGCGCGTGATGCGCAGGCTGCCGTCGCCGGTCTCCAGCCCCACCCCCTTGGCCGCGAAGGTCCCGCAGAACACGACCTTGCGCGCGTTCTGCGCGATGTCGATGAAGCCTCCGGGGCCCACCGTCAGCCCACCCAGCCTGGACACGTTGACATCACCCTGCGCATCGATCTCCCCGAAGCCGAGCATGGCGATGTCCAGCCCGCCTCCGGCATAGAAGTCGAACTGGGTGGGCGCGTCCAGGATGGCGCTGGGGTTGCGCGCGTAGCCGAACAGGGTCCCGTCGAGCAGGCTTCCGCCGTAGATGCCGTGCTCGATGGTCTGGTACATGCGCTGCAGCTCGCCCCGC
The DNA here is from genome assembly GCA_021846965.1 of Pseudomonadota bacterium. GTDB lineage: Bacteria > Pseudomonadota > Gammaproteobacteria > Burkholderiales > Burkholderiaceae_C > Thiomonas_A. The sequence continues at coordinate 17,527 of JAJZWA010000020.1, read as the reverse complement.
CGGGCGACCAGCCCGGCCACGGCGTCGGGAATGCCCACGCCGTAATTGACCACGGCGCCGTCGAACAATTCGCAGGCGCCCCGCCTGGCGATCGCGTCGCGCTCGCTGAACGCCCGCTCGGGCTGCCGCGCGGCACGCTCGACAGCCTCCTGCCGCGCGCGCCCGGTCAGCTCGCCCGACAGTTCGGGATCGAAGTCGATGTCGTAGCTGGTGCGCTGCTGAGGATCCACGACGATCGCGTCGACCCATGCGGCGGGAATGCGCACCTGGCGCGCCCCCAGCGCCCCGCGGGGCACTCGCTCGCGCACCTGCACGATCACCCGGCCGCGGCAGGCGCGTGCCGCCAGCGCGATGGCGCAGGCGTCGAGGTCGGCGGCCTCGTGCTCGAAGCCGATGTTGCCATCCTCGTCGGCCACCGAGCCGCGCACCAGCGCCACATCGACCCGGTAGGGCTTGTAGCGCAGGTATTCGCGGCCATCCAGGGTGATCAGCTCGGCCAGCTCCTCGCGCGCGCTGGCGTTCATGCGCCCGCCGCCATGGCGGGGGTCGCATACCGTGCCCAGCCCCACATGGGTGATCAGCCCGGGGCGTCCGGCTCCGATTTCCCGCAGCAGCTGCGAGGACACGCCGCCGGGCAGGATGTAGGCGGCGATCTTCTCGTCGCGCGCCAGGGCCTGCATGCGCGGCGACCACACCCAGTGCCCGCCGATGACCTTGCGCACCAGGCCCTCGTGCGCGAAACAGTTCACCCCACGCGCCTGCCGGTCCCCGATGCCCAGCGCGTGCACCAGGCTCAGGCCGCGGGGCCGCGCGGTGCGCAGGAAGCGCTGCTCGACGGCCTGGAACAGGCAGGTCGCCTCCATGAGCCCGCCGCCACCGCCCATCAGCGCGACGGTGTGTCCATCGTCGATCATCGCGGCGGCCGCATCGGCACTGACAAAACGGAGTCCCATCGCCGTCTCCTCAGCGGTGCAGGTCGAACAGCGCGGCGCCGCGCCGCAGTAGCGCCCTGGCGACCACCGTGCGATGGATCTCCGAGGTGCCGTCGAAAATCCGGTAGATCCGCGCGTCCCGGAAGTAGCGCTCGATGGGCAGCTCCTTGCAATAGCCCATGCCGCCGAACACCTGCACGGCGCGGTCGACGACGCGGCCCAGCATTTCGGCGGCATGCACCTTGACCATGGAGATCTGGTCGCGCGCGTCGATGCCCGCATCGATCATCCAGGCCGCCTGGAGCACGAGCAGGCGCGCCGCGTGGATCTCGATGGCGCTGTCGGCGAGCATCTGCTGCACCAGCTGGAATTGCGCGATCGGCTGCCCGAACTGCCGCCGCTCCTGCGCATAGGCCAGGGTCCGCTCCAGCACATGCGCGGCCTTGCCCACCGCGCGCGCGCCCACCTGCGCCAGGCGCACGACGTTGAGCGCCTTCATCGCCAGCTTGAAGCCCTGCCCCGGCTCGCCCAGCAGGGCCAGCGGCTCCAGCGGCACGTCCTGGAAGAACAGCTCGACATGGGGCGTGCCGCGCAGGCCCATCATCTTCTGGTCCTTGCCCACGCTGAAGCCGGGCAGGCCCTTGTCGACCATGAACAGCGAGATCGCGTCATCGTCGGTGCGCGCCGAGACCAGGAAGAAATCGCTCCACTCGCCATCGCTGATGAAGTGCTTGCTGCCGTTGAGCACCCATCCCTGCGCGCTGCGCCGGGCGCGGCTGCGAATGCCCTGGGCGTCCGAGCCGGCGCCGGGCTCGGTGATGGCGATCGAGCAGGTGCGCTCGCCCCGCACCGTCGGCAGCAGCCAGCGCTCGACCTGGGCGCCGCGGCACTCCAGCAGCGGTTCGTAGACATTGCCGAAGGCGCGCCGGATCAGGATGTCGGTGCTGTGGCCGAACTGCTCCTCGCACAGCATGCGATCCACCGTGCTCAGCCCCCCGCCTCCGAGCTCCGCGGGCATGTTCAGCGCGTACAGGCCCAGCTCCCTGGACGCGGCGAGCAGGCGCCGGGCGACCTGCGCATCGAGCACGCCGCTGTCCTCCACTTCCTGCTCCAGGGGTTCGAGATGCTCGCGGATGAATCGGCGTACCGTCTCGATGATCATCCCTTGTTCTTCGCTCAGGCCAAAGTCCATCGCAGCCGCTCCCCCGCGCTTGATCGCCCCGCGACACGCGAGGCCCTGTGCGATGGACTGTAAAGTTGCCAGATTCGGCGCACAATCGGCATTCCAGCAAGCTTCAATTCACGAATCGTGTTGCTCAAACTCCAGCTCGCGGACCTGCGGGTGTTCTGCCTGGCCGCGCGCAAGGCCAGTTTCGCCGCGGCGGCGGCGGAACTGGGCATGTCGCCGGCCTATGTGAGCAAGCGCATCGCGATGCTCGAGCGCGACCTGGGGGTCCCCCTGTTCCACCGCGCCGCGCGCCGTGTCAGCGTGACCGAGCAGGGCGAGCATGTCTACGCCTCGGCCCAGCGCATCCTCGACGGGGTCGAGGACATGGGGCAGACCGTGGCCGGGGGTAGCCTCGAGCCCCGGGGCACCCTGCGCGTGACCACCAGCTTCCGCCTGGGACGCATGCACGTGGGGCCGATCCTGTCCCTGCTGGCGCAGCGCCATCCCGGGCTCGACGTGAGCCTGGACGTGGTGGATCGCCGCGTCGACCTGCCGGGCGAGAACGTGGACCTGGACGTGCGCATCGGCGAGGTGGACGAGCCGCATCTGGTCGCCTACCGCCTCGCCGACAGCCCGCGCATCCTGTGCGCGGCTCCCGCCTATCTCGATGCGCGCGGCACCCCGCAGGACGTCGCCGATCTGGCCCGCCACGACTGCCTGGTGCTGCGCGAGCGCCATCAGGCCTTCGGCGTGTGGCGCCTGTCCGCGCCGGGACAGACCCGCAGCGTGAAAGTCACCGGCAGGCTGTCGTCGAACAACTCGGAGATCGTGCGCGGCTGGGCCGAGGACGGGCACGGCATCCTGCTCCAGGCCGCCTGGGATCTCAGCGACGCGCTGCGCGCGGGCCGCCTGCGCCACATCCTGCCGGCCTGGTCGCAGCCGCTGTCGATCTGGGCGGCCAGCACGGCGCGCCTGAGTCAGTCGGCCAAGGTGCGCATCGGCGTGCAGTTCCTGCGCGAGCAACTGGCCCAGGGGCCCTTCGCGCTGCGCCACCCTGGTTGAGCGCGCGGCCCCCTCCGGCATCTCAACAGCCTGCTACACCCAGACCACGTGCCAGCCTGCGTCGGCTGCGGCGTCGCGCTGCGCCGCGTCCAGCGCAGCACGCGCGCGCTGCAGCAAGGGGGCGCAAGCCGTGCCCGATGCCTGCGCCACGACCATCCCCAGGCGCAGCCTGATGCCCGTGGAGGGCGCGTGCTGCGAGGCCAGCAGGCGCTGGCCCCAATGCTGCAGCATGGCGGCCGCCGCGGACTCCGGAGCACGCGCATCGAGGTCGCGCAGCAGCAGGCCGAAGACCCCGTCGTCCAGGCAGGCCACGACATCCCGATGCCGACAGGTCGCGCGCAGGGCCCGTGCCAGCGAGGCCCGCGTCTGCTCGTCGCAGGGTGTGCGGGCGTCCGTGCCCACGCAGCGCAGCAGGCCCATGGCGAACCATGCATCGTCCTGCGCGCACAGCCTGGCTTCCCGCGCGATGCGTTCGCACAAGGCCAGGCCGTTGGGCAGGCCCGTTTGCGGATCGTGGCGCGCCGCGTATCCCTGCAGCGCGCACTGCTGCATCAGCCCGCCCTTGAGCTCGACCTCGTCGAGCGCATGGCCGAGCAACTCGGCCATGCGTGCGATCAGCGACAGCGCCTCGGCCGGCAAGGGCGCCGGGTCGGCGCAGGCCAGCACCAGCAGCAGGCTCGCGGCGCCGCCGCGGGACACCGGCACCAGGACGCGGGCCCGGCGTCGCGCGCCGCCGGGCATCACCTGCGGCGCGCGTTCGCGCCAGCAGCGCGCGGCCCCCTCGCCCAGCCAGCGCGGCAGCGCGCGTGCCGTGCCACCACGCGCTGCGGGGTGGCGGCGCACGAAGGCCACCGCGCCGCCAACGGGCTCGAACACCTCCACCGCCACGAACACGCCGCTGGCGAGCAGGGCATCGCCCACGGCCCGCAGCGCGACCTGCGCGTTGGCCGGACAGGGAAGCAGGCGGGTGTCGAAGGCCAGCGCCCGGTACAGGGCGCGTACCGCCTGCGCCGGTTCGCCGAAGGAGCGTTCGGGGATGCCGGCCGCCGCCATGCTGGCCACCCCGATCAGAAGTGCTTGAACCCGCGCTCGTCGGCATCCAGCGGCAGCACGCGGCCGGGCGAGACCCGGTGCGCCGCCGGACGCGCGGCGGCGCGCGGCGCCGACGGCTGCACCATCAGCAGGGCCTTGAGCTGACGCAACTGCTCGGGTGACAGCTCTCCGAGCCCGGGCACCACCAGCCCCGCGGCCTGGCGCGGACGCAGCTTGAAGCGTGCCATTTCCTGCTGCAATTGCGCCGCCACGCTGCTGAGCTGCGAGGACGAAGATGCCAGTTCCTCGGCCTGCTGGCTGCCCTGCTGGGCCGCCGTGGCCACCTGCCCCATCGCGGTGTTGATCTGCGACACACCGCGCGATTGTTCGGAACTGGCCGTGGCGATTTCGCCGACCAGGTCGCGCACCTTGAGCACGTTGCCGACGATGGCCTGCAGCGCACTGCCGGTCTCCGAGGCGATCGCCACGCCCTGGTTGACCCGCTTGGAGGAATCGTCGATCAGCTCGGCCGTCTCGCGCGCCGCTTTGGCGCTGCGTCCGGCCAGGTTGCGCACTTCCTGCGCCACCACCGCGAAACCCCTGCCGTGCTGGCCCGCCCGCGCGGCCTCGACGGCCGCGTTCAGCGCCAGGATGTTGGTCTGGAACGCGATCTCGTCGATGACCTTGATGATCTTCGCGATGTTCTGGGCCGAGGCATCGATCGCTCCCATCGCCTCGCTCATCGCGGCCATCTTCTGCTGGCCCCTGGAGGCGAACTCCGAGGTCTCGCTGACCAGCTGGTTGGCGGCGTTGGCATGGTCGGTGTTGGCCTTGACCTGGCTGTCGGTCTGCTCCAGGCTGGCGGTGACTTCCTCCACCGCGGCCGACTGCTCCTCCGAGGCGGAGGCCATGTCCTGCGACGCCGCGCTGAGTTGCTGCGAGGCCTCGCTGACCTGCTCGACCGCGTCGACCACCTGGCCGAAGGTGGCGTTGAGCCCGTCGAAGGCGCGCCCGAAGGCCTCGATGATGCGCGCGTATTCGCCGCTGTAGGCGCTGGCGTCGACGCTGGCATCGAGGCGGCCGTCGACGATCGCCAGCGACAGCGACGCGGCGTCGCGGGCGATGCTGGAAATATTGGTCTTGAGAAGCATCAGCCACTCGTGGATCTGGTCCTGCTCGGAAGCCTTGCCCATCTCCACGCTGAGATCCCCGTTGGCCACGTGGGTGACGAAGTCGATCAGTTCCTCGAGCCAGGCGTGCACCCCGTTGACCGCATTCTTCATCTGCTCGTGCTCGCCCTTGCAGGCGATCTCGACCTTCTCGCGCAGGTTGCCGCCGCGGATCTGGCGCAGGATGCGATTGCCCTCGGCGATCGGAAGCAGGATTTCGTCGAGCATGCGGTTGATGCCGCCGACCAGCGCCGCGAAGTCTCCCTGCAAGGCACCCACGTGGGCACGCTCGCTCAGCTGCCCGGCAGCGGACGCGGCGATCAGGCGCTGCAGTTCGGCGACCAGCCCCTTGAGATGCGCGCGCAGGGTCTCGATGGCCTCGTTGATGAAGGCCTTCTTGCCGGGGAAGCGCTCGAGCTCGGCGTCGAAGTCGCCATGCGCGAAGGCATCCACGCAGGCCATGGCCTTCTTCTTCACGGCAATGTGCCCGGCCACCATGTTGTTGATGCCCACGGCCATGCCCGCGAAGGCGCCGCCGAAGGGCGAGGGATCGATGAACACGTCGATGTCGCCCCTGTCGTGCTCGGCCGACATGTGGTTCATCGCGTCGATCAGCCCGCGCAGATTGGCGCGCAGGCGCTCGATGGTGTCGTTGATGAAGGCCTTCTTGCCGGGGAAGCGCTCCAGGGGCGCATCGAAGTTTCCGCCGGCGATCTCGGCCACGCAGGCCATCGCCGCTCGCTTGGTGGCGATATGGCTGCTCACCATGGCGTTGACCGCGCGCACGACCTCGGCGAAGGCGCCGTCGTAGTTGGCGACGTCGACCACCGCATCGATCTCGCCCTGCTCATGCAGGCGCGCCATCGCACCCAGGTCGGCCAGCAGACGCGCCGTGGCGTCGGTGGCGGGAAGATCTGTCATTGCGTTCATGATGGGTTTTCCTCTGCTGTTGTTCGGTAGTTCAATGCACGCTGGCGGGCGTGAGCTGGCCGGCGAGCATGCGCTCGACGTCCACGATGGCTGCGAAACGATTGGCCTGCTTGCCGAAGCCGCGCACGATCGACCGATTGGCGCCTCCGAGGGCGGCTGCCGTGTCGATCTGGTTCGGCGGAATCTCCAGCACCTCGCTGACATGGTCGACCACCAGGCCGACGGCCACGTCGTTCACGCTCAGCACGATGATCACCGTGCGCTCGGTGTAGTCCTTGGGCTGCAGGCCGAAGCGCAGGCGCAGGTCCATGACCGGAATGACCTTGCCGCGCAGATTGATCACGCCCTTGACCGAGGGCGCGGACTCGGGCAGCTGCACGATGTGCTGCATGCTGACGATCTCGGTGACGTAGCCGATGCCGATGCCGTACTCCTCGGTCGCGACCCCGAAGGTCAGGTACATGTCGTCGACGTTGTCGTCGTCTCGGAACACCAGCTCGGTGTACTCGTCGTCCGACGCGAAACCGCCGGGTTCCGCTTCTTGATGGGTGCTCATGGATTTCTCCGGTTGATCAGGTTCATGAGGCTGAGGCCGCGACGCCCCGCGCCATCAGGCGCGCCAGGGTCGCGGGAATCGACAACAGCGGGGCCACCGCCTCGGCGGCTCCCAGGCGGCGTGCCATCTGCGGCATGCCGAACACGACGCTGGTGGCCTCGTCCTGCGCCACCGTGTGGCCGCCGCGGCGGCGAATGCGAAGCATGCCGGCGGCACCGTCGCTGCCCATGCCCGTGAGCAGGATGGCTCCGGCGCGCGCGCCGGCCTGCGCCGCCACCGACTCGAAGAGCACGTCCACCGACGGCCGGCTGTAGTTCACCGGATCCCCGGGTACCAGGCGCACGCGCAGCTGCGCGCCCACGCGCTCGAGCACCATGTGGCGTGCCCCGCCGGGAGCGAGCAAGGCCTGTCCGGGCAGCACGCGGTCGCCGTCGCGGGCCTCGCGCACGCGCAGCCTGCCCAGGCTGTCGAGGCGCCGCGCCAGCGAGGCGGTGAAGCCCGCGGGCATGTGCTGCACGAGCAGCAGGGCCGGGGCGCGCTCGTCGAAGCCGGGAAGCAGACTGCTCAGCGCCTCCACGCCGCCGGTCGACGCCCCCACGGCAATGATGTGGCTGCTCGCCAGCTCGGGCGCATCGAAGGGCTGGAGTCCGGCGTTTCGCGCCGGGCGGCGCGCCGTCGGGCCGGCCGCGGCGCGCACCCGCGCGGCGATCAGCCGCAGCTGGCGGCGCATGGCCAGCGGGTCCGCGTCGCGCGGGCGCGCCACCACGCAGGTGGCGCCCGCCGCCAGGGCCGCGTCCAGGCGCTCGCGCTGGCCGGCGTCCGGGCCCGCCAGCACCACCGTGGGGGTCGGCAGGATCTGCATGTAACGGCGCAGCAGATCGAGCCCGTCGAAGCCCGGCAGGTCCAGCCCCAGCACGACGGCGTCGGGCTGCTGCTCCACGAGCGCGTCGCGCGCGGCCCAGGCGTCGCCGGCCTCGGCCACCAGGTCCAGCCCGGCGTCCGCGCTGACGGCCTCGCAGACCAGGCGCCTGAGCTGCGCCGAGGCCTCGACCACGAGCACGCGCAGGCGGGGACGTCGTTGCATGTCAGGCCGCCTTGCGGTAGACGCCGCCCTGCACCGGGAGCCAGCGCGTGCCGAGGTCGCGCAGCGGCTCGGTGACGCTGGTCAGCAGCCACCCACCCGGCTCGGTGACCTCATAGATGGCCTCCACCGTGGCTCGCTGCTGCTCGCGATCGAAGTAGTACAGGACGTTGCGGCAGAACACGACGTGGAAGCTGCGCTGGAACGGCAGCGGGCGCACCTTGAGGTTCAGGCGCCGGAAGGTGCACATTTCCCGCAAGGGCGCGACCACGCGCAGCTGCCCGTCGCCGAGCTCCCGCAGGTAGCGCTCGCGCAAGCCCTGCGGCAGCCCGCTGAGCCTTGCCTGCGGATACACCGCCTGCTCGGCGGCCGCGATCATCACGGCGCTGATGTCGGTTCCCAGGATCGACAGCGACGCCCTCGCGATCTCCGGCCCGAGCACTTCGGCGGCGATCATCGCGATGGTGTAGGCCTCGTCACCCGATGAGGCCGCCGCGCTCCAGATGCGCAGTTCGCCGCGCGGCAGCGAAGGCAGCACGAGCCGGGCGAAGGTATCCAGGACCTGCGGCTCCCGGTAGAAGTAGGTGTGATTGGTCGAGGCGCCGTGCAATACGGCGAGGCTCAGCGCCGGGTCGCTTCCACGCTCCAGGCGCTCGGCCAGTTCCTGCATGGAACCCAGGTGGGCCTGCTCGCAGATCCTGCGCATGCGGTGCTCGAGCAGCTCGCGCTTGTTGGCCCGGTAGTCCATGCCGCACTGATCGCGCAGCCAGCCGCACACACGCTGGAAATCGCGTTCGGTGACGGCGAAATCGCTGCCGGTGCCGGAGGCGGGAACGAGGTGCTGGGAACTCACGGTGGCGGTGTGCGGTCGGGCGCGCCGGACGAGTCGGCGCATGGACACGACTCTAGGCGCGCACCGGGCGCCCCACCATACTTCGCACGGCGTCCTGCCGCGCCCCGAAGGACTAGTCCTTCAGGCGATGCGGCGCGTCGCGACTGGCCAGCACCGCGACCTGCACCCTGGAGCTCAGCCCGAGCTTGCGCAGGATCACCCGCACATGAGCCTTCACCGTGGCCTCGGCGATGCCCAGGTCCCGCGCGATGCGCTTGTTGCTCGCTCCGGCAGCGATGGCCAGTGCCACCGTACGCTCGCGCGGCCCCAGCGAATCGAAGCCATGGGGCACGTGTCCCAGCGGCCGTGGCGACTGCGGCGCCGCCCCACCCCCGTCGAAAGCCTGCATGACCTTGGCGGCCAGGCCCGCACCGATCACCGTCTCGCCACGCAACACGCGCCGCATGGCCAGCGGCAGTTCCCCCGGAGTACTGTTCTTGAGCACATAGCCGGCAGCTCCGCTGCGCAAGGCAGCGCGCAGATCCTCGGCCGATTCGCTGACCGTCAGCATCAGCACGCGCGCGCCCGGGGCGCGCTGCAGCAGCGACTCGATGGCGTCGACCCCGGCGACCCCCGGCAGGTGGTTGTCCAGCAGCACCAGATCGGGCTGCTGGCTCTCGGCCAGGCGCAGCGCCTCGTTGACGTCGCCGGCCTCGCCCACCAGGCGCATGTCCGGCTGCTCGCCCAGCAGGGCCGCCAGGCCGCGCCGGAACAAGGCGTGGTCGTCGACCAGCAGCACGCGGAACTCAGGACCTTCCGGCATGCCCGCTTCCTGTGGAGGGGGAACCGGCGCGGGGCTGCTCCCATTCCACCATCACGGTGGTGCCGGCCGCCGGAGCCGAGCGCACATCGACCCAGGCTCCGATCTGCGCCGCGCGCTCGCGCATGATCTGCAGCCCGACCTGCGCCGTGCCACGACGGCGCTGCGCGCGGGCGTCGAAGCCCACGCCGTTGTCGCACACCTCGATGCGCCAGCGGGGCGCACCGCGCACACTCACGCGCAGCGCCGTGGCCCGCGCGTGCTTGCGCACGTTGGACAGGGCCTCCTGCAGGATATGCAGCACCTGGACCTGCACGTCCGGCGCCAGCGTGCGCCCGCGCGTATCGAGTTCCAGGGTGACCGGGACCGCGCACTGCAATTCGAATTTCTGTACCGTGCTGCGGATCGCCGGGGCGATGTCCTCGGCCTCGCTGCGCGTGCGGAAATGCAGCAGCAATTCGCGCACGTCATCCGTGCTCTCGCGCAGCCCGGCGGCAAGCTCCTCCAGCGCGGTGGCCACGCGCGAGGCGTCCTCGGCGCGCAGCGCGGTGCGCAGCAACTCGAGCTGGATGCTCATGAAGGCCAGCGCCTGGGCGATCGAATCGTGCAGCTCGCGCGCCAGCAGAGCCCGCTCGCGGCTCACGGCCGCCTCGCGCTCCAGCGCCGCGGTGCGAGCCGCCTCCAGCCCGGCCGCGAGGTGCGCGGCGGCAGCCTCCAGCATGAGCAGATCGTCGCGCTGGGGCACCCGCCGTGCATCGGCATAGGCCAGATCCACCACGCCCAGCACCCGGCGCTGGGCCGCGGCCGGCACGCGCACCAGGCGCTGCAGGCCGGCGCCGGGGGCCGTCAGCTCGAGCACCCGCAAGCCACTGTCGCCATCGGCCATGTCCAGGCGCCGCGGCAGGGCCGCGTCGTCGAAGGCGGCGCCATCGAGCGCCAGCACCTCGCCGATCTCCCCCGAGGAGTCGCAACTGCGCAGCACCACGGCGTCTGCCTGCGCCAGTCGGCGCAGCACGCCGACGCAGTCGGCCGCCAGTTGCGCCACCGAGGGTGCGCCGGCGACCATCGAGCTCACGGCGTACAAGGCCTCCAGGCGACGGCGCTGGGCCTGCAGGTCGGCGGTCTTTTCGTGCACCCTGCGCTCGAGCTCGGCCTGATGGTCCGCCGCCGCGGCCTCGGCCTGCTTGCGCAGGTTGATGTTGAGCAGCGTGACCACCAGGCTCGACGAGGCACCGGGCCCGGCATCGACGCAGGCCACGCTGACGTCGCCCCAGAACCTGCTGGCATCGCTGCGGTGAAGCCGCAGCTCCACGCGTACGCGAGGCTCCTGCCTGCGCAGTGCGCGCCGCACCGTGGCCTCGAACAACTCGACGTCCCCCGGGTCGATCCAGGCCTGCAGCGATGTCGAGCCCATGCGCTCGGCGTCGACGTCGAACATGCGCAGGGCCATGGCGTTGGCCTCGCGCACGCGGTGGCCGTGCGCGTCCACCATCAGCACGGCGGTGGGCGCGTGGGCGAACACGGCATCGAAGCGCTGCGCGGCCTGGCGCAGCTCGCACTGCGCGCGAGCCAGCTCGGCCTGCGCCTGAGAGGCTTCGCAGACGCGGCGCAAGGACTGCGGCAGCACGAGGTCCCGGGCGCTGTCCAGCACCAGCGCGCACCCGGCCTGCAGGAGCTCCTGCTCGCGCCGCGCCTCGATCCCGTCGGCCAGCAGCAACCAGGGCGCCGGCGCCTGCCCATGTCGGCACAGGCGCAGCAAGCCATCCACCGCGCCGGCGTCGGGCGGAACCGCCAGCAACACGTCGCAGGAGCCCTGCGGCCACCCCTGCGCGGCGCCCGAGGGGTGCGACCATCTCGCGCGCGAAATCCGGAAGTCGCCCAGCAAGGCCTCGAGTTGCGCCGCCCGCGCATCGACGTCGCATAGCAGCAACACGCGAATGTCCCCGCCCGGCGGGGTCTGGCGTGCTGCGAGCACTGCGTTGTGAGCTGGCATGACCGTGCGCGCCGGAACCCGCCGCCCCCCGCGACGCGTGCGTCGCACGCCACGGCCCCTGCGCCGCGACGTCGGCAAGTCATTCCGGCCATTCATTCTTGTTGATGGGCCGTGGAAATCCTAAATGGATCAAATCCACGCTTCAAGGGCCACAGCCACCGAACCCACAATATTCAAGCGCCCCGACCAGTATTTTCCTGAGTCGCATGCATGAAACCCGATATCGCACGAAAAATTGTGGCGAGCCGTGAATGCGCCGGCTACCATGAATTCGAGATATGACGCGCTCACGGCGTGCCGAGTGACCAAGGGCCGTTGCCCCGCATCGACCGACCCAGCAGAAGCTTCGATGGATACCCATTCCCCATCCCAGGCCTGGCCGCAGGAGCGCGACCTGGTGCAGCAGCTCGAGAGCATCCACGACATCGTGCGCGCGCGTTACCCGACGGTGGACCGCGTGGCATTCGCGCTCTACGACCAGGATACCGAGCTGCTGAAGACCTTCGTCAGCAGCAACTCCGACGATGTCGCGCTGCGCGGGCATGAAGCCCCGTTGCGCGAAGTGCCCTCGCTGCTCGAGCTCGCGCGCTCGGGTGGTCACCGCGTGGTCGACGACATTCCCGGCACCTTCCGCACCGGGTCCCTGCATACCGAGTGGCTCAAGGCGAGGGGATACCTGTCGAGCTACACGACGCCCATTTTCGACGGCCAGGCGCTGGCGGGTTTCCTGTTCTACGACTCCAAGCAGGCTGCAGCCTTCACCGCGGAGGTCTGCGGCTTTCTGGACGACTTCTCACGCATCATCGCCAAGCTCTACCTGCTGCAACGCCAGGTGGTGGAAGGCATCATCGCCACGGTGCACGTGGCCGTCGGTCTGGCCGGCATGCGCGACATCGAGACGCGAGAGCACCTCCACCGCATGGCCCACTACAGCAAGCTGATCGCGCGCCACCTGATGGTCAGCCACGATCTGAGCGACGAATTCGTGGAATACATGCTGCTGTTCGCGCCGCTGCACGACATCGGCAAGGTCGGGGTGCCCGACAGCATCCTGCTCAAGCCGGGCTCGCTGAGCCCGCAGGAGTGGGACGTCATGAAAAACCACGTGCGGATCGGCATGGACATCATCGACCAGATCTGCGACGAAATGAGCCTGGCCGACAGCCTGAGCTCGCGCATGATGCGCAACATCGTCGGCCAGCACCACGAGCGCTGCGACGGCACCGGCTACCCGCGCGGGCTGCACGGCGACGAGATTTCCCTCGAGGCGCGCATCGTCGCGGTGGCCGACATGTTCGATGCCCTCTGCACCCACCGCCCCTACAAACCGGCCTGGCCGATGGACAGGGTCACGGCCGAATTGCGCAGCGAGGCAGCCCTGGGGCGCCTGGACGCCGAATGCGTCGACGCCCTGCTCAGCAATCTCGACGAGCTGCTGGATATCCAGCAGCGCTTCGCCGACCCCTCCCAGCTGAACAGCTAGCGTCCTGTCCCGGCACGCGCGCTCACTGGCGAGCGTAGCCTCAGCCCACGCGGAAGCCCGACGAGCCGTCATCCGCCGGCGCATCCTCGACCCGCACGGAGTCGACGCGCGCGGCGGGCGGGCCGTGTTCCAGCCATTGCAACAGTGTCTCCAGCGCCTGTTCGTCGCCACAGGCCAGGACCTCGACTCGCCCGTCGGCCAGATTGCGCGCGTGCCCGCGCAACCCCAGGGCCTCGGCCCGGGCGCGAGTGGCCGCGCGAAACGCCACCCCCTGCACCCGGCCGCTGATCCACGCGCGTTTGCACTTCACCATGGGCCTCCCGAGTTCCCGTGTCCACGAGCCTTGCTCGCGGATCACCTGGAGAGTACGCCCAAGGGGCGGGCCGACACTCGATCGAGTCCAGGCCCGATGGCCGCGGCAGCGCCGCGAGCCAGGCAGCCTGGCTCGCTACTTCTTCCCGTGGTAGTCGTAGCCTTCCTCGAAGTAGGCGTAGCCATGGTTCTGGAGGTAGAGCTCGCGGGCGAAGGCGCCCTGGTTCACGTAGATGCGACCACCGGCCTTCGGATCGGGGTTGCCGTTGGCATCATAGGTATAGAGGTTCTTCTTGGTCAGGTGCGCACCGTTCATCGCGGCCGCGCAGGCCTCGAGATGGATGTTCACGCCCTCCCGCTGCAGCTTGAAAATCATATTGATCCACTTCTTCTGCTGGGGCGGAACCGGCTTCGTGACCCACTTCAACGCCGAACCATGCACGATGCCGATGATGGACACCTCGTCGGGCTTGATCATGCCCTTGGCGATCTGCTCCTTCATGACGGCCCCCATCATGACCATGTGCTTCAGGCCATTGGAGTTGCCCTTCCCGTCCACGGTGTCCGTGTCCATGTTGAAGATCATCTTGGCCTTGTGCACCTCGGCGGGAATGTCCACGCAGATGCTCGTGTTCTTGGCACCGAACTTCTTGGGAAAGGCCAGGTTGGTCGCCAGCGGGAGGTACTCGCAGTGGTCCAGCACACCGTTCTTGTCGACGGCGTGGCTGTCGGCGGCGAGTGCGCTGTTCATGCCGGCGAGTGCGCCCAGCAGGATGAAGGTCCCGAGTACGAGTTGTCTTGCCATGTTGCTCATGCATGTCTCCAGTCTTGAAATGGACGGGCAACACTTCAGCCCCCGATGCACCGAAAAAGCACATCCGAGCTTGCGCGCTGCCGATTCGTGGGCGAGTTCCCCACGTGCAGCCATTTTCGCGAAATCCACGAGCGCGAGGAGCCAACTGGGGCCAGTATTTACCGCCTTTGCATTCCATCGATTTCCTGATACATGCGAACATGCGTAAACATGAATTGATTCCTCAGGGGCCTGCATCACGCGACCCGAGCGCCCGCAGCAAGTTGCGCACAACGGTGTGCCCATTCCTCGGTGCACGCCGAGGCTCGGCGGGCCGCCTGGCGAACATCAATATGCTCGCCGCACCTTACGCTAACCGATCATGTGGCAAATATTAAATATCGCAACATCCTGTTAATCTGATTCTCACGACCGCTTACATTCCACAAGCGGCCCTTTCAGGGGACATCCTCATGAGTCAGCCAGGTGTGAGCCGCAGAACCTTCATGTTGAGCATGGGCGCGTCCAGCATCCTTGCAGCCTGCGGTGGTGGTTCAGGCTCAGGCTCAACCTCGAGTTCAGGGTCCGGGGCCGGCTCCTGCACCGCGAACACCGCACGCCTTCCTCTGACCATCGACGCGACGCTGACGGACCTGCCCAGCGGAACGCCCGTGTATGTCTACGTCATCGGGGAGGTCCAGTCGAGCGGGGGCGTGGTCACCCAGTATTACCTGGATGCGAGCGGAGTCCCCCACGTCATGAGCTCCGGGGACAATCGCCAGGCCGCCGCAAGCTATGCCACGCAGCTGGGCGCATCCGGAACACCCGGCACGAGCTCGTACATCGACTACGCGCAGCAAAACTATCCGACGATCTGGGCCGACTACAGCATTCCCGTCACGGTGGGCTGCAAGACCGTGCTCGATCTGTCCAACATCAACACCCAGAACGTTCCGGACATCGGCGTCGGGACCGCCGCCTTCAGCGGGCGGATCTACCTTTCCGTGGGCGTGCCCAAGCTGCCATTCACCCCGCTCAGCTCCTCGCAATACACCGCGCCCGTGACCATCGGTGGGCCTGGGCAGTACACCCTGTACGACTGGATCGAGTTCTCGTACGACAGCGCGGGCAATTTCAACGGCAACCCCACGCAGGTCGATCAGTTCGGCTTCGCGCTGCAACTCGACGGAACGCCCGGGGGTACGTTGCAGGGACAGTACAAGAGCAAGCGGGCGGACATTCTTGCCGCCGTGGCGAACCTGGGGGCGGCTTTCGACCTGACCGTCGCCGTTCCGCCCACGGCAACTGCGGGCACCTACCCCGCGGGAATCAGCACCTTGCGGGCCCTGTCCCCCAAATCCATCACCGGACAGAACCTCTACAGCGGCGCGCTGAACACCTACTTCGATACGGCCGTGCAAGGCTGGTACAGCCAGTGGACCAATCCTGGCTCCGTGACGGTGACCGATCTGGCGTCCGGAACCTTCATCGGCACCGTCCAGGCTGGCACGGGGACCCTGAGCTTCACGCAGCCTGGCGGCAGCACGCCGGCCTTCAATGTCGCCGGCAGTTCGGGCATTCCGTCGGTGGACATCTGGCAATGTGCCAACTCCCTCGCCACGGGAACACCCGCGGAGAAGAACGTGCAGAAAATCCTCGCTGCCGCCTTCAACCGAGGCCATGTGTCGGACAGCCTGAGCGACGTGAACTGTTCCGGCGGGCCCTTCTATTCCGGAGTTTCGCCCGCACAGGTCTTCAACCCCTGGGCCCAGTTGTTCCACCAGCTGAGCGCCAACGGGCTCGCCTACGCCTTTCCCTATGACGACGTCTGCTCGCAGAACCCCTCCATCGGGCTGACGGGGACCACGTCAGTGACCATAGCCCTCGGGAAATTCTTCAGCTGAGCGACTGCCCACATCGAACAGAACCCGCCGCCCTAATTCATCTCACAAGAACCCTCGCAAGAACCGCCGGACAGCTTGCGCCAGGCCTGCGCGGCCGACACCAGGAACAAGGCGATGAGCCCGACCAGGCCCAGCACCCAGTGCCTGCTCAGCAAGGCGCCGGCGATCGTCCCGGCGAGGGCTCCGATGATCAGCGGCAAGTGGCAGGGACAGGCCACCACGGCAAGGCCGGTCCAGAGATAGCCGGTGATGTTCCTGGGGGTGGTGGAGGTCATTGCCGAACGGGTCATGGAAAGCGCTGAAAAACGTAGAACAGGCAGGTTGCCAGCCCGGCAAGATAGAGCCACGCCAACCAACGCGGGCCCGTGAATCGAATCGACTCCCCATATCGAAACCGGACGATCGCCGCAATCGCGAAGATCGCGCCGACGCAGGCCACGGGGCCGAGATCCAGCACCCAGCCTTGCCATGGATACACATAGAAGGCATAACCATGGTCATTCATGCGCGCGACCTGGCCGGTCACCAGGCTGGGCTGAGGCGGGCTGATGCGCGCGAGATAGGCGAAGTAGCTCAGGCAGGCGAAGAAGCCCAGCCCCGAGAAGACCACGAGATAGGGCGCCAGTCGCCTGAACATTCATGCCACCTCATCGCCGGGGGATGCTGGCGATCGTAGCGCAGCGGTGCCTGGCCAGGGTGCTGCAGCGCACGCAGGCCTGGATCCGCCGCACAGGCCGCGGCGCCGGTGCCGTGGCAACCGAGTACTGCACATGCGAAACTGCCCGCTGATACCTGTCCTTTCCGCGCTTCTGGGTCTGCAGGCGTGCTCGTACACTGCGATGCCCCATCTGCAGAGCACGGTGCTGGACGCGAGCTCCGGGCATCCCGTGGCGGCGGCGCGCATCACCGCCTACGGACGAGATGGCGTCATCCAGCACGCGACCACCGATGCCCATGGCCGTTTCACGTTGGACGGAGCCCTGCACTACGGGCCCCTGCCCCTTCGCATGGTGCCGCAGGTTCGTGTCGTGATCTGCGCTGACGGCTACCAGCCCTACGACGAGACCAGCGCCTACTCTTCCTACACGGAACGGCCCACGCTGGCGTTGCCGTACGAGTTGCAGCGAGCGCCAGGCGCTTCGGCCTTGCCATCGTCAGCCCCCGGCTCGACGCCTTGCAGGGGCGACTGAGCCTTGGAGGAGCCTTGCGAGGAAACGCCGGACAGCGGCGAGGCGGCCATGCTCAGGGGGCGCGACCCAGTGACGGGCTACCTGCTGCTGGCCACAGCCTGCGATGGAACGCCAGCCACCACAGCGCGGTTCACGTCGGTTGGTGTCGTGTGCAACAACACGCTGCACATTGCCCTCGGTGACAACATGGGCGCCGTGAAGGTCAGCGACGCTCAGGCACAAAAAAGCCGCCCTGAGGCGGCTTGATTGCATGTCTTGGCGGAAAGGGTG
>JAJZWA010000074.1 GCA_021846965.1 Pseudomonadota bacterium | reverse complement strand
CGGCAATGCACGAAGCAGCGGCCGCGGCATGGCTTTCCAGAACCTCAGCGAGCGCGCACAGGGCAGCCACGTCCTGCGGACCAGCGAGAGCGTAGCTGTCTTCGAGCTAGCGGGAAGGCCGGCGCCGGTGCATGCCTTCGTCCGGGGCGCCGAGACGGTGATCGGCGCCCGGCGCTGACGCCATGCTGCGCCCTCAGCCCGCCTTGCGATAGACCTGGGCGAAGCGCGACTGTGCGGCAAGACCGAAATCGCCGGGAGCGTACTGCAGCAGCCAATCGCCAGGCTTTCCCTGCAGGCGATCGCCGCCGGCGCAGCGGGCGATACTGAAGGCGTGCTCGATGCGCTTGGCCAGCACCGGAATCGGGCGCGCCTGATAGGTCCCGTCCTGCCCCATCGCGGTCGGGGGCACGGGCTGGTACTTGTGCTCGAAACGCTCACGCGCAACGCTCCAGCGGTTTCCGCCCAGAGCGCTGACCAGGGCATCGCCTGCGCGGTATCGGTTCGGCCCCTCCAGGCTGAGCAACTCGCCGTCCTGCAGTGCGAATTGCACACCCACGACTTCCGTCTTGATGTACCTCGCGGCAGCCGGGTCGGCGCGCAGATCGACGTCGTTCAGTTCCACCATCTTCCGTTCAACCATGAGGTTTTTCGCCACGCATCGCTGCACGACTCGATGCCCGAGGGCAAGCGTAACAGCCGACGATGCCGCCTTCTCCGGCCCTGCTACTGCGTCGTCACGATGGGCCGGATGGAGACCCAGGCGTCCTACAAGCGTCGCGCCGGATCGCCGAGGTCTCGCCATGGGTCAATGGTCACGTCGCTGGACCCTGCTCATCGCCTCGAAAGCGTGATGGCCAGCCCTGTCAGCACCAGCAGAGATCCGATCACGAACCCGGCGCCCAGTCGATCGCCCAGGAGTATGGCCGCGGCGACGATCCCCACGATGGGCTGCAGATACTGGACGCCAGCAGCAACCCGAGCTGGAACCACCTGCAGCAACCCGAGCCACATGTACAGACCCGCCACGGTGACCACCACACCGAGGTAGGCAGCCGCACCAACCCCGATCGCGGTGAAGTGCGCGGAGGTACGCGTCCATTCCCAGCCCGCCCAAGGCAGTAGCGCCAGAAAGCCGAACGTCGTGCTCCACGCAGCAACGATGGCCGTGCCGTGTGCGCTGGTCAGCTCCACACTCCAGACGTAATAGAAGGCAATTGCGAGTGACGACACCAAAATCCAGACCACACCCGACAGGGTGTTGCCCGATGCGACCGCGCCACGCCCCATGTCCCCCAGGGCTACAAGGGTGATCCCTGCAAAGGCCGTCAGAAGGCCCATGGCTTGTACCGGCGACACGCGTTGGCCGAGCCGTATGGCTGCAAAGACCACGATGAACAAGGGAATCGTGGCGGACACGATGGTGCCGACCGAAGCAGAGGTGCCTTCGACCCCGAAGGTCTGTGCCACCTGACCGACGCCGATGCCCAGTAACCCGAGTGCAGCAACCTTTGGCAGGGCTCGCTTCGGCAGCGACTGGCGGCCCAGCGTGAAGAAGAGCATCAAGGGCACGGCGAACGCGAAGCGCAGGGCTGTCAGCGTCAAAGGAGGCAAGTCGCGTAGGCCCAGCTTGGTCGCGGGAATGGACAGACCCCACATCACGGCCAGCAGCAGCATGCCCCCCAGGTGACGCGGACGATAGGCACTCCAAAGGCCGTAGGCGGGCGTTGTTGTCGAAACGACCATCGGGGATACCTGGCTGTCGGTCATGAAGCGGGTCGAGCTGATGCCAGGCACGCACGCCCGGCGAGGTTGTCATACTCGGGATGTTGACGTCGACTGCATTTGCCCACAAACGATTTGTTCTCACATAATGCGTGAACAAGACTCACACGTTGATCGATGTTCGACCGTCTTCCTCCCTTGCAGACCTTGCGCGCGTTCGAGGCCGCGGCACGCCTGCTGAGCATGACGCGCGCCGCCGAGGAACTGCATCTGACGCATGGAGCCATCAGTCGCCATATCCGCACACTCGAAGAAGATCTGGGCACGGTGCTGTTCCTGCGCCTGACGCGTCGCATCGTGCTCACCGAGGCCGGCGCCGAATGGCACAGTGTGGTGGCGCGCCTGCTGGGCGAGTTGGCCAGCGAGGCGCAGCGCCTGCGCGGCGACGACACCGGCAGGCGTCTGACGGTCAGCACCAGCGTATCGTTCGCCAGCAAATGGCTGGCGCCCCGTTTGTCACGCCTGCGGGCGGCCTGCGCTCCTTTTGACGTGCAAATGGACGTGACCGACCTCAATGTCGATCTTCGGCAGGGCCATGTCGATGCCGCCATACGCTACGGCTTCGGCCAGTACCCCAACGTGATGGCGGAGCGCATTCTGGAGGAGTCTGTGACGCCGGTCTGCAGCCAAGGCTACCTCGTGGCGTGCGGTGGACTGGAACAGCCGGCGCGGCTTCTCCACTGCAGTTTGTTGCACGAAGTGGGGATGATGGCCAACTGGGAACAGTGGTTCGCGCTGGTCGGCTTGGGCAGGAAGCACATACCTCGGGGGCCCCATTACAGCCACGGAAGCATGGCGGTGGAGGCCGCGATCCGCGGTGAAGGTGTCGCGTTGGCCCGTAGCACATTGGTGGCTGACGACATCACGGCGGGCCGCCTGGTTGCGCCCTTCGCGCACTTACGCTTGAAAGCCGAGCGTGGCTACGACCTCGTCTATCGAGTGGGGGAGAAAGATCACCCGAAGATCGTGTCGTTACGCAACTGGCTTGCGCGCGAGGTTGACGCGTTCGAGGCGCGTTGATGGGGCAGCGGCACGAGATGCGAATGGACAGGCCGGAACACAGCCCGCTTGGACCCGATGTGTGAATGCTTCTTGTCGCGAAGCCGAACGCCGGCAGCTCGGCCTGAGCGGGCGCTGGGCGCAGGTTGTGGCGGCGACCGCAATGCCGCAGGCAACGGTCGCCGACATCAGCAGCCCGATGAGCAACAGCTTTCAGCGCTCGCGGCCTGGTGCTCTCGACCCTGAGCTGTCATGGCCGCGGGAGCGCAACCCTGCGCAGCGGATCCTTGGCGCTTGACAGCATCTCGACCTATGCAGCTTCGGCATGCAGCTTCATCCCCAACGCGCGCAATACTTTCAGCAGCGTTGACAGTTCGGGATTGCCATTCGCGGAAAGTGCCTTGTACAAACCCTGCCGGGTCATGCCAGTCTCGCGTGCCACGCGCTCGATGCCGCGCGAGCGTGCGATGTCACCGAGGACCTGAGTGATGAAGGCGGGGTCGTCGCCGGCCTCGTCAAGCGCGGCATTCAGATAGGCAACGCGATCTTCGTCAGACCCGAGGTGCTTGGCTGAATCCCACGGCAGCGTCTTGATGGTCATCCCAGTTCCTTCACCATTCGCAGAGCGGTTCGGATGTCCTCTTGTTGCGAAGACTTGTCCCCGCCGATCAGAAGCAGAATCAGCTCCGAGCCTCGTGACGTGTAATAGACGCGATACCCGGGGCCATAGTCAATCTTCATTTCCACAATACCACCGGGCAACACACGGTGTTGACTAGGGTTGCCCATTCCCAAGCGCCGCACTCGCACGTCGATGCGGGCGCGCGCCTGTCGATCTCGCACGCGGTCGAACCATTGCGCATACTCGATCGTCTGGCGGATCAATCGCATGCGTCAACGATAGTTGACAAGCCTGGTGCTGTCAACCATAGTTGTCATCACGGCGTGGCCTCTCCTGTACGCCAGCCTCGTTGTGACGACCTCAGCGACCGCTGAGCACACTAGGGCCGTCATTGCCGCGGCGGGGTGTCAGTGCCCGCAATGGCCGAGCTTCTGCCGCTCCTTGAGGCAGTCACGGTCGTGTCCAGAGCGCCCCGAGGGGCTCAGGCTCTGGAAGGCGCTTCGCGGTCTTCGTCCGCTTCCAGGTGCCGCACGATTCGCGCGGGCACGCCGGCCACGAAGGTGTTCGGCGGCACGTCGCGCGTGACCACGGCGCCGGCGCCCACCACCGCGTTGTCGCCGACGGTTACCCCGCCCAGGATCGTCGCGCCCGCGGCGATCCATACGTTGCGCCCGATCACGATCGGCCGCGACTCGATGGTCTTGCGGCGCTGCGACGGCGCCATCGCGTGGCCCGTGGTGATCAGGTTCACGTTCGGCCCGATCATCACCAGGTCGCCGATCTGCACGCCGCCCATGTCGTAAATGGTGCAGCACTGGTTGATGAACACCTTGTGCCCGACCCGGATGCGACGCCCGCCGGCGGTGTAGAAGGGCGGCAGCAGCGTGAAGGTCTCGTCGACTGGCTGTCCGGTCAATTCACCGAAGAGTTCCCGGATGCGCGGCGCATCGTCAATGCCCAGCTTGTTCAGCTCCGCGGCCAGGCGCATGCCGCGCCGGATGTCGTCGGCCTCGGCCGCCCACTCGGGGCTGGACGTCGCCACGCGCTTGGTGTGTCGGGAAGGGTTCGTATCCATGCCTGGCTCGCTGGCCGTGCGGCCGTTGCCGGCAGCATAGCGGCCGCCGGCCGCGGCGCCTGCGCGGCCGGCAATGCGTCGACACTCCGGCCAGTGCGGAGGTCTGCGCCAAGGGGAGGAAATCGGCGTCGAGTTCATCCAGGCTGCTTTACGGATCGGGGAGCACCGCCTGGTCGGTTGCGGTCCTGGGTCTTTCCTCAGCCGTGCCGACCTGGCCCGGACGACGGAAGGCGGATCCAGAAGCGCGTAAGCCCCTGCGCCGAGCTCACGCCTACGCTGCCTCCGTGGGCCTCGACGATGGACTTCACGATCGCCAGCCCCAGGCCGGCGCCCTCGCCCCTGCGCTGGCGCGAGGGATCGACGCGGTAGAAGCGGTCGAACAGAAGCGGCAGTTGCGAGGCTGGGATTTCCACGCCGGGATTTCGGATCTCGAGTTCCGCGCCTCCTGGCCCATGGTTTCGCAGTCGCACCTCGACCGTGCCTCCCGATTCCGTGTGACGCACTGCGTTCGAGAGCAGGTTGCTGATCGCGCGACGCAGCATCGCGCGATCGCCGTGGACACGCAGGGTGTCGCCCTGCAGATCCAGGCGCACTCCGCGCTCCTCGGCCCAGGCTTCGAAGAACTCGAACAGTTCGCGCACCTCGGCAACGAGATCCACCTCGGCATGCTCGGGCCGAAGAAGCTGGTGGTCGGCCTGTGCCAGGAACAGCATGTCGCCGATCATCGCGCTCATGCGTTCGTATTCCTCGAGATTGGAGTAGAGGATCTCGCGATAATCCTCGGCACTGCGCGCGCGCGAAAGCGCGACCTGGGTCTGCGTACGCAGGTTGGTGACGGGGGTGCGAAGTTCGTGCGCGATGTCCGCGGAGAAGTTCGACAGACGCTCGAAGCTCTGACCGATGCGCTCGAGCATCGCATTGAAGGAATCGACGAGTCCGGCCAGCTCCACCGGAACCTTTTCCGGGTCGAGGCGAACGTCCAGGCGCTCCGAGCTGACCTCGCGCATGCGCGCGCCGATGCGCCGGATGGGCGCGTGCCCCTGGCGCACCGCCAGCCACGCCACCAGCACGCTGAAGGCGCTGGCCGCCAGCATGCCCAGCCACAGCGCGCGGCGCAACGCGGCGAGGTAGTGAAGGTGATAGTCGATGGCCGTGGCCAGGATGACAGTGTCGTGGTCGACGCGCAGCACCGCGCCGCGGTAGCTGTGGCCGCCGACGCGCCAGATGCGCAGGGCGCTCGCATCCAGCGTCGAGGTCGGCGGGTCGGCATGGGCGCGCTCGGCCAGGCCCGCGGGCGTGGCGTCGAACAGCACCCGTCCCTCGCCGCTCTCCACACGGAAGTACACCTCGTGGTGATCGGAGATGGTCTGGGAAAATCGCTGCCGCAAGGTGTCGACGCCTTCGCCGGCCTCCGCGTCGTCCAGCGCCAGGCGCAGGGTCTGGGCCACGGGACGCAGCTGCCCAAGGTCCTGACCCGCGAAATGTGCCTCGATCGAGACCTCGAGCGCCCACGCGGCGAGCACGAAGGTCAGCGTGGTGGCCACACCGACCCAGGCAGTCACGCGCAATGCCAGCGAGGCGGGACGGCGCCCGCGTAGCCACCATCCGCGCCGAGCCCGCGCGATGGGCGCGTCAGTCATCGGCATCGGGAAGATCCAGGGTGTAGCCCATGCCGCGCACGGTGCGTATCAGCTTGGGCGAGAAGGCGTCGTCGACCTTGGCGCGAAGGCGCCGGATGGCCACGTCGATCACGTTGGTGTCGCTGTCGAAGTTCATGTCCCAGACCTGCGAGGCGATCAGGGAACGCGGCAGCACCTCGCCCTGCCGCCGCACCAGCAGCTCGAGCAAGGCGAATTCCTTGTTGCTCAGGTTGATGCGCATGCCGCCCCGGCTGGCCCGCCGGCGCGGCAGGTCGAGCACCAGGTCGGCCACCTGCAGCCGCTCGAGCGGCGCCGGGCTGCGTCCTCGGCGCAGCAGGGTGCGCACCCGCGCCAGCAGCTCGGTGAAGGCAAAGGGCTTGACCAGGTAGTCGTCGGCTCCGAGCTCCAGGCCCTTGACGCGGTCGTCCACGCTGTCGCGCGCGGTCAGGAAGAGTACGGGCACGTCGTGCCCGGCCTCGCGCAGCGCGCGCAGGATGCGCCAGCCGTCGACGTCGGGAAGCATCACGTCGAGCATGATCAGGTCGTGGTCGCCGGTCATCGCCAGGTGATGGCCATCGAGCCCGTTGCGCGCAAGATCGACGACGAAGCCGGCCTCGCTCAGCCCCTGGCGCAGGTAGTCGGCCGTCTTGGCCTCGTCTTCGACCACGAGCAGTTTCATGGAATGGCTCCCTCCACGCGAACTCTAGTGCGGACATGCTTGCCGCAGCATGACCGCAAGGTGACACGAATGTAATGGACGGGTCATCGCCGGGACAGGCGCGAAATCCTAGGTTAGGTATCAGGAAGAGCGGATGGCGGCACGAACCGGGGTTTGGTCGGAATCTGGGTCTTGCGATGTATCAAGGCCCTTTCCGCAGCATGCCGCAACCGCTGGACGTGAATCGATCACAAGGAGCATCGACATGATGTGGTACGGACAACCCGGTGGGTGGGGATGGGGTTACGGGATGATGGGCGGCCTGGGATGGGTGTTCATGCTGCTGCTGGTCATTGCCGTCGTCGCGATCGTGGGGGGGCTGGTGCGCGACCTGCTCGCAGGAATGCGCACGCACCACGGTGGGTCGGGGTCTTGCGGCTCGGCGGCGCTTCGCATCCTCGATGAACGCTACGCACGCGGCGAGATCGACGCGGATGAGTACAAGCGCAGGCGCGCCGACCTGAGTGCGCGTTGAGCAAGCTTCCTGGCTCGCAAGGGGCTAAGCTGGATCGTGCGCATGGGCGTGATGGCCAGGGCGTTGCGCCCGCGGCGGGCGAAGATGCAGGCCCCCGAGCAGCGACGCTGCACCATGCGCGAGTCGATCCCAGCCCCCACGAGGAGAGTGCCATGAGTTCCTACGTTTTCAGCGTCCAGAGCCCCGAGGGCTTCGAGGCCACCGTGCGGGCCGTCACCGACGCGCTCAAGCAGGAAGGTTTCGGCGTGCTGACCACGATCGACGTGCAGGCCACGCTCGAGTCCAAGCTCGGTGTCGAGCAGCGCCCCTACGTGATTCTCGGGGCCTGCAACCCCCATCTTGCGCACCAGGCCTTGCAAGCCGACCCGGATATCGGGGCTCTGCTTCCCTGCAACGTGGTCGTGCGGGAGGATGCCGATGGAAGGGTCCATGTCGTGTTCATGGATCCGCAGGCCGTGCTGGGCATGGTCGCCCGGCCGGAGATCGAGACGCTGGGAGGGGAGGTTCGTTCCAGGTTGCAGCGCGTGGCCGACTCGCTGCACGGCTGAAGCGGTCGAGCGGGATGTGCCGGGAGCCGGCTGGCGACTTGATGCGGGCGGGATGACATCTGCCGCGCCGCAGATGACGAAACCGTCATCTGTCGGTCATGCTCCCGAAAGTGTGGCGTTTCTAGCATGCGTTGCTCGGGGTGGACGACAACCACTCCACAACGGTCCGTGCGGCACGACGTTGCCGCGCGGCGAATTCCTTCAAAAATCGAGGAATCCATGCAACGCTCAATCCCAGATGCGCTCCGTGGGGCTGGAATCGCCCGGCGCCGCTTCGTCCAGGGCCTGGCTGCCGGCGGCGTGCTGCTCGGCCTTCCCACGCTGGCCGCGCAGGCCCAGGGCCGGGCCGCGGCCACGCGCACGGGCAGCGCGCTGGAGCTTCGCGGCACCGAATTCGACCTGGTGGTCGCCGAGACCCCGGTGAACTTCACCGGCCGCGAGCGCATGGCCACCACCGTCAACGGCTCTTTGCCCGGCCCCACGCTGCGCTGGCGCGAGGGCGAGGTGGTGACCATCCGGGTCACCAACCGCATGTCCCGCATGACGGCCATCCACTGGCACGGCATGCTGGTTCCCTACCAGATGGATGGTGTTCCCGGCATGAGCTTCGCCGGCATCGCCCCCGGCCAGACCTTCGTCTATCGCTTCCGGGTTCGCCAATCCGGGACCTTCTGGTACCACTCGCACGCCGGCATGCAGGAGCAGACCGGGCTGTACGGCGCCATCATCATCGACCCCGCGCACGGGCATGCCGTGCCATCCGACAGCGACCACGTGGTGCTGCTGTCGGACTGGATGGACGCTGACCCCATGCGCGTGCTGGCCAAGCTCAAGGCCGACAGCGGCTTCGACAACTACCACCAGCCCACGGCGGTGGACTTTTTCGAGGACGTCAAGCGCAACGGCCTGCGCGCCGCGCTGGACAAGCGCGCCATGTGGCAGCAAATGCGCATGAGCTGGGGCGACCTGTCGGACCTGTCGGGTGCCACGCTGAGCTACCTGGCCAACGGCACCACGCCGGCCGGCAACTGGACGGCGCGGGTGAACCCCGGGAAGGTGGCGCGTCTGCGCTTCATCAACGGCGCCGGCGACACCTTCTACGACGTGCGCATCCCCGGCCTGAAGCTCACGGTGGTGTCCACCGACGGGCAGGACGTCGAGCCGGTGACCGTGGACGAGTTCCGCTTCGGCCCCGGCGAGACCTACGACGTGCTGGTGCGCCCCACCGACGACGCCTACACCATCTTCGCGCAGAGCATGGACCGCACCGGCTACGCGCGCGCCACGCTGGCGGCGCGCCCGGGCCTGAGCGCGCCCGTGCCGCCGATGGATCCGCGCCAGAACCTGAGCATGCAGGACATGATGGGCGACATGGATTCGATGTCCGGCATGCCGGGCATGGCCTCCATGCCGGGCATGGACATGGGCGCCGCGCCCGCCGTGCGCCATGCGCCGACCGAATACGGCCCGGGCGTGGACGCCCGCGTGGACCATCCCCGCACCACGCTGGACGACCCCGGCGTGGGCCTGCGCGGCAACGGCCGGCGCGTGCTCACCCTGGCCGACCTGCACACCCTGGGCGGCCCACTGGATGCACGCGAGCCGGGGCGCACGCTGGAGTTCCACCTCACCGGCAACATGGAGCGCTACGTCTGGTCCATCGACGGGGTGAGCTTCGGCGACTCCGCGCCGATCCTGTTCCACCACGGCGAGCGCCTGCGCGTGCGGCTGGTCAACGACACCATGATGACCCACCCCATGCACATGCACGGCATGTGGAGCGAGGTCGAGGATCCGAACGGGCACTTCCTGGTGCGCAAGCACACCGTGCCGGTGCAGCCGGCGCAGCAGATCAGCTATCGGGTCAGCGCCGACGCCGTGGGGCGCTGGGCCTGGCACTGCCATCTGATGATGCACATGGATGCGGGCATGTTCCGCGAGATCCTGGTCGCCTGAGGGAGCGAACATGCACAAGACGATCCACACGACGATCCATGCGAGCATCCTTGCGGCGGCCATCGCGGCCGCGATTCCGGTTTCGGCGCAGGCGATGGACATGGAGGGCATGGCCATGCCGGCCAGCCCTGCGGCCGAGAAGCCGGCCATGCCCGCGCCTGCCGCGGGCGACTCCATGCCTGGCCTGAGCATGCCGGGCATGTCGATGCCCGCGGGGTCGGATTCGGCTGCCGAAGGCAGGGACCCGCGCACGGCGGACCCCGGTTCGGGCGGCTACACGCTGACGACGGGCCCGTACATCCCGGCCGGCGTGAGGCCGCCGCGGCTGGCCGACCAGGAAGATTTCGGCTCCGTGCTGGTGGATCGCCTGGAGCGTGCCTACAGCCACGATTCCGGCAACTGGACCACCTACGACGTGCAGGCCTGGTACGGGCGCGACTTCAACCGCGCGGTGCTCAAGGCCGAAGGGAAGGCCTCGGCGGGGCGCCTGCAGGATGCGCGCACCGAACTGCTGTGGGGCCACGCCATCGCCCCCTACTGGGACTCGCAGCTCGGCGTGCGCCACGACAACGGCGGCGGCCCCGACCGCAACTGGCTGGCCTTCGGCGTGCAGGGCCTGGCACCGTACTGGTTCAACGTCGAGGCCACCGGCTACCTGGGCGACCAGGGCCGCAGCGCCTTGCGCCTGAGCGTCAGCTACGAACTGCTGCTGACCCAGCGCGTGGTGCTGCAGCCACAGCTCGAGCTCAACGCCTACGGCAAGGACGATCCGGCGCGTGGCATCGGCAGCGGCCTGTCCGACGCCACCGCCGGGCTGCGCCTGCGCTACGACATCTCTCGCCAGTTCTCGCCCTACATCGGCGTGGAGTGGAGCGGACGCTTCGGGCGCACCGGCGATTACGTCCGGGCCGCCGGTGAGCGCCGCGATACGACCGACGTCGTCGCCGGCGTGCATTTCTGGTTTTGATGCGCTTTGACGCACCTTCTGAAGTCACTGCATGTTCAAGATGAAGAGGGTTCTGGCTTCCCTGGCGGCCGGGAGATGGGCACGATGCTTCACTTCATCCGGCGATCCGGGAGCAAGTGCATGGCGCCACGATGCAGCAAGCCCAAGCCGATCGCTCCCGACGCCGGTCAACGACTGGCGCCTGCCCCTCATGCCGTGTCAAGTAGCAGCGGCCGCCCGCTCGTACATGGACGCCATCTGGCGCATCAGCAGGCCCGGCGCAAGACGGCTCATCAGGCGGAGCACGGAACTCGCGCCGGGTGCGATCTCGGTATCTCCAGCCTCGATACGCCTGATGGCCATGCGCGCGACATTCGCAACTGGCGCCATCCGCTGGCCTGCCATCGCGGATCGGACTTCAGCCGTGATCATGGGGGTATCGAGACCTGGCGGGATGAGCTCCACGACGCGGATACCGCTGGAGCGCAGTTGAATCCGCAGCGACTGGGTGAACGAGTGCAGCGCCGCCTTGGTCGCACTGTAGATCGGCGCCACTGGAAAGGGCGCATAGGCCAGACCCGAGGAGACGTTGACGATGCATGCATCGGCGCGGTCGCGGAGGATCGGTACGAACAGCGAGCTCAGGTGAATCGGCGCCGTGAGATTCACTGCAATCTCGCGCTCTGCTCCTGCTCCCTCGTCGTTCCTTCCCAGCGTCACCGAGCGCATGATCCCGGCATTGTTGATCAGCATGTCGCACGATGGGAACGTCGATTGCACGTAGTCGCGCAGGTGCAATCGCTGCTCAGGGTCCGCGATGTCCGCGCTGAACGTGTGCAGTCCGGGAGCGAGCGATCGGGCCATGGCCAGCTTGGCGAGGTCACGGCCGATGGCGAGCACGGTGTTCCCGCGTGCAATGAGCTGACGGGAGATTTCCAGGCCCAGGCCGCTCGAGCCACCGGTCACTACGATCGTTCTGCTTGTGAGTTTCATGGCTTGGCTTTAGCCTCATGGGGATGCGAAATGATGATAGGAACCGAGCATCGCCTTGAGAAGTACGTACCTGAAAGTGCGTCGCTAACCACATGGAAACCAAGGATCCCTTCTTGACCGCCGAGGCGGAGCCCGGCTCGCCAAAGTTGCTCTATCCAGGCTGCGCGCCCGATGACAACGATCCTCGAATTGCATCCCTGATGAATCACCTCATCGGGCGCGTCGCGACAAAATGGACGATTCTTGTCCTCGAGACGCTCGGTAGCCGGGGTCGCTTGCGATTCAGCGAGTTGCAGTCGGCAGTGCACGGCGTGAGCCAGAAGGTTCTGGCGAGCGTGCTGCGCCAGATGGAGCGCGACGGACTCGTCATTCGAACGGTATACGCGGAGGTCCCCCCGCGTGTGGACTATGCCTTGACTCCGATTGGGGCGACCCTGGGTCAGGCCTTTTGTGGCGTTTGGTCATGGGCGAAGGAGCACCTTTCCGAGGTCGAGCGAGCGCGAGCGCATTTCGACTCTCTGAAAGACGGTACGAGGCGTCCGTAGGCCTCGCTGTCATCTGCGTGAATGAGAAGCAGGAGCCGCATGGCTGGCGACTCCTGTAGCTCCCTGGAGTTGACCGGGGCATTGCCTGCGTACCGCGTTTGGAAGTCGGCACACCGGACGACCGCTTCCAGCGCGGCGGGCCAGGGCGATGGGATTCGCGCCACGGGTGACAGTCTGTGGCCTGTAGCCAGGCCGCGCAGCCTGTGCTAAAAGTGGACGGTGCCAAGCCACGCCGCTGGCCAGAATCGTCATCCGATCAACCATTTCCAGGGATCAGCCGACATGTCCATTCGCATCAACGACACCGCCCCCGATTTCACAGCCGATTCCACTGCCGGCCAGATCAAGCTGCACGATTGGATCGGCAATGGCTATGCCATCCTGTTCTCGCACCCGAAGGACTTCACCCCGGTTTGCACGACCGAGTTCGGCGCCGTCGCGCAACTCGCCCCCGAGTTCGCCAAGCGCAACACCAAGGTGATGGGCGTATCGGTCGACAATGTCGAAGAGCACAGGAAGTGGAAGCGCGACATCGAGCATTTCGCCGGCGCGCCAGCCGATTTCCCGATCATCGACGATACCTCGCTGCATGTGTCCAAGCTGTACGACATGCTGCCGGCCGATGCCTACCTGCCCGATGGCCGCACACCGGCGCACAGTGCAACCGTACGCACTGTCTTTATCATCGGCCCGGACAAGAAGGTGCGCCTGACCATGTCGTATCCGATGTCGGTGGGCCGCAATTTCGCCGAGATCCTGCGTGCGCTCGACGCCGTGCAGGCGACCGATGGTGTGCCGATCGCCACGCCGGCGAACTGGGTACCCGGGCAGGACGTGATCGTCGCATTGAGCCTGAACGATGCGCAGGCCAAGGAGAAGTTCGGGTCGATCGACGTCAAACTTCCGTACCTGCGTTTCACCAAGGCGCCTAAGAAATAAGCC
>JAJZWA010000019.1:24768-58382 GCA_021846965.1 Pseudomonadota bacterium | reverse complement strand
CCTCTTCTGGGCACCAATCCGAGGTTTCGCCGATCAACGCTGCAGATCACCGCAGCAGATCACCGCAGGAACCCACTAAGCCCCGCAATTCAACGAGTTGCGGGGCTTTTTCGTTGGCGCTACAAATGTCGGTGCCGACGCAGTTTTGACCTCCACGCCGACATCAAGCGCCGCACCAACCAACGTCGTGGGCATCTTCCCCAACGACGCGGCCATCATCCGCCTGGTCGCTGAATCGCCGATACATGCAGCTAGAAGGTCTTCAGTCGCTCTGCGATACTGCCCCGGCTCGGCTGTCCGCTGTGGCACGCTGAGTACCGTGTAGCTCAGCCTGTCCGGGCTGTGGACCTACACCACGTCGCGGGACGCGACCCTCGGAAATGACCTATGCGGCGAGTTCGCGCGTCAGATCCGGATGGCGAATGATCAGGCGCAGCAGGCACAGCACCCCGCCAGGCGGGGCGAACCGCCCCTGCTCCCAGTCCCGCAAGGTCGCGACAGCCGTCGCGATGCGCTCCGCGAACGCGGCCTGGGTCGACCCCGATGCTTCGCGAGCCTTGCGCAGGAGGATCTGCTCGGGAGTCGTGACGCGACCGACACGCTGCTGCGCCTCGCCCAGGGCTTGGCGCAGTTCCGACAAAGGCTCGCCCGCGTCGGCTTCGATGGCCTTTGCGATTTTTTCCACGTCCATGTCACACCTCCTTTCGGATGTCCTTGGGATGCATGTTCTCCTGCTCGGCCTTGGCGTAGAGCGCCACCAGAAGCACGGCTTCCTCGTCGATCAGGTTGAAGTAGATCACGCGCACTCCCCCTCGCTTGCCTGATCCCTGGCGGCTCCAACGTACCTTGCGAGCCCCTTCCGCACTGGGGATCACGTCACCAGCGTCGGCGCGAAGCTGATGCTCTCGGCGCGAATGTCACCAGAGATCGGATCAACGCTGGCGGCGATGTGATGCCCGGATGACCAAAGTGCCCGGAGCCATCAGCGAGCCGAGTGCATCCGCATCCGGGTCGATGATGCGGCGCAGCGCCTCGCGGACGAGGTGCTCGATGGGCTGGCGGAAGGTCGTCAACTCGAAGCTGGGCGAGCTTGCCAGCTCGATGTCATCGAAGCCGACGATGGCGATGCGGCGTTGTGAATGCGTTGCCACCAGCGCGTCGATCGCGCCGATCGCCAGGATGTCGTTCTCGCAGAACAGCGCCTCGATGCGGTCGGGATGCGGCGTCGCCTCGAGGTAACGCTGCAAGGTCCGCAGTCCTTCGGTGCGGCGGTAGTGCCTAGCCTCCAGGACCAGCGAGAGGGTCATTCCGGCCTGCTGCAGGCGATCTCGAAAACCTTCCATGCGGCGCAACTCGGTGCGCTCGGACAGCGGGCCGGCCATGTAGCCGATGCGCCGGTAGCCCTCATCCAGGAACAGGTCCGCGATCTCACCGCCGGCGCGGTAGCCGTCCGTGCTGACGTACTTGATACCAAGCTCGCCGCTGTTGCGCAGGATGACCACCAGCGGGATGTGCTTGATGCGCTGAGCCAGCTCGATCAGCTCGCGCTTGAGCGTGGTGCCCAGGAAGACGATGCCGTCGACCTGGAACTGGTCGGCCAGCCGGACGGCCTCTGCGGGGCTGTACTCCGTGCTGAGGTTGAGTAGCAGGGTGCTGTAGCCCAGTGCCTGGACCTGACGGGTCGCCTCGTTGAGCACCCGCAGCTGATGAGGGTTGCCGAGTTCATCGACCACCAGCGCGATCAGCCGGGTGCTGCGCGTGGACAGGCTGCGTGCGAGCAGGTTGGGCGTGTAGCCCATGTCGGCGGCGATGGCGAGGATGCGCTCGCGCACCTTGGGGGCCACCAGACTGCCCTCGACGAAGGCGCGCGAGACGGTCCACTTGGAGACGCCCGCGCGGTCGGCCACGTCCTTGGCGGTGACCTTCTTGATTCGGGGGAATTCGGACGTCGGCATGTCGGGGTCATCCTACGGGCAGTGCCTGTTGCGCGGAAAGGGCGGAGTTCCAAGCGGGCCATTATGCTCCCGGGTGCACCCATCGCACACAGATTTCGGAAGCGGATTTCGAAGGATTCGCATGCCGAGAATCTTGCTTCGGATCGGGTCGCGCGATCTGGATCTGAAAATAACTGCACCCGAGTGCAGTTTCGGCTAGACTGCCACCGGGATGTGCGGCCCCGGCTTCCACCCCTGGTTTGCGATCGAGGCGGCCGTCCCGCTGTGCCTGGACGGCCACCATGGAACCATCCCGCCCGACACGTTCACTTCCCCCTGATGCCTGGAAAGCCCACGATGTCCTCACCCTTCGCCCTGGCCGCCTGCGCCGAGATGCTCTGGAACGACCGCCCGATGGCCTGGCGCCTGGCCCGCCTGACCGAGCTGGGCTACCAGGTCGGCATCTGGGGCTGGCAGAACCATGAACTGGCGATGCTGGAGCGCGCCGCCGCCGCCGGCACCGTCTTCTCGTCCATGACCGGCTACCTTCGCGGCCGCCTGGCCGACGATGCCGGCGCCGACGAACTGCTCGCCACCGCCGCCGAGGCCGTGGCCATCGGCAAACGCCTGAACGTCGCGCGGCTGAACCTGCACGGCACGGGCCTGGGCGATCGTGGGCTGCCGGTCACGCCCTGCGAAACCGTCACTGGCGCGATGTGGCTCAAGGCCCGAGACACCCTGGACCGAATCGCCGACCTGGCCGAGCGCGAAGGCGTGACCTTCATGATCGAGAACCTCAACCTGCCCGTCGACCACCCCGGCGTGCCTTTCGCACTCGCCAAGGACACGCTGGCCCTGGTCGCCTCGATCGACCGACCGGGCCTGCGGCTCAACCTCGACCTCTATCACGCGCAGATCGGCGAAGGCAACCTGATCGAGCTGTGCCGCGCCTGTCTGCCGTGGATCGGCGAGGTGCAGGTCGCCGACGTGCCCGGTCGCATGGAGCCCGGCACCGGCGAGGTCAACTGGGCCGGCGTCGCCCGCGCACTCAAGGCCATGGACTACCGCGGCACGGTCTGCATGGAGGCCCACGCCTCCGGCGATCCGGAGTCCGCCCTGGCAGCGTTCCGCAGCGCCTTCAGCGTCTGATCGCCGGGCATTCCCGCGTCTCACCCACCCCCACGCTCATTCCCCCACATCGCCGAAGGAAACAACATGATCAACATCGGACTTCTGGGCGCTGGCCGCATCGGCACCGTGCACGCCAAGAGCATCGCCGCTCACCCGGCCAGCCGCCTGGTCGCCGTTTCGGACGTGCAGCAGCCGGCCGCCGAGAAGCTGGCCGTCGCCCACGGCGCCCAGTCCCGCAGCTCGCAGGACATCATCGCCGACCCGAGCATCCACGCGGTGCTGATCGCCACCTCGACCGACACCCACTCCGACCTGATCGAGGCCGCTGCGGCGGCCGGCAAGGCCGTGTTGTGCGAGAAGCCGGTCGACCTGAGCCTGGAACGCGCACTGGCCTGCCAGGCCGCGGTCGCCAAGTCCGGCAAGCAGGTGATGATCGGCTTCAACCGCCGCTTCGACCCCAACTTCGCGGCCGTCAAGCGGGCCCTGGATGCCGGCGAGATCGGCCGCGGCGAACTGCTGTCGATCACTTCCTTCGACCCCGCGCCGCCGCCGCTCAGCTACATCCAGGTCTCCGGCGGCCTGTTCCGCGACATGGCCATCCACGATTTCGACATGGCCTGCTGGATGTTCGGCGACGTGCCGGTCGAGGTCTCGGCGGTGGGCTCCAGCATCGTCGACCCGGCCATCGGCCAGGCCGGTGACGTCGACACCGCCGTGATCACCCTGCGTTTCGCCGACGGCCGCATCGCCGTCATCAAGAACAGCCGCCGCGCCGTCTACGGTTACGACCAGCGCCTGGAACTGCTGGGCTCGACCGGCCTGCTGCAGGCCGGCAACGTGCTGGAGAACACCGTCAACAAGGTCACCACCGCAGGCGCCACCAGCGCCAAGCCGGAGTACTTCTTCCTGGAGCGCTACATGCGCGCCTACGAGGCCGAATGGCGCGCCTTCGTCGACGCGTTGCAGGCTGGACGCGCTTATCCGGTCACGCTGCAAGACGGAGTCAACGCACTGGCCGTGGCGGAAGCGGCGACCCTGTCCGCGCAACTGGGTCGTGCCGTGAAGCTGGTCGACGGTCGCCCCATGGCTGACTGAGCTTCCCCGCCCAGGGCCATCGCCAGCAAGAACCTGTCGTTGGCCTTGAGTCTGGGATAGCGGCTCGCGCGTCGCGAGGCTTTTTGCAGGCCGACCTGCGAGCGCGCCTGCCTCAGGCCTGCGGCTCCACGATCTCGAGCAGTTCGGGCGAGTCGTTGCGCGGATTGCCCACCGCTCGGCCCACGCCATGGCGCTGCAGCGCCTGCTCCGGCGCCGGCACCAGCAGCGCCTGCAGCACCTCGGCCGGGCTCGCCGGTTCCAGCCAGGCCTTCACGCCGGCGGCGTCGAGGATGGCGGGCATGCGCGCGTGCACCGGGGCCATCCAGGCATTGGCCTCGGTGGTGATGATGGTGAAGCTGTGCAGCGCCTCGGGCCGGCCGCGGGGCTGCCAGGACTCCCACAAGCCGGCGAAGGCGAGCAGTTCGCCGTCGCGACGGTGGATGTACCAGGGCTGCTTGTGGGCGCTGCCCTGCACGTACTGCCATTCGTAGAAGCCGTCGGCCGGCACGACGCAGCGCCGCGCCTTGAAGGCGGCGCGAAAGGCCGGCAGCCGGCTGGCCGTCTCGCCGCGGGCGTTGACCGTGCGCTGCGCGAAGCTCTCGTCATGCGCCCAGGCGGGCACCAGGCCCCAGCGCATGCTGTCCATGCGCAGGCCCTCGGAGTCCCTGCGCAGCACCGGCGCGAACTGGCCCGGAGCCAGATTGAAGCGCGGGCGCCATTCCTCGCTGCGCGAGGACTCGCCTCCCGCGTCGGCGATGCCGAACTGCTCCAGGATGCGCCGCGGGGCGCTCTTGAGGACGTAGCGGCCGCACATGGTCCGGGGCTGCGCGCTGCGATGTGGGGCGCGGTGTCGGCGGCGCCTTCCTTCAGCGGAAGATCTTGCCCGGGTTGAGGATGCCCGCGGGATCCAGCGCCTGCTTGAGGGTGCGCATCAGCTCGATGGCCAGATCGCCCGCCTCCTCGCGCAGGAATTCCTGCTTGTGCAGGCCCACGCCATGTTCGCCGGTGCAGGTGCCCCCCAGGCGCAGCGCCCGGCGCACCAGGCTGGCGTTGAGGCTCTCGGCCAGCTCGCGCTCCTCGGGGCGCGCGGGGTCGATGAGGTAGCCGACGTGGAAATTGCCGTCGCCCACGTGGCCGACCACGAAATACGGCAGGCCGGCGGCATCGGCCTCGGCCACGGTGTCGTTGATGCTCTCGGCCAGGCGCGAGATGGGCACGCAGGTATCGGTGGTCACGCAGCGGCAGCCGGGCCGGGTCTGCAGCGCCGACAGGTAGGCATGGTGCCGGGCCTTCCACAGCCGCGTGCGCTCCTCCGGCGTGTCCGCCCAGGCGAAATCCGAGCCCTGGTGACCGGCGGCGATGTCCTGCGTGGTCTGCGCCTGCTCGCGCACGCCCTCGGGCGTGCCGTGGAATTCCATGAGCAGCAGGGGCTGCTCGGGCAGCCCCAGGTGGTCGTGGGCGTTGACCGCGCGCACCGCGTGCGCATCCATGAGCTCGCAGCGGGCAATCGGCACCGCGGCCTGGATCAGCTCGATGGTGCAGTCCACCGCGCTGGCCACGTCGGGAAAGGAGCACACCGCCGCGGCCACCGCCTGCGGCTGCGGGTGCAGGCGCAGCGTGACCTCGGTGACGATGCCCAGGGTGCCCTCGCTGCCGATGAACAGGCGGGTGAGGTCGTAGCCTGCGCTGCTCTTGCGCGCACGCGTGCCGGTGCGCACCACGCGGCCGTCGGCCAGCACCACGGTGAGCGCCAGCACGTTGTCGCGCATGGTGCCGTAGCGCACGGCATTGGTGCCGCTGGCGCGCGTGGCGGTCATGCCGCCCAGCGTGGCGTCGGCGCCGGGATCGATGGGAAAGAACAGGCCGCTGTGGCGCAGTTCCTCGTTGAGCTGCAGGCGCGTGACCCCCGCCTGCACCGTCGCCAGCATGTCCTCGGCGGCCACCTCGAGCACCCGGTTCATGCGCGTCAGGTCCAGCGTGATGCCCCCCTGCACCGCCAGCAGCTGTCCCTCCAGCGAGGAGCCGGCGCCGAAGGCGATGACCGGCACGGCGTGCGCCGCGCACAGGCGCACGGCGTCGGCCACGTCCTCGGTGCCGGTGCAGAACACCACGCCCGAGGGCGGGGCGACGTCGAAGGGCGACTCATCGCGCCCATGCTGCTCGCACACGGCGCGTGCGGTGCTGAAGGCATCGCCGAAACGCTCGGCCAGGCTGCGCAGCAGCTCGGCGGGCGCCTCGCGGCGCAGCGCAGTGGACGGGGTACGGTCGTTCATGGCGGATTCCTGGCGAATTCCTCGAAGGCGCTGCCGCGCCGGAGCACGGAAGCTCCCAGCATACATCCATGCAGCGCGATGCGAGCGCGGGAGCCGCGGCCCGCGGCCATCGCGCGCAGGGCCCCGGTCGGGGCTATTCCTGGAGCATGCCCAGGTAGGTGGCCTCGACCTTGGGGTCGTGCAGCAACTGCTGTGCCGGGCCGTGCATGGACACCTCGCCCAGCTCCAGCACGTAGCCGAAGTCGGCCACCTGCAGCGCCGCGCGCGCGTTCTGCTCGATCAGCAGCACGCTCATGCCGGCGTCGCGCAGCTGCGCCACCGCGTGCAGCACCTCGCGCACGATGCGCGGCGCCAGGCCCAGGCTGGGCTCGTCGAGCATGAGCAGGCGCGGCGCACCCATCAGCGCGCGCCCCAGCGCCAGCATCTGGCGCTCCCCGCCCGACAGGGTCTGCGCGGCCTGCGCGCGGCGCTCCTTCAGGCGCGGGAACAGTTCGTACACCCGCTCGAGCTCGCGCTGGCGCGCCGCGCGTCCGTCGCGGCGCCGGAAGGAACCCAGCAAGAGGTTGTCGTGCACGCTCATGGAGCCGAACAGGTCGCGCTTCTCGGTCACCAGCCCGATGCCCGCCTCCACCCGCTGCTGCGCGTCGGCGCGCGCCAGGTCGCGTCCGTCGAACACCACCTGGCCGCCGGCGCGCAGCAGGCCCATCACCGCGCCCAGCAGCGTGGTCTTGCCGGCGCCATTGGGGCCGATCACGGTGACGATGCGACCGCGCGGCACCTCCAGGTCCACGCCGCGCACCGCCTGCACCTTGCCATAGCTCACGCTCAGGCCCTGCACGCTGAGCAGCGGCCGATCCTTCGCGTCGATCGCGGCCTGCAGCTTCATGCCCCCTCCCCTTGCGGCGCCGGCTCGTCGAGCCCACCCAGGTACGCCTCGATCACCGCCGGGTGCTTCTGCACCTCGCGCGGCAGCCCCTCGGCGATCTTCTCCCCGAAATCCATGGCCACCACGCGATCGGCCAGGCCCATGACGAAGTCCAGGTCATGCTCGACCAGCAGGATCGCCAGCCCCTGCGCGCGCAACTGCTGCAGCAGCTGCGCCAGGTTGCGCTTCTCCAGGTAGCGCAGCCCCGCCGCCGGCTCGTCGAGCAGCAGCAGGCAGGGGTCGGTGGCCAGCGCGCGCGCGATCTCCACCACCCGCTGCAGGCCCAGCGGCAGGCTGCCGGCCGGCGCGTGCGCGTGCTCGGCCAGCCCGCAACGCTCCAGCTGCTGCCAGGCGGTGGCCTGGATGGAGGCCTCCTGCGCGCGATCCAGGCGCCAGGCCGAGGCCACGAAACTGTGGTGTCCGCGCAGGTGGGCGCCCAGCGCCACGTTGTCCAGCACGCTCATGCGCGGCAGCAGGCGCACGTGCTGGAAGGTGCGGCTCATGCCCAGTGCGGCCACCGCGCGCGAGTCCATCCGGTGCACCGGGCGCTCGCGGAAATGCACCTCTCCCGCGCTCGCCCGGTCGACCTGGGAGATGCAGTTGAACAGGGTGCTCTTGCCCGCCCCGTTGGGCCCGATCAGCGCCAGCACCTCGCCGGCCCGCACCTCGAAGCTGATGGCGTTGTTGGCCACCAGTCCACCGAAGCGCCGCGTGAGCTCGCGCACCTGCAGCACCACCTCGCCGGCGGCGGGCCGGGCGCGCTCGGCCAGTGCCGGCGCGTTCGGGCGCCGCGGCAGCGAGTGCGCCGTGCTCCAGCGCGCGCCCAGCGCGCGCAGCCTGGCCCACAGCCCTTCGGGGGCGCGCTGCAGGATCACGATCATCAGCACCCCGAAGGCCAGGCCCTCGAAGTTGCCGCTGCGCCCCAGCAGGTGCGGCAGCACGTCCTGCAGCCACTGGCGCAGCAGCGAATACAGCGACGATCCCAGCACCGCACCCCACAGGTCGCCGATGCCCCCCACCACGCCCATGAACAGGTATTCGATGCCCTGACCCAGCGAGAAGGGCGTGGGATTGACGAAGCCTTGCATATGCGCGTACAGCCAGCCCGACACCGCCGCGTACTGCGCCGCCAGCACGAACAGGATGGTCTTGAAGCGCGTGGTGTTCACCCCCATCGCCTCGGCCATCAGCGTGCCCCCCTTGAGCGCGCGCATGGCGCGCCCCTCGCGCGAATCCAGCATGTTGTGCACGGTCCACACGATCAGCAGCACCACGCCCCAGATCAGGTAGTGGTACTGCAGCGCCGTGCTCAGCTTGACGCCCAGCAGGCTGATCGGCGTGATGCCGCTCATGCCCGTCTGCCCGCCGATGGCCTGCACGTTGCCGAACACCAGGTAGATGCTCAGGCCCCAGGCCAGCGTGGACAGCGGCAGGAAATGCCCGCTCATGCGCAGCGTCAGCCAGCCCAGCACCAGCGCCGCCACGGTCACCAGCACCAGCGCCGCCACCAGCCCCCACCAGGGGCTCCAGCCCTGCGCCGTGCACAGATAGGCGCTGGTGTAGGCCCCCATGCCCACGAAGGCCGCCTGGCCGAAACTGGTGAGCCCCCCCACCCCGGTCAGCAGCACCAGGCCCAGCACCACGATGGTGGCCAGGCCGATGTAGTCCAGCAGCGTGCGCCCGTAGCTGCCCAGCATCCAGGGCAGCACCGCCAGCAGCACCACGAAGCCGGCGGTGATCCAGTGCCTGGGCTTCATTCCTCGTCCTCCTGGTGCACCCCGGAGCCCTGCGCCAGCGAGCGCCACAGCAGCACGGGCAGGATCAGCGAGAACACGATGACGTCCTTGTAGGCGCTGGCCCAGAAGGAGGAGAAGGACTCCACCAGTCCCACGAAGATCGAGCCGGCCGCCGCCAGCGGGTAGCTGGAGAGCCCGCCGATGATCGCCGCCACGAAGCCCTTGAGCCCGATGACGAAGCCCGAGTCGTAATAGATGATGGTGGTCGAGGCGATGAAAATCCCCGACAGCGCCCCGATCAGCGCCGCCAGCGCGAAGGCCGTGCGCCCGGCGAAGGCCGGCGAGATGCCCATGAGCTGCGCGCCCGTGCGGCTGACCGCGGTGGCGCGCAGCGCCTTGCCCCACAGGGTGTAGTTGAAGAACAGGAACAGCGCCACCACCAGCACCGCCGACAGCGCGATGATCCACAGGGTCTGCTGGTCCACCGGCATGCCGGCGAGCTGGAAGCTGCCGTCGGTGAAGGCCGGCAGGCGCGAGCCCTCGGGGCCGAACAGGTACAGCCCCAGGCTGCTCATGGCCAGGTGCAGCGCCACCGACAGCAGCAGCAGGGTCAGCACCGAGGCCTGCGCCACCGGCTGGTAGACCAGCCGGTACAGCAGCGGGCCCAGAGGAACCGTCACCAGCAGCGCGACCAGGATCTGCAGCGCGTAGTCCAGCCTGCCCAGCGGCAAGGCATAGCAGGCCGCCAGCGCCAGCGCCGCCGGGCCCAGGTTGGCCCCCAGCATGCGCGCCAGCGCCGGCGCCCCGCCCTGCGCGGCGCGCCGCGCATCCAGCACGCTGGACAGCACGCCCAGCACCGGCAGCAGCCACACCGCCTGCGGCACCCGCCCGGCGTGGATGGCCACCAGCGACAAGGCGCCGAAGGTCATGATCTCGCCCTGGGGGATGAAGATCACCCGCGTGACCGCGAACACCAGCACCAGGGCCAGCGCGAGCAAGGCGTAGACGGCGCCGAGCGTCAGCCCGCTCTGGCCGAGGTAGAGGGCAATGCCGAAGTCCATGGTGCGTTTCGGGCGTGGCGGGTCGGGCGTGGCGTGCTGCGGGGTTTACTTGAGCATCTTCCAGGTGCCGTTCTCGATGCGCACCATGGCCACCGCGCGGTCGTCCAGGCCGTTGTGGTCGGTCGGGCTCATCGAGTAGATGCCGTCGGCACCCGCCACGTCCTTCAGGCCCTCCAGCGCATTGCGCAGGGCCGCGCGGAAGGCCACGGTGTCCTCGGGCTTGGCCTGCTTGAGGGCCACCGGCAGCGCGTGCTCGAGCAGCGTGATGGCATCCCAGGCATTGGCGCTGAACTGCGACAGCGAGTTCTTGCCGTAGGCGCCTTCATAGGCGGTGGCGAATTTCATCGCCGAGGCCTTGATGGGACTGGACTCGGGCAGCTGGGCCGCGACCACGCCGGGCGACACGGGCAGGATGGTGCCGTTGCAATCGGCTCCGCACACGCGCAGGAAGTCGGGGTTGGCCACGCCGTGGGTCTGGTAGATCTGGCCCTTGTAGCCGACCTTCTTGAGCTCGCGCTCGGGCAGCGCGGCCGGGGTGCCCGAGGCGGCGATCAGCACGGCCTGGGGCTTGGCCGCCAGGATGTGCAGGATCTGCCCGGTCACCGAGGTGGCGGTGCGGTTGTAGCGCTCGCTGGCGACGACCTGGATGCCGGCCGCCTTGGCGTCCTTGGAGAAGTTGTTCCACCAATCCTCGCCGTAGGCGTCGTCGAAGCCGATGAAGGCCACGCTGTGCACCTTGTCGGCGACCAGGTTCTTCACGATGGCGCGCGCCATCAGGCCGGTGGTCTGCGGGGTGTTGAAGGCCCACACGCGATTGCCCGTGACCGGGAACACGATGGGGCGCCCGGCGGCCAGCGAGATGTTCGGGGTCTTGCCGGCGCCGATGACGTCGAGCATGGCCATGGAGTTCGGGGTGATCGACGAGCCGATCACCAGGTCCACCTTGTCGCTGTCGATCAGCTCCTTGGTCGCCTTGACCGCGGTGGTCGGATCGGAGGCGTCATCCTTGAAGATGTAGACGATCTTCTGCCCGTCGATCTGCTTCGGGAACAGCTCGACGGTCTTCTTCTCGGGAATGCCCAGCGATGCCGCCGGGCCGGTCTGGGACAGCACCACGCCGACCTTGACGTCGGCGTGGGCAGTAGCCGCGCAAGCCATGGCAACGGCAGCGGCGAGCACGAGATGGACGGTTTTCATGAATGGTCTCCTCCGGGGTGAATGCCCCGCCGCGACATGGCGCATGCGGGACGACTGGGTTCGCGCGGCCCTCGCGGCCGGCGCGATGCATGGGGTCGGTGTGGCTTCACGCAGCCTCGCGCGCCAGGCTCAGGGCCTGGCGCAGCACGCCCAGGTCGCCGACGTGGTTGGCCAGCAGCAGCACCAGGCGGGCATCGAGCAGCGCGGATGCGGATGCGTCCAGGCCTTCGTGCGCCGCGAGCAGCTCCGCGTAGAAGGCGTCCGCCGCGACGTGCCCGTAGGGGCTGGGCGTGGCCGGATCGTGGAAGTGGGGTTGCAGCACGAGGTCCATGGATCAATGCGAAACAAATGGAAGCCGATGGAATCGAATCGAAGCAAGTCGAAGCATAGTGGGATGGCGCCGGCCCGCGGCACCGCGCAAACCCGCCATGTTCAGTGTCCGCTGGCGCGCGCCAGCGCCGCCCGCAGGCCGGCCGCATCCACCCTCCGCCAGCGCGCGGCCACGTGCTGGTCGGGGCGAATCAGGTAGGCGGTGCCTTCACGGGCGTCGCAGCGCTCGGCGGCCAGGTGCTGCACGTCGTGCAGCACCTGCACGCCCTCGAGCTGCCCCGGCTGCTCGGCCAGCACGATCAGGCGCGGCGCGAGGGGGCCTTCGCCCAGTTCGCGCAGGCGCAGCACCGTCTCGCGCAGGTCTTCCGCGCGATCGGTGAACAGCAGCAGGGTGAAGCCCCCGCCGGTATGGCGCAGCAGCCAGTCGGCACGCCCCTCGAGCTCCACCGGAGCGTCGGCCAGCGGCGATCCGGGCCGCATCACGCCCCCGAAGGGCTCGGCATCGGGGGTGTTCAACGGTGAGTCCCAAAGATGGGTGGGCGTGGAAAGGCGCCCGGAATTCACCAGGGCGCGCGCGAAGGGGTGGCGCACCGCCAGCTGCAGCGTGGCCTCCCGGTAGCGCCGCGCAGCCTCGGTCTTGGGGGTGATGAAATCGGTCGAGCGGGTGGAATTGTCGATGTTGTCGTCGGCCGCGGCCGAGCGCTCGACGTCGTAGCTGTCGAGCAGGGACTCGGGCGCCAGCCCGCGCAGCACCAGGGCCAGCTTCCAGGCCAGGTTGTCCACGTCCTGCAGCCCCGAGTTCGCGCCACGCGCGCCGAAGGGCGAGACCTGGTGCGCGGCGTCGCCCGCGAACAGCACGCGCCCGCTGCGGAAGTTGCGCATGCGCCGGCACTGGAAGGTGTACACGCTGACCCATTCGAGGTCGAAGTGCACGTCGTGGTAACCCTGATGGTCGAGCATCGCCCGGATGCGGGGAATCACGCGCTCGGGTTGACGCTCCAGCTCGGGGTCGGCGCCGGCGCCGAGCTGGAAGTCGATGCGCCAGATGTCGTCGGCCTGGCGGTGCAGCAGCACCGACTGGCCGGGGTGGAACGGCGGATCGAACCAGAACCAGCGTTCGGCGGGGAACTGCGCGTGCATCGACACGTCGGCGATGAGAAAGCGGTCGTTGAACACCTTGCCCTCGGCGTCCAGGCCCAGCATCTTGCGCAGCGGGCTGCGCGCGCCGTCGGCGGCGATCACCCAGTCGGCCTGCAGGCTGTACTCGCCCTGCGGGCCGTTCACGCGCAGAAGCACCCCGTCGCCGTCGGGCTCGATGCCCTCGACCCGGTTCTTCCAGCACAGCGCGATGCCGGGCAACTGCTGCGCGCGGTCGACCAGGTACTGCTCGAGGTAGTACTGCTGCAGGTTGACCATGCCGGGCATCGCATGCCCGGGCTCCGGCAGCAGCTCGAAGCTGTAGACCTCGCGCTCGCGGTGGAACACGCGCCCGGTGTTCCAGGTCACGCCCTTGCGCAACACCGGCTCGCCGGCACCCAGGCGCTCGAGCACCTCCAGGCTGCGCTTGGCGTAGCACAGGCCGCGCGAGCCCACGCTGACGGTGTCGTCGTCGTCCAGCAGCACCACGCTCAGGCCGTGCTGGGCACAGTCGATGGCGGCCGCCAGCCCGATGGGCCCGGCACCGACGATCACCAGGGGAATGCGCGCGCCGGCCTGCGGTCGGGGAGGCAGGCGGGCAGCGAAATGGGGATGCACGTATGCGACGGCCATGGATGCAATGCGCGGACATCGGCCCCATCGATCCGACGTCGCGGGGCGGCGCCGATGGACAAAAACCGAAGAATGGCTTGAAATGAATCTGTTGAACGCAGCTTAGTCATTCCCTAATGAATCAGCATAGGTATAAACCCGATTCCGCCGAAGACCCGGGCGACGACACGCCGGCGCGCGGCTCCCGGGGCATCCAGAGCATCGAGGTCGGCGGGCGCCTGCTGCGTGCGCTGGCCGATCGCGGCCGCGCGCTGTCCCTCAAGGAGCTCGCACAGGCGGCCGACATGGCGCCCGGCAAGGCCCATCCCTATCTGGTGAGCTTCGGCAAGCTGGGGCTGAT
Organism: Pseudomonadota bacterium; assembly: GCA_021846965.1. Taxonomy (GTDB): domain Bacteria; phylum Pseudomonadota; class Gammaproteobacteria; order Burkholderiales; family Burkholderiaceae_C; genus Thiomonas_A. The sequence goes on along the minus strand of JAJZWA010000019.1, from coordinate 44,590 downwards.
CGACCAGGACTCCACCGGCCGCTATGGCCTGGGGCCGCTGGCCATGGAACTCGGCCTGATCAGCCTGCAGCAGTACGACCCGGTGCGCCTGGCCGAGCCCCTGCTCGTGGAACTCGCGCAGGCCACCGGCCAGAGCGCGGCCACCGCGCTGTGGGGCAACCACGGGCCGACCATCGTGCGCATCGAGGAGGCTCCCAGTCCCGTGCACGTGCGCATGCGCCCGGGCACGGTGGCCAGCCTGCGCAACACGGCCACCGGCATGGCCTTCGCCGCCTTCCATGCGCGCGAGCGGGTGCGAGAGGTGCTCGACACGGACGCGCCCGACCCGCCCTTCGAGGCGGAGCTGGCCCGCGTGCGCGCCCAGGGGGTGAGCCTGAGCGTGGGCGGCCTGCTGCCCGGGATCAGCGCGATGTCGGCCCCGGTGTTCGACCAGCGCGGCCAGATGGTGCTGGCGCTGACCCTCATCGGCCCCACGCCGGCCTTCGACGCCGACCCGGCCGGAGCCCTGGCGCAGACCCTGCGCTCCTATGCCCAGCTCCTGTCCAGGCGCCTGGGCGCCTCCTCGGCGCAATCCCTGGGCTGAGGCGGCAGGAAATCCGCGCGGCACGCACAATCCGGGCTGGTACCCGCGCGCCCTTTCCACCATGTCTGCTCCCGCCCCGCCCGCCTCCCGCGCCAGCGCGCGCCCTCGCCTGCTGCTGCTGGCCCATGGCTCCCGCAGGCCGCAATGGGCCCGCCCCTTCGAGCATGTGCTGGCCGCTCTGCGCGCCATGCGCCCCGACGTCGACGTGGCGCTGTGTTTCCTGGAATCGATGGAGCCCTCGCTGGGGCAGGCCCTGGAGGCGGCGGCCGCGGAGGGTTGCGGGCAGCTGCGCCTGGTGCCGCTTTTCCTGGGCACGGGAGCCCACCTGGAACGCGACGTCGCCGAGGAACTGCGACGCGTGCGCGAACTCCATCCCAGCATGCAGGTGGAGCTGCTGCCGGCCGCGGGCGACAGCGAGGTGGTGGTCCAGGCGCTGGCCCGACATGCGCTGCGGGAGCTGGATCCCAGCACGGAGGTGCTGCCGTGGCTGCACGCGCTCAGCCGCGGGCCGCGCGGCAGCCGCGACCTGCAGGCCGACCAGGCCCGCACGCTCATGCACTGGCTGCTGCAGGGACGGCTCAGCGACGCGCAGGCCGGCGCGGCGCTGGTGGCCTTGCGCATGAAGTCCGAAAGCCCCGAAGAGCTGGAGGGATTCACCCGTGCCGTACTCGACACCGTGCCGAGCTTGCCGACCACGCGCGCGGTGGTCTGCCTGAGCAGCCTCAACGGCGCGCGGCGACTGCCCAACCAGGTTCCTCTGCTGGCCGCGCTGCTGCAGCGCGAGGGAATTCCGGTGCTGGTGCTCGGCACCGAGCAGAACGACGGACGCGCGCACACGCTGCCGCTGTGGCGTGCGCTGGGCCTGCCGGTGGCGGCGCGGCCCGACCAGGCGGCGCAGGATCTCGAGCGCGGGCTCGCGGTGTATCTGGACCTGGAGGAGCTCAGCCCCGAGCTTCGCCGGGTGCTTCGCTGGCGCGAGCAACTGGGCGTGCGCAACAGCGCCCACGCGGTGGCCAAGCTGCTCGCGCCGGTGCGCGGCCCCAGCCTGCTGCTGGCCAGCTACACCCACGCGGACTACGCGCCGCGCATGACCCACGTGCTGGCCGCGCTGCGCCAGCCGGCCTTGATCTCGCGCGGCTGCGAGGGCGAGGTGCCGGCGCATCCCGAGCGCGCGGCGCAGTGGCTGCGGGTGGATGCGTCGGGAAGCGTGCACGAGGATTCCGACGACGCGCCCGCGGCCGACGATCCCGCGGCGCTGCGCGCGCGGGCCGCGGCCCACGACGCCGCGCTGACCGTGGAATGGACGCGCGCCGTGCTGGACGGGCGCGAGGCGCCTCCCGGGCCCCTGCTGGCGCAGCTGCGGCGCATCGGCACCCTGTTCGAAGGGCTGCACGCAGCCCCGGCTTGATCCCGCACACAAGTCCCGCGCATGGCGGCGTCGCGGCGCGCCCTCCCCAGGGCACAATCGGGCCAGGGAGGGCGAAGCCGAGCATGGCGCTGGACCTGGTGTTCTGGATGGGACTCAACGGCGCGCCGCCGGGCGAGCCGGCACGGGTGTACTCGCTGGAAAAACGCCTGCATCCCCTGATGATCGCCATCGCGCTGCTGGCGGTGCCCTCCTTCTATTTCGAGGAGCTCCAGCCCGGGCACCCGTTGCGCGGGCTGGGCGTGATGATGGACGCGCTGATCTTCGGCGCCTTCGCGCTGGAGACCCTGGCGATGCTGATGCTCAGCCGCCAGCGCCTGCGCTACCTGCTGTACAACTGGCTGAACCTGTTCATCGTGCTGGCCTCGGGGCTGGCGCTGATGGGCCTGGACAGCGAATGGATCCCGCTCGTGCGCCTGGCCCGCGCCGCCTTCGTGGGGCTGGTGTTCGCGCGCATGCTCAGCGGACTGCGCCGCATGCTGGCGGCCAACGCCGTGGCCTACGCCTTCGCGCTGGGCACCGGCGCCGTGCTGCTGGCAGGGCTGGGTTTTTACTGGCTCGAACCCAGCGCCCACACCTTCGACGATGGGCTGTGGCTGGCCTTCACCACCGCGGCGACCATCGGCTATGGGGACATCGTGCCCACCACCACCTCGTCGCGCCTGCTGGCGGTGCTGGTGGTGGTCATCGGCTACGCCGTGTTCTCGCTGGTCACCGCCTCGGTAGCGGCCTTCCTGATCGGCGAGGGTGAACGGCGCCTGCAGCACGAGATCTACCGCGACATGAAGGCGCTGCGTGCCGAACTGGCCCAGATGCGCGAGGAGATCGCCCGGCTGCACGGCGCCGCGGCCGCCGACGACGAGGCGGCGCCGGCCATGCTGTCCGCGTCCCCGCCGGCCAAGGCCCGGCGCGGCACGCGTTGAGCGCCGGCTAGAACTTCCAGCGTTCGGCCAGCTTGGCCGGTCGCAGGGTGTCGTATTCCTCGAAGGGCTGGTGGATCCAGGGGCTGGAGGGCAGCATTTCCACGTAGTAGTCGGGCAGCACGGTGGAGATGCCCTTGACCCAGATCACCGCGGTGCGCAGCTCGCTGATGTTCAGCGGGCCCGCGCGCAGGCGGTCCGCGACGGCGCGCAGGGTCTCGCCCGAGTCGGCCAGGTCGTCCACCAGCAGCACGCGCCCGCTGAGTTCGCCGCGCGGCATGGTGATGTAGTGGGCGATCTCCACACGCGAGCGCTCGGCGTTCGCGCCCGAGCCGTAGGAACTCGTGGACATGATGGCCAGCGGGCGATCGAACACCCGTGACAGCACGTCGCCGGGGCGGGTTCCACCGCGCGCCAGACACAGGATCTGGTCGAATTCCCAGCCCGATTTGTAGATCTTGAGCGCGAGCTTCTCGATCAGGGCGTGGTATTCGTCCCACGACACGTACATGTTCTTGCCGTCTTCGCTGAGCATGGCCTCTTGCCTCGTGCCTCTTGCGCCGCTTCGCGACGCGGAAGAATGGATGGGAAAGCCGCCGGTTCAGGCGCCGAAGGGATGCTGCAGCACGATGGTGTGGTCGCGGTCGGGGCCGGTGGACACCATCGCGATGGGCGTTTCGCTGAGCTCGGCCACGCGTTCGAGGTAGGCGCGGGCGGGCGCTGGCAACTGCTCCCAGCGCGTCAGGCCGGCGGTGGTCTCGCTCCAGCCGGGCATGCGCTCGTAGCGGGGCTCGCAACGCGCGATGTCGTCGGCGTCCAGCGGCAGGATGTCGATGTCGCGGCCGTCCAGGCGGTAGCCGGTGCACAGCAGGATCTCGGGCAGGCCGTCGAGCACGTCCAGCTTGGTGATGCACTGGCCGGTCGTGGAATTCAGGATGTTGGCGCGCTTGAGCGCGGCGGTGTCGATCCAGCCGCAGCGGCGCGGACGCCCGGTGACGGTACCGCGCTCCTGACCCACGGTGTGCAGGTGATGGCCCACCGTGCCGGGCTGCTCGATGGGCAGCTCCGACGGGAAGGGGCCACTGCCCACGCGGGTGGTGTAGGCCTTGGTGATGCCCAGCACGTAGTCGATTTCGCCGGGGCCCACGCCCGAGCCGGCCGCGGCATTGCCGGCCACGCAGTTGCTCGAGGTGACGTAGGGGTAGGTTCCGTGATCCACGTCGAGCAGCGTGCCCTGCGCGCCTTCGAACAGCAGGCGGTCGCCACGCTGGCGGCTCAGGTGCACGTGGTGGCCCACGTCGGCCAGCATCGGAGCGATCGGCTCGGCCAGCTCCAGCAGGCGATCGTAGGTGGCGTCGAAATCCACCGTGGCGGCCTGCAGGTATTCGCGCAACGTGAAGTTGTGCCAGTCCAGCGCCTCGCGCAGCTTGTCGGCCAGGCGCGCGGGATGCTTGAGGTCCTGCGCCCGCACGGCGCGGCGTGCCACCTTGTCCTCGTAGGCCGGGCCGATGCCCTTGCCGGTGGTGCCGATCTTGCCCACGCCCCGCGACTCGCGGCGCGCCTCGCGCGCGAGGTCCAGCGCCACGTGCGAAGGCAGGACCAGCGGGCAGGATTCGCTGATGCGCAGGCGCGAGCGCAGCTGCACGCCGGCGGCCTCGAGGCGGGCGATCTCCTTCATCAGATGCTCGGGATCGAGCACCACGCCATTGCCGATGTAGCACATCACGTCGGGACGCATGGCGCCCGAGGGGATCAGCTGCAGGGCCGTCTTCTGGCCGTTGATCACCAGCGTGTGCCCGGCATTGTGGCCGCCCTGGAATCGCACCACGCCCTGTGCCTGGTCGGTCAACCAGTCGACGACCTTGCCCTTGCCTTCGTCGCCCCACTGGTTGCCCACGACGACCACGTTACGTCCTGTGCTCACGACACTTCTTGCCTTGTAGAAAATGGAATGGGAAAACGGCCCGCGCTACGCCGCGCGCCTCAGGCCGAACCGGGGCGCGCGCAAGCGCGCACCGTCCAGCCGGCGCCGCCGCGCACGAGTTCGCGATCCAGGCGAAAGCTCTCGCCCTCGAACACGGCATGCGCCGGCAACTCGATGACCACCTCGCCGGCATCGCGCAGCTCGCGCACCGCCTGCGCGTAGCCGGGCTCTTCGGACCATTGCGCGCGCACGGCGCTGCGCGGCGTTGCGGCCGGCATGCCGCGCACCAGCTCGCGCAGGTCCACCGAGAAGCCGGTGGCCGGGCGCGAGCGTCCGAAGGTGGCCCCGATCTCGTCGTAGCGTCCACCGCGTGCCAGGGCGTCGGGGCGGTCGGGTGCGTACAGCCCGAAGATGACGCCGCTGTGGTAGTGGTAGCCGCGCAGGTCGGCCAGGTCCACCTGCACGTCGCAACCGGCCTGGGCATGCAGCCGGGCCAGGCGCTCCAGGTCGTCCAGGGCCTGGCGCACCGGCTCGCGGGGCGGCAGCACGCGCCGCGCCTCCTGCAGCACGGCGGCATCGCCGAACAGCTCGGTCAGCGCCAGGATGGGCTCGCGCTGGGCCTGCGGCAAGGCCGCGGTGAGTTCGCGCAGGCGCGGCACGTCCTTGCGCGACAGCGCCTCGAGCATCGCCGACAGGCGCAGCGGCCCGGCCACCAGGCCGCCCAGCACGCCGCGCACCAGGCGCGCGTCCGACAGCCCCAGCGCCAGGCGCTCGAAACCGGCCAGGCGCAGGCTGTGCAGGGCCAGGCGCTGCACTTCCAGGTCGGCCTCGATCCCGCCATGGCCGTACAGCTCGACGCCGAACTGCAGCGGCTGGCGCGTGGCGTACACGCCCTGCGCGTGGGTGTGGACGATGCTGTCGCAGTAGCACAGGCGCACCAGCCCCTGTCGATTGAGCAGGTGCGCGTCGATGCGCGCGGCCTGGGGCGTCATGTCGGCGCGCAGGCCCAGGGTCTGCCCGCCGGCCTGATCGACCAGCCGGAAGGTCTGCTGCTCCAGGTCCTGGCCGGTTCCCGACAGCAGGGAATCGACGTACTCGAGCAGGGGCGGGATCACCAGCTCGTAACCGTGGCTGGCGGCGTGGTCGAGCAGGGTGCGGCGCAGCTGCTCGATGGCCGCGGCCTCGCGGGGCAGCACGTCGGAGAAGCGCTCGGGGAGCAGCCAGGCAGTCATGCAGGGCAAAGGGAACCAGGATGTTCGAAAAAACCAGCCCGCATTCTAGGGCTTGGGGGCGGTCCGGGGCCAAGGGCGCAAGCCCCTGGCGTTTCAGCGCTTGTGCACGCCATCCGGCCCGGGCTTGCCGCCCGGGCTGCGCATGAACCGGAAAAAGTCGCTCGAGGGGTCGAGCACCATGACGTCACTGCGGCTGTGGAAGCTCGCGCGGTAGGCCTCCAGGCTGCGGTAGAAGGCGGCGAACTCCGGGTCCTTGCCGAAGGAGGCCGCGTAGATGCGCGCGGCCTGTGCGTCGCCCTCGCCCTTCAGGGTCTGGGCCTTGCGATAGGCCTGCGCCAGCAGCACTTCGCGTTGCTTGTCGGCCTCGGCGCGGATCTTGTCGGCCTGCGCCTGGCCCTGCGCGCGGGTCTGGTCGGCTTCCAGCTTGCGCGCGGCGGCCATGCGTCGATACACGGCGTCCGTCACGTCGGCCGTGTAGTCCAGTTCGGTGAGCCCGGTGTCGACCACCTCGATGCCGCTGGCACGCAGGGTCCCGGCGAGCTGGGAGGCGAGCCTGGATTCCAGCTTGCCGTCCTGCTGCGCCAGCACCTGGTGCAGCTCCAGCGCCGCCAGGTCGGAGCCCAGCTGCGAGCGCAGCGCGGCTCCGATGCGGTCATCCGCCGCGGATTCGCCGGCGCCGAAGCTGCGCAGGTAGGCCTGGGGATCCTGGATGCGCCACTTGACGAACCAACTGGCCACCAGGTCGTCCTTGCCGCGCGTGGCGAAGGCATCGGGCTGCACACTGCGCAGGGTGCGCAGACGGCGATCCAGCAACACCACGTTCTCGATCGGCGCCGGCCATTTGAAATACAGGCCCGGCTCGGTTTGCACGCGCTCGAGGCGGCCCATCGCGTAGACCGCGCCGAACTGGCCACGGTTGACCACGAACAGACTCGAGCTGGCGGCCGCCAGCGCGAGCACGACGGCGAGAACGGCAAGGGCGAAACGGTTCATCGACAGCTGCCTGGTTTCGAGGTGCGCAGGGTATTCAGCGGGAGTCGCGTTCGCGCAGCGAATCGCGTCCGCCGCGCGCGGGGGACGCCGTGGAAGCGGCCGAAGCCGGTCGCGCGGCGGATGCGGCCGGCGCGGCCGAGGCCGGAAGCTGCGGCAGGGAAGCGGCCGTGCCTGGCAGCTGCGCCGTCCCCGCCTGGCCCGAACGCGCCGCGGCCGAGGGCATCGAGCCGCCGGCTGCGGCCCCGTCGCCCAGCAGCTTGTCGAGCGGCAGGTACAGAAGGTTGTTGGCGCCCTTCGAGCTGACCAGCACCTTGGTCACGCTGGTGAGGATCTCCTGCATGGTCTGCAGGTACATGGACTCGCGCACCACCTGCGGAGCCTTGCGGTATTCGTCGTAGACCAGGTCGAAACGCGAGGCGTCGCCCTGGGCCTGGGCCACCACGCTGGACTTGTAGCCCTCGGCCTGCTGCACCAGCGTGTTCGCGGTGCCCTGCGCGCGCGGCAGCACCTCCTGCGCATAGGCCTGCGCCTGGGCGCGCAGGCGCTGCGCGTCCTGCACCGCCTTGGCCGCGTCCTCGTAGGCCGGCCGCACCGGCTCGGGCACGGACACGCGCTGGATGCTCAGGTCGGTCACCCGCACGCCACTGTGCCAGCGGTCGAGCAGCTTCTGGACCCGGGCCTGCGCGTTGCGGGCCATGGTCGAGCGGTCGCCGTGCATCACCTGCTGCAGGGTCATGCTCCCGATGACCCCGCGGATCGCCTCGCGGGCCGCCTGCGACACCGCGGCCTCGGGATCCCGATCGCCATACACGAAGTCCAGCACATGGCCCACGCGCCATTGCACGCTCAGGCGCAGGTCCACGATGTCGCCGTCGGAGCTCAGCATGGACGATCGGGGCGCCCCGCTGAGGGTGCCGACCGAGGAATCACCCACCGGCTGGGTGTGCAGCGTGTCGGCGTCGATCACGACGGCGTGGCCGAAAGGCGCCGGATAGTGCCAGTTGAGCCCGGCCTGATCCACCGAGGACACCGCGCCCAGCCGGGTGATCACCGCCACCTGGCCCTGCTGCACCACGAAAAAGCCCGAGGCCAGCCAGCCCAGGACCAGCACCACCGCCAGCGCGGCGAGCGCGCGCCCCAGGGTGCGCGGCGAGGCCGGGAAGCCGCCGGGTCGACGCGGCGGGCGCAGCCCGCCTCCGCCGCCACCGCGCCGACGCCCGAACAGGCCGTTGAGCTTGCGGTTGAAATCGCGCCAGAGTTCGTCCAGGTCGGGCGGCCGCCCGGGGCCCTGCCCGCGGGGATTGCGCCGGTCGCCTTCCGGGGGCACGCCGCCGCGGCCGTCGCCGCCCGCAGGGCCGCCACGGGAGCCACGGCCCCAATCCGGGTCGCCTTCTCCCGCTTGCAACGGGCGCGAGCCCAGCGGGCCGCGCTGCGGAGTACGGATCGGAACGAGTCGCATCGGGAACGAAGGGAATGTCAGACGGGATGCACGGAGTCGGCCTGCCGGCCCGTGGACTCGGCTTCGGCCGATCCATCGGAGGCGGCCACCGCGGCCAAAGCCTCGGCGCCGGTCTCGGCCTCGACGTCGGATGCCAGCAGCCGATCGCGCGCGAGTTCGCCCAGGCGCTCGCGCAAGGCGTCGAGCCCGAGCCCGCTCAGCGCGCTCACATCGAAGCTGGCGATGCTAGCACGGAGCCGGCCCGCAACCTGCCGGCGCGTGGGCGGCACGGGCCCGTCGAGCATGTCGATCTTGTTGTAGATCAGGATCTGGGGAACCTGCTCGGCGCCGATTTCGCGCAGCACCTGCTGCACCTGCTCGATCTGCTGCTCGGCCTGCGGGTTGGAGGCGTCCACCACGTGCAGGAGCAGGTCGGCCTCGACGGCCTCGTCCAGCGTGGCCTTGAAGGCCTCGACCAGACTGTGCGGCAGGTCACGGATGAAGCCCACGGTATCCGACAGCACGGCCGTCAGGCCCTCGCCCAGCCACAGCCTGCGGGTGGTGGTGTCGAGGGTCGCGAACAGCTGATTGGCCGCGTAGGCGCGCGCGTGGGTCAGCGCATTGAACAATGTGCTCTTGCCGGCGTTGGTGTAACCGACGATGGACACCTGCAGCTGCGAGCCGCGGCGCCGCGATCGGCGTTGCGTGGAGCGCTGGCGCTGCAGTTTGCGCAAACGCAACTGCAACTGCTTGATCTTGTCCTCCAGCATGCGCCGGTCGAGTTCGATCTGCTTCTCGCCCGGGCCGCCGCGCAGGCCGATACCACCTTGCTGGCGTTCCAGGTGGGTCCAGCCCCGCACCAGGCGCGTGGCCGCGTGGCGCAGGCGGGCCAGTTCCACCTGCAGCTTGCCTTCGCCGCTGCGCGCGCGGCGCGCGAAGATCTCCAGGATCAGCGCCGTGCGATCCCAGACGGGCACGCCGAATTCGCGTTCGAGGTTGCGCTGCTGGACCGGCGACAGGCTCGCGTCGAACAGCACGCAGCCCGCCCCGGCCTCGAGCACCTGCTCCTTGATCTGCGCCACCTTGCCCGACCCCAGGTAGAGCGCCGGGTCGATGTGGCGCCTGCGACTGAAACTGTGGCCCGCCGGACGCAGCCCGGCCGATACGGCCAGTTCGCTCAACTCCTGCAACTGCGGGTCGGGATGATCCTGCCCCACATCGGCGCCCACGAGCACGGCGCAAGGCGCGCCCGGGGAATCGCCGCTCACCACCGTGCTTCCTGGCGCCCCGGAGACGGGGGGCCGGGCACTGCCCGGCCGCGGGAGCGCTGCTTCAGGAAGCTTCGGACTCGCTTGCACCGACGTGGAAGCTCACGGGACGGGAAGGAACGACGGTGGAAATGGCGTGCTTGTACACCATCTGGGTCACGGTGTTGCGCAACAGGACCACGTATTGGTCAAAAGATTCGATATGGCCTTGCAACTTGATGCCATTGACCAGGTAAATGGAAACCTGAACATGCTCCTTGCGCAGCAGATTCAGGAAGGGGTCTTGTAACAACTGCCCTTTATTGCTCATGGAAAACTCCGGTTGTGTTTTTATGGAAACTGCTTCCACCCGGACGAACATAGCACAAAGCCCTGTCCCGTCCAGGCACTGTTCGATACGTCCCGGCTGGCCTTGCGGGTATCGCCCTGCCCCTCCGGGGCGACCTCAATCCCGTGTGCTCTGGAAGGGATTGCGCGATGTGCGGTATTCGATGCGCAGCGGCGTGCCGCCGAGCTTGAATACGCGCGCGAATCGCGACTCCAGATAGCGGGTATAGCTGTTCGGAACCTTGTCCAGGGAATTGCCGTGGATGACGATCACCGGCGGATTCTGCCCGCCCTGGTGGGCATAACGCAGCTTCGGACGCACGGTGCCGGCACGCGGCGGCTGCTGGAAGGCTACGGCCTCCTGCAGTTCGCGGGTCAGGCGCGGGGTGGACAGCTTGGCGAATGCGGCGCGGTGCGCCTCCACCACCGAGCGCAGCAGCGGACGCAGGCCCTTGCGCGAGATGGCGGAAATCTCGTGCCGGTGCGCGAAACCCAGGAAGGGCAGGCGCTCGGCCATGCTGGCGGCAAAGCGCTGGCGCTGGTAGGCGTCGGTCTTGTCCCACTTGTTGGCCGCGACCACCAGCGCCCTGCCCGCCTCCACCGCGAAACCGGCGATGTGCGCGTCCTGGTCGGACACCGGCTCGCTGGCGTCGAGCAGCAGCACCACCACATTGCACGACTCGATGGCCTGCAGGGTCTTGACCACCGAGAACTTCTCGATGGTCTCGAACACCTTGCCGCGGCGCCGCAGGCCGGCGGTGTCGATCAGGGTGTAGGCCACGCCGTCGCGCTCGAAGGGCACCTCGATGGCGTCGCGCGTGGTGCCCGGCTGATCGAAGGCGATGACGCGCTCCTCGCCGACCAGGGCATTGATCAGGGTGGACTTGCCCACGTTGGGGCGGCCGATGATGGCCAGCTTGATGGTGCGCGGCGGCAGCTGCGCCGCAGCGGGCGGCGCGGCCGGCACGGCGCCCGCCGCTTCCCCCGGGGCGGGAGCCGGCTGCTGCGCGGGCTCCTGCGCTTCGAGCTGGTCCTGCGGCTCGGCCTGTTCCTGCGGCTCGGCTTCGCGCAGGCACAGCGCGCAGGCGGCGTCGAGCAGCGGGGCCACGCCCTGTCCGTGGGCGGCACTGACCGGCAGGGGCTGGCCCAGTCCGAGCTCATGGAACTCGGCCATGGCCGCCGGGCTCAGGCCCTCCGACTTGTTGACCGCCAGCAGCACGGGCTTGCCGGTCTTGCGCAGGTATGCGGCGATGTGCTGGTCCTGGGGCGCCAGGCCGGTGCGCGCATCCACCAGGAACACCACCACGTCGGCCTCGGCGATGGCCTGCCGGGTCTGGCGCGCCATCTCGGCCACGATGCCGGTGTCGACCACCGGCTCGAAACCCCCGGTGTCGACCACCAGCAGCGCCTGGTCACGCCATTTCGCGCGGCCGTAGTGGCGGTCGCGGGTCAGGCCCGGAATGTCGGCGACGATGGCGTCGCGCGAACGCGTGATGCGATTGAACAGGGTCGACTTGCCCACGTTGGGGCGGCCGACCAGGGCGAGCACGGGAACCATCAAGTCATGTCCGACGATCGGCTTCGGGGCGCGCCTCAGCGCGGCAGGAAACCGTAGATGCCACCCTTGCTGGTCACCACGACCAGCGTGTCGCCGGCCAGGATCATCGGCGAGTCGATGGCCGAACCATCGGTGGAAGCTCGGCCGATGATCTGGCCGTCCTTGGCAGAGAGGAAGGACACGTAGCCCTGCAGGTCCCCCACCGCCACCGTGTGTCCCAGCAGCAGCGGTGCGCCCAGCTTGCGGTACTTGAGCTGGTCGTTGTGCCACAGGGCCTTGCCATCGGTCGCCGAATAGGCCTGCACCACCCCGTCCGCCTGCGTGGCCACCAGCTCGCTGCCGTTCTGGCTCACCGAGCTGTAGCCGTCGGCGCGCGCCGACCACAGCAGATGCCCGCTGGTCATGTCCACGCACCCCAGGTCGGACTGGTAGGCCCTCGAGCAGGCCAGGCCCTGCGCCAGCGAGGGGGTGCCGGTGATGCTGACCAGGCGCTCGACCTCGGTGACGCCATGCGGGCGGCCGATCTGCGCATCCCACAGCGAGGTGCCGTCGGCCAGACGCACGGCACGCAGGCGCCCGCGGGCGTCGCCGAACACGATGTCGCCGTCGGCCAGGGCGATGCCCGAACCCCGTTGCAACAGCAGCGCGGGCGCGCTGAACTCATCGTCCCAGCGCTTGGCGCCCGTGGCGGCGTCGAAAGCCCACAGGCGCTGGTCGGCTGCCTGCACGACGATGATGCCCCCGAACACGGCAGGCGCCGTGATCACGCTGCTGGGCAATTGGTAGCGCCAGAGGATCTGGCCCTGCGGGCCCAGCGAGACGACCTGGTTGCGGGTGTTCACCACGGCGGTGAAACTGCCGTCGCTGCCCACGCCGGCGCTGAGGCCCCCGGCGACATGGCTGCGCCACAACTCGCGCCCACCCGAGGCGCTGAGGCACAGCACGTCGCCATTGGACGAGGCCACCACCACGCGCCCGCCGGCCACCGCGGCGTGAAAGGTCGACGGCACGGGCCCGATGCTGTCGTGCCAGACCGTATCCACATGCAGGATCGGAGGTACCGGCCCCAGCGGAGTCGGGTCCGGCTGCTTGGGTGTCGACGAGCAGGCCCCCAGCAGACCCGCCAGTCCCAGGGCCAGTCCCGCACCCAGCACGCGCGCGAGGCGCGTCATCCACGGTCCGCGCATCATTGGGCTCCCCCGACGCTCTCGATCTTGATCTGCAGCAGCTGGCGCAGCGCCGCGTCGGGCGGCAGCTCGGACAGCGCCTGCTCGTAGGCCTTGCGCGCCTGCGCGCGTTCACCCTGCACCGCGTAGACATCGCCACGCCGGGTCAGGAACAAGGCGTCGAAGGCCGGGGCCGGCGGCGTCTGCAGCGTATGCAGCGCCGCCTCGTACTGGCGCGCGTCGATCTGCAGAGCCGCCAGGTTCAGCAGGGCCGCCGCGCGTTGCGCGGCCACCGGCCCATGGCTGCCGGCCCATTCCAGCACCGGCAGAGCCTGCGCCTGCCTGCCGCTCTGGTCATAGGCGCGGGCCAGCGACAGCGCGCCCATTTGCGCGTACACCGTGGAGCCATAGTCCTGGCGCAGCTTGCCGAAGATCGGCGCGGCGTCGTTCAGGTCGCTGGCAGCGATGCGCTGGGTGAGCTGCGTGTACAGGCTCGAGGCCTGCGCCGCGCGCCGGTTGTTCCACCAATGCCAACCGCTCCAACCGGCCCAGGCCAGCGCCGCGACCAGCAGCAGCCCCGAGATGGCGGTACCCCACTGCTGCCAGAAGGCTCGCAGCTGTTCGATCTGATCCTGTTCTTCGAGGTTGTAGCTCATGGACTCGGCACGGGTTGGCGAAGGGGCATTCTAGTTGGCGCTTGCGGCCTTGGCGGCCTGTCAGGCACCGCTCAGGCAGTCGATCAGCAGCGAGGCCGGCTGCAGAGGAACGCTGCGTTGCTGCTGCTCCCCTCCGGCGCGCAGGGACTTGACGCCGACCTCGCCGGCCAGCCACTCGTTCTCCCCGAAAATCAAGGCGTGGCGCGCACCGCTCGCATCGGCCTTTTTCATCTGGGACTTCATGCTGCCGCCTCCGGCGTGCATGAGCACCGCGAGGCCGGCCGCGCGCAGTTCCTCGGCCACCTGCAGCGCGCGCGGCAGCGCCGGCGCATGCGCCAGCACCACGTAGGCGTCGGGCACCGCGGCCTGCGGCTGGCGCTCGGCCTGCGCCAGCAGATCGAGCACGCGCTCGATGCCGAGGGCCCAGCCGCAGGCTGGCGCCGGCTTGCCGCCGATCTGCTCGATCAGCCCGTCGTAGCGCCCCCCGGCACACACCGTGCCCTGCGCTCCCAGCTGGTCGCTGACCCACTCGAACACACTGAGGTTGTAGTAGTCCAGGCCGCGCACCAGGCGCGGGTTGACGGTGAATTCCTGGCCTGCCGCCTGCAGCAGCTGCTGCAGCCCCTCGAAATGGGCGCGGGATTCCTCCCCGAGCTCGTCCAGCAGGCGCGGCGCGCCCTGCACCAGTTCCTGCATCGCCGGATTCTTCGTATCCAGGATGCGCAGAGGGTTGCTGTGCAGGCGCCGGCGCGCGTCCTCGTCGAGCTGCTCCGCGTGCGCCTCGAAATAGGCGATGAGCTTCGCGCGATGGCTCGCACGCTCGGCCGACTGTCCCAGGCAGTTGATCTCCAGGCGCAAGCCCCGCAGCCCGAGCATGGTCCACAGGCGCCGGGCCATGAGAATCAGCTCGGCGTCCACGTCGGGACCGGCGAAGCCCAGGGCCTCCGCCCCGACCTGGTGGAACTGGCGGTAGCGTCCGCGTTGTGGGCGCTCGTGACGGAACATGGGCCCGGTGTACCACAGGCGCTTGCCCCCGTCGTACAGAAGGTTGTGCTCGACCGTGGCCCGCACGATGGCGGCCGTGTTCTCGGGGCGCAGGGTCAGCGGCTCGCCGTTGAGCGAGTCGGTGAAGCTGTACATCTCCTTCTCGACGATGTCCGTGACCTCGCCGATGCCGCGCACGAACAAGGGCGTGGGCTCGACAATGGGCGTGCGCACGTTGCGATAGCCATAGACGCGCATGAGTTCGCGGATCTGCGACTCGAACCACTCCCAGCGCGCCGATTCCGGCGGAAGGATGTCGTTCATGCCCTTGACGGCGCTGAGCTTGGAAGTCATGTGGGAGATCGGGATGCGGATCGGATGCGGATCGGGAACGCGGCGCGCGCGCCCGGCCGGACAGCCAGGCGCCTACCGTCGGGACGCAAGCGTCAGGGCTGCGCCTCGACGCGCTGGCCCCAGCGCCGGCGTATGTACTCGTCGACCAGGGTGATGAACTGCACGGCGATGTCCTCGCCGCGCAGCGTGTGGCGCTTCTCGCCATCGACGTACACCGGGGCTGCGGGCTGCTCTCCGGTGCCCGGCAGGCTGATGCCGATGTCGGCATGGCGGCTCTCGCCGGGACCGTTGACGATGCAGCCCATCACCGCCACGCGCAGGGTCTCCACACCGGGGAATTCACGACGCCAGCGCGGCATGCGCTCGCGCAGATGCGCATCGATGTCGCGCGCCAGTTCCTGGAACACGCTGCTGGTCGTGCGCCCGCAGCCCGGACAGGCGGTGACGCTGGGGGTGAAGGTGCGCAGTCCCAGGGCCTGCAGGATTTCCAGCGCGACCACGACTTCCTGGGTACGCGCCTCGCCCGGCTGCGGGGTGAGGGATACGCGGATGGTGTCGCCGATCCCCTCCTGCAGCAGGATGGACAGTGCCGCGGCGGAGGCCACGGTGCCGCGCGTGCCCATGCCGGCCTCGGTCAGGCCCAGGTGCAGCGCATAGTCGCAACGCCGCGCCAGCTCGCGGTACACGGCCACCAGGTCGCGCACCGCGGAAACCTTGCAGGAGAGCAGGATCTGGTGCCCGGGCAGGCCCAGTTCCTCGGCTCGTTGCGCCGACTCCAGCGCCGAGCGGATCAGGGCTTCATACATGACCTGTCGCGCATCGCGGGGGCGCGCGAGCGCGGCGTTCGCGTCCATCAGGGAGGCCAGCAACTCCTGGTCCAGGCTGCCCCAGTTCACGCCGATGCGCACCGGACGATCCCAACGCGCGGCGACCTCGATCATCTGCGCGAACTGCCGGTCCTTCTTGTCGCCCTTGCCCACGTTGCCGGGGTTGATGCGGTACTTGGACAGGGCCTGCGCGCAATCGGGATGGCGCGTGAGCAGCAGGTGCCCGTTGTAGTGGAAGTCGCCCACCAGGGGCACCTCGACCCCCATGCGGTCGAGCTGCTCGCGGATACGCGGCACAGCGGCGGCGGCTTCGTCGGTATTCACGGTCAGGCGCACGAGCTCGGAGCCTGCCTGCGCCAGTTCCTTGACCTGGATGGCCGTGCCCACCACGTCGGCGGTATCGGTGTTGGTCATCGACTGCACCCGCACCGGCGCGTCCCCGCCCACGGTGAGGCGGTGGGAACCCCAGGCGACGACGGCCTGGCGGGTCCTGTGGCGCCGCGGCACGGCGTCGTCGATGTCCGCGTCGCCCGCGGCGACGCCCAGCATGTCGTTCATTCCCGAACCTTCACGGTGTCGCGCCCTTCAGCACCAGGCGCGCGACGTTGTCACCCCCGGCGGGCAGCGCCACCGGATTGCCGCCGAGGCTGACGCGGGTCTGCGCGGCGTTGCCCACGGTCAGGTGCAGGGGAAAGTCCGCCGCCAGCGTGGACACCTCGCGCGAGGCCCCGGCCGCCAGCAATCCCGTGAACAGCACCCGTCCCGACTGCGAGCGTACGCGCACCCAGCTTTGCCCGCTGGCACTCAGCGAGAGCAGTGGTCCCGGCGGCCCGGCAGGGACCGACGCGGAAGCCGCGGGAGCGGAGGCGGCGGCCGCCCGGTGCGCGCGGGACGGTGGCGCCACGCCCGCTGCCGGCGAGCTGGCCGGCGCATGCGTGGCGGGACTCGACGAGGCCGGCGAGTCCGGAGGACTCGACAGCCCGGAGCCCAGAGGCTTCGCGGCAGCGGCCGCGGAGGACGCGGACGAGGCTGCCGGGGAGTTCGGAACCGCCGGGGCGGTCATGACGCTCGACGCCGCAGTCGGCGCCGTGCCGGCGCGATGCGACAGCAGGGCGCGCAATTGCTGCGCCACATGGCCCAGGCGATCCGCGCGTGGCAGGAACAGCAGGCCCAGCGCCACCACCACGACCAGCACGCCCAGCCACACCAGACGGCGGCTCGAACCATGCGTGCCCACCGGCTCCGCGGGGCGCACCGGGCCCATGGTGACGCCCGGCGCGGGCACGATGGGGGTGCCGCGCACGAAGGCGGGAGGCAGCGGGCGCAGCACGGCGTCGGCATCGGCCCGCACCGCCTTGGCCGCGGCGCGCAGCAGCCCTCGCGCATGGGCAGGATCGTGCAGGCGGCTCCAATCGCCGGACTCCAGCGCGGAGATCTTGTCGGCCGACACCTTCAGCTGCGAGGCCAGCTCGGTCAGGCTGCGACCGGCGGCCTCGCGCGCGGCGCGCAGCAAGGCGCCCGCCTGACGGCGGCCGGCCAGCTCGCTCTCGTCGCCGGCTTCGCCGACGCCAGGCTGCGGATTCCTCGTGGGCGGGTTCGACACGGCGAACTCAGTGAGGTAGCAGGGCGGAGTCGTCATAGTGACCCTGCTGGGCCGCGATGGCCTCGGCGGAGTCGGGGAACTTCTGCACCAATTGCTGCGACCACCGGTTGGCGCTGACCATGTCGCCGGATTTGCGCGCGATCAGCACGCCCAGCCACAGGGTCTGCGCGGTGGCGCCGCTGCCCGAGTTGACCCGGCCGATGTAGAACATGGCCTTGGAATACTCGTGACGCAGGTACTGCACCATGGCCAGATTGGTGGCCAGCGCCGGATTGGCCGGGTTCAGCGCGAAGCCCTCGCGCAGGGTCTTCTCGGCGCCGGGGAGATCTCCGGCCCGGTACTGGCACACGCCGTAGGCCAGGTCGGTGCGCTGCTCATTGCGGTACCCGGGCACCGCCAGCGCCTTGCGGAACATCTTGAAGGACTCCGGATAGCGCTTGACCGAGCACAGGAACCAGCCGTAGTTGTGCAGGGTGTCGGGGTTGTCCGGCGCCAGCGACAGGGCCTTGCGAAAGCTGGTCTCGGCCTGGTCGTTCTGGCCCAGGCTCATGTGGATCAGCGCCTGCATGGTGTAGGCCGGCACATAGCCCGGATCCTCCTGCAGGGCCTGCGTGACCTCGCCCAGCGCAACGTCGGGCTGCCCGCGCTGGTAGTAGCCCTCCGCCAGTTCCAGGCGGATGCGCGCGCTCTTGTCCGCCTGGGTGGCCTTGGCGCCCGGCGTGGAGCCGGCGTAGTTGCCGCTGCCGCTGGCGCTGCCCGGCGCGGCACAGCCGCCCAGCAGGCCCAGCGCGAGGCCTAGCGACAACGCTGCCGCCGCGCGGGCCTTGCGCAGGCTCGCGGCGCGAAATCGAGTCACGGGTGCATTCATGCCGATCGTCCCTGGTTCGCTGCAGGCGCGGCGTCGGACGCCGCGATGGCCACCACGCGGGCACCGCGCCGGGTCGTGCGGTCGAGCACCTCCCCGGCCAGCTGTCCGCATGCGGCATCGATGTCGTCGCCACGGGTCTTGCGCACCGTGGCCACGATCCCGGCTTCGATCAGCAGCGAAGCGAAAGCCGCCACGCGCTGGGGCGACGAACGCCGCAGGCCGGAGCCCGGGAATGGATTGAAGGGGATCAGGTTGCACTTCCAGGGGAAGCGCCCGCGCATCAGCTCGATGAGCTGGCGCGCGTGCTCGGGGCTGTCGTTGACGCCGTCGAGCATGCAATATTCGAAGGTGATGAAGTCACGCGGCGCGTGGGCCAGGTAGCGCTCGCAGGCCGCCAGCAGCTCGGCCAGCGGGTATTTGCGGTTCAGTGGAACCAGCTGGTCGCGCAGCGCATCGTTCGGGGCGTGCAGGGAAACCGCCAGCGCCACCGGGCAATCGGCCGCCAGGCGGTCGATCATGGGCACCACGCCGGAAGTGGACACGGTGACCCGGCGCCGCGACAGGCCATAGGCATCGTCGTCGAGCATCACCCGCAGGGCGGGAATCAACGCGGAGTAGTTCTGCAGGGGCTCGCCCATGCCCATCATGACCACGTTGGAGATCGCGCGCTCGCCCTCCGGCAGACCCAGTTCGCGGCGCATGGTGAACTCGGCCCACCACAGCTGGGCCAGGATCTCCGAGGTCTCCAGGTTGCGCGCGAAGCCCTGCGCCCCGGTGGAGCAGAAACTGCAGGCCATCGCGCAGCCCGCCTGCGAGGACACGCACAGGGTGTTGCGGGAGGTCTCGGGGATGAACACCGACTCCACCGCGTTTCCGGCCCCGACGTCGAACAGCCACTTCACGGTGCCGTCGCGCGAACGCTGCTCGCTGAGCACGGGCAAGGCCTGCACGCAGGCGTTCTGCTCGAGCCAGGCGCGCAGCGGGCGCGCCAGATCGGTCATGGCCTCGAAATCGGCCACGCCGCGCTGGTGCACCCAGTGCATCACCTGGCGCGCACGGAAGGCCTTGTGCCCCGCCTGGCCGAGCCAATCCACCAGGCCGGCCTGGTCGAACTGCAGCAGGTTGGCGCCTTGGTTCATCGCGGGAAGGGCGGGAGGGAATCTCAGCGCGAGAAGATCCAGTTCGACGGGAAGAAGAACGCGATCTCGATGGCGGCATTCTCCGCGCTATCGGAGCCGTGCACCGCGTTGGCGTCGATGCTGTCGGCGAAATCCGCGCGGATGGTGCCGGGCGCGGCCTTCTTCGGATCGGTGGCGCCCATCAGCTCGCGATTGCGCGCGATGGCGTCCGGACCTTCCAGCACTTGCACCAGCACGGGGCCGGAGACCATGAAGTCCACCAGGTCCTTGAAAAAGGGACGCTCCTTGTGCACCGCGTAGAAGCCTTCGGCCTCGGCGCGCGACAGGTGCATCATGCGGGCCGCCACGACCTTCAGGCCGGCGGTCTCGAAACGGTCCAGGATCTTGCCGATGCAATTCTTCGCCACGGCATCGGGCTTGATGATCGAGAGCGTGCGCTCCATATGTTTTCTCTCCAGATAATCAAAACATTAAGGGGAAATTGTAAGGCCCTGCGCGAAGGCGCCCAGAGCCCTGCTCGGAAGGCCCTGGATCAGCGGGAATGATTCCGGCGCTT
>JAJZWA010000019.1:0-24668 GCA_021846965.1 Pseudomonadota bacterium | reverse complement strand
CGAGTCATCAGCGCCTTCACGTCGTCGCGATCGATCTCGGCGAAATCGCCGCGGCGCAGACCGGCCGGCAGGGCGATGGAGCCGTAGCGCACCCGGATCAGGCGGCTGACGGTCAGGCCCACGGCCTCGAACAGACGCCGCACCTCGCGGTTGCGGCCCTCGGCGATGACGGCGCGCCACCAGCGGTTCGCGCCCTCCCCTCCAGCCTCCTCCAGGCTCAGGAAACGAGCCGGGCCGTCGCTGAGCTCCACGCCTTCCAGCAGGCGCGATCGCATCTCGTCGTCCAGCTGGCCGAGCACGCGCACCGCGTATTCGCGCTCCACGCCCTGGCTGGGGTGCATGAGCTTGTTGGCCAGCTCGCCCGAGGTGGTCAACAGCAGCAGGCCCTCGGTGTTGATGTCCAGGCGTCCGACCGCCGTCCACTTGGCGTTGTGCACCCGCGGCAGGTTGCGGAACACGGTCGGGCGCCCATCCGGATCCTTGAAGGTGACGACCTCGCCGACCGGCTTGTGATACACCAGCATGCGCGCCGGAGGCGGCGCGATGCGGATCTTGAGCGGCTTGCCGTTGACCCGGATCTGGTCGCCCGGCTGGATGCGCTGTCCCAGGTGCGCGGGCTCACCGTTGACGGACACGCGGCCTTCCTGGATCAGTTCCTCCATTTCGCGCCGCGAGCCGATGCCTCCCTGTGCCAGCACCTTGTGCAGCTTGGGGGCCTCCGGAGAGGGCGCGAGCACGCGCCGCACCCCGGGCTCGGCCGTGTCGGCGAGTTCGACGGCGCGGTCGAAATCCCCCGACACCACCTCCTCGATGCGCACCGGCGGGCTGCCCGGCCGCGCGCCGGACGGCGCCGGGGCGGGCTTGCCCTGCCCCCGGTTGCGCCCGCCCCGGCGTGGCGGGCGCTGCCCTTGCGCGCCGCGCTCGCCGGCCGCTTCGGCGGAAGCGCCGGCCGCGGCATCGAAGTCGGTCTCCGCGGGAGCCCCTTCGGCGAACTCCGCGCCGGATTCACCCGGGGTCTGTCCGGCGCCCTGGCCCGAGGCCTCGCGCGGCCCCTTGCCGCTGCGGCGACGGCGACGTCGCGCGCCGTCGCGCCGCGCGGGCGCGCCGGCTTCGCCGGCGACGGCAGCCGAAGCTTCCGGGCCCGCCGCGGCCGATGGCGTGGCAGGGGGCGCGGAAGCTGCTGGATCGTGATCGTGATCGGGATCGGACATGGATGTTTTCTTCGTGGGTCGATTCAACCCGGGAACGCCGGCTCGGGCGCTTCACCGGTCGCCTCCGGCGGCTCCTGCACGGAGACCTCGGAGGCTGGAATTTCGGACAGGGGCGCCTCGGGCGCGGCGCCACCGACCAGCAGCTCGATCTGCTTCGGATCCACCGCGTCGCTCGCCGGCTCCTCGAGCTGGGCCAGGCTGCGCAATCCCAGGTCATCCAGGAACTGGCGCGTGGTCGCGAACAGCACCGGACGGCCCGGCCCCTCGCGGTGACCGATGGCCTCGATCCAGCCGCGATCCTCGAGTTGGCGAAGAATCTGCGCGTTCACGCTGACTCCGCGAATGTCCTCGATGTCGCCGCGGGTCACCGGCTGGCGATGCGCGATGATGGCCAGGGTTTCCTGCACCGCCCGGGAATACCGCGGCGGGCGCTCCGGATTCAGGCGCTGGAGGTAAGGCTGCATGTCCTCGCGGCTCTGGAAACGCCAGCCCCCGACCACTTCGCGCAGTTCCACACCGCGGTCGCGCCAGTCCTCCTGCAACTCCGCAAGCAAGGCGCGCACCGCCTCCGCCTCGAGCTGGTCGTCGAACAGACCGCGCAGCGCCGCGAGGCTCAAGGCTTGGGTGGCACACAACAGCGCGGTCTCGAGGACCCGCTTGGCCCATGCAGTGTTCATTCGTGAAAGGGTTCGCGCGCAGGATGCGCCATGGCCGGCCCTCCCGAGCCGGTGTCCGACATGCATTCGAATTGCGCCGTACCCCCTGGCACCAGGGCCCGCGGCGCCATCGCGCACGCGTCGGGGGCACGCACCGGCAAGGGGCTGCTTCGCAAACGGGTCTTTCCACGCCTGCGCCGGCAGCCATGCCGGGCGTCGAGCCGGATCGCCCCGGCCGCTACACGGCCGTCGGGCGGACTGCTCCGGCGCAACGATGGATCCGAATTGTAAACCACCCTCCGGCCAGGCCCCGCGAAATCCCCGGCAGCCCTCGCGCTTCGTAACCGGACAGCAACGCCAGCCATGCCAACCGCAGGCCTGCAGCCGGGGCCCGCGCGGCCCCGCGCTCAGCCCCGTTCGACGTCCGCCTGCGCGGCCCGGACGGCCTCGGGGGCCGGCGCGTAGAAGGCATCGGCATGCACGTCCCGCGAAGCCACGCCACGCGCCAGCAACTCCTCGCTGACCGCCTCGACCATCGCGGGCGACCCGGCCAGGTAGACCTTGGCGTCCCGGAAATCCTGCACGTCCGCGAACAGCGCGTCGCCCACGCGACCCCCGCGCAGGCCGCCGGGCGCTTCGAACTCCACCACCACGTGGGCGCGGAAGTTGGCATGGCGCCTGGCCAGCTGCTCCATCTGCTCGACGCCGTAGACCTCCGACACGTTGCGAAAGCCGGCGTACAGCACCACCGGATCGGTCTTGCCGTTGTCCAGCGCGGTCTGCACCACCGAGAGCATCGGCCCCAGTCCGGTACCCGCGGCCACCGCGTACAAGGGGCCCTCGTGGCGAGGACGGAAGTAGGCCCTGCCCATCGGACCTTCGAGCCGCAGCTCGGTGCCGGCGACGATCGCCCCGCCGAGCAGCCCGCTGAAGGAACCGGCGGGAGTGCGCCGGATATGGAATTCCAGCTCGCCGTCGTACTCGGCCTCGACGGGCGTGCCGGCCATGGAGAAGTCGCGCCCGATCCACTCGCCGCGGGCATCGCGCGCCCGCAGGTGCGCATACTGTCCGGCCGAGAACAGGAAGGGCCCGCCAGCGCTCGCATCGCCTCCCTCGGGCTCGCCGCCCTGCGCCAGGTCGTCGACGATGCGCAGGCGCAGCGAGAACACCTCCGGCGCCAGCTCGCGCAGCCAGAGCACGCGGCAGGCCAGGCTGCGAATCGGGTGTTCGATGTAATCGTCGGTGTCCACGAGAGCCAGTTGTACATCGCCGAGGATGCTGCTGCTGCAGGCCAGGATGATGCCCTGCGCTCGCTGCGAGGCCGGCAGCGCGCCGGGCTGGTAGCCGCGCAGGTCCACCTCGCCGCGCTCGAGCACGCATTTGCAGCTCCCGCATTCCCCGCGCTTGCAGGACCAGCCGATGGGCACGCGGTGGCGACGCAGCACCTTGAGCAGGTTCTCGTCGGGTTCGGCCTGCAGTTGCAGGCCCAGGGCGGGAATGGAGACGGTCGGCATGAACGATGGGAGAGACCGCGCGGCCCGGCCGATGCCAGGACCGCCGGATCGAAGCCGGGATGATACGAGGCGTGACAGGCGCACGCCGGGCGCAAACCACGCGGAGCCTGTCAAAATAGCAGGCATGCACCGCGCATCGATCCACCATTGCAATCTTTGCGGCGCACCGGTCGAGCACCGGGTGCCGGAAGGCGACACCCACCCGCGGGCGGTCTGCACCGCCTGCTCGCACATCCAGTACGAGAATCCGCGCAACATCGTGGGCACGCTGCCGGTGTGGCGGGACAAGGTGCTGCTGTGCCGCCGCGCCATCGAGCCCCGACACGGCCTGTGGACCCTTCCCGCGGGCTTCATGGAACTCGATGAGACCACCGAGCAGGGGGCGCTGCGCGAAACCGAGGAGGAAGCCGGCGCCCGCGTGGAACTCGAGGGCCTGTACAGCGTGGTCAACGTGCGTCCGGTCAGTCAGGTCTACCTGCTGTACCGTGCGCGCCTGCTCGAGCCGCGCTGGGATCCCGGCCCGGAGACCCTGGAGGCCGCGCTGTTCGGCGCCGGGGAAGTGCCCTGGGAGCAGATCGCCTTCCGCGCCGTGGCGGAAACCCTGCGGCGCTATTTCGACGAGCAACGTGCCGGCCGCGGATGGGCGCTGCAGACCTTCGACGTGGCGTAGCGGCCCGCCGCGGCGGGCGCGGGCCGCGGCTGGCGCGCCCGGGCCGCGCCCAGGTTCAGGCGCAGTAGCCGTGCAAGGCGCCCGGGCCGCCGGCCTGCGCCAGGCGCCACAGCCCCCACAGGGCGAAGCCCAGCAGCACGCCGCCGGCCCCCAGGCGCGCGGCCCGCGCGGTGGCCCGCTGGCTGAGCCTGCGCAGCAGGTGCCCGGCCAGCAGCATATGCGGCAGCGTGCCCGCGCCGAAGGCCAGCATGCCCAGCGCGCCGCCCAGCGCGCTTCCGCTGAGCAAGGCCAGCGACAAGGCCGAATACACCAGTCCGCAGGGCAGCAGGCCCCACAACAGGCCCGCCCCCAGGCGCCGGGGCAGGCTCGCCAGCGGCAAGAGGCCGCGCAGCGCCCGCGCCGCGGCCTCGCCCAGCCCTGTGCGCAGCCTGGCGGCCCAGGCGAAATGCGGCGCCCGCGCGGCGCCTTCGCCGCGCAGGGCGGCGAGAACGAGCCAGAGACCGCTGGCGGCCAGCACGCCGTTGCCCAAAAGGTACAAGCCGACTTGCAGCGGACGCAGCTGCACCGCCCACAGTCCGGAGCCGATCGCACCGGCCACCAGGCCCAGCAGGCCGTAGGTGAACACCCGGCCCAGCTGCAACTGGGCCGAGCGCCAGAGCAGACGCCGGGCCGGCCAGAGCACCTGTTCGCGGGCTGCGGGAAGCCCCGTGGCCGTGCCTGGCGGCTGCATCGCGCGTTCCCCGGCGACGACCAATCCGCCACACATGGCTGCGCAATGCAAGCCCCCCGTCAGTCCCATCAGTAACAATGTAAGAAAAAGGCTGATGTGCATCAGGAAATTCTCTCCATTTCCGTGATATAACAAAACCAATAACCTTTCGAGCAAAAATCATGAAGCTGACACCCGCCGCCACCGTCCACCGCATGGACAAGCCGCACCCCTGCGATGTCTGCTTCCAGAGCCGGTTCTGCCTGCCCATTTCCCTGCCCGCCGACCAGATGGAGCGCATGCGCGACATCATGCAGAACACCGTGCGGGTGACCAAGGGAGAACGCCTGTTCGAAGGGGGGCAGCCCATGGACAAGGTGTATTCGGTCCACGCGGGCTCCTTCAAGTCCATGGTGAGCAGCCCGGACGGGCGCCAGCAGATCGTGGGTTTCCACGTGCCCGGGGAGATGATGGGCCTGGAAGGCTTCTCCACCCGCATCTACATGACCGAGGCGGTCGCGCTGGAGGACAGCGAGGCCTGCGAGATCGACGTGCGCGTGCTGGAGACCAGCGCGCGCGAGCTGCCCACGCTGCAGCACCAGATCCACTGCCTGATCGGCAACCGCCTGGCCCGCGCCCAGCAGGATCAGTTCGTGCTGGGCAGCATGCAGGCCGACGAGCGGCTGGCCCGCTTCCTGCTCGACCTGTCCGAGCGCTACAAGGCGCGCGGTCTGTCTCCCGACGAATTCGTGCTTCGCATGAGCCGCGAGGAGATCGGCAGCTACCTCGGGCTGAAGCTGGAGACGGTCAGCCGGCTGATGTCGCGCTTTCACCAGGCCGGGCTGATCCACGTGGCGCAACGCCAGGTGCGCATCACCAACCGCGACGGGCTGGCAGAGTTGCTCAACCACGAGGCCTGAAGCCTGGCGCCGGGGCGCCCGATCCTGCACCAACGCGCCCCCCTCCGGTGGTTCGGCAGCCTGCTACTCCCGTTCCTCGAACACGTCGCCCGCGCCGGGCGGCCGCCGAGCCAGCAGCCACAGGTTCAGCGCGCTGGCCGCCCAGCAGGCCAGCCACTGGCCGAGGAATCCCAGGGAGTACATCAGGGCCGGGGGCCAGTGCGCGAAGGCCATCGGGGCGTGGTGTACGGGGTCCAGCACGCTGAACATCACCGCGCTGGCCACCAGGGCGACCAGGAAAGCGGGCCACAGGGCGCGCAGGTAGTCGGCATCGCAACGACGCATGCTCGGTCTCCTCGATGCGCGGCCGGATCGGCCGCGAGACGGATGAGTTCACACCGGATCAGCTGCGAGCCGCGCTCGATGCGCTCGCGGCGGGCGGCACGATGGGCGCCAGCCGCGCCGGCGCCTCGATCTCCTCGTCGGCGGCGTGGCGCGCGATCAGCACCGTGACCACGCTGGCCGCCAGCACCGCGCCGAACAATCCGATCAGCAGCCACACCACGGGAACACGCCACCAGGCGCGGTCCCTGCCGCGCGACCCCGCGCGAGCCGGCTCAGGGGACGATGAAGGTGCTGTCATGGTGCACGCTCACGGGATCCTCGCCTTCGCTGCGCGCGGTGATCTCCACCTTGTAGACCCCGCTGCGCGCGCCGTCGCTCGGAATCGCCAGCTCCAGCGGGTGCAGCACGTTGCTGGAGGCCGCCAGTTCGATGCCCTGTTTCGGGTTCACCACCACCAGGCCGGGCAGCCCCTGCACTTCGAAGCGCATGCGGCGCGGCGTGTCGGAGGCGTTCATCAACTGGATCTGGTACACGTTCTCCAGCAGCCCGCCCGGGATCTCGCGAGCCAGCACGCGGCGATCCCGCATGACGTCGAGCTTGACCGTCTGGCGCATGGCCAGCCCACCCACGAACAGGCCGACCATGGCCACCAGGATGGCGCTGTAGATCAGGATGCGCGGGCGCAGCAGGTGCGCCCACTGCTGGCGCCGGCTCCAGTGCCCCTCCAGCGCGTTCTCGCTGGAATAGCGGATGAGTCCGCGCGGGGTGTTCATCTTGTCCATCACCGTGTCGCAGGCATCGGCACAGGCTCCGCATCCGATGCACATGTACTGCAGGCCCTCGCGGATGTCGATGCCCGTCGGGCATACCTGCACGCAGATCGAGCAGTCCACGCAGTCGCCCTTGCCCTGCGCGCGAGCCGGCAACTCGCGCCGGCGCTTGCCGCGCGGCTCGCCGCGCTCGGGGTCATAGGTGACGATCAGCGTATCCCGATCGAACATCACGGACTGGAAGCGCGCATAGGGGCACATGTATTTGCACACCTGCTCGCGCATGAACCCCGCGTTGCCGTAGGTGGCGAAACCGTAGAACAGGATCCAGAAGGTCTCCCAGCCTCCCAGCCCAAGGGTCAGCACCTCCTGGACCAGGGTGCGGATGGGCGTGAAATAGCCCACGAAGGTGAAGCCCGTCCAAAGCGCCACGCCGATCCAGAGCGCGTGCTTGGCGGCCTTGCGCGCGAATTTGCGCGGGCTCATGGGCTGCGAGTCCAGGCGGATGCGCGCCAGGCGATCCCCCTCCACCCAGTGCTCGATCCACATGAAGATCTGGGTGTACACGGTCTGCGGGCAGGCATAACCGCAGAACAGCCGCCCGGCGATGGCGGTGAACAGGAACAGTCCGTAGGCCGAGATGATCAGCAGCAGCGCCAGGAAGATCACGTCCTGGGGCCACAGGATCAGGCCGAAGAAGTAGAACTTGCGGTGCACCAGGTCCAGCAGCATGGCCTGGCGCTGATCCCAGCGCAGCCAGGGCAGGCCGTAGAACACGATCTGCGTGATCCAGACCATGGCCACGCGCCAGCGCGCGAAAAAGCCGGTGACCGAGCGCGCGTAGATCTTCCTGCGCGCCTCGTACAGGACCTCCTCGGTGCCCTGCAGCCCGTTTCCGGGGGACGGCGATGCGGGCGTGTTCATCGGTGGGCGCCGTGGCTCAGCCCGTAGACATAGGCGGCCAGCACGTGGATCTTGTCGGCATCGAGGTTGCCCTTCTGCGCCGGCATGTGGCCGCTGCGC
This sequence comes from Pseudomonadota bacterium, assembly GCA_021846965.1. Taxonomy (GTDB): domain Bacteria; phylum Pseudomonadota; class Gammaproteobacteria; order Burkholderiales; family Burkholderiaceae_C; genus Thiomonas_A. The sequence continues at coordinate 16,871 of JAJZWA010000019.1, read as the reverse complement.
CCGCCTTCGATGGTTTCCTCGATGGTCTGCAGGCCGGATCCGTACAGCCAGTTCTGGTCGGTGAGGTTGGGCCCGCCGATCATCTGGTTGCCCACGCCGCCAGCGCCGTGGCATGCCGCGCAATTGGCCGCGAACAGGGGCTTGCCCAGGGCCGCCAGCCGGGCGTCATGGCTCAGCCCCGACAGGCTGCGCACGTAGTTGGCCACCTCGGTCACGGCCTGCTTGCTGCCCAGGGCCTGCCCCATCGGGGGCATCATGCCCTGGCGACCTTCGGTGATGGTCTGCACCAGGGTGGCGGGCTGGTTGCCGTAGAGGAAGCTCTTCTCGTCGTGCACGGTCAGGTTCGGGAAACCCTTGCTGCCGCCGGCGTCCGAGCCGTGGCACTGCGCGCAATAGGTCAGGAACATGCGCTGGCCGGTGGCCATGGCCGCGGGATCCTTCGAGAGTTGCGCGACGTCGAGCTTGTTGTAGGCGGCGTAGATGGGCGCGATACGCTGCTCGTAGGCCTTCGACTCCTGCTGGTACATCTTGTCGCTGGTGAAGCCCAGCGCGCCACCCCAGAAAGCCAACCCGGGGTACAGCACCAGGTACAGCGCGGCGAACACCAGGGTGAGCACGAACAGGCCCATCCACCAGCGGGGCAGCGGGTTGTTGAATTCCTGCAGGTCGTCGTCCCAGACGTGGCCGGTGGTGGCGATCACCTGCCCCTTGTCGTCGCGGAACACCGTCTGGCGCGCCGTGGCGCGCAGGAACAGGAACAGGCCGATCAGCGAGACGATGGTCACCGCGCCGATCCAGTACGCCCAGGCAGCGGAAGTGAACTGGTTCATGATGTCGGAGGCCGGCTCAGGCCTTGGTGGAGTTGGACGCGCGTGCCTCGGACTCCTGCCCGGAGACCGCGGGGAGCTGCGAGTCGAGGAAGGGGATCAGGGCATCGCGCTGGTGACGCGCCGCGAAACGCGGCGCGTAGGCCATCCAGGCGATGCCGACGAAGGCGGCGAAGGCCATCACGGTCGTGATGCTTCCGAACAGGGCCAGCAGGTTCATGGTGATGCTCCCCTCCGATCAGGAATGCCCGCCGGACAGATCGCGGCCCAGGCTCTGCAGGTAGGCCACCAGCGCGTCCTCCTGGGTCTTGCCCTTGAGATCGGCCGGCGCGGCGGCGATCTCGGCGTCGGTGTACGGCACGCCCAGCACGCGCAGGGTGCGCATGCGCTGGCGGATCAGGCCGTCGTCGGCCGGCTTGTACTGCAGCCACGGATAGGCGGGCATGGTGCTCTCGGGCACCACGTCGCGCGGCTCGCGCATGTGGATGCGCAACCATTCGTCCGAGTACTTTCCGCCCACGCGCGCCAGGTCCGGACCGTTGCGCTTGCTGCCCCACTGGAAGGGGTGGTCCCACACCGATTCACCCGCCACCGAATAGTGGCCGTAGCGCTCCACCTCGGCGCGCAGCGGGCGGATCATCTGCGAGTGGCACAGGTAGCAGCCCTCGGACACGTACACGTCGCGTCCCGCCAGTTCCAGGGCCGTGTAGGGCTTCATGCCCGGAAGCGGCGTGGTGGTCGCCTTGTCGAAGAACATGGGCAGCAGTTGCACGAAGCCGGCGACGCTGACCACCAGCGCGACCAGCACGATCATCAGGCCGACGTTCTTCTCGATGGCCTCGTGGCTGAGTTTCAGGCTTGCCATGATGGCTTTTCTCCTTGTTGTGGCTTCGCTCGCATCAACCGGCGTGGGCGCCGGCCAGCTGCGGGATCGGGGCATCCACGGCCTGGCCCTGGCGAATCGTGCGCCAGCTGTTGTAGACCATGAGACACATGCCGAACAGGTAGATCACGCCGCCCAGCAGACGGATGTAGTACAGCGGCTTGACCGCCACGATGGACTCGATGAAGCTGTAGGTCAGGGTGCCGTCGGGCTGCATCGCGCGCCACATCAGGCCCTCGGTGACCCCGGCCACCCACATGGAGGCGATGTACAGCACGACGCCGATGGTCGCGGTCCAGAAATGCCAGTCGATCAGGCGCACGCTCCACATGCGGGTCTGGCCCCACAGGCGCGGGATCATGTAGTACAGGCTGCCCATGGTGATCATGCCCACCCAGCCCATGGCGCCGGAGTGCACGTGTCCGATGATCCAGTCCGTGTAGTGCGCCAGCCCGCTGACGGTCTTGATCGACAGCATCGGCCCCTCGAAGGTCGACATGCCATAGAAGGACAGCGCGGTGATCAGGAACTTCAGGATCGGGTCGTCGCGCAGCTTGTGCCAGGCGCCCGACAGGGTCATGATGCCGTTGATCATGCCGCCCCAGCTGGGAGCCAGCAGGATCAGCGAGAACACCATGCCCAGCGACTGCGCCCAGTCGGGCAGAGCCGTGTACAGCAGGTGGTGCGGACCGGCCCACATGTACACGAAGGTCAGCGCCCAGAAGTGCACGATGGACAGGCGGTAGGAATAGATCGGTCGCTCGGCCTGCTTGGGAATGAAGTAATACATCATGCCCAGGAAGGACACGGTGAGGAAGAAGCCCACCGCGTTGTGCCCGTACCACCACTGGATCATCGCGTCCTGCGCGCCGCCGTAGGCCGAGTAGCTGCTGAACGAGAACAGGCTCACGGGCAGCTTGATGTTGTTGACGATGTACAGCAGCGCGATGGTGATGATGTAGGCGCCGAAGAACCAGTTGGCCACGTAGATGTGGCGGGTCTTGCGCTTGATCACCGTGCCGAAGAACACGATCGCGTAGGCCACCCAGACCAGCACGATGAGGATGCTGATGGGCCATTCCTGTTCGGCGTATTCCTTGCCGCTGGTGTAGCCCAGCGGATAGGTGATGGCGCACAGCACGATCACCGCCGTCCAGCCCCAGAAGGTGAACTCGGCCAGCGCCGGCGCGAACAGGCGGCTCTGGCAGGTTCGCTGCACCACGTAGTAGGAGGTGGCGAACAGCGCCGTTCCCCCGAAGCCGAAGATCACGCCATTGGTATGTACCGGGCGAATGCGCCCCCAGCTCAGCCAGGGAATGCCGTAGGTCATGTCCGGCCAGATCAGCTGGGCGGCGATGACGATGCCCACCAGCATGCCGACCACGGCCCAGACCAGGGTCATCACGGTGAACTTGCGGACTACCGCATAGTTGTAGGTTTGCGGACTCAAGGCTTGCGCACTCATGGCATCTCCACCCCGCGGATTCGGTTCATCGAATTTCCAGATTTGTGAAAAACGGACGCGCCCCAGCGCGATGGCGCCAAGGTATCGGAGGCGCCCGGGGGACCGATTGACATGTGTCAAGCCGCGTGAAAATGCGTCGAAAAGCGACGCACGAGGCCGATCAGGACGGGTCGTCGCGCGGCTGTGCGGCGGGCGCGACGGGATCGTCGTCGTCCATCAGGATGGCGTGCGCGGGGCCTTCGAGATCGTCGAACTGACCGCTGCGCGCGGCCCACCACAACACGCACAGGATCAGCGCCACGATGGCCACGCTGATCGGGATGAGCACCATCAGCGATGCGTCCATGCCGCCTCCGTGCGACGCGCCCAGGCCAGGCGCGCCGAATTCAGGACCACCAGCAGCGACGACGCGCTCATGCCCAGGGCCGCCCACAGCGGCGAGATGCGCCCTGCCGCCGCCAGGGGCACGAACACCGCGTTGTAGGCCAGCGCCCAGGCCATGTTCTGGCGCATCACCCGCTGCGTGCGCCGTGCCACGTCCACCAGCAGTGGCAGGGCGCGCATGTCCTCGAAACCCAGCACCACGTCGGCTCCGGCCCGCGCGATGGGCGCGGCGTTGGCGAAGCTCACCGAGACATCCGCCGCGCCCAGCGTGGGCGCGTCGTTGACCCCATCGCCCACCATGGCGACCCGGCGCCCCCGCGCCTGCAACTCGCGCACGCGTCGCAGCTTGTCCTGCGGCAGCAGCGCCCCCTCGGACTCGGCGATGCCCACCTGCTGCGCCCAGTCGCGCACGTTGGCGGGCTTGTCCCCGCTGAGCAGAGCCAGGCCGACGGCTCGCGCGCCGAGTTCCGCCAGGGCCTCGCGCGCCCCCGGGCGCAGTCGCTCGGTGACCTCGATGTCGGCGATCAGCCGCCCGGGCTCGCCGCCCTCCCAGGGCGACGACGCGGGCTCGCCATCCGCGGGCAACTCCCGCAATTGCAGCCGCGTGACGCCGGCCGGCGCGGGCGAGGTCCGCGGCGCCGGGGACGGCACAGGCTCGGCTCCCGGCGGCGGCCGGCCCAGCGCATACCAACGCCCCTGCCAGCACCCCACGAGGCCCTGTCCCGGCACCATGCGAAGCCCGGCGGCGGGCGCGGCCGGGGCTGGTGCCGCCCCCGCGGAGCCGGGCAGCGGCACCGTCCGGGACGTGCGGACGGCATCCCCCTCGGGGACGTCGGTCCGCAACGCGCGCTCCCGCAGATCCTGCGCATGCCGGGTGATGGCCAGCGCCAGGGGGTGCTGCACGCCCTGCTCCAGCGCCTCCGCGATGGTCATCGCCCGGGCTTCGTCCCAGCCCTCGACGGGCAGTACGCGCACCGCATGCTGCTGGCCCAGCGTGAGGGTTCCCGTCTTGTCGAACACCCAGGTGTCCACATGCGCCAGCGCGTCCAGCGCGTGGCCGCGCGCAACCAGCACACCAGCGCGCGACAGTCGCGCGGTGGAGGCCGCGAGCGCCGCCGGAATGGCCAGCGACAGCGCACAGGGACAGCTCACCACCAGCACCGCGATCACCGCCGGCAGCGCGCGGGGCGCATCGACATGCCACCAGACCAGGGCGGTCAGGCCCGCCACCGCCAGCAATCCCAGGGTGAAGTACCTCGCCGCGCGATCGGCCAGGGCCGCCGCGCGTGGCTTGTGCGCCAGCGCGCCGTTGAGCAGGTCCACCATCTGCGCGATGCGCGTGCCCTGTCCGGCCGCGAGTGCCCGCACCACGAGCGGCGAATCCAGGTTCATGCTGCCGGCCAGCACGCGGCTGCCCGCCGCCTTGGGCACCGGCTCGCTCTCTCCGGTCAACAGGGCTTCGTCGGCATGGCCGGCACCTTCCAGCACCTCCCCATCCACCGGCACCAGGGATCCGCTGGGCACCTGGACCACATCGCCCGCACGCAGGCGCACCACCGCCACGGTGCGCCAGACACCGTCGGATTCCCGGCGCCGCACTGCCGCGGGCAACTGCTCGAGCAGTTCATCGGCTGCATTGGCACTGCGCTGACGCAGGCTGGACTCGATCAGACGCGCGCTCAACACCAGCGCCAGGAACATGGTCACCGAATCGAAGTACACCGGCCCGCTGCCGCGCAGCACACTGACCGCGCTGGCCAGGAAGGCCGCCCACAGCCCCAGCACCACCGGCACGTCCATGCCCAGGCGCCGCATGCGCAGGTCGCGCAGGCTTCCCTGCAGGAAGCTCCAGCCCGAGAACAGCAGGGCCGGCAGGGTGATCGACAGGCTGGCCCAGCGGAAGATCGCCGTCTCCGCACCGTTGAGCATCCCGGCGGCGCTGTAGCCCGGCCAGGCCAGCATCATCACCTGCATCATCGCCAGCCAGGCCACCAGGGTGCGCAACAAGGCCAGGCGCGAGTCCCGGCGCTGGCGCGTCTCGCTGGCATGGCGCACATTGGGCGAGGGCTGGTATCCGATGCGCGCCAGGGCCTCGAGCAGTTCGCCCAGGTGGACCCGGGTGTCATCCCATTCCAGCAGCACGCGCCGGGTGGCGTAGTTGACCGCCGCCGTGCGCACGCCGGGGATGCGCAGCAGGTGCCGCTCGATCAGCCACACGCAGGCTCCGCAATGGATGCCCTCCACCGCCACCAGGGTGCGCCACAGGCCACCGCCCAGATCGGTGGCGAAAGCGCGCAGGAAATCGGGGTCGGCCAGGGCCTGCCATTGTTCGCGCAGGCGTTCGATGGCCTGCTCGCCCAGGGCCGGACGGGCGGGACCGCTGTTCTTGTCGTAATAGGCGCACAGCCCGCCGGAGGCGATGACCTGCGCGGCCGCCGCGCAACCGCCGCAGCAGAACCAGCGGGTGCTCCCTTCGATGCCGGCGCTTGCCGGCTGCGGGGGCAAGGGCTCGCCGCAATGAAAACAGGCCGCGGCGCCCGCTGCCGCCTCGTCGGCACGCAGGGGCGGCACGCTGCCCGCGGGCGGCCCGGCCGTCCGCGCCGCCGCTGCCATGCCGTCGAGCGTTCGCATGCCGGCATGCTAGGCAGCCGGACACCTCGACATATTGCGTTGTATCAAGGCTTTGCGATCTGCAAGCGCAGGTTTTCCGCCACGCCGGCCCGGCGGCCGCTCAGCCGGTGCCGCCCACCACCACCTCGCTGATCTGGATCACGGGCTCCAGCTCGGTGTAGTTGGGGATGTCGGCCATGATCTCGCGCGCGTGCGGGCCGAAGGCCGACTGGAAGGCTTCCACCGAATCGCAGAAGATGTGACAGGACGCCACGTAGGGCGCCGGCGCGCCGGGCGCGCCGCCGGCCAGGCCGCGGTCCACCGTGTAGAACCTGCAGGCCTCGCCCATGCGGGCCTGCACCAGGGGCATGTGCCGGTCCCGGTAGTACGCGTGGTCGAAGCGCGCGCCGGGCTGGTTCGGGTACATCACGGTGACCTTGATCATGGCTTGTCTCCTGGGTTTCCCGCCCGCCGCGCGGCGACGCCCCTTCAGGACCGGCCCTTGCCCATGCGCGCGAACGCGGCGGCCATGGCCGATTCCACCTGGGGGCGAGCCTGCGGCCCGCGTGGCGCCCCTCGCGCGGGCGGGCCGCGTCGCTGGACCTCGGCCCCCTTCGCGGCGCCTGCGCCGGGCTGCGGGTTCTTGCGCATGCTAAGGCCGATGCGCTGGCGCTGTACATCGACTTCGACCACCGTCACCTGCACGATGTCGCCCACCTTGACCACCTCGGAGGCTTCCTTGACAAAACGGTCGGCCAGCTGCGACACGTGCACCAGACCGTCGCAGTGCACGCCGAGGTCCACGAAGGCGCCGAAGGCGGCGACGTTGGTCACCGTGCCCTCCAGGCGCATGCCCGGGCGCAGGTCGGCGATGTCCTGCACCTCGTCCTGCAGGCGGGCCACGCGGAATTCCGGGCGGGGATCGCGTCCGGGCTTCTCCAGTTCGCCCAGCACGTCGCGCACCGTGAAGAGGCCGAAACGCTGGTCCACGAAGTCCTCCGCGCGCAAGGACCGCAGGCGTGCCGGCTCGCCCATCAGCATCTCGATGGGCTGGCCGGCGGCCGCCAGGATGCGCTCGACCAGCGGATAGCTCTCCGGGTGCACCGCCGAGCGGTCCAGCGGGTTGTCGCCGCCATTGATGCGCAGGAATCCCGCGGCCTGCTCGAAGGTCTTCGGTCCGAGGCCCGAGACCTCCAGCAGGGCCGCGCGGTTGCGGAAGGCCCCCGCCTGGTCGCGCCGGCGCACGATCTGCTCGGCGATGCGCGCGTTCAGCCCGGCCACGCGCGCCAGCAAGGCGGGCGAGGCGGTGTTCAGGTCCACGCCGACACGGTTCACGCAGTCCTCGACCACCGCGTCCAGACGCCTGGCCAGCAGGGTCTGGTCCACGTCGTGCTGGTATTGACCGACGCCGATGCTCTTGGGGTCGATTTTCACCAGCTCGGCCAGGGGATCCTGCACGCGGCGCGCGATGGACACGGCACCGCGCAGGCTGACGTCCAGATCGGGCAGCTCGCGCGTGGCCAGTTCGCTGGCCGAGTAGACCGAGGCCCCGGCCTCGCTGACCACCAGCTGCACCAGTTCCAGTTCGGGATGGGCGCGCGCCAGATCGGAGGCCAGGCGCGACGTCTCGCGACTGGCGGTGCCGTTGCCGATGGCGATGATGCCGACGCGATGGCGCCGGCACAGCTCGGCCAGGCGTTGCAGGCTGCCCTCCCAGTCCCGGCGAGGCTCGTGCGGGTAGACGGTGGCGGTGTCCAGCACCTTGCCGGTGGCATCGGTGACCGCCACCTTCACGCCGGTGCGGATGCCCGGGTCCAGGCCCATGACCGTCTTCGCGCCGGCCGGCGCTGCCAGGAGCAGGTCGCGCAGGTTGGCGCCGAACACCGCGATGGCCTGTTCCTCGGCCTGCTCGCGCAGGCGGGCGAACAACTCGCGTTCCAGCGAAAGCGACAGCTTCACGCGCCAGGCCCACTGCACGCAACGCTGCAGCCAGTCGTCCGCGGCGCGCGAGCCATGGCTCCAGCCCACGTGGGCGGCGATGCGCCGCTGGGCGGCGTTGAGCGCGCCGGCTCCGACCGGCGGTTCGGGCAGCTCCAGGCTCAGGTCCAGAAGCTCCTGGGCTCGTCCGCGCAGCACCGCCAGCGCACGATGCGAAGGGACGCGGGCGATCGGCTCGGCGTAGTCGAAATAGTCCTGGAAGTTGGCCGCCTCGCGCTCCTTGCCCTCGCGCAGGCGCGAGCGCAGTTCGGCGCAGCCCCACAGCCATTCACGCATCGGGCCCACCAGCGCGGGATCCTCGGCCCAGCGCTCCACCAGGATGTCGCGCGCGCCATCCAGGCAGGCCTCGACGCTGGTGAAGTCCGAGCCGTCCTCGCCCTTCGCCGGCAGCACGAAGGCGCCCGCCTCCGTGCGCGGATCGAGCGTGGGATCGGAGAACAGGCGCTCGGCCAGGGGTTCCAGCCCCGCGGCGCGAGCCTTTTGCGCGCGCGTGACCATGCGCGGCTTGTAGGGCAGGTACAGGTCCTCGAGCTGCTGGCGCTGCTCGGCCGCCTGGATGGCCTGCTGCAATGCCGCGGTGAGCTTGCCCTGCTGGGCAATCGACTTGAGGATCGCGACCCGGCGCTGCTCGAGCTCGCGCAGGTAGCCCAGGCGCTGCTCCAGGCTGCGCAGGTGCTCGTCGCTCATGCCCCCGGTGGCTTCCTTGCGGTAACGGGCGATGAAGGGGACGGTCGCGCCGCCATCGAGCAATTCCACGGCGGCGGCGATCTGGGGCACACGCAGCTGCAGCTCGGTGCCGAGCTGGGCCAGGATCTTCGCCTGCTGCTCGGCGGCGGTCGCGAATACAGGCTGGATGCCCGCGGCTTCGGCCTGGGAGGCAGGCCTGGCTTCGGGCTGGGATGGAGGCTGGGTCATCGATGCGGCCAATGCGAAAAACCGGCAAGTCTACGACCTGCCGGCGCCCCCTCCCGCGCCAGCCGCCCTCCCCGGCTCACACCGCGTTCAGCGGCACCTTCAGGTAGCTCAGGCCGTTGGCCTCGGGCTCGGGCATGCGCCCGGCGCGCACGTTCACCTGGATCGAGGGCATGATCAGCGCCGGCATGCCCAGTCCGGAGTCGCGCTGCTTGCGGAACTCCACGAACTGGGCTTCGCTGACGCCTTCGTGGATCTGCACATTGCCCTCGCGCTGCTCCTGCACCGTGCACACCCAGCGCGGCTCGCGCCCGCCGGGCATGTAGTCGTGGCACATGTACAGACGGGTCTGCGGCGGCAGGTCGAAGATGCGCCTCACCGAGTGGTAGAGCACGTGCGCGTCGCCGCCCGGGAAGTCGCAACGCGCGGTGCCGTAGTCGGGCATGAACAGCGTGTCGCCGACGAAGGCGCAGTCGCCTACCACGTAGACCACGCAGGCGGGGGTGTGTCCCGGCGTGTGCATCACCCGGGCCTGGAGCTCGCCGATGGCAAAGACCTCGCCGTCGGCGAAGAGCTTGTCGAAGGGCTGCCCGTCCTGGGCGATGCCCGGGTCATGGAACAGCGCGCGAAACACCTTCTGCACGTCGCGGATGTGCTCGCCGATGGCGATGCGTCCGCCCAGCTTGCCCCGGATATAGCTGGCGGCCGAGAGGTGGTCGGCATGGGCATGGGTCTCCAGCAGCCAATCCAGCTGCAGGCCCTCCGCGCGCAGGTAGTCGATGATGGCATCGGCGAAGGTGGTGCCGGTGCGGCCCGAGGCGTAGTCGAAATCCAGCACGCTGTCGATCAGCGCGCAGTGCCGGGTCTGCGGATCGAGGACCAGATGGCATACCGTGTTCGTGGGCGCGTGGAACCAGCTGCGCACTTGCGGGCCGGCGGCCCGAGCCTGGCTGGCCACCGACGATTCCTGTACCTGACTCATGGGCAAGTTCCTCCGTAGCGCGCAGTATCGCTCATGCCCGGAGAATACTCCACTGGGTTTACGCGGCCATGCTCAGGCCGGCGCCGAGGCCATGAGGTCATTGCGCCTTTCCTCGCCCAGGCGCTGCACCTGTGCCTCGATCTGGGCATCGCCCAGGCGCGCGCGCACGAAGCCGGCGCAGGCGAGCAGGCCCAGCAGCGCAGCGGCCAGGTTGTCCCAGGGGAAACCCAGCCATCCCAGGTGCCGCGCCCAGGACAGCGCGCACAGGGCCGCGACAAAGCCCACCAGGTAGGCATTGGCCCGCAGGTCGCGGCGCAAGCCGGCGCCACGCCCCTCCAGCCAGCCGTGCAGGGCCACCGCCAGCACCAGCGCCAGCAGCAACCAGCCCAGGTTGTGGCGCCCGCCCCAGTACACCAGCCAGGTGCTGCACAGAAAGCCCGCCACACCGACCACCCGCGCGCGCAGGCTGCCGCGCAGGCCGATGGCGCCGCGCGAGCCGGGGCGGCTGAGCACCAGCAGGCTGACCGGCCCCGCCAGGTAGGCGAACACGACCATCGAGGACAGGAATCCCACCAGTTGCCTCCAGGTCGGGAAGGGCAGCAGGAACAGCAGGCCCACCGCCGCGTTGATCCACAGCGCGAACACCGGGCTGCCGTGACGATTGAGCCGGGTGAGTCGCCCGCCCGGGCGCAACTCGTAGCCGCAGGCATACAGGATGCGCGCGGTGACCGCCACGAACACATTGGCCGTGCCCATGGGGGCCACCACGGCATCCGCCAGCAGCAGCGGCGTCAACAGGCCCAGCCCCAGCAGCGAAACCAGACCCAGCAAGGGCGCCGCCGCGCCGCCCAGTTCGGCGAGCCCGGCGGGAAGGGTGGCCATGAAACTCGACGACAGCAGCATGTACAGCAGGAGTCCGAGCAACAGGGGCAGGTACAGGGAGAAGGGCAGCGAACGCCGCGGATCGCGCACCTGGTTGGCCAGGATCAGCCCGTTCTGGAAGCCGGCGAAGGCGAAGGCCAGGCCGCTGCCGATCACCGCGAGCATGGCGGGCTCCAGCGCCAGGGGCCCGGTATCCCAGTGCGCCGCGAAGTGCTCGCGCCGGCCATGCACGACGATCACCGCCAGGGCCACCAGCAGGGGCACGAGCACCTTCCACACGCTGACCCAGGCGTTGGCCTGCGCCACCCGCGTGATGTGCAGGGTGTTGAACCAGGTGATGCCCAGGATCAGCAGCACCCCGACGCCCAAGCCGCTCCACGACAGCTGCACCTCGCCCGCTCCCAGGTGGCGCACCAGCCCCGGCCACCAGAAGGCCAGGTACTGCACCACCGACTGGGCCTCCAGCGGCAGGAACACCACGTAGCTCAGCCAGCCGAGGATGAGGAACACGTTGGCCGTGCTGCGCGGATGGGTGATGCCCAGCAAGCGGTAGGTGCCGCCCACCACCGGGAAGGCACCGCACATTCGCGCGAAGGACAGGCTGACCACCAGGCTCAGCGCCGCCGCGAGCACCCAGGCCAGCAGCACCGCGCCGCCCGCGGCCTGCAGGCCGTAGAAGGGGGAGAACAGCCAGCCGGAGCCGATCATGCTGCCGGTGGACAGCAGGGCCAGCTGCCAGGTGCTGATGCGCTTCGGGCGCTGCGGGTCCGGGCATGGGGACGGGGTCGGAGGGGAGATGGGGCTTGGCATGGCACGGTCCGGTCGAATCGAGGCACGAGACTCCATTGGACGCAAGCGCGCGCAATCATGCGGCGCGTCGCGCCAACATCCCCAGGACAAAATGTCCTTTCCCTCGCCCGGGTGAACGGATTTCAGCGCAGGCCCAGGCAGGGTGGCGCGCCACGTTGCAGCAGCCCCCCGGGGCTGCCGTACTCGATGCCGCCCGGATCCAGGCGCACGAAGCTGCCGCCGCCCGCGAGAAGGATGCCGCGCGCGGCGCGCACGCGCAGGTCGCCGGCGCTGCGCAGGCTCAAGCTGTCGCGCGCGCCGGCCAGCAGCGCCCCACCGCAGGCGTGCAGATGCAGCGCGCCGGTGGCCGCGAGCAGGCGCAGGCCCATGCGGTGCACATGCAGGCGCAAGCCGGTCGCGCCCTGCAGGAGCAGGTCCGCGCCCGCGTGCATTCCCAGGCCTTGCCCCGCCGCCAGGGCCAGGCGCGTGCCGGCTGCGCATTGCGCATGGCGCGACGCGGCCAGCGCGAAGCCATCCGCGGCATCGAGCAACAGCTGCGGGCGGGCTCGCGCAGAGGCCGCATGCGGCGGCCCCGCAACGGCGGCATCGGCGGCATCGGCGGCATCGGCGGCAGGCGCGGCGGATGGCTTCGCGCGCCGCGCGACGGTCCGCAGCACCCCCAGGGCTTCGCTCGCGTCGGCCGCCCTTCCCTCGTCCGGGCACCGCCGATGGGTGCTCAGCAGCAGGCCCTGCACACTGTGCAACAAGCCATCCGCGTCGGTGCGCAGCTCGGCGCCCACGCCACGCAGCTCGCCCCGGCCGCCCTCGCCCCGGCCGCCCTCGCCCCGGCCGCCCTCGCCCCGGCCGCCCTCGCCCTGGCCGCCTGCGCCCTGCACGCCGGCCATACGACCCAGCGCCAGGCCGGCATGCGTGGATTCGCACAGCAACTGCGCGTGCAGGCAGCCGGGCGTGTCGTCCAGCACGAGCTGGCCGCCGCGAGCCCTGGGGCGCTCGCCGCCTGCCGGATCCGGCAGTTCGCGGCTGCGCAGCCCCCCCAGGGCGCGATGACGCGGCAGCCCCCAGGGCGGACGATGATGCGCGTGGTAGCTCGCGCCGAGCACGAGGGGTCGCTCGAGTTCGCCGTCGAGGTAGCCGAGCAGCACCTCCTGGCCCACGCGAGGGAGGTGCAGGCGCCCCAGCTCGCAACCGGCCCAGGGCATGCTCACACGCATCCACGGCGTGGTCGCGGGGCCGGGCAGGCCGCCTCCAGGCGCTGCCCCCGCGGCCGGCGGCCCGGCCGCCTCGGGCACGGCTGCCCGCCCAGGATCCGGCTCGGCGCCTGGCTGCCGGGAGCGATCCCAGGCGAGGCGTGCGCGCACGCGCCCGAGCTCGTCGGTGTGCACCTCGCCCGCGCCCTCGCCCTCGCCGCACCGCCCCGGCCGCGCAGGCGCCACCAGCGCCGACTGCAGGCCGAGGACCCGCGGCGGCGTACGGCGCGCCGTCTCGCGCGGCGCGCCGTACGCCGGGCGCAGCCAGAGTTCATCGTGGAGTTCCCAGCCCTCCACGGCCTGCCCGCGCGGTGGCGCAAAGTCCCAGGGACGCCCGGCATCGCCGAACTCGTCGGCATCCCGTGCGGCGGCCTCCAGGCCGGCGACCGGGAGGGACGGCCCCGTGGTGGACCAGGGCCAGCCCTCGGCATGCTGCTCACGCAGGAACAGCCGACTGCGCAGCACCAGGAATTCACGCTGCGCCGGCGCCAGGCGAGCATCCCGCAGCTCCAGGCGATGGCCCGCGGCGAGGCCGCGCAGGGGTCCCCAGCCACGGGCATGGAGCAGGCCTGCCTCCAGCCCACGGTGCAGGCGCAGCTGCTGCAGCGCCTCGTGCTCGGCGCGCTCGCCCGCGCACCCGACTCCGATCGACCGCCATGCGGGGGCCGGCTGCAGGCGTGCGGCGCCGTCGTGGTCGGCGAGAACCAGTACATGCGCGCCCCGGCTGTGCTCGAACCAGAAGCGGATGCCCGACTGGCGCGTCAGGCGCTGGAACAACTGCCAGTCGCTCTGGTTGAACTGCACCAGGTACTCCTGGGGCGCATGGGGCCCGCGCAGGCGATCGCACACGACGACGCCCAGCGGCGCCACGAGTTCGCGCAGCACCTCGGGCACGCTGCGCCCGCGCCAGGCGCGGCACTGCCCGCGCAGGCGGGCGCGGGCCAGAGCCGGGCGCAGGCGCAGTGCGTACAGGGTGCCGCGCGGGCTCTCGTGCAGGCAGGCGGCCTGGGACACCAGACCGTGCATCCAGCGCGGGGCCCGCGCCCCCGGCCCCCGCGCGCCGGGCGCATCCAGCTCGATGCGCAGGTCCAGCGCGTGGCCCAGCAGTTCGTGCGCCGAACAGCGCCTGCCACCCGGCTCGAGTCGCACCAGCAACTGGTGCTCGAACAGGGTGTCCAGCGCCTCCTCGCAGCGCAGCGCCAGCACGCTCCAGGCCGCCTGGCCCCCATGCCCGGCGAGGACCTCCCCCTGCAGTTGCAGGGCTCGCCAGGAGCCGTCGGGGGCATCGCCCCCCTCACGCGTTCGCACATCATGCATGCGGGGCATTGTGGGCATAAACCGCCGCGGGCGCGGCGGCCGCACCCAATGCCCCCCTCGCGTCCGGGACCTTGGGGGAAATGCCCCCGCTCGGTTCAGGACTGGGTGCGCAATTCCAGCAACTGCTCGCGCAGGCGGGTCTTCAGGATCTTGCCGGTGGCCCCGAGCGGAATGGCGTCGACGAACTGCACATCGTCGGGGATCCACCACTTGGCGACCTTCCCCTCGTAGAAGGCCAGGAGCTCGCGCGCGTCCACCTCGGCTCCGGGCTTCTTCACCACCACCAGCAGGGGACGCTCGTCCCACTTGGGGTGCGGCACGGCCACGCAGGCAGCCATGGCCACCGCGGGATGCGACATGGCCACGTTCTCGATGTCGATGGAACTGATCCACTCGCCGCCGGACTTGATCACGTCCTTGCTGCGATCCACGATGCGCATGTAGCCGTCGGGATCGATGGACACCACGTCCCCGGTGGGAAACCAGCCGTCGCGCAGGGGGCTGGGCTGGCCCGACTGGTAGTAGTCCGCCAGCACCCAGGGCCCGCGCACCTGCAGTTCTCCGATGGACCGCCCGTCCCAGGCCACCTCGGCGCCCTGGGCGTCGACGATGCGCATGTCCACCCCGAAGAGCGGGCGACCCTGCGAGGTCTGCAGCTGCAGGCGCTGCTGCGCATCGAGCGAGGCATGCTTCGTCTTGAAGGAACAGGCCGTGCCCAGGGGGCTCATCTCGGTCATGCCCCAGGCGTGGCGCACCTCGACGCCCCAGTTGTCCTGGAAGGCCTGGATCATCGCCAGCGGTGCCGCCGAGCCGCCGATGAGCACGCGTTGCAGCGACTTCGGACGCCGGCCTTCCTGCTGCATCTTCGCCAGCAGGCCCAGCCAGACCGTGGGCACCCCGGCGGAAAAGCTCACGTCCTCCTGGTCCATGAGCTCGAACAGCGAGGCGCCGTCCAGCGCAGGGCCGGGGAACACGACCTTGGCGCCGACCATCGCCGCCGTGTAGGGCATGCCCCAGGCATTGACATGGAACATGGGCACCACCGGCAGCACGGCGTCTCGCGCCGACAGGCAGGTGACGTCGGGCATGGCCGCCGAGCAGGCATGCAGCACCGTCGAGCGATGGCTGTACAGCACGGCCTTGGGGTTTCCGGTGGTTCCGCTGGTGTAGCACATCGAGGAAGCCTCGGATTCGTCCAGCGCGGGCCACGCGTACAAGGCGTCCGACTGCTCGGCCAACCAGGCTTCATAGCTGATCATCCCGGCAACCGCGCGCTCCAGTTCCGGCGGCAGCGCGTCGGCCTCGCACAGCGCCACCCAGCGCCGCACGCCCGGGCATTGCGGGGCGATCGCCTGGATGATGGGAGCGAAGCTCATGTCGAAGGCCAGCACGCGGTCCTCGGCGTGGTTGACGATCCAGGCGATCTGCTCCGGGTGCAGGCGCGGGTTCACGGTGTGCAGCACGCGCCCGCTGCCGGAGACGCCGTAATACAGCTCGAGGTGCCGGTAGCCATTCCAGGCCAGCGTGGCCACGCGTTCCCCGCGCCCCACGCCCCAGGCGTCCAGGCCATGCGCCAGGCGCATGGCGCGCCGGCGCACCTGCGCCCAGTTGCTGCGGTGGCGGTCCCCCTCCACGCGCCGCGACACGATCTCGGTGTCGCCGTGGAAGCGCGCGGCGAATTCGATCAATCCGGAGATCAGCAGCGAATGCTGCTGCATCAAACCCATCATCGTCTTGTCTCCCTTCGCGGTTTTCCGGCCTGCCTGGGGCGCCGGTCGTCGGCCCCTCGCGGGGCTTGTCCGACGAATGTACAACGGGCGCCGGGCCTCGGCTGCCCCCGGAATCTCCCGATATACCCGGAATCGCGATAAGGGCTTTGGGAGAGCGTGGCGTGGCAGCGCGGCCAAGGCGCCGCGAGGGCCTGCGCGGGGCCCGCCCCGAATTGACGAGCGGCAAAGGGCCGCATGTGAACCAAGGGTTAAAATAGGGAGTTTCCCCACATCCGAGTCAAGGCCGAAGAGATGACATTCGTCGTGACAGAAAACTGCATCCGCTGCAAGTTCACCGACTGCGTGGATGTATGCCCGGTGGATTGCTTCCGGGAAGGTCCGAACTTCCTGGTGATCGACCCCGACGAGTGCATCGACTGCGCGGTATGCGTGCCCGAGTGTCCCGCCAATGCGATCTTCGCGGAGGAGGACGTCCCCGGGGACCAGCAGGATTTCATCCCCCTGAACGCCGAGCTGTCGCGCAAGTGGCCCAGCATCACCAAGCGCAAGCCCGCCCTCCCCGATGCCGAGGAGTGGAACGGCAAGAACGACAAGCGCCCGCTGCTCGAGCGCTGAACCAGCGTCGCGCAGGCCCCATCCCGAGTCCCATGGAAATGCACATCGCTCCGGCGATTCCCCAAGCCGCCGATCCGTCCTCGCACGGCCAGCCCATTGAGACCGATGCCGTGATCGTGGGCGCCGGCCCGGTCGGGCTGTTCCAGGTGTTCGAGCTCGGGCTGCTGGAGATCAAGGCCCACGTCATCGAC
The DNA here is from genome assembly GCA_021846965.1 of Pseudomonadota bacterium. Classification (GTDB taxonomy): domain Bacteria; phylum Pseudomonadota; class Gammaproteobacteria; order Burkholderiales; family Burkholderiaceae_C; genus Thiomonas_A. The sequence continues at coordinate 18 of JAJZWA010000019.1, read as the reverse complement.
AGCCTGCCGCACCTGGGC
>JAJZWA010000018.1 GCA_021846965.1 Pseudomonadota bacterium | reverse complement strand
TACTCTAGCGTTGAGCGTTCAAACTTTTCTCTTGAATTCCCGAAAAGCCAAACGCCCACACTTATCGGCTGCTTCTTGTTAATGATCGAGCTTCTTTCGAAGCGGTGCTGCGCGAAGCAGCGAAGAACGACATTCTTGCACAGCATTTTCGGTTCGTCAACACCCCGATGTCGTTCAAACTTCTGATCGCCATCGGCAGACTTGATTCGCCTTCCTGCCGCCCCGCCGCGAGATGCTTGCCACGCGACGAAGAGGCGAGATTGTGCAGCTAAGGGTTGACCCTGTCAAGCGGGGGCGGTGCCCCGGCGCTTCAGAGCACCACGCGCACCAGGGGATGCGCGGTGAGCTCCCGGTACAACGCGTCGAGCTGTTCTCGACTGACGGCACGCACGGTGCAGGTGCAGCTGAGGTAGTTGCGCCCGGTGGAGACGCGCAACTCCATGGTCGCCGGCTGGAAGTCCGGGGCGTGGCGCAAGACCACCTGGGCCATGGCGTCGGCAAAGCCTTCGACGTTGCGCCCCATGATCTTGATGGGGAAATCACTGGGAAACACCCAGAGGCTGGGGTCGGCCTGCCGCGTGGCCTGCGGATCCGCCATGGCGCCCGCCCCTGCCGCTTCAGCGCACCAGGCCGCGCCGGGCAGCCTCGAGCGCAGCCTCGGCGCGCGAGGAGATGTCCAGCTTGCGGTAGATCTGCTTGACGTAGTCGGCCACGGTATGGCGCGACAGGGCCAGCTGCTGCGCGATCTCCGGCAGGGTGTAGCCCTTGCCCACGAGTTGCAGCACCTCGGTCTCGCGCTCGGTGAGGGCGATCTCGGGCTCCTCGACCATGCCCGGGCGCAAGGGTTGCGCGGGCATCAGGCCGGGCGGCGGCACCAACGGCGCCGAAGCGTCGGCGGGGAGCTCGCTGACGGCCGCGAAATGCTTGAGCATGCGCCGCGCCACCGAGGAGCTCAGCGGAGGCTCGCCGTCGCGGATGCGCCGCAGTTGCGCCACCAGTTCGATCTCGGGGCGGTTTTTCAGCACGTAGCCGAAGGCGCCGGCCTGCAGCGCCGGAAACACATGCTCGTCGTCGTCCCACAGCGTGATGATCACGGCGCGCGCCTCGGGCTGCGCCGCGTGCAGCAGGCGCAGCGCGTCCAGCCCGCTGCCGTCGGGCAGCGTGAAGTCGATCAGCGCCAGCTCGACGCTGCGCGAAAGCACCAGGCTTTCCGCCTGCGCCAGCGTGCCGGCTTCGCAGACCGGCAAAGCCGGCTGCACCTGCGCGAGCAGCCGCGCCATGACGACGCGCGACTCGGCCAGATGGTCGACGATGAGGGTACAACGCGGCTTGCTAGACATGGGGTCGCCCGACCAGACACAGACTGGATATCTGGAGGTAGTAGATACTTCCTAGATTACACAATTCGCGCGTTTCGCGAAGAAACCAAGATTAATCGAGGCGAGCGGCCGGGGCCCGGGCTTGGCGCAAGGGGCTCCGGAGACTCGGCGACGCCCTGCGAGCGATCGCCGACTTTCGACTCGACGGGCTCCGCGTGGAGCCGGCTTGGCGCACAATTCACCAAAACTGTATCAGCATCCAGCCTCCCGTCAGGCTTTGCGCACCCGCAAACCACCTTGATCGTCAAACAACGCTTCGCTCCGCCCGACAACGTACGCCTCGGCCACCTGTGCGGCCCGGTCGACGAAAACCTGCGCCAGATCGAGATCGCCTTCGACGTGGCGATCCGGCACCGCGACCACGAATTCTCCATCGAGGGCACCCGCGCGCGCTCGGCGCAGGCGCTGCTGCAGGCGCTGTGGCTGCGCGCCACCGAGGCGCTGAGCGTGGACGACATCCAGCTCGAGCTCACGCAGGCGGCGCAGGGCCAGGAGCCCAAGCTGGGGGCCGAGCCCGGCGAGCCGGTGCTGCACACGCGTCGTGCCGGACTGCACGGGCGCACCGCGCGCCAGAGCGAGTACATACGCCACATCCTGGGCCACGACCTGAGTCTCGGACTGGGGCCGGCCGGCACGGGCAAGACCTTCCTGGCGGTGGCCTGCGCCGTGGACGCGCTGGAACGCAACGTGGTGGAGCGCCTGGTGCTCACCCGCCCGGCCGTGGAAGCGGGCGAACGCCTGGGCTTCCTGCCCGGAGACCTCGCGCAGAAGATCGACCCCTACCTGCGCCCGCTGTACGACGCCCTGTACGACCTGCTGGGCTTCGAGAGCACGCAGCGCCTGTTCGAGCGAGGCACCATCGAGATCGCCCCGCTGGCCTTCATGCGCGGGCGCACGCTCAACAAGGCCTTCATCATCCTGGACGAGGCCCAGAACACCACGGCGGAACAGATGAAGATGTTCCTGACCCGCATCGGCTTCGGCTCGCGTGCGGTGATCACCGGCGACCTCAGCCAGATCGACCTGCCCCGCGGCGTTCCCAGCGGCCTGGCACAGGCCGCGCAGATCCTGCGGGGCGTGCGCGGCGTGGCCCTGACCGAATTCACCAGCGCCGATGTGGTGCGCCATCCCCTGGTGGCCCGCATCGTCGAGGCCTACGAACGCGCGCAGGCGGGCGAGGCCGCCGCGGCTCCCGCGAGCCCCCGGCCCCGCCGGGGGCGCTCCGCATCGTGAGCGCGGCCTCGACCCGGCCCGCGCGGGCGGCCCCGCGCCCGGCTCCGCCCCTGGAGCTGTCGGTGCAGTTCGCCAGCCGAGAACATCGCGCGCAACTGCCCCGGCACCTGCTGGCGCGCTGGGTGCGCGCGGCGTTGCGTCGAGGCCCCGACACGCGCCGCGCACCTGCCGCGACGCAGCAGGCGGCCTGCATCACGCTGCGGTTCGTGGGCGCGGACGAAGGCCAGCGCCTGAACCGGGAATTCCGGCAGCGCGATTACGCCACCAACGTGCTGACCTTCGCCTACCAGGCCTGGCCGCCGGTGGCCGACATCGTGCTGTGCGACAGCGTGGTCGCGCGCGAGGCGGCCGAGCAGGGCAAGGCCCTGCCCGCCCACTATGCGCACCTGGTGGTGCACGGGGTGCTGCACGCGCTGGGCTGGGACCACCTGCGCAATGCGCAGGCGCTGCGCATGGAGCAGGCCGAACGCGACATCCTCGCCGGGCTGGGCATCGGCGATCCCTATGCACAGGGCGGAGGAAGAGGCGATGCCTGAGTCGATGTCCGTGAAGTCCCTGCCGCGCGCCGGCCTGCTGGGGCGCGCGCTGGCGCGCGCCCACTGGCTGGCTCCGCCGCTGGGCGGGCTGCTGGCCTGGAGTTTCGGGCGCGAGCACGCCGCCGGCCTGGCCGTGGTGGCGCTGGCGGCCTTCGCCGCCCTGCTGTGGCATACGCCGCTGCAGACCGCGGGCGCGCGCGCGCGCCGCGGCGCCTGGCTGGGCCTGGGCTTCGGCCTGGGCTGGTTCGCCACCGGCATCTGGTGGCTGTACATCAGCATGGCGGTGTACGGCGGCATGCCGGCCGTGCTGGCCGGCGCAGCCGTGCTGTTGTTCAGCCTGTACCTGTCGCTGTACCCGGCGCTGGGCTGCGCGCTGGCCGCGGCGCTGGCGCCGCCCGCCGGACGCGGAGCCTGGCCGCTGGCCCGCGGCCTGGGAGCCGCGCTGGCGCTGGCAGGGGCCTGGACCCTGGTCGAAGTGCTGCGCGGCACGGTATTCACCGGCTTTCCCTGGCTGGCGGTGGGCTACAGCCAGGTCGGCGGCCCGCTGGCCGGCATCGCACCGCTGCTGGGCGGCTACGGCGTGGGCTTCGTCACCGTGCTGGTGGCCGCCCTGCTGGGGCTGTCCAGCCAGCTCAGCCTGCGCGGCACCGCCGTGGCGGTGGCGCTGCTGCTGGGCCTGGCCCTGGGTGCCGGGCGCGTGGGGCAACTGCGCTGGACCCACGCCGACGGCACGGCGCTGCGCGTGGCCTTGCTGCAGGGCGACATCGCGCAAAGCGAGAAATTCCGCCCCGAACGCCTGAGCCCGACCCTGCACCTGTACGGCGGATGGCTGGAGCACCTGCACGCCGACCTCATCGTCACGCCGGAAACCGCGCTGCCCGTGCTGCCGGACGAGCTCCCGCCCCATTTTCTCGACCAGCTGCAAGGCGCGTTGCGCGCGCATGGCACGCACGCGCTGGTGGGCATTCCCCTCACCCGGGGCGCGAACGGCTACACCAACAGCGTGATCGGCATGGGAGGGGCCAGGCCCTACCGCTACGACAAGGCGCACCTGGTGCCCTTCGGCGAGTTCATCCCCTACGGGTTCCACTGGTTCGTGCGCCTGATGAACATGCCGCTGGGTGACTTCGCCCGCGGCACGCTCGACCAGCCCTCCTTCCCGGTGCAGGGGCGGCGCATCGCCCCCACCATCTGCTATGAGGATCTGTTCGGCGAACAGCTCGCGCAACGTTTCGCGTCGGCCTCGCAGGCGCCGAACGTGATCGCCAACCTCACCAACCTGGCCTGGTTCGGCGACACCATCGCCTTGCCCCAGCACCTGCAGATCGCCCGCATGCGCTCCCTGGAGTTCCAGCTTCCCAGCATCCGTGCCACCAATACGGGCATCACCGCGATCATCGACGCCCGCGGGCAGGTCACGGGCCAGCTGGCTCCCTACACCGCCGGCGTTCTGCTCGGCAGCGTGCAGCCGGCCGCGGGCATCACGCCCTACGCATGGCTGGCCTCCCGCCTGGGCTATGCGCCCGTGGTGCTGCTGAGCCTGCTCGCCCTGGTGCTCGCAGCGGCCGCGGCGCGCGCGCTGCCTACAATTCGCGACTGACCCTGCCTGCCCCGCGCTCCGCGCGGGGTGGCTCGCCCGCGCCGGGCCCAGCCAGATCCTCCCGTCATGCTCACCTTCCAGCAAATCATTCTTCAACTGCAGAACTACTGGGCCGAACAGGGCTGCGCGCTGCTGCAACCCTATGACATGGAGGTCGGCGCGGGGACCAGCCACACGGCGACCTTCCTGCGCGCCATCGGCCCGGAGCCCTGGAACGCCGCCTACGTGCAACCCAGCCGGCGCCCGAAGGACGGGCGCTACGGCGACAACCCGAACCGCCTGCAGCACTATTACCAGTTCCAGGTGGTGCTCAAGCCGGCGCCGGAGAACATCCTGGACCTGTACCTGGGCAGCCTGCGCGCGCTGGGTCTGGACCTGAGTCGCAACGACATCCGCTTCGTCGAGGACGACTGGGAGAACCCCACGCTGGGAGCCTGGGGCCTGGGCTGGGAGGTCTGGCTCAACGGCATGGAAGTGACCCAGTTCACCTATTTCCAGCAGGTGGGCGGAATCGACTGCAAGCCGATCACCGGCGAGATCACCTACGGCCTGGAGCGCCTGGCCATGTACCTGCAGGGCGTGCAAAGCGTGTACGAACTGCTGTGGACCCAGACCCGCGTGGCCGGCGAGACGCGCGCACTGCGCTACGGCGACGTGTTCCACCAGAACGAGGTCGAGCAAAGCGCCTACAACTTCGAGCACAGCGACGCCACGTTCCTGCAGCAGGCCTTCGCCGCGCACGAGCGCCAGGCACGCGAGCTCATGCAGCAGCGCCTGGCGCTGCCGGCCTACGAGCAGGTGCTCAAGTGCGCCCATTCCTTCAACCTGCTCGACGCCCGCGGCGCCATCTCGGTGACCGAGCGCGCCGCCTACATCGGCCGCATCCGCAACCTGGCGCGGGGCGTGGCGCAGGAATACCTGGACAGCCGCGCGCGCCTGGGCTTCCCGCTGGCGCCGCGCGAATGGGCCGCGCAATGCGCCGCCGAACTGGCGCAGAAGAAAGCCGCCTGAAGCGATTCGCCGACCGCCCGGCCCTGCCCCGCCGGGCCTGCCGGCCCCTGTTTCCGAACCAGCTCCCATGACCGCCGCCAACCTGCTTGTCGAACTGTTCGTCGAGGAACTCCCCCCGAAGGCGCTGCCCCAGCTGGGCCGCGCCTTCGCCTCCGGCCTGAGCGAGGCGCTGCGAGCGCAAGGGCTGCTGCTCGAATCCTCCACCACCACCTCCTTCGCGAGTCCGCGACGCCTGGGCGCGCATATCGGCCACGTCCTGGCCAAGGCGCAGGACCGTGCGATCAAGGTCAAGCTGATGCCGGCTTCGGTGGGTCTGGATTCGAGCGGCCAGCCCAGCGCCGCGCTGCGCAAGAAGCTCGCCGCGCTGGGCCTGGACGAGTCCGACGCGGCGCGCGTGGTCGCGCAGGGCGAGGGCAAGGCCAGCACCCTGTACATCGACACGGTGGCCCCGGGGGTCGCGCTGCCCGAAGGGCTGCAGCGCGCGCTCGCGGACACGCTGGCCGAGCTGCCGATCCCCAAGCTGATGAGCTACCAGCTCGGCGACGGCTGGAGCACCGTGCATTTCGTGCGTCCGGCGCACGGCCTGGTGGCGCTGCACGGCGCCGAGGTCGTGGCCGTGCAGGCCTTGGGACTGCAGGCCGGGCGGCGCACCCGAGGGCACCGCTTCGAGGCGAGCGCCGAGTTCGTGGAACTCGCGCATGCCGATGACTACGAGCGCAGCCTGCGCGAGCAGGGCGCGGTGATCGCCAGCTTCGAGCGCCGTCGCGAGGCCATCGTCACGCAGCTGGACCAGGCCGCCCGCGAGATCGGCGGCGGCCTGCACCCCTTGCACGACGAGGCGCTGCTGGACGAGGTCTGCGCGCTGGTGGAGAAGCCCCGCGTGCTGGCCTGCCGCTTCGACCCGCAATACCTGGAAGTCCCGCAGGAATGCCTGATCCTGACCATGAAGGCCAATCAGAAGTACTTCCCGCTGCTCGACGACCAGGGCCGCCTGAGCCATCGCTTCCTGGTCGTGAGCAACATCGACCCGCTGGACCCCTCGGCCGTGATCGAGGGCAACGAGCGCGTGGTGCGCCCGCGCCTGGCCGATGCCCGCTTCTTCTACGACCAGGACCGCAAGAAGAGCCTGGAGCAACGCGTGGAGGGCCTGCAGCGCGTGGTCTACCACGCACGCCTGGGCAGCCAGGCCGAGCGAGCCCGACGCGTCGCGCACATCGCCACCGCGCTGGCAGCGCGCCTCGACCCCGCCCTCGAGCCCGGGGTGCGCCAGGCGGCGGCATTGGCCAAGGCCGACCTGCTCACCGAGATGGTGGGCGAATTTCCCGAGCTGCAGGGCGTCATGGGGCGCTACTACGCGCTGCACGACGGGCTGGCGCCGGAGGTGGCCGAGGCCATCGAGGATCACTACCGGCCGCGCTTCGCCGGGGATGATCTGCCGCGCAGCGCCACCGGGCTGTGCCTGGCGCTGGCCGACAAGCTGGAGACCCTGTGCGGCCTGTGGGGCATCGGCGAGCGCCCCAGCGGCGACAAGGATCCCTACGCGCTGCGGCGCCACGCGCTGGGCATCGTGCGCATGTTGATGGAACGGGCCGAGGCGTCGCGCGCGTGGCCGCTGGATGCCTTGCTGCGCCTGGGCTGTGAGGACTTCGCCGGGGTCGAGGGCTTCCAGGACCCCTCGCAGGCACTGCGGGATTTCGTCGATGACCGCATGGCCAATCTGCTGCGCGAGCAGGGCTACGGGGCGCGCGAGGTGGAAGCGGTGCTCAGCCTGCGCCCGCAGTGGCTGGGTGACGTGGTCGCCCGCCTGGACGCGGTGCGCACCTTCGCCACGCTGCCCGAGGCCCAGGCCCTGGCGGCCGCGAACAAGCGCGTGGCCAACATCCTGAAGAAGTCCCCTGCCGCCGGCGGGCCCGGACTGCAGGAGGCGCTGCTGCGCGAGCCGGCGGAACAGACGCTCGAGCGCGTGCTGCGCGAACTGGAGCCCCAGGCGCTCGCCGCGCAGGCGCGCGGCGACCACACCGCGGCCCTGCAGTGCCTGTCCGCGCTCAAGGCACCGGTGGACGCCTTTTTCGACCATGTGATGGTCAACGTGGAGGATCCGGCGCTGCGCGCCAACCGCCTCGCGCTTCTGGACCACCTGCACCAGGCCATGCGCCAGGTCGCAGACCTGGCCTGCCTGGCGGGCTGAACCCGCTTCCCGGGGGGGAACGATGAAACTTCTGATCCTCGATCGCGACGGCGTGATCAACGAGGACCGCGACGACTACGTCAAGTCGCCGCAGGAATGGGTGCCGGTGCCGGGCAGCATCGAGGCCATCGCGCGCATGCACCGCGAGGGTTGGCGCGTGCTGGTGGCGACCAACCAGTCGGCGCTCGGGCGCGGGCTGTTCGATACCAGCACCCTCAATGCCATCCACCTGAAGATGCAAAAGGCGGTCAGCGCCGCGGGCGGCCGCCTGGATGCGATCTTCTTCTGCCCGCACACGCCCGAGGACCACTGCGAATGCCGCAAGCCCCGCTCCGGCCTGTTCCGGGAGATCGCGGCGCGCTTCGGGCTCGATGATCTGCAGGGAGTGCCGGTGGTCGGCGACTCGCTGCGCGACCTGCAGGCCGCGCAGCCCCTGGGCTGCGCGCTGCATCTGGTGCGCAGCGGCAAGGGCGAGCGCACGCTGGCCGGAGACAAGCCGCTGCCGCAGGGCACGCTGGTGCACGACGACCTCTCGGCCTTCGCGGACTGGCTGCTCAGCCAGCCGGCGCTGGGCTGAGGCGGCGGAGTCCGGCATGCGCACGATCGCATCCTGGCTGCGTTCCGCGCTCTACATGGCGTGGCTGATCGGCACGGTGGTGCCCTACGCCGTGGCCGCCTTGGCGCTGTCTCTGGTGCTGCGCGGACGTCCCCTCTACCGCTTTTGCGTGGGCTGGGCCTGGCTGGCGCTGTGGGGCTCGCGCCTGATCTGCGGCATCCGCTGGCGCGTGCAGGGGCTGGAGAACCTTCCGCCTGGGCCGGCGGTGGTGCTGGTCAAGCATCAATCGGCCTGGGAGACCCTGGCGCTTCCCCTGCTGCTGCCGCGCGCGCTGAGCTATGTGTTCAAGCGTGAGCTCCTGCTCGTGCCCTTCTTCGGCTGGACCCTCGGGCGCCTGGACATGGTGCACATCGACCGCAAGCGCGGTGCGCAGGCCCTGGCGCGCATGCAGGAGCAGGGCTCCAGGCTGCTGCGGGCGGGCTACTGGATCGTCATGTTTCCCGAAGGCACGCGCACCCCGCGGGGCCGGCAGGGCCAGTACAAGCCGGGCGGCGCGCGGCTCTCCCAGGTCACGGGGGTGCCGGTGGTGCCGATCGCGGTCACCTCGGCGCGTTGCTGGCCCCGCCAGGCCTTCATCAAACGCCCGGGCGTGATCGACGTGTCGATCGGCGCACCCATCGAGCCGCAGGGGCTGGAGGTGGCGCAGATCAACCAGCGCATGCAGGAGTGGATCGAAGCGGAAATGCGCCGCCTCGATCCCGAGGCCTACGCGCCGGCGCAGCGCAGCTGAGCCCCTGCCCCGCTCCGCCCCGATGCCCGCACGCATGGATTCCGCCGCGCTGCAGTTCGACCTGTTCGGGCTGGGCGAACCGGCCATCCCGCCTGCCCCGGGAATCGGGCGCACGCAGCGCCGCTTCGTGCATGGGGCGCACAGTTTCGTGTACGAACTGCGCCGTGCATCGCGCAAGTCCATCGGCATCCGCATCGACGAGTCGGCGGTGCGGGTCAGCGCCCCGCGCTGGGTCAGCCTGGGGCAGATCGAACAGGTGCTGGCCGACAAGGCGGACTGGGTGCTGCAGCAGTTGCGTCTGCGCGAGCAGCGTCTGCGCGAACAGCAATGCCTGCGCATCGACTGGGTGGACGGCGCCGGCCTTCCCTATCTGGGCGCGCAACTGCGCCTGCGCCTGGCAGGGCGCGCGCTGGGCGTGGCGCGGCTGGACGAACAACAGGGCCTGTTGCTGCTGCCCCTGGACCCGGGTTGCGCCGCCGAGTCCTTGCGCGCGGCCACGCAGGCCTGGATGCGCGAACGCGCGCTGGAGCTGTTCACGCAACGCGCGCACGAGTTCGCGCGGCGCCTGGACGTTCGCGTGACCGCGGTCGGCCTGAGCTCCGCACGCACGCGCTGGGGCAGCGCCGGAGCCGACGGGCGCCTGCGCCTGCACTGGCGCCTGCTGCATTTCGCCCCGCACATCATCGACTACGTGGTCGCGCACGAGGTGTCGCACCTGCGCGAGATGAACCACGGACCGCGATTCTGGGCCACGGTGGCCGGGATCTTCCCGCGCTGGCGCGAGGCGCGCGCTGCGCTGCGCTCCAGCGTGCTGCCTCCCTGGTAGCGCGCAACGAGGCCGCGGCCTCGTCAGGATTTCGTGAAGGCTCCATGCGCGCGGCGTTGACTCGCGCCGCGTCGCTATCCCGGCCGATCTAGATTTGCAGCCTGCAGTGTCGCCATGGATGCATTTTTCGACATTGCGGGTCAAAGCATAAATCTCCGAGGGGATTTCGCCGGACCCGTACGCTCGGTGCGGGCTTTGTCCATGACCTCCATTCGATCCCTCACGACCACCGTCTCCCCCCTGTCACCGGTTGGCCTGCGCGCCCGCAGCGCGCTGCTCGCGCTGGGCAGCGCGGGCTTGCTCAACGCCTGCGGCGGCGGCTCGGCGCCTGGCGCCTCCGCCACGCCGGCGTCCGTGGCGCCGCCGCGCACCGCTCCGCCAGGCCCGGCCGCCTCGTCCGGCTCCTCCCCCACGCCGGTCACGGCTCCCGAGCCGCTCCCGGGCCCGGCGTCCGTGCCGGGCCCGGCATCGACCGCGACCCCGGCGGCAGGCGCAGGACCCGCCAGCCCCTCCGCACCGGCCAGCAGCCCCTCGGGCCCGGGCCAGGACCTGCACATCCGGGTACGCGGCCTGCCGCAGTCGCGCTCGGTGCGCATCCTGGCCGGCGCGCGCAGCGCGGATCTGCGCGGATCGGGGAATTTCGACCTCCGCCCGCCCTTTCCGCCGGGCAGCGTGCAGCGCCTGCGCGTCGCGCGCCAGCCGCGCGGCGCCACCTGCCGCTTCGATCCGCCCCAGGTCAGGCTGGCCCGCGCCGCGGGAACTCCGACCCGGGTCGGCCTGCGCTGCACGAAGTCGCGGCGCGCCTTCGTGCTGCTGGCGGGCGGCTTCGTGCAGACCTTCTCCGTCGACCCCGCGGGCAGGCTCGAGGCCCTGTCCGCGGACGCCTTCTCGGTCGGCGCCCAGGCGCGCGCGCTGGCGGTGTCGCCCGACGCGCGCCGGGTCTACGTGGCGGGCGGAGCCCAGGCCAACACCCTGAGCATCCTGTCCGTGCGATCCGACGGCAGCCTGCGCCTGCTGCAGACCCTGGCGCTGCCGCGACGTGCCACGCCGGTGGCGCTGGCCATGAGCCCGGGCGGCGGCACCCTGTTCGCGGCCTGCTCGTGGGACCGGCGGGTGCTGGCCTTCGGGGTCAACCCCTCCACCGGAGCGCTGACCGCGCTGGGAGGGGTCAGCACGGTCACGCCGGATGGGCGCCTGCCGCAGCGCTGGCTCGCGCCTCCCCCGGGGCAGGGCGCCGGCGCGCCGCCCCCGCCCGCCACCGTGGATCCCTCGATGACGCCGGACCGCCTGGCCGTCGATCCCCACGGCCGCTATCTGTACGTGGGCGGGCGCGACGGCAGCGTGGAGGCCTTCGGCATCGTGCCCACGATGGCGCGCCCACCCAGGCCGCCCGCCGGCAAGCGGCCCTGGGCGCTGCGCTGGCTGAGCCGCGGCAAGCCCTTCGGAGCGCGCGGACGCCTGGCGCTGGCCTGCGATTCGGCGGGCAATCTGCTGGTGGCCGACAGCGCCGACCCCGCCGTGAAGATCCTCGGCGCCCCCGCTGCGTCGGCCCCTCGACCCACGGCCTCCGCCCGAGGCCAGGCCCTGTATCCGTGGAAGGCCACCAGGGTCGGCACGGTGCTGCGCGGGGCGGCGCAGGACCTGGCCTTCGACCCGCGGACCCGCAGCCTGTACGTGACCGTGCTGGCGGGCACGAAGCAATGGAGCAGCGCCATCCAGGGCTTCAGGGAGAGCGCCTCCGAGGGCGGCGGCCTGCGGCCCCTGACGCCCCCCACGACGGCCTGGACCCGGGCTTCGGCCTTGAGAGGCATCGTGGTGGCCCCCGGCGGAGCCAGCGTGTACGCCCTCGATGCCCAGGGCCCGGGCGTCGCGCAGTACCGCGTGCTGGGGGCGCCCGCGGGCCCCGCGCTGGGCGGTGCCGGCGCCTCGCCCCCGCTGCTCCAGGGCCTGCTGCAGCCCATGTCGCCCGGCTCCGTCGCGACCCTCGCGGCCCCGGTGGCCATCGCGCTGCAACCCTGAGCGCCCGCGTGGCGGGCAGGGGCGGTGCCGAATTTGCGACAATCGTGTTTTCGCACGTACCCTGCCCGCGCATCTCGCGTGTCGCGCGGCGGGTCGCCTGCTTCCCCGACGAACCTGCCGATGCCCATGTCGATCGACCTGATTTCCACCGCCCACGCCGCCTCGGCCGCCCCCCAGGGCAACGCGGAATCCACCCTGCTGAACGTGCTGCCGCTGGTGGTCATGTTCGTGATCCTGTGGCTGGTCATGATCCGCCCGCAGATGAAGCGCCAGAAGGAGGCGCGGGCGATGATCGCCGCGCTGTCCAAGGGTGACGAAGTCGTCACCAGCGGCGGCCTGGTGGGGCGCGTCACCCGCCTGGGCGAGAACTACCTGAGCCTGGAAGTGGCCAGCAAGGTCGAGGTGCAGGTGCAGCGCTCGGCGGTCAGCACCGTGCTGCCCAAGGGCACGCTGAAGTTCGAATCCTGATTCCCGCGCGGCCCCGTGCCGCGCCACACCCCGACCAGCGCGCGCCGCGGCCCCCGCCGCGGCGCCGGCCCCCGCCATGAACCGTTACCCGCTGTGGAAGTACCTCGTGATGGCCGCCGTCGTGGTGGTCGGCCTGGTGTATGCGCTGCCGAACCTGTACGGCGAGGCCCCGGCCGTGCAGATCACCTCGGCGCACGCCGGGCACGATCTGCCGGACCAGGCGCTGCTGCAGCGCGGTGAGGCCGCGCTGGCCCAGGCCGGCATCCATGCCGACCGCGCCTCGATCGACGGGACCACGCTGAACTACAGCTTCTCCGGCACCGACGTGCAGCTGCGCGCCCGCGAGGTGCTGGCGCATGCGCTGAACACCAACCCGCAGTCGCCCTCGTACATCGTCGCCGTCAACCTGCTCAGCCGCTCGCCGGCCTGGCTGACGGCGCTGCACGCGCATCCGATGTACCTCGGCCTCGACCTGCGCGGCGGGGTGCATTTCCTGCTGCAGGTGGACATGCAGGCGGCGCTGCAGAAGAAGCTGGACTCGATCGCCGGGGAGCTCAAGTCCTCGCTGCGCGACAAGGACGTGCGCTACAGCGAGCTCAAGCGCGTCGGGGATGCCGTGCAGATGCAGTTCCACGACCCCGAGATGTTCCAGGCCGCCCTTCCGGTCGTGCGCGCCAACGCCGGCAATGCCCTGATCGACGCCGACGCCGCCGCCGGGACCATCGCGCTGCGCCTGAGCCCCGCGACCATCCAGCAGACCGAGGACTACGCGATCAAGCAGAACATCACCACGCTGCACAACCGGATCAACGAACTCGGCGTGGCCGAGCCCGTGATCCAGCAGCAGGGTCGCGATCGCGTGGTGGTGGAGCTGCCCGGCATCCAGGACACCGCCCGCGCCAAGGACATCCTCGGCCGCACTGCCTCGCTGGAAGTTCGCATGGTGGACGACAGCCCGGCCGCGCTCAGCGCGCTGGCCGGCAAGGGTACGCCGCCCGAGGGCGACCAGAAGCTGTATGACCGTTCCGGCAACCCGCTGATGGTCAAGAGCGACGTGCTGCTCACCGGCCAGGAGCTGACCGACGCGCAGCCCGGCTTCGACCCGCAGACCAACCAGCCCGCCGTATTCCTCACGCTGGACTCGCGCGGTTCGCGCATCTTCGCCGACCTCACCCGCGCCAACGTGGGCAAGCGCATCGCCATGGTGCTCATCGACCGCCACCAGGCGCAGGTGGTCACGGCCCCGGTCGTGCGCAGCGAGATCGACGGCGGCCGCGTGCAGATCTCCGGCAGCATGACCGTGCCGGAGGCCAATGACATCGCGCTGCTGCTGCGCGCCGGCGCCCTGGCGGCGCCCATGCAGATCATCGAGGAGCGCACCATCGGTCCCAGCCTGGGGCGCCAGAACATCGCGCAGGGCTTCCATTCGGTGACCTGGGGCTTCCTGGCCATCGTGGCCTTCATGTGCGTGTACTACCTGCTGTTCGGCGCGGTCTCGTCGATCGCGCTGGCGGTGAACCTGCTGCTGCTGGTGGCGCTGCTGTCGATGCTGCAGGCCACGCTGACCCTGCCCGGCATCGCCGCCATGGCCCTGGCACTGGGCATGGCCATCGACTCCAACGTGCTGATCAACGAGCGCATCCGCGAGGAACTGCGCAACGGTGCCGGTGCGCAGGCGGCGATCGCCGCCGGCTATGCGCGTGCCTGGGCCACCATCCTGGACTCCAACGTGACCACGCTGATCGCCGGCCTGGCGCTGCTGGTGTTCGGCTCCGGCGCGGTGCGCGGCTTCGCCATCGTGCACGTGCTGGGCATCCTCACGTCGATGTTCTCGGCGGTGTTCTTCTCGCGCGGGCTGGTCAACCTCTGGTACGGCCGACGCCGGCGCCTGCAGTCGGTGTCCATCGGCCAGGTCTGGAAGCCCGGCGCGACCCCGTCCGACAAGGCGCCCGCGGGCAAGTCCTGAGACCCGCGCCCGCCCAGCCTTCGACCAGGAGATCCTGATGGAGTTCTTCCGTATCCGCCGCGACATCCCGTTCATGCGCTATGCACCGGTGCTGAACGTGATCTCGGCCCTGCTGTTCATCGCCGCCGTGTTCTTCCTGGTCACGCGCGGACTGCACCTGTCCATCGAGTTCACCGGCGGCACGGTCATGGAGGTGCACTACCCCCATGCCGCCAACCTGGATGCCGTGCGCGCGGTGCCCCGCAAGCTGGGCTACGGCGATGTGCAGGTGCAGACCTTCGGCAACGCGCGCGACGTGGTGATCCGGCTTCCGCTGCGCACGGGGGAGAGCAGCGTCGCGCAAAGCGACCACGTGATGAGCGCGCTCAAGGCGATCGACCCGCAGGCCCAGCTGGCGCGCACCGAATTCGTGGGCCCGCAGGTCGGCTCCGAGCTGGCCACCGACGGGCTCAAGGCGCTGGCCTTCGTGATCGCCGGCATCATGCTGTACCTGGCGCTGCGCTTCGAGTGGAAGTTCTCGGTGGCGGCGATCGTGGCCAACCTGCACGACGTGATCATCGTGCTGGGCTTCTTCGCCTTCTTCCAGTGGGAGTTCTCGCTGCCGGTGCTGGCGGCCGTGCTGGCGGTGCTGGGCTACTCGGTGAACGAGTCGGTGGTGATCTTCGACCGGGTGCGCGAGAACTTTCGCAAGTACCGCAAGTACACGACCAAGCACGTGATCGACAGCGCGATCACCAACACCATCAGCCGCACCATCATCACCCACGGCGCGACCCTGGCGATGGCCTTCTCGATGTTCCTGTTCGGCGGCCCCGCGCTGCACTATTTCGCGCTGGCGCTGATCATCGGCATCTCCATGAGCATCTACAGCTCGGTGTTCGTCGCCGCCGCCATCGCCATGTGGCTGCGGGTCAAGCGCGAGGACCTGCTCAAGTCCGGCCCCGGGCGTCCGAAGAACCCCAACGATCCGAACGCCGGCGCAGTGGTCTGAGCCGGCCCCGCCCGCGGCATGCGCCGCGGGCCCGGAGTGACGACGTCACGGCGCCGTCACGAGATTGACACCTTGGCGTGAGAGCCTCGCGGCTTGCTTTCAGGACGCGAGGCTTCCACATGCATCCCACCGATCCTGCGCCCGGGCCCGCGGGCGCGGGCGAGGCGATCACCAAGCATTCCGTGCTCTACGTCGGGTTCGGGCACGCGGCGCCACGTCCCCTGGACAACTCGCAGGACGCCGAACCCGATACCGCCCTGAGACAACTCGTCGACGGAAGTTCCTGGGCGGCGATGCTGCGCTGCGCCGAGCAGGCGCGCGCGGCCACCGACTGGATCATGCGCGTACGCCACCACCCCGCCTCCTCGCAGGCGGTGTTGGTGGCACTGGTCGAGGATCCCGGCGGCCCGCTGGCGCTGCAGGCCCTGCGCGCCGGCGCCGACGCCGTCGTCGGCCTGCGCTTCGTGCCGGCGCTGCTGCAGGCCCAGCTGGCGCGCCTGCGCGAGCGCGTCGCCCCCGAACCCGCCGGCCGCCTCGGCGTGGCCCCGGACGCCACGCTGGACGCGCCGACCCGCGAGTTGCGCTGCGGCTCCGAATGCCAGGCCCTGCAGCCCCAGCTGTTCCGGCTCATGTGGGCGCTGTGCGAGCGGCCCGGGCGCGTGCTCAGCGCCGCCACCCTGCGCGTGGCCCTGGACATCCCGGCGCGCGCCGACGCCCAGGCCCTGCATACCGCGGTCGGGCGGCTGCGCCGGCTGCTGCGCCGCCACGGCCTCGACGGCCACCTGCAGACCCTGCACGGAAGCGGGTACCGCTGGACCGGCATGCCCGGCTGAGCGCCCGCCATGCCTGGCGGCGGGAAACATTCCCGAACAACTCCGACAGGCTTGGTGAGGTTTCGGACAGGTTGACGCAACTTGTTCATCACGAGCGCCGCTTGCAATGGAGCCTTGACTCGGAATCGCGGCTTCGCGCATCGAAGACCACGGCCCCGGGCCCCGAATTCCAACACCATCCGGAGCTCCCATGAATCACCGCACCACGCAGCCCGCGCTGCGGCGCACCCTGCTGTCCCACGCCGTCCTGCTGGCACTGTATGCGTCGCCGGCCGTCGTCTACGCCCAGAACGGCGCCACCGACCTGGGCACCGTGCAAGCCGGCGCCCAGGCCACTGCCGCCAGCGCGCACAAGTCCAGCCAGGAACGCAAGATCGCCAGGAAGAAGGTGTTCAAGTCGGGCGTGTCGACCACGGTGCTCGACCGTCAGCAGATCCAGACCGCCGGCGCCTTCGGCGGTGCGGGCCAGGCCCTGCAGGTGGCGCCCGGCGTGGCCGTCAGCGGCTACGGTTCCACCGGCAGCACCAAGAACCAGATCAGCGTCAACGGCATCAAGCAGGGCTGGGGCGGCTTCAGCGGATCGCAGATCGACAACGGCTCGATCTCGGTCACCTTCGACGGCGTGCCCATGGCCAACCCCTCGACCGGCCTGTGGCAGAGCAACCTGGTGCCGCAGCTGGGGATGATCCAGGGCATCGGCGTGACCTATGGCCCCGGCGACCCCGTGGACCGCTGGTTCAACAACATCGGCGGCCAGATCGAGTTCGTTCCCGTGCAACCCTCCGACAAGTTCGGCGGATCGGCAGGCGTCAGCTTCGGCAGCGACAGCGCGCGCAACCTCGACTTCGTGCTCAATACCGGCAAGCACGACGGCTGGGCCACGGTGATCGCCGGCGGCACCGGTTCCTCGGACAGCTACCGCACGGCCAGCGACGGCTTCAAGAGCCACGGCAGCAACGAGGCCTTCTTCCTGAAGACCCGCAAGCAGTTCCGCAACGGCGACTTCTCCCTCGGCCTCTACAACTCGCGCAGCACCGCCTATCGCCCCTTCGCCGTGCCCACGCAGACCGTCCCCGGACTGACCCTGGACGGCACCGCCAACACGCCGCTGTACAGCCAGCAGGCCTCGGGCTTCTACAGCACGATTCCGGGCTCGGTGTGGAACAAGAACGATTCCAACGAGATGCGCATCATCTATGGCAAGCTCAACGTCGGTCTGGACGACAACGTGCGCCTGCACAACCTGATGTGGTACGAGCTGGAAAAGCGCATCCACGACCACTACAACAACTACGGCCTGAGCTCCCCGGCCAACCTCTACGAGCACAACAACCCGCGCACCAGCAGCTACGGCGACAAGCTGTGGGTGGACGTGGCGCTGCCGCACAACCTGGTGTCGGTGGGCGGCTTCGTGCTCAAGAGCACCTACAACACCCGCAACGCCTTCTACAACCCGGCCGACCTGGTGGGCACCTCGACCACCATCTACGGCAGCCAGACCACGCCGAACGCGAAATACCGCAGCGACTATTTCGACCAGACCGATCTGACCCTGTTCGCGCAGGACAAGATCAGCCCGAACAAGCGCCTGGACGTCACCCCCGGCATCCGGTTCGTCAACTACGACACCGTGTACTCGCCCGCCGGCGCGTCGGACTTCCCCATCTCCTACCAGTACGCCCCCGGCAACAACCAGGCCAAGCTGCCCGGCTCCACCGCCAGCCACCACAAGATCGAGCCCTCGATCAGCGCCAACTACCGCGCCCTGCCCTGGCTGGCCGCCTTCGGCAATTACGCCGTGGCCTACAAGGAGCCCCAGGTAGGCGGCGGCGGCGGGCTGTTCCAGAGCACCGCGCCGATCTACAGCCTGGAAAAGAGCACGGACTACAACCTGGGCTTCAAGATCCACGTGCATCGCGCCGAGTACCTGCACGACTTCCTGATGTCGGTCTCGTACTACCACCTGCACTTCCAGAACCAGTACATCGCGCTGAGCGACGCCAACGGAAACTACATCGGCGACGCCAACGGCGACTCGACCTACCACGGCCTGAACCTGTCGCTGTCCGACGAGGTGGCCTACAACCTGGACGTGTTCGCCAACGCCAACTTCGAGAAGGCGGTGTTCGACAACTACGTCACCGGGGGGACCAGCTACGCCGGCCTGCCGGTGTCGAACGTGCCCGACAAGACCTTCACGGTCGGCGCCAGCTACAAGATCTACCGCGGCGGCGTGCTGTGGGTGCCCGGCATCAACTACCAGTACACCGGGGCGCAGTACATGTGGAGCGACCAGACCAGTTCGCCCACCAATCAGAAGGCTCCCGCCTACGGACTGTGGAACCTCACGCTGGACGGCACGGTGCCGATGCATGACGCCACCATCACCGACCTGAAGTTCCACCTCGGCGTGCTCAACGCGACCGACAAGCAATACAACAACAGCGAGTTCATCAGCTATCCGGGAGACTGGCTGGGCGGCAACACCACCGGCACCTACGTGCTGGGCATGCCGGGCGCACCGCGCACCTTCTACGCGGGATTGAGCGCCGACTTCTGAGCGCCCCAGGGCCGGGCCTTGCCCGGCCCGCCCCCTCGGGGGGCAACCGCACGAGCAGTCAGGAAGAACCACCAGGAGCAAGGCGCATGATTTCCCTTCAAACCCTCACCGATGCCGCGCAGAAATCCGGCGGCATCCTGTACATCATGGCCTTGCTGCTTCTGGTGGCGCTGGCCGTGGCCATCGAGCGCTTCTGGGCGCTCGGGCGCATGCAGGCGCAATGCCAGCGCTGGGTGCGTGAACTCAAGGGCCACGGTCACGTCGACACCAGCCTGCTGCACGAGCGCCTGCAGGGCGACTCCAGGTCTCCCGCAGCGCAAGTAGTGGCGGTGGCGCTGAGCCACGACCTGGGGGATCCGCTGGACCATTTCAGCGATCGCCTGGAAGAAGCCGTGATGGACCAGGCGCCCCAGGTCGACCGCGGCCTGTGGATGCTCGACACCATCGTCACCCTGGCGCCGCTGCTGGGCCTGCTGGGGACCATCGTGGGCATGTTCAACACCTTCCAGGCGCTGTCCCACCCGGCTTCCTCCACCCAGGCGGTCACGGGCGGGGTGGGCGAGGCCTTGCTGGCCACCGCGGCCGGCCTGTTCATCGCGGTGCTGGGCCTGGTCGCGTTCAACGCCCTGCACCAACGCGTGCGCCTGGTCATGCACCAGCTCGAGCGCATCAAGCTGATGTTGTCCAACCGCATGTATCCCCATTACCGCGGCTCGCAGCAGGCCGCGCGGGAGGCGCGTGACGCGGCCGCGCGCCGCGCTGGCGCGGCCGCGACGCCCCCCGTCGCCTCGCAGCTGCTGCAGTAAGCGCCGCATAACCTACATCGTGAACGCGGGCAGCCCCGGCCGCCCGCTTGCGCCACGGCCTCGCTGTGGCATCCTTTTTTTTCGACCTGCCCATGCGCTACTTCGAAACCCGCAAGGCCCGCATCGAGATCATTCCGATGATCGACATCATGTTCTTCCTGCTGGTGTTCTTCATCATGGTGACCCTGCGCATGATCCCGGCGGACGGCATCGCATCGCGCCTGCCGACCAGTTCCACCGCCAAGAGCCTCGCGCCCCCGCAGGTCACGGTGGTGGTCGACCGCTCCGGGGTGATCCACGTCGGCGCGCTGCAGCTCAACGAGCAGCAACTCACGCGACTGCTCGAGAACAAGCAGGACCCCGCGCACCTGCAGGTGGTGCTCGCCGGTGACCGCCATACGCCGCTGCAGTTGCTCATGCGCGTGATGGACGCCTGCCGGCGCGCCGGTGTCACCCGCATCGGCCTGGCCGCGCAGCAGGCGAGCGGATCGTGAGCGCCTTGGCGACAAGCGGCACGGGCACCCCCGTCATGGCAAGCGCGGGCGAAGCCTGGGAGGAGCCCGGCCCTCGCGGTCGCTGGCCCCTGGCACTGGCGCTGGCGCTCCTGATCGAAGCCACGCTGCTGGCTGCGCTGGCCTGGCTGGGCACCCACCAGGCACCGCCGCCCCCGCCTCCGGTGGAAATCACCCTGAGCCAGCCCAAGCCCCTGCCCAAGCCGGTCACGCCCAAGCCGCAGCCGCCCAAGCCGCATCCCAAGCCCCAGCCCAAGCCGCGGCCCCATCCCGTGCATCCCCTGCCCAAGCCTCGGCCAAGGCCCCTGCCCGCGCCGCCGCCGCCGCGCGCCTTGATCCCGCCGCCTTCGCCCCAGCCGGCCGCCAGGCCCGCGATGCCGGTGACGCCGCCGCCCCCTGCGCCGCCCGTGCCGCCGCAGCACCCCGACCTCACCGCCACGCGCCTGAGTTTCGAAGGCGCGCTGCGCGAGGCCATCCAGGCGGCCGTGCGTTTCCCGGAGGCCGCGCGCCTGATGCATGTGGGCGGACGCGTGCTGGTCAGCTTCGAGTTCCTCGACGGCAAGGTCAGCCAGGTGCGCGTCGCCCAATCCAGCTCGGTACCCATGCTCGACGCCGCGGCCCTGGCCGCCGTGCGCGACGCGCCCTACCCTCCCACGCCGGCCGCGCTGGCTTCCCGGTCCATGCGCTTTCGCATCTGGGTCCGTTTCCATCTCGAAAACCACTGATGATCCGATTCGCTCTCGCGCTGTTGCTTGCCGCGCTGTCCCTGGCCACGGCCCAGGCGCGCCCACTGACCGTGTACGCTGCCTTCGGCTACGACCGCGCGGTGGCCCAGGCCTTCACCCGCAGCACCGGCATCGCCGTCGACCTGGTGCACCTCAGTACCGGCCCCCTGCAGGCGCGTGTGCAGGCCGAAGGCAGCCGGCCGCAATGGGATGTGCTGTGGTTCGACGGGGACATGGCCATGCGGGACATGGCCGCGCGGCATCGCCTGGCCTGTGGCTGGATGCCAGCGCTCGCCTATGACGCGCAGGGGCGCGCCCTGCTTCCCGCCGATCGCTGCTACCTGCCGGTGGGACTGACCTATGCCGGGACCCTGCTGGTGAACACGCGTCGCCTGCACCAGGCCCCGAGCACCTGGGCGGAGCTGCTCCAGCCGGCCCTGCGCGGCAAGGTGGGCATGAACAATCCGGCCATCTCCGGGCCCACCTTCCCCTTCGTGGCAGGCATCCTGCAGCACGATGGCATGCGGGCCGGCCAGGCCTGGTTCGAACAACTCAAGGCCCACGGCCTGAAGGTGTATCCGACCAACAGCGTGACCCTTCGCGCCCTGCAGTACGGCCAGATCGACGTCGCCGTGGTGCAGAGCTCGGCCGCGCTGGGCTTCGCGCAGCGCGAGCCGGGTCTGCGCATCGTGCTTCCCGACCCCGTGGCCGAGTTGCCCTCGGACATTGCCATCGGCGCCCAGGTGCGCGGGCCCGAACTGCAGCAGGCGCGGCGCTTTGTCGAGTTCGTGTTGTCGCCGGCGGGCCAGCGCGCGATGCAGCAAGGCGACCCCAGCGCCGATTCCAACTACCAGCCCTTGCTGCGCGGCATCGCGCCACTGCCGGTGGTCGCCCGACTGAAGCCGCACGATGCCCAGCGCCTCGACCCCACCGCCTGGGGCGCGCGCGAGTCCGCCGTGGACTTGTGGTTCAGCCAGCACGTACTGCATTGAGCACCGCCAGGACCTGGTTGCAAGCCACGCGGCGCGGGTTCGCGGCCGAGCCCGGGCCCGCTTCGGGCCCGGGCTCGCAGCGCCGCGCCCCCCTCCAGCGCGTGGTGCGGCGCAGCTGCCAGCGCGTCGGCGGCGCGCTGGGCCCCTTGCTGCTCGGGCTGGCCGCCCTGGTCCTGTGGGGCTGGCCCCTCGGCGGCTTCCTGGGCCAGGCGCTGCTGCCCGGCTTGTTGCATGGCGGCCTGCATCCGAGCCTGGGCGCCTTTGCCCAGGCCTGGGCCGACGGGGGCGCCGGCGCGCTGCGCAACAGCTGGCTGATCTCGCTGCTGGCCAGCCTGGCCGCACTGCCGCTGGGGGCCTGGCTGGCGTGGCTGCGCGAGCGCAGCCTGCTGGCGTGGCGCGGCTGGATCGAAGCCGGCGTCTGGCTGCTGCTGGTGCTGCCCGGCTATTTCGTCGCCTCGGGCTGGATGCTGCTGGCCGCTCCCGTGGGCCCCCTGGCGCACTGGCCCTGGCTGCTGGCCCGTGCCCAGGGGCTGCTGGGACCGCCGGGCATCGTCATCAGCCTGGCCTTCAAGGCCTTGCCCTACACCTTCCTGGCCTTGCAGCTCAGCCTGCGCGCCCTGTCGGCGGCACCGCAGGAAGCCGCACGCGTGCTCGGGCTCGGGCGCCTGCAACGCCTGCGTCTGGCCCTGCAGGCCCTGCTGCCGGCCCTGGCGGCGGGCTTCGCCGCAGCCTTCGCCGAATCGGCCAGTGATTTCGCCGTGGCCGCCACCCTGGGCGCCGGCAGCGGCACGATGATGGCCACCTACGCCATCCAGCAGTCGGTGGCAGCGATGCCGGTGAACTTCCCGGCCGCGGCGGCCGGCTCCTGGATGCTGCTGGGCCTGGTGGCGCCCGCCTTGTGGCTGCAAGCGGCCGCGCGCCGCCGCTCGGCTGCCGCGCGCAGCGTGGGCTCGCGCCACCGCCCCGCGGCTCCCCGCGCGCTGCGGCCCGGGCAGGCGCTGGCCCATGCCTGCGGCGCGGCCATGCTGGGCCTGCTCGCGCTCGGGGTGCCCCTGTTCAGCGCGGCCAGCCTGGCCTTGGGCGGCATCGGTCACGGCCGGAGTTTCGTGCGAGCCGCCACGCAAGTCCTTCCGGCCTTCGGCTACTCGCTGCGCATGGCCCTGCTGGCCGCCAGCGCGGCCACGGCGCTGGCATGGCCGATCGCGCGGGCGCTGGCCGCCGGCAGCCGCCTCGGGCGCTTCGTCGACCTGGGGCTCACGGCGGCCATGGCGCTGCCCGGGATCGTGCTGGCGGCCGCCTACGTGCAGATGTACAACCTGTCGGTCACGCCCTGGTATGGCGGCAGCGGACTGCTGGCCCTGGCCTACGTCGCGCTGGCGCTGCCGGCCGCCACCCGGCTTCTGCAGGGCCCGGTGGCGCAACTGCACGGCAGCCTGGGCGAGGCCGCCCGCGTGCACGGCCTGTCGCGCCTGCAGGCGCTGCTGCGCGTGGAATGGCCGCTGCTGGCGCCGGCGCTGGGCGCCGCCTGGCTGATGGCCGCGCTGCATGTGGCTTTCGAGCTCCCCGCCTCGCAACTGCTGTACCCGGCCGGCCATGCGCCGCTCGCCGTGGCCTTGTTGAACGCCGCCTCGGGCTTCCAGCTGCGCCTGCAGGCGCGTCTGCAACTGCTGGGCATCGCGCTGCTGCTGGGCTTCGCGGCGCTGGCGCGCTGGACCTTCGCGCGCGCGGCCCGGCGCATGGGAGCCCCCCGATGAACGCCCTGGAACTCATCGACCTGCACAAGCGCTTCGGCGAGCACGCAGCCTTGCGCGGCCTGGATCTGCGCATCGAAGCCGGGCAGATCGTGTGCCTGCTGGGAGCCTCCGGCTCGGGCAAGACCACCCTGCTGCGCATTGTCGCGGGGCTGGAAAGCCCCGACGCCGGCACCGTGCGCATCGCCGGGCAGACCGTGGCCGGGCCGGGACAGGCGCCGCTGGCACCCGAGCGCAGGGGGCTGGGCATGGTGTTCCAGGACTACGCCTTGTGGCCGCACCTGAGCGCGCTGGACAACGTGGCGCTCGCGTTGCGGGCGCGCCGCCAGCCACGGGCGCCGGAGCAGGCGCTGGAGATGCTGCGCCGCGTCGGGCTGGAGGCCCAGCGCGACCGGCGCCCGCATGAACTCTCCGGCGGGCAGCAGCAGCGCGTGGCCCTCGCCCGCGCGCTGGCGGTGCGCCCGCGCCTGCTCCTGTGCGACGAGCCCCTGTCCAACCTGGATTCGGGCTTGCGCGAGGAACTGCGCGACCTGATCGGTGGCGTGGTGCGCGAGCATGGACTGTCGGCCCTGTACATTACCCACGACCATCGTGAGGCCTTTGCGCTGGGCGACCAGGTGGGTATCCTCGACGCGGGAGTGCTGCGCCAGATCGACTCGCCGCGCCGACTGCTGGCGGCCCCTTGCGACGAGCAGGTCGCGCGCTTCGTGCACGCGTCGGGGCCCTGGATGCTGCATCGCTCGGGCGCCACCCTGCTGGCGCCTTGGGGGCCCTTGCCGCCCGAGGCCGGATCCGCTGCGGCGGGACGTGCCGGCGACGGTGCCCGCCTGTACCTGCCCGGCGCGGCGCTGCGCGCGGCGGACGGGCCGGCACGCGCAGGCGAGCAAAGGGTCACGGCGCAGGTGCTGCGCTGCGTGGCCACGTCGCGCGGGGCCGAACTGCAGGTCATGCTGCACGGCGTGGCGCTGCGCGTGATCAGCCCGGCATGGCAGACGCCGGGCACCGCCGTGGAACTGTGCCTGGACCTGCGCCAGGCGCTGATCTACGAACAGCCCGCGCAAGCGCGGGCCGGGAATCTGCAACCTGAACTCGAAAGGGAGAACGCGATTTGATGACCTGGACACATTGGGGCGCCGCGGGCGCGATCTTCGCGGCCAGCGCCGTGGAGTGGGTGGAAGCCTTCACCATCGTGCTGGCGGTGGCCTTGAGCATCGGCTGGGCGCGCGCCACCAGCGCGGCCGTAAGCGCGCTGCTCGTGGTCGGCCTGCTCGTGGCCGCGGGAGCCGCCGGCCTGCGCCTGATCGACGGTGACATGGATGCCATGCGCGCGGCCATCGGCGTGTTCCTGCTGCTGTTCGGCCTGCGCTGGTACGTGAAGGCCGTGCGGCGCTATGCCGGACGCACGCGCCTGCACGACGAACTCGAGGAATTCCGCGAGACCCGCGAAGCCCTGGACCATGCGGAACTTCGTGCGGCCTGGCTCGTGGCCTTCAAGGGCGTGCTGCTCGAGGGCCTGGAGGTCTGGCTGCTGGTGGTGGCCATGGGGCATGGGCTGGACCTGGGACAGTCAGCGGCGGCCGCCGTGCTGGCCCTGCTGGTGGTGGTCGTCGCCGGCATGGCGCTGCGCGCGCCCCTGAGCGCGGTGCCGGAGAACACGCTGAAGTTCCTGGTGGCCTGCGCGCTGCTGGCCTTCGGCAGCTTCTGGAGCCTGGCCGGAGTGCTGGGCGAGCGCGCCGCGTGGCCCATGGGCGATGTCACGCTGCCGCTGCTGTTCGCGATCTATGCGGTGTGCGGGCGCATGCTGGCGGCGCAGCTGCGCCTGCCGGCAGCGGCCGCCGCGGGGAGTCGGGCATGAAAAAGCTGATGCAACTGATCTTCGGCGACTGGCGCAACGCGGGCGCCGTGGCGGCCTCGGCCGGCGCGGCCTACGCGGCCGCCCGTGCCTGGCCCGGCGTGGGCGCATGGGTGCTGGTGCCCGCGCTGCTGCTGGCCGCCTGGTGGCAGGCTTCGGCCTGACGCCGACTGCACCTCCATCGCAGGCGCCTCGCCACTCGACACCCGACCAGCCCCAAAGGGCTGGTCAGCGCCAAGCTGGCACGCTGAGCCTTGGCTCGGGGCCTCAGGCCACGCGCAATCCGCCGGCGTCGGCCGCGGGCCGGTCACCGGCGGGCGGGCCCGCGGGGGCGAGCTCGAGCATGCAGGCCTGCACGGTCTCGAGGTTGTTGTCGCGCGCGAAACGCAGCACGAACTGGTAGGCCATGGGCTCGACGTCGGCCAGCTCGCGGCTGACCACCACCGCCCGCACCCCGTCGACCAGCGTGGGCATGCACAGCGGCGAATAGCACAGGTGCTCTTCGGCGTGACCGGCCCCGACGGGACGGAAGCGCGACATCACGCCGGCCAGGCGCTCGGCCCAGTCGCTGGGTCGAAAGGTGCGTCCTTCGTGGGTGCGCCCCAGCACCAGGATTTCTCCGGGCTGGAGATCACGGTTCAAGGCCCGTTGCACGGCGCGTTGTACGGCCGCCGTATCGGTGGGATCAAGCATCGGAGAAGCCTGCACGAAGGATTGTGTCCAGACCCTATTTTGCGCCTCGCCAGCCCCCCTGGCAAACCCTGAACCCGGTGGATTCCGCGCCTGAAGCTGCCCTTGCAGGGGACGCGAGGCCCTTGGAGGGCTACCATCCGTTGCATGAAAACGTCGTTTCCCGGGCGTCCCGCCCGGCTCGGAGCTGGAGGCCCGGCATGAGGGACAGTGTGAACCAGGGGCAGCTCTGGGTGCTGGCGCAGTTCAGCCTCGTGGCCCTGATGCTGGCCTGGCCGGCGCACTGGCGCCTGCACGCGGCCGCGCTGGCCCTGGGCCTTGCGGCGCTGGCGCTGGGTGCCTGGGTGCTGGCCTGGAACCGCCCGGGCAATTTCAACATCCGCCCCGAGCCCAGGCAGGCGGGCCGGCTGGTCACCGGCGGACCCTACCGGCGCATGCGCCACCCCATGTATACCTCGCTGTTGCTGCTGATGGCCGCGGTGGCGGTCGCCGCCGCCGACCTGCCCCGGCTGCTGGCCTGGGTAGCGCTGCTGCTCGTGCTGCAGGGCAAGTCGACCATGGAGGAGCGCCTGCTGCTGCAACGCTGGCCCGAATACGCCGCCTACCGGGCGCGCACCTGGAAGTTCATTCCCCGGCCCGGGCCCCTGGATCCCTGAGCGCCATCTGCAGCCAGGCCGCGCCGGCGGCCAGCAAGGCGAGCGCGCCCCAGCAAACCCCGGGCGCCGGGCTTCCCAGCAGGGCCTGCAGCAGCAGGGCCGCGGCGGAGGCCAGGGACAGGCGAGCGGGCAAGGCCCCCTGGTGTGGCCTGCCGCGCGGCGCGATCCACAGCAGGGAGAGCGCGAGCATGCAGCATCCGACCTGCGCGGCCAGCGCCCACCATGCGCTGCCATCCGGGCGGACCAGCCAGTTCTCGCCCGCCACCACCGAGGCGACGGGCAGGATCACGGCAGCACCGATGAGCTGGTAGAACACGAACTGCTCGCCCGCGCACTGGTCCAGGCGCGGGTCGCGCAACAGGCGTTGCTGGGCTACCCAGACCAGCGCCGCGCAGGCGGCCGGGGCCACGCCCCTCAGCGGCAGGCTGCCGGCCAGCAGCAGTTCCACCAGCACGCCGGCCAGCATCGCCGGCCATGCGCGCAGGCCGCGTCGCAGCGCGGCCTGCAGCAACAGCGCGCCCGCGCTGAACTCCACCGCGGCGGCGGCGCCGACATGGGGAACCGCCAGGTACAGCATGGCCATGCGGGCGCTGAACAGCAGGCCCAGGCCCATGCCGGGGGTCAGCGTGGCATCCTGGGCGAACACCGCGATGGGGCGCCAGCGGGTCCACAGCCACATCAGGAACAGCGAGGCCGTGCTGCTCAGCGTGGCCTGCAGCAAGGGCGGCACCGAAGGCGCGGCGACGGCCACCGCCACCAGTTGCACGCCCCACAGCATGGCCCCCGCGGCCTCGCCGCGTACCCCCTCGCGCGAACTCGCGTCCATGGCCCGGGCGGTGTGCGGCGCGCGACCGGGTGCGCGCGCTCAGGCGTCCAGGCCCTGCTGCACCTGCTCGGCGGCGCGCAGCACCGCGCGGGCCTTGGCCTCGGTCTCGCGCCATTCCATCTCGGGCACCGAGTCGGCCACCACGCCGGCGGCCGCCTGCACGTACAGCCAGCCGGACTTGACGATGCCGGTGCGAATGGCAATGGCCAGGTCCATGTCCCCGGCAAAGCTCCAGTAGCCCACGGCACCGCCGTACAGGCCGCGACGCGTGGGCTCGAGCTCGTCGATCACTTCCATGGCACGGATCTTCGGCGCGCCGGAAAGGGTGCCGGCCGGGAAGGTGGCACGCATCACGTCCAGCGCACCCAGGCCGGGTTGCAGCAGGCCCTCCACGTTGCTGACGATGTGCATGACATGGGAATAGCGCTCGATGGCGAAGGCCTCGGTCACCTGCACGGTCCCGATGCGGGCGATGCGCCCGAGGTCGTTGCGCGCCAGGTCGATGAGCATCAGATGCTCGGCGCGCTCCTTGGGGTCGGCCAGCAGTTCGCGCTCGTTGGCCAGGTCCCGCTCCTGGCTGTCTCCCCGCGGGCGCGTGCCGGCCAGCGGACGGATGGTCACCTTCTGCCCTTCGGGCGTGGCCTCCTGGCGCACCAGGATCTCGGGCGAGGAGCCCACCACCTGGAAGTCGCCGAAGTTGTACAGGTACATGTACGGCGAGGGATTCAAGGTGCGCAGCGCGCGGTACAGGGACAGGGGCGACTGCTCGAAACGCTTGCGCAGGCGCTGCCCGACCTGCACCTGCATGAAATCACCCGCGGCGATCAGTTCCTTGGCGCGCACGACCGCGCGCAGATAGTCGGCATGCTCGAACTCATGCTCCACCGGCGTGACCTCGGCGGGCGGCATGGCAGGCGCCTTCACGCTGGCGCGCAGCAGCTCGCGCAACTCGTGCAGGCGGGCCTGCGCGCGCGCATGCGCACCGGGTTGCGTCGGATCGGCATAGACGATGAAGCTCAGGCGCCCCGAAAGATTGTCGATCACCGCCAGCTCTTCGCACTGCAGCAGCAGGATGTCGGGCAGGTCCAGCGGATCCGGGCGCGGGTTGCGCAGGGCCGAGGCCTGCAGGCGCGGCTCGATATAGCGCGCCGCGTCGTAGCCGAAGTACCCCGCCAGACCGCCGCAAAAGCGCGGCATGCCCTGCGGCAGCGCCACCTTGTGGCGGGCGCGAAAGGCCTCGATGAAAGCCAGCGGGGGTTGTTCGGAACGCTCCACCTCGACGCCGCCACGCAGCACGCGGGTGACGCCGCCCTTCACGCGCAGCTCGGTGCCGGCAGCCAGGCCGATGAAGGAATAGCGCCCGAAACGCTCTCCACCCACCACGGATTCGAGCAGGAAGGTGTTGCGCGCGGCGCCGCCCTCGGTGAGCTTGAGGTACAGCGACAGCGGAGTCTCGAGGTCGGCGAAGGCCTGCGAGACCATCGCGATACGGTTGTAGCCGGCGTCGGCCAGGGCCTGGAATTCGGATTCGGTCATGGTTTGCTCGCTGGCGGCCGTGCGGCCGCCGGATGGTCAGATGCCGCCCGCGACGGGCGGTCTCGGCTGCGGCGCGTCGCGCCGCCAGTCACGCCGCGCAGCGGCGCAAGCAGCAGCGGCGCCAGGGCCAGGCTCCCCGGTCCACCGAACCCAATGCGTGCTTGCGAGAGACGAACATCGACGAGTACCCAGACAGGGCGTGCAGGAATCAGACAATACCCAAGCTGCGCGAACTTTAGCAAATCCCCGCGCATGCCTGCTTGCGCTTCAGCCGATTGCCAAGGCGCCGCGATGCAGGCACACTCCGACCCCATGCGAACGATCGTTCGCTTTTTTGACCACGAGGAGCCCCGATGCGCCTGCCCCGCCCATCCAGCCTGCCGCGCCGCGCTGCGCTGCCCCTGCTGCTGTCCCTGCCCCTGTGCCTGGCGCTGCCCGACATGGCCGGCGCCGCTCCGGCCAGCCAGGCGCTGCCCGCGTCGACCCCGACCACCGCGGGGGTGAGCCCCCTGAAGCTTCACGGCGTGGTGGTGCCGCCGAGCGCGCAGGTCGGCAGCAGCCAACTGCGGCTCAACGGCGCGGGAACGCGCTACTTCCTGATCTTCAAGGTCTATGTCGCCGAGCTCTATCTTCCGCACACCACGCACAGTGCCCATGCGGCGCTGGGCATGGCCGGGCCCAAGCTGATGCGCCTGGTCATGCTGCGCGACGTCAGCGGCAAGGAACTGGGCGACAAGCTCACCGAGGACATCAAGAACAACGTGCCCGCGGCCGATTTCGCCACCATGATCACCGGCCTGGCGCGCATGGGTGGTCTGTTCGCCGATCGCCACGAGCTGCGCGAGGGCGATGTGGTCGAGCTGACCGACGTGCCCGGCAAGGGCATGCAGATCAGCATCAACGGACAGGTCGAGGGGGCCCCCTACGCCGACGCGAATTTCTTCGACAACCTTCTGCGCGTGTGGCTGGGGCCGCGGCCGGCTTCGCAGCGCCTCAAGAAGGCCCTGCTGGGCCATTTCGACGACTCGAACTGAGCCGGAGCGCTCAGGCCGGCTGCAGGGGCAGCTGGTCCAGGCGGTCGAAATAGGCCAGCGCCGGCGTGGCACGGATGGGCTCGCCGTGGTTGTAGCCGTAGGTGGCGAGCACCGCGGGACAGCCGGCGGCGGCGGCGGCCGCCGCGTCGTTCTGCGAATCCCCCACCATCAGGGTGCGCGCGGGCGGCTGGCCCAGGCGTTCGCAGGTGCGCAGCAGGGGCAGCGGGTCGGGCTTCTTGCGCTCGAAGGCGTCGCCGCCGACGACCTCGGAGAAGAACTCCAGCAGCCCCTTGCGCTCGAGCAGCTCGCGCGCGGGCAGGCCAGGCTTGTTGGTCACGCAGGCCAGCGCCAGGCCCGCGTCGCGCAGGCGCCGCAGCCCCTCGACGACTCCGGGAAACAGCTCGGAGTGGCGGCCGTTGGCCAGCGCGTAGTGCTGCTGGTACACGCTCAGCGCCTGTTCCTGCAGCGCGTCGGCCTGCTGCGCCGGCAGGTGCAGGCGCAGCACCTGGGCGACCAGATGTTCGGAACCCTTGCCCACGCGCCGGGCCACCTGCTCGGGCGTGACATCCCCCAGTCCGAGCTCGCGCAGCATGCCCCGCAGCGCGACCAGGAAATCCCCCAGGGTGTCGACCATCGTGCCGTCGAGGTCGACGAGCGCGGCGCGCACGGGCACGCCGGCCACGAGGGGCGCAGCCCCCGCCGATCGAAGCGCGCCCGTCATGCCACCCGCGCCAGTTCGGCACGCATCGAGTCGATGACGGCGCGGTAGTCCTTCTGCCCGAAGATGGCGCTGCCGGCCACGAAGGTGTCGGCACCGGCCGCGGCCACCGCCGCGATGTTCTCGGCCTTGATGCCTCCGTCGACCTCCAGCAGCACCTCGCGCCCGCCTTGCGCACGGTAGGCGTCCAGGCGCTGGCGCACCATGGCGGTCTTGCGCAGCGCCTCGGGAATGAAGCTCTGCCCGCCGAAACCGGGGTTGACGCTCATAATCAGCACCAGGTCGACCTTGTCCATGACGTGGTCGAGCACGTCCAGGCTGGAGGCGGGGTTGAACACCAGCCCGGCGCGGCATCCGGCGTCGCGGATCAGCTGCAGCGTGCGATCGACATGGCGGCTGGCCTCGGGATGGAAGCTGATGATGTCGGCCCCCGCCTTGGCGAACATCTGCGCCAGCGCGTCGACGGGCTCGACCATGAGATGCACGTCCAGCGGGACCGGCGTGCCGTCGGAGCGCTTGCAATAGGGCTTGACGGCCTGCGCCACCAGCGGGCCCACCGTCAGGTTGGGCACGTAGTGGTTGTCCATCACGTCGAAGTGGATGAAATCGGCGCCGGCGTCGATGACGCTGCGGACCTCGTCGCCCAGACGGGCGAAATCGGCCGACAGGATGCTGGGGGCGATGCGGTAGGTCGTCATGGTCCGCACATTCTAGGAGGCCCCCCCCTATCCCCGGAACGCGCCGTGTCTACAATCGACGCCACCATGGATGCCTATCAATTCTCGGTGGCGGTGGAACCCGCGTTCCTGCCCGACGAGTCCGATGTCCAGCAGGGCCTGTGGGCCTACAGCTACACCGTGCGCATCCGCAACAGCGGCAGTCGCGCCGCCCAGCTGATCGCCCGGCATTGGGTCATCACCGACGAATCGGGGCGCACCGAGGAGGTGCGCGGGCTGGGCGTGGTGGGCCAGCAACCCCTGCTGCGCCCCGGCGAGGTGTTCGAGTACACCAGCTGGACGCGCCTGCGCACGCCCAGCGGCAGCATGCGCGGCAGCTACCTGTGCGTGGCCGAGGACGGATCGCAGTTCGACGCGACCATCCCGGAGTTCGCGCTGATCCCGCCGGGCGTGACCCTGCATTGACACCGCGGCGGCGCATGACCCGGCCTGCGCAGTCTCCGAGTGCCTCGCGTCACGCGCGGCGCCCGGTCGGGCTGTTCGCGCTGCTGCTGAGCCTGCTGGGCGTCGGCATGCTGCTGGGCTCCTGCGCCACGGCGCCCGGGCCCGGCACGGGCCCCGCGCCGGTGAGCGCCGGCTCGGCGGCCTCGGTGGCGGCGGCGCCGACTGTCCCGGCGGCCTCGGCCGCCGCGGTCCGGCCTCCCGCCCCGGCCGCCTCCGCCACGGGCCTGCCCATGCGCGCGACCAGCTTCGCCCAGCTGCCCGGCTGGGAGGCGGACGACTTCCAGGGGCTGTGGCGCGCCTGGCGCCGCGACTGCGGAGCCCGCGTGGCGCTGCTGGCGCGCGCCTGCGCCGCCTCGGCGTCGATCGCCGACTCGGATCTCGCGGCGCAACGCGCCTTCTTCGAACAATGGTTCCAGCCCTGGCAGCTGCTGGCGCCCGACGGGGCCGACCAGGGCCTGGTCACCGGCTATTACGAACCCGTGTTCGCCGGCTCGACCACCCGCGGCTGGCCCTACGTGGTGCCGCTCTGGGGCCTTCCCGACGACCTCGTGGACCTGCCGGCCAGCGCTGGCGGCGAGGTGCGTCGCGGCCGCCGGGTGGACGACGGCGACGGCCAGGTGCACGTGGAACCCTTCTGGAGCCGCGCCCAGATCCAGGCCGACGCGCAGGCGCGCCGACAGCTCGGGCGCCACGTGGTCGCCTGGCTGAGCAGCCCGGTGGACGCGCTGTTCCTGCAGGTCCAGGGCTCCGGGCTGCTGCGTCTGCCGGACGGATCCATGTTGCGCCTGAGCTACGCGGGCGACAACGGCTGGCCCTACAAGTCGGTGGGTCGCTGGCTGCTCGACCAGGGCGACCTGCGCGGCACCGTGACCATGCAGACCATCCGCGCCTGGGCGCAGCTTCATCCCGAGCGGGTGCAGCAGATGCTGGACGCCAACCCGCGCGTGGTGTTCTTCCACGCCGCACCCCTGCAGCAGCCCCAGCGCGGGCCGCTGGGAGCGCTGGGCGTTCCGCTGACGGCCCTGCGCAGCGTCGCCGTGGACAAGAAGCTGCTGGCGCTGGGCATGCCCCTGTGGCTGAGCACCCGCGTGGCCGGCCAGCCGCTGCGGCGCCTCGTGTTCGCGCAGGACGTGGGCGGCGCCATCCAGGGCCCCTTGCGCGCCGACCTGTTCTTCGGCACGGGCGACGCCGCCGGGGACGCCGCCGGACGCATGCAGTCGCCGGGCCGCATGTGGATCCTGCTGCCCCGCGCGCAGCCCGACACTGCCGCCGCCGCCCCATGATCGATCTGGTGTAATGCATGCAACCCGCCGCCAAGGAGTCCGCTTCGATGCCTGTCTCGACCTCCAACACGAGAATGCGCGCTGCGCGCAACGCACACCGGCACATTCCGCGCAATGCACTGGCCCTGGCCGCGGCGGCCGCCCTGGGCCTGCTGGGCGGTTGCGAGACCGTCTCGCTCAACGGCCCCGCGCCGGTGGTGGTGCTGCACCCCGCCTCGGCTCCGGCACCCGCCCCTTCGGTCAGCCCGGCCAGCGTGCCCGCGCAACCGGCGGCGCAGGCGCAGGGCCTGCAGCCCACGCCGGGCGTCGAGGTGCAGCCGCTGGCGCCCGCCAGCGCCGCCAGCCTGCCGGCGCTGCCCGGCGCCTCCGCTCCCGCGGCAAGCTCCGCGCCTTCCTCCGCCTCCGCTCCGGCGGCACCCGCGGGCCCCACGGGCGCTTCCGCCCCCGCCCTCCCGGCTTCGACCCCGGCCGCCTCGGCCTCGCAACCCGCCGCGATGCCGCCCGGGGCGACGCGCTACGTGTGCAATGACGGCACCTCCTTCCTGGCCAGTTTCGGCGACGTCAGCGTGACCATGAGCACGGCACTGGGCGTGCTGCAGCTCGAGCAGACGGTGGCCGCCGACGGCGCGCGCTATGCCAACGGCGAAGTGCAGGTGTGGTTCAAGGGTCGCCAGGCCACCATCACCAATCTGCGCAGTCCGGGCAGCGCGGTGCTGTGCCTGGAGCAGCGCTGAGTGACCGCCCGGCCGTAGCGGCCTGCTCCGGGATGCTAGGTAGCGCTCCGGTTGGCAAGCGGCGGGCGGCCGACTAGGATGCCCGGCTGAGAGACGACCGCAGGGCGGGCCCACGAAGCCTGCTCCGTGGCGGGCGCGGCGCCACCCTGCCGAGCCAGTCGCGAACCACCTGCCACCACCGTGGCAGGGGACGGCCGTTGCGCATCGAGTCGCACACTGAGGAGATAGGCGCCATGAACGCAGCGCTGCCCGAAGCCGTCCGTCGGGCCCTGGAGACGATCCGTCTCGACGACAAGTACACCCTGGAATCCGGCCGCGCCTTCATGAGCGGCATCCACGCGCTGGTTCGCCTGCCGCTGCTGCAGCGCAAGCGGGACCAGCTCGCCGGCCTGCACACCGCG
Organism: Pseudomonadota bacterium; assembly: GCA_021846965.1. GTDB lineage: Bacteria > Pseudomonadota > Gammaproteobacteria > Burkholderiales > Burkholderiaceae_C > Thiomonas_A. The sequence continues at coordinate 23,776 of JAJZWA010000018.1, read as the reverse complement.
GGCTTCATCAGCGGCTATCGCGGTTCGCCCCTGGGGGGCTACGACCAGGCGCTGTGGAAGGCGCGCAAGCTGCTGGCCGAGCACGACATCGTGTTCCAGCCGGGGGTCAACGAGGAACTCGCAGCCACCGCGCTGTGGGGCAGCCAGCAACTGGATCTGTACCCCCAGAGCAAGCGCTTCGACGGCGTGTTCGGCATCTGGTACGGCAAGGGCCCGGGCGTGGACCGCTGCGGCGACGTGTTCAAGCACGCCAACATGGCCGGTACCGCGCGCCACGGCGGGGTCATCGCGGTGGCCGGCGACGACCATGTCGCCAAGAGCTCCACCGCGGCGCACCAGAGCGACCACGTGTTCAAGGCCGTGGGCTTCCCGGTGTTCTTCCCCAGCAACGTGCAGGACATCCTGGACCTGGGCCTGCATGCGCTGGCGATGAGCCGCTACAGCGGCCTGTGGGCCGGCATGAAGACCATCCAGGAAGTCGTCGAATCCTCGGCCTCGGTGGACGTATCGGCCGAGCGGGTGCGCATCATCCTGCCCGAGGATTTCCCCATGCCCGAGAGCGGGGTGCACATCCGCTGGCCCGACGACCCGCTGAGCCAGGAAGCGCGCCTGATGGACGTGAAGTGGTACGCGGCGCTGGCCTACGTGCGCGCGAACCGCCTGAACCACACGGTGATCGACAGCCCGAACGCGCGCCTGGGGCTCATGGCCTCGGGCAAGGCCTACAACGACACGCGCCAGGCGCTGGCCGACCTCGGGCTGGACGAAAGGGCCTGCGCCCAGCTGGGCCTGCGCGTGCACAAGGTGGCGGTGGTGTGGCCCCTGGAAGCCCACATCACCCGTGAGTTCGCCACGGGGCTGCAGGAAATCCTAGTTATCGAAGAGAAGCGCCAGATCATCGAGTACCAGCTCAAGGAAGAGTTGTACAACTGGCGAGAAGACGTCCGTCCGAACGTGATCGGCAAGTTCAACGAGACGCCCGGCGATCGCAGCGGCGGCGAGTGGAGCCAGGCCAACCCCGGCGACAACTGGCTGCTTCCGGCCAAGGCCGACCTGAACCCCGCGGTGATCGCGCGCGCCATCGCCTCGCGCCTGGAGCGCCTGGGGCTGCTGGCCCAGGCGCCGCAGGACCTGCAACGCCGGGTGCGCGAGCGCGTGGCGCTGATCGAGGCCAAGGAGCGCGCGCTGGCCGAGGCGCCGCCCAGCGAGAAGCGCCCGCCATGGTTCTGTTCCGGCTGCCCCCACAATACCAGCACCCGCGTGCCGGAAGGCTCGCGCGCGATGGCCGGCATCGGCTGCCACTACATGGTGGTGTGGATAGATCGCTCCACCTCCACCTTCAGCCAGATGGGCGGCGAAGGCGCGGCCTGGGTGGGTCAGGCGCCGTTCACCACCGACAAGCACGTGTTCGCCAACCTCGGCGACGGCACCTACTACCACTCCGGGCTGCTGGCCATCCGCCAGGCCATCGCCAGCGGCGCGAACATCACCTACAAGATCCTCTACAACGGCGCCGTGGCGATGACCGGCGGGCAGCCCGTGGAGGGCCAGCTCAGCGTGGGGCAGATCAGTCGCGAGCTGCACGCCGAGGGCGTGCGCGAGATCGTCGTGCTCAGCGACGAGCCCGAGAAATACCGCGAGGTGCGCGACCTCGCCCCCGGCGTGAGCGTGCAGCACCGCGATGAGCTCGACCACGTGCAGCGCCGGCTGCGCGAGGTCGCCGGCACCACGGTGCTGATCTTCGACCAGACCTGCGCCACCGAGAAGCGCCGCCGCCGCAAGCGCGGAACCATGGCCGAGCCCGATCGGCGCGTGGCCATCAACCCGCTGGTCTGCGAAGGCTGCGGGGATTGCTCGGAGCAGAGCAACTGCCTGTCGGTCGAACCCCTGGACACCGAATTCGGGCGCAAGCGCACCATCAACCAGAGCAGCTGCAACAAGGACTTTTCCTGCCTGAAGGGTTTCTGCCCGAGTTTCGTGTCGCTGGAGGGTGCCAAGCCCCGCAAGGCCGCCGCGGCCGCCGCGCCCAGCCTGGAGGCGCTGCCCGCGCTGGTCGAGCCGCAGGTGCCCGATCCGGTGAAGGCCGACCGCGCCGGCGGAGGCAACTACGGCATCCTGGTGGCCGGCATCGGCGGCACCGGGGTCATCACCATCGGCCAGTTGCTGGGCGTGGCCGCGCACATCGAGGGCAAGGGCATCGTCACGCAGGATGCCGCGGGCCTGGCGCAAAAGGGCGGCGCGACCTGGAGCCACGTGCTCATCGCCGACGATCCGGCGCAGATCCACACCACGCGCATCGCGATGGCCGAGGCCGAGCTGGTGCTGGGCTGCGATCCCATCGTCGCCGCCGACCGCGAGACCCTGGCGCGGGTGCGCAAGGACCGCACCTTCATCGCGCTCAACACCCATGGCGCACCGACCGCGGCGCTGGTGCACCAGCCGCAGTGGCAATTCCCGGCCGCGGCCTGCCACCAGGCGCTGGAGCAGGCCGTGGGCGCGCAGCAGGTGGCCGGCTTCGATGCCGACGCTCTGGCGCGGCGCGTGCTGGGCGACAGCATCTATGCCAACCCGATGATGCTGGGCTTCGCGTGGCAGAAAGGCTGGATCCCGCTGCGCCGCGAATCCCTGCTGCGCGCCATCGAGCTCAACGAGGTCGCGGTGGCGCAGAACAAGGCGGCCTTCGAGTGGGGACGCCAGGCGGCGGCGCATCCGCAGCAGCTGGCCGCGCTGGGTGCCACCGAGCAGGTCATCGCCTTCGCGCGCCGCCCCGGACTGGACGAGCTGGTGCGCACGCGCAGCGAATTTCTCGTCGGCTACCAGAACGCCGCCTACGCCAGCAGCTACCAGGAACTGGTGAACCGCGTGGCCCAGGCCGAATCGGCCCTGGGCAGCAAGCGCCTGAGCGAAGCCGTGGCGCGCACGCTGTTCAAGCTCATGGCCTACAAGGACGAGTACGAGGTCGCGCGACTGCACAGCGACCCCTCCTTCGCCAAGGCGCTGCGCGAACAGTTCGACGGCGATTTCAAGCTGCGCTACCACATGGCGCCGCCGCTGTTCAGCCGCCCCGGACCCGACGGGCGCCCGCGCAAGATCGAGTTCGGCCCCTGGATGGGCACGGCGCTGCGCCTGCTGCGCCACGGCAAGGTGCTGCGCGGCAGCGCCTTCGACCCCTTCGGGCGCAGCGAGGAGCGGCGCGCCGAGCGCGCGCTGATCCAGCGCTACCGCGACACGGTGGAGCAACTGCTGGGCCAGCTGCGAGCCGACAACCTGGATCTGGCCGTGCGCGTGGCCGAACTGCCCTCGCGCATCGCCGGCTACGGGCCGGTGAAGCAGCGCAGCATGGAGCAGGTGCTGCCCCAGTGGGAGGCCTTGCTGCAGGAGTGGCGCGCCGCGGCGCAGGCCGCGCCGGCCTCGCGCGCGGCGCCCCTGGGCGCGGCCCTTCCGCACTGAGCCGGGTGGGTGGCCGCCAGCGCCGGGCCGCGCCCGGCGCTGGCGGCCTCTCAGAATTCCGTAGGGTCGACGTCGATCGCCCAGCGCACGCCGCCGCGCAGTGCCTGCAGGGCCTCGCGCCAGCGCGCGAGAAAGGCGTGCAGCACGGCGCGGCGCGGGGCCTCCACGAGCAGTTGCAGGCGATGCACGCCCGCCAGCCGGGCCAGGCTCGCCGGCACCGGCGGATACACCGTGGGCGAGCCCTCGGCGGCTAGGGCTGCCGCCAGCCCGGCCGCCTGTTCGGCGAACTCCTGCACGCGCTGCTCGCGCGCATGCTCGGCGCGCAGCAGCGCCTGGAAGCTGAAGGGCGGCATTCCGGCGCGCTTGCGCTCCAGCAATTCCCGTTCGGCGAAACCGGCGTAGTCGTCGCGCTGCAGCGCCTGGTACAGGGGATGCTCCGGATAGGCCGTCTGCACCAGCATCTCGGGCGCCAGCGTGGAGCCCGCGGCGCGCCCGGCGCGTCCGGCCGCCTGCACGAGTTGCGCGAACAGGCGCTCGGGCGCGCGCGGATCATGGCTGAACAGTCCGGCGTCGGGATTGAGCGCCGCGACCAGGCTGACGCGCTGGAAGTCGTGGCCCTTGGTGACCATCTGGGTGCCCACCAGGATGTCCACCTCACCCGCGTGGACCTGCGCGAAGCCGGCCTCCGCCTGGCCCTTGCGCGAGGCGGTGTCGGCATCGATGCGGGCAATGCGCGCCTGCGGGAACAGCGCCGCCAGCGCCTCCTGCACGCGCTGCGTTCCGCGCCCCAGGGGTTGCAGGTCGAGGCTGCCGCAGTCGGGACAGGCGCGCGGCACGGCCTCGCGGTGCCCGCAGTGATGGCAGCGCAGGCTGCGGTCGTTGCGGTGGTAGACCAGATGCGCGTCGCAATGCGGGCAGTCGGACTTCCAGCCACAGTCGGGGCAGCACAGGACCGGGGCGTAACCGCGGCGATTCAGGAACAGCAGGCTCTGCTCGCCCTGCTGCAGTCGCTGCGTGATGGCATCGAACAGGATCTGCCCGATCGGTCCGCCGGCACGCAGCAGGGGGTCATGGTGGCTGGGCAGCAGGCGCACGCGAGGCAGCACGCCGCTGGCGCGCTGCTGCATGCGCAACAGGCCGTAGCGCCCCTGGGTGGCGGCATGCCAGGACTCCAGCGAGGGCGTGGCCGATCCCAGCAGCACGGGGACACCGCGCTGGCGTGCCCGCCACACCGCGAGGTCGCGCGCGGAATAGCGGGCCCCCTCCTGCTGCTTGTAGGAAGGGTCATGCTCCTCGTCGACCACCACCAGCGCCAGACCCGGCAGGCTGGCCAGCACCGCCAGGCGCGTGCCCAGCACGATGCGCGCGCGCCCGTCGTGGGCGGCGGCCCAGTGATCGAAGCGCTCGGCTTCGGCCAGGCCGCTGTGCAACAGCGCCAGGCGCTCGCCGGGGAAGCGCTCGGCGAAGCGCCGGAGCAGCTGGGGGGTGAGATTGATCTCCGGCGTGAGCACCAGCGCCTGGGCCCGGGGGTCGCGCTCGAGCACGCGCTGCACCGCGCGCAGGTAGACCTCGGTCTTGCCGCTTCCGGTCACGCCGAACAACAACTGCGCCCCGAAACCCTGCTGCTGCGCCAGGGCCCGCAGGGCCTGCTCCTGCTCGGCGTGCAGGCTCAGCGCCGGGCCGGCCGGATCGGCGCATGCCCGCTGGGGCGGCAGTTCCACCAGCCAGCCCTTGAGCGCCCATTCCCGCAGCAAGGCCGCGCCGCGCGGATGCAGGCGGCGCGCCCCGGCCTCGTCCAGCGAGGGAGGTGGGGCCTCCCGCCCCTGCGCCTGCTCCGGCGCGGCCGCGGGCTCCTGCCCGGTCGGCTGCCCCGGCCCAGGCAGTCCGAGCGCCTCGGCCAGGCGCCACAGCGCCGTGCTGCGCCGACCCAGCCCGAGCGGCAGCTGCTCGCGCCCGGCGGCACTCAGCGCATAGCGCAGGCCCGCCCGGCTCGCGGCCTGCAGTCGGCGCTGCACGGCCTGCGCCCCCTGTTCGCGCAACCAGCCCGGCAGCGCGGCGGCCATCAGCTCGCCCAGCGGGCGCTGGTAATAGTCGGCGGCGAAACGCAGGAGCTCGATCCAGTCCGCCCCCAGCGGGGCCAGCGCGTCGCAGGCCTCCCGCAGCGCCTTGAGACCGGCGGCCTCCGCGGGCGCCAGGGGCTGCGCCTGCAGCACGATGCCGCAGACCAGCTGACGTCCCAGGGGCACGCGAACCACGGTGCCGGGCGCCAGTTCACCTTCGGCGCAATAGTCCAGTGCGCCCCAGATTGGGGCATCGACCGCCACCTGCAGACGCCAGGCGGCAGAGCCCTCCGGCTGCTCCGGGAAAAGCCCCGCTGCCTGCGGGTTTACCACGAGTGGCGCCCCGCTCCGACACAGGCATGTGAGTGACGGCTCGCCTCGCGCGGGGCTTCGTGGCGTGCTGGCCCTGCGGAGATCAGGGGAATCCCCAATCTGTGGATAACTTTGTGCATAGAGCGGAGCCTCGTCATGTCGAGATCTGTGGATAACCGCAGGCACACATCATGTCGCTCCGCACAAATGAAGGAAAAATCCTTGCAAATCAATGTGTTGAATGACCCATCCTGAAGTAAGGTCTGGAAACTGGCGTCTATGTCCTAAAAACGGGCACGGTGTGTATAAATCGGTGCCTCAGGCTTGACAACAGGGCCAATTTGGGTCGTTGCCCCCGCTGGAACGCGTGGATTCACGCTCCAGCCTGGTGCAGGCCGCGACTGTGCGCGTGCACGGTATCCACGAGCACGCCCACATGCTCGGGCGGGGTGAACTGCGAAATGCCGTGCCCGAGGTTGAACACATGCCCGGCGGCCTCGCTCGCCGAGATCGGGCCGAAACTGTCCAGCACGGCGCGCACCTCGCGTTCGATGTGCTGCGGCGGCGCGAACAACACCGCCGGGTCCAAATTGCCCTGCAGCGCCACGCGCTTGCCCACCAGTTCGCGCGCCCGGGCCAGGTTGACGGTCCAGTCCACCCCCAGCGCATCCGCGCCGGACTCGCTCATCTCGCGCAGCCAGGGTCCGCCACCCTTGGTGAACAGGATCGCAGGAATACGCCGTCCCTCGTGCTCGCGCCGCAGCGCGGCCAGCACCTGCCGGCTGTAGTGCAGGGAGAATTCCTGGAAGGCGCCGTCGGCCAGTGCCCCGCCCCAGGAGTCGAACACCATCACGGCCTGCGCGCCGGCCTCGATCTGGGCATTCAGGTAGGCCGCCACCGCCTGCGCATTGATGCGCAGGATGTGGTGCATCAGGTCCGGGCGGGAATACATCAGGGTCTTGGTCTGGCGCCAGTCGTCGCTGCCCTGGCCCTCGACCATGTAGCAGGCCAGGGTCCAGGGGCTGCCGGCGAAGCCGATCAGCGGCACGCGCTGCACGCCGTCGTGGGTGAGCGCGCGGCGGATCTGCGCCACGGCATCGAACACGTAGCGCAGGCGTTCCAGGTCGGGCACCTGCAGCGCCCGGATCTGCGCCTCGGTGCGCAGCGCATGTTCGAAGCGCGGCCCCTCGCCCGCGGCGAAGCGCAGCCCCAGTCCCATGGCGTCGGGCACGGTGAGAATGTCGGAGAACAGGATCGCCGCATCCAGGCTCCAGCGTTCCAGGGGCTGCAGCGTCACCTCGGTGGCCAGATCCGGGCTGGTGGCCAGTCCCAGGAAACTGCCGGCGCGCGAGCGTGTCGCGTTGTATTCGGGCAGGTACCGCCCGGCCTGGCGCATCAGCCACACGGGGGTGAATTCGGTGGGCTGGCGCAGCAGCGCCCGCAGGAAAGTGTCGTTCGCGATCGAGCTCATGAGGGTATTGTCGCAAAGCGCGCGGCTCGCGCGGCCACGGCGCTTTATGCAATCGGCTTGCATTATGATCGATGCTCCGCGCTCCTCACCCCCAGCCCGCCCCGTACGGCCCCCGCATGGCCCCCGCGCCAGCCCCCGAACCCGCAACCGACGCCGCCCCGGCCGTGCTGGCCCGGGGCCTGTGTCTCGCGCGCGGTGCGCGCGAAGTGCTGGCTGAGCTCGAGTTGCATATCGCGCCGGGTCAGGTGGTGGGTCTGTTCGGCAGCAACGGAGCGGGCAAGACCTCGCTGCTGCAGGCGCTGGCCGGGCTGCTTCCGGTGCGCCGCGGCGAGTTGCGCCTGTTCGGCGGCACACCCGCGCAGGCGCGGCGCAGCATCGGCTACGTGGCGCAGGGAGTGCCCGACGGGGCCTACGCACGGCTGCGGGCCCGGGATTTCGTGGCCAGCGCCTGGCGCGGGGAGCGCTGGGGCATGAGCCTGTCCCCAGCCCTGCGCGCACAGCGCGCCGACGCCGTGGCCAAGGCCCTGGAGGCGGCGGCCGCCGCACACCTGGCGCAGCGCGGCATGGACGAGCTCTCGGGTGGCGAGCGTCAGCGCGTGTGCATCGCCCAGGCCCTGGTGAACCCGGTGCGCATGCTGCTGCTCGATGAGCCGCTGGCCAACCTGGACCCGCGCTCCCAGCGCGGCGTGCTCGACCTGGTGCGCGAACTGCGCCAGCGGCAGGGCCTGACCGTGCTGCTCAGCGCGCACGACATCAACCCCCTGCTGGGGGTGATGGACCGCGTGCTGTACCTGGCCGGCGGACGCGGGCGCCTGGGCAGCGTGGAGCAGGTCATCGAGCCGGTCGCGCTGAGCGACCTGTACGGCCTGCCCATGCGCGTGGCGCGCCATGACGGCTACGTGTTCATCCACCCGGCTCGCGGCTTCATGGCGGAGGACGGCGGGCATTGCCACGACCACGCGCACGACCACGCGCACGACCACTCCCACGCTCCCTCGCAGGAGCCAGGGCGCGAGCGGGCGCGGCACACCGCGGGGGATGCGCCTTGATCCTCGGGCTCGACTACGCCTTCATGCGCCAGGCCCTGCTGGCCTCCGGCAGCATCGGCGCTGCCGCCGCGGCCGTGGGCTATTTCGTCACGCTGCGGCGCCAGACCTTCGCCGCCCACGCGCTGTCGCACATCGGCTTCGCCGGCGCCGCCGGCGCCATCGTGCTCGGGCTCAGCCCCTACCTCGGGCTGTTCGCCTTCACGCTGGCCGCCGGCGTGGCACTGGCGCTGGCCGGGCGGCGCCTGCGCCAGCGCGACGTGGGCATCGGCATGGTGCTCATGTTCGCGCTGGGCCTGGGGGTGCTGTTCCTCAGCCTGTACACCCGCAACGCGCAGTCGGCCATGAGTATTCTCTTTGGCAGCATCGTGGGCATCAGCTCCGGGCAGGCGCGCCTGTCCCTGCTGGTGGCGGCCGGCGCCCTGCTCGGCCTGGCGCTGGTGTACCGGCCCCTGTGCCTGGCCAGCCTGAACCCCGACATGGCGCGCACCCGCGGCGTGCCGGTGAACCTGCTCGACCTGCTGTTCGCGCTGCTGCTGGCGGCCACCGTGGCGGTGGCGGTGCCGGTGATCGGCGCGCTGCTGATTTTCGCCTTCCTGGTCGGCCCGCCCGCGGCGGCCCAGGCGCTGACCCGCCGGCTGGGCGCGGGCGTGCTGCTGTCCATGCTGCTCGGCCTGGGCATCGCCTGGGCGGGCCTGGAAGCGTCCTACGCCATCGGCTGGCCCGCCAGCACCTGGATCGCGGCGCTCAGCTTCGCGCTGTACCTGGGGGCACAAGCCTGGCGGGCATGGCGCGAGACCCTGGGTTGATGCGCCGCAGCATGGTCGCCACGCTCCCAAGGCGCGAATCGCGCTCTGGTGTCTAATATCGATCTGGAACGTTCCGTGCCGGGGATACCACCCTGCCGGCACGGCGGCGCCGCGCCGGCGCCCCTTGGGACACGATCTGTCCCGACTATTCATAAGAGATCGAAACCCTGGAGATTCGCATGCAGCAGTCCCAACTGCCGGCGGGCGTGACCATCACGGCGCCGCACAACCCCGAATTCGATTCCGTGCTCAGCCCCGAGGCGCTGGGCTTCGTCGCCGCGCTGCACCGCAAGTTCGAGCCGCGGCGCCAGCAACTGCTGGCCGCACGGGTCGAGCGCGCCAAGCGCCTGGACGCCGGCGAGCGCCCCGATTTCCTCGCCGAGACGCGCTCCGTGCGCGAAGGCGACTGGCGCATCGCGCCGGTGCCGCCGGCGCTGCAGACCCGCCGCGTGGAAATCACCGGCCCGGTCGACCGCAAGATGATCATCAACGCGTTCAACTCGGGGGCCGACAGCTACATGGCCGACTTCGAGGACGCCAACACCCCGAACTGGGACAACCAGGTCCGCGGCCAGATCAACCTGTCGCAGGCCGTGCGCCGCGAGATCGTGCTCGAGCAGAACGGCAAGACCTACCGCCTGAACGACAAGATCGCCGTGCTGCAGGTGCGCCCGCGCGGCTGGCATCTGGACGAGAAGCACGTGCTGGTCGACGGCCAGCGCGTGAGCGGCGGCCTGTTCGACTTCGGCCTGTTCCTGTTCCACAACGCGCGCGAGCAGCTGGCGCGCGGCGCGGGCCCGTACTTCTACCTGCCCAAGATGGAGAGCCATCTCGAAGCGCGTCTGTGGAACGACGTGTTCGTGGCCGCGCAGGAGGCGCTGGGCCTGCCCCGCGGCACCATCAAGGCCACGGTGCTGGTGGAGACCATCACCGCGGCCTTCGAGATGGACGAGATCCTCTACGAACTGCGCGAGCACAGCGCCGGGCTGAACGCCGGGCGCTGGGACTACATTTTCAGCGCCATCAAGAAGTTCAAGAGCGACCGCGATTTCTGCCTCGCCGACCGCGCGCTGATCACCATGACCGCGCCCTTCATGCGCGCCTACGCGCTACTGCTGCTCAAGACCTGCCACCACCGCGGCGCTCCCGCCATCGGGGGCATGAGCGCGCTGATCCCGATCAAGAACGATCCGGAGAAGAACGCCAAGGCCATGGAGGGCATCCGCGCCGACAAGCGCCGCGACGCCACCGACGGCTACGACGGCGGCTGGGTGGCCCACCCGGGGCTGGTGGGCCCGGCCATGGAGGAATTCGTGGCCGTGCTTGGCGACAAGCCGAACCAGTTCTCCAAGACTCGCGAGGACGTGAAGGTCAGCGCCGCCGACCTGCTGGATTTCCGTCCGGAGTCGCCCATCACCGAGGCCGGCCTGCGCAACAACGTCAACGTGGGCATCCATTACCTGGGCGCATGGCTGGCAGGCAGCGGCGCCGTGCCCATCCACAACCTGATGGAAGATGCCGCCACGGCCGAGATCTCGCGCAGCCAGGTCTGGCAGTGGATCCACAGTCCCAAGGGCGTGCTGGACGACGGCCGCAAGGTCAGCGCGGACATGGTTCGCGCGCTGATCCCCGAGGAGCTGGCCAAGGTCAAGGCCACGGGCGCCGAAGGCCAGTTCGACAAGGCGGCGCGGATTTTCGAGCACATGGCCACGTCGAAGGAATTCATCGAATTCCTGACCCTCCCGCTGTACGAGGAACTCGGCTGACCCACCGCACGACCTGAGCAAGCCGCCCCTCGGGGGCGGCGTTTTTTCGCCTTCGCGCCTCTGCGGACCGGGCGAGGCGCGCTCGCCGCCCAGGCGCAGGTCCGTTTTCGGCCAGACCACCGGGCCGGCGGGGGCTACAGTGCGGCATCCCACCCCCAAACCGGCTCCCACTCGGATCATGGCGCTTTTCGAACTCCTGCTGCTCGCCGCCATCTGGGGCGGCTCCTTCCTGTTCCTGCGCCTGTGCGCGCCGGTGCTGGGCGCGCTGCCGCTGATCGAGCTGCGCGTGGGCATCGCCGCGCTGGTGCTGCTGCCGGTGCTGCACAGCGCACGCCGGCGCGAGCAATTGCGCCGCCACTGGCGGCCGCTGGCCATCGTGGGCCTGAGCAATTCCGCCCTGCCCTTCTCCCTGTTCGCCGCGGGCGCCGTGCACCTGGGCGCGGGCTATGAATCCATCCTCAACGCCACCACCCCGCTGTGGGCCGCGCTGCTGGGCGCGCTGGCCTTCGGGGCCGCCGTGTCCCGCGCCCAGGTGCTCGGGCTGGCCATCGGCCTGGGCGGCGTGGTGCTGCTGGTCGCCGGCCAGGCCGACACGGGGCCCGCGAGCTCCCTGTTCGCGGCCGGCTTCGTGCTGCTGGCCCCTATGTCCTACGGATTCGCCGCGCAATACGCGCGGCGCCACCTGAGCCAGGTGGACCCGGTGCTGACAGCCTTCGCCAGCCAGGGCTTCGCCGCGCTGATGCTGGCGCTGCCCGCGGCGGCGCTGTGGCCTGCCGCCCCGGTGCCACCGGTGATCTGGGCCTATGTGCTGGCGCTGGCCGTGCTGTGCACCGCCGTGGCCTACGCGCTGTACTTTCGCCTGCTGGTGCAGGTGGGCGCGGCCTACGCGGCCTCGGTGACCTTTCTCATCCCCGTGTTCGGCATGCTCTGGGGCCGCCTGTTCCTGCACGAGGCCATCACCCTGCCCATGCTGCTGGGCTGCGCCACGATTCTTGCGGGCACCGCGCTGGCCGGCGGCCAGTGGCAGCGCATGCTGCGGCGCCGCCTGGCTTGAAACCCGGCGGGATGCCGGGGCCGCGGCGCTCAGCGCAGCAGGCAGGGGCGCTTGGGATCGAAGCGCCAGCCCGGCACCAGGAACTGCATCGCCGCGGCGTCGTCGCGCGAGCCTTCGCCCAGGCGCAGATAGGCCTCGTGCGCGCGCTGCAGCTCGAGCTCGTCGATGCGCACGCCCAGGCCCGGGCGCTGCGGCACGCGAATGCGGCCGCCCTCGATGCGCAGGGGCTCGCGGGTCAGGCGCTGGCCGTCCTGCCAGATCCAGTGGGTGTCGATGGCGGTGACCCGCCCGGGCGCCGCGGCGGCCACGTGGGTGAACATGGCCAGCGAGATGTCGAAGTGGTTGTTCGAGTGCGAACCCCAGGTGAGCCCGAACATGTCGCAGAGCTGGGCCACGCGCACCGAGCCCTGCAGGGTCCAGAAATGGGGGTCTGCCAGCGGAATGTCCACCGACTGCAACTGGATCGCGTGGGCCATCTGGCGCCAGTCGGTGGCCACCATGTTGGTGGCCGTGGGCAAGCCGGTGGCCCGGCGGAACTCGGCCATGACCTCGCGCCCGGAATAACCGTCCTGGGCGCCGCAGGGGTCCTCGGCATAGGCCAGCACCTCGTGCTGGTCACGGCACAGGCTCACCGCCTGGGCCAGCGACCAGGCGCCGTTGGGGTCGAGGGTGATGCGCGCCTCGGGAAAGCGCTCGTGCAGGGCGAGCACCGCCTCCATTTCGGCGGCGCCGTCGAACACCCCGCCCTTGAGCTTGAAATCCTGGAATCCGTAGCGCGCCTGCGCGGCCTCGGCCAGACGCACCACGGCCTGGGGGTCCAGCGCGGGCTCGTTGCGCAGGCGCAGCCAGTCATCCTCGGCATCCAGCTCGGAACGGTAGTCCAGCGGGGTGCGAGCGCGCTCGCCCACGTAGAACAGATAGCCCAGCACGTCCACGGCGTCGCGCTGCTGCCCCTCGCCAAGCAGCGCGGCCAGGGGGCATTCCAGAAACTGGCCCAGCAGGTCCAGCAAGGCCGATTCCATGCCGGCGACGGCGTGGATGGCCACGCGCAGGTCGAAGGTCTGCGCCCCCCTGCCGCCACGGTCGCGCTCCGCGAAGGCCACGCGCATGGCCTGCAGCATGGCGTTGTATTCGCCGATCGGGCGCCCCAGCACATGGGCGCGCGCATCCTCGAGCGTGCGCCGGATGGCCTCGCCGCCCGGCACCTCCCCCAGGCCGGTGCGTCCGCAGTCATCGCGCAGCAGCACGATGTTGCGGGTGAACCAGGGACCGTGCGCGCCGCTGAGGTTGAGCAGCATGCTGTCGCGGCCGGCCACCGGCACGACGCGCAATTCGGTCACCACGGGGCTGCGCGAGGCGGCGGCGGAGGATGCGGGGTTCATGGAAAGGGGGTGTGGGGAACGATTCAACGGACCATGGCGGGGCGCCTGCGCTCGAAGCTCCAGCCGGGAAGGAGTTGACGCATGGCCGCGGCGTCGTCGCGCCCGCCGGCCGGAAGACTGCGATACAGCCGATGCGCCTGCTCGACGCGTTGCATGTCGAGTTCGACCCCCAGGCCCGGGCGCTGCGGCACGGCGATGCGTCCGCCCTCGATGCGCAGGGGATCGCGGGTCAGCGCCTGGCCTTCCTGCCAGATCCAGTGGGTGTCGATGGCCGTGGGCCGGCCCGGCACCGCGGCCCCCACGTGGGTGAACATGGCCAGGGAGACGTCGAAGTGGTTGTTGGAGTGGCAACCCCAGGTCAGGCCCCAGTCGTCGCACAGCTCGGCCACCCGCACAGCCCCCGACAAGGTCCAGAAGTGAGGGTCGGCCAGCGGGATGTCCACCGCGCCGAGCAGGGTGGAGTGGCCGAGCTCGCGCCAGTTGGTGGCCACCATGTTGGTGGCCACCGGCAGGCCGGTGGCGCGGCGGAACTCGGCCATCACCTCGCGCCCGCTGTAGCCGTCCTCGGCGCCGCAGGGATCCTCCGCGTAGGCCAGCACGCCGCGCAGCGGGCGGCACAGCTCGACGGCTTCGCGCAGCGACCAGGCGCCATTGGGGTCGATGGTCACGCGTGCTCCGGGGAAACGCCGCGCCAGCTCGGTCACCGTGGCGACCTCCTCGGCGCCGGCCAGCACGCCGCCCTTGAGCTTGAAGTCCCGGAAACCGTACAGATCCTGGGCGGCCTCGGCCAGGCGCAACACGGAGGCGGTATCCATCGCCGCCTCGCGGCGCAGGCGGTACCAGTCGTGCCCTTCCCGGGAGCCTGCCTCGTAGGGCAGCGTGGTGCGCCGCGCGTCGCCGACGAAAAACAGATAGCCCAGCACGGTCACATGGTCGCGCTGCAGGCCCGGGCCGAGCAGCTCGGCCACCGGAACCCCCAGGCATTGGCCCAGCAGGTCCAGCAGCGCGGCCTCCAGGGCCGCCACGGCATTGATGCCCAGCTCGAAGGTCCAGGCGCCGCGCCCGAAGGTCTCGGTGTCCGCACCGCGATGCTCGGAGCGCAGGCCCGAGACCAGGCCGCGCATGCGCGCCACCGGCTGCCCCAGCAGGCCCGGGGCCGCGGCCTCCAGCGCCTGGCGTATGCCCTCGCCGCCGGGCGCCTCGCCCACGCCCAGATGCCCGGCGTCGTCGTCGAGCAGCACCAGGTTGCGGGTGAACAGCGGGGCATGCGCTCCGCCGATGTTGAGCAGCATGCTGTCCTGCCCGGCGACCGGGATGACCCGCATGCGGGTGAGCAGGGGACCGCTGGAGATGGACATGGAACGAGGCTCGGCGTGCGGCGGCGTCGCGATGGCGACCGCCCGGGAGCCTGCATTCTTCGAGAAGATCGATTCCCGATCAATTCAAAGAATGGTGCCATTCATGCCGTTGGCGCATCGATGGCCCCTGCCTCGGGCCGTGCCCGGCCTCAGCGCGGCAAGGCGATGGTCACCAGCGCCGAGGCATTCTCGGTGGCGAGCACCCCGTGCACGCACTCAGCGGGCAGGTACATCAGCTGTCCCGCGCGCAGCGGGTGTTCCCGCCCGTCCGCGCTGATCGCCAGCGCGCCCTCGAGACAATGGATGGTGATGTCGCCGGCGACCTTGTGCGGCGGGAACTGCTCTCCCGCGCGCAGCACCAGCCGCACGACCTCCAGGTCGCGGGCCTTGAACAGGGCCTTGCTGCGCTCGCCTTGAACACCCTCCCCGAGCGGCCGCACGTCGACGGCCTGTGCGGGCTGTGCATGATCGATGGCCATTGCGCTCTCCTGGCCCACGCTGCCCGGGCGGCGCGGGCGATTGTCCGGTTGCGAACTTCCGACCTTCTGCCGGATAAGCCTATCGCAAAGCGCGTCGAACTTCGCGCTCCATCGCCTCAAACCCCGGCTTCGCGGGCCTGGGCGTCGGCGTGGTAGCTGGAGCGCACCATCGCGCCCACGGCGGCGTGGCTGAAGCCCAGGGCCTGGGCCTCGCGCTCCAGCGCGGCGAAGCCGTCCGGGTCGACGTAGCGAAGCACCGGCAGGTGGTGGTTGCTGGGCGCCAGGTACTGGCCGACGGTGAGCATGTCCACCTGGTGCTCGCGCAGGTCGCGCATGACCTGCACGATCTCCTCGTCGGTCTCGCCCAGACCGACCATCAGGCCGCTCTTCGTGGGCACCTGGGGATGGGCCTGCTTGAATTGCTGCAGCAGCTTGAGCGAATGCGCGTAGTCGGCGCCGGGACGGGCCTGGCGGTACAGGCGCGGCACGGTTTCGAGGTTGTGGTTCATCACGTCGGGCGGCGCGGCTTCGAAGACCTCGAGCGCGCGTTCCAGGCGCCCACGGAAATCCGGCACCAGCACCTCGATCTGCGTGGCCGGCGAGCGCTCGCGGATGGCGCGGATGCAATCCACGAAATGCTGCGCCCCACCATCGCGCAGGTCGTCGCGGTCCACGCTGGTGACCACCACGTAACGCAGGCGCAGGCGAGCGATGGTGTCGGCCAGGCGCTGCGGCTCCTGCGCGTCCAGCGGGTCCGGGCGGCCGTGGCCGACGTCGCAGAAGGGGCAGCGCCGGGTGCACTTGTCCCCCATGATCATGAAGGTGGCCGTGCCGTGGCCGAAGCATTCGCCGATGTTCGGGCAGCTGGCCTCCTCGCACACCGTGACCAGCTTCTGCTCGCGCAGGATGCCCTTGATCTCGTTGAAGCGCGACGAGGCCGGCGGCGCCTTCACGCGAATCCATTGCGGCTTCTTGAGCGCGGGGGCGTCGGCAACGATCTTGATGGGGATGCGCGCGGTCTTGGATTCGCCTTTCTGTTTCTGGCGCGGATCGATGGCGTCTTGGCTCATGAGCTTCGGGGTTGGGGGTGGCCGCCGGGGCACGGGCCCGCGCCCTGCGCGCGCTCCAGGTCCTCGGCCAGCATCGCCAGTTCGGTGGCGAAACACATGGCCACCGCGTCGGGCAGCGCGTGCACGCCCAGCGTGGCGAGGTCTACGCTTTCCAGTCCGCGATAGCCGCAGGGGTTGATGCCCGCGAAGGGGCGCAGGTCCATGTCGACGTTGATCGACACGCCGTGGTAGGTGCAGCCGTTGCGCACCTTCAGGCCCAGCGCGGAGACCTTCGCGCCGGCGCGCGCATGGGGGGCGCCGACATACACGCCAGGCGCACTCGGCCGGCGCAGCCCGACCACGCCGTGGCGCGCCAGGGTCCGGATCACCGCCTCTTCGAGGCGCTGCACGGTCTCGCGCACCATCCAGCGACGACGCCGGAGGTCGAACAGGCAGTACACCACCGCCTGGCCGGGCCCGTGGTAGCTGACCTGGCCGCCGCGGTCGGTGGGCACCACGGGGATGGCGCCGGGGTCGAGCACGTGGGAAGGGTCGGCGGCCTGGCCCAGGGTGTAGACGGGCAGGTGCTCGAGCAGCCAGATCTCGTCGGGGGTGTCCGGGCCGCGCGTGTCGGTGAAGGCACGCATGGCACGCCAGGTCGGCAGGTAGGACTGCAGGCCCAGGCTGCGCAGCAGGAAGCCGCCGGGCAGGGTTTGCGCCGGCCGGGCCAGCGCGCGCTGCAGGGCCTGCTCGTCCGCGTGGGCGATGGAGGGCCCGGCGTCCCGCGCGAGAAACGCGACGGACGATGCGCGTCCGGGGCCCGGTGCGTCGGCCAGGCTTGCCTTGCCGTCGACCAGAGGGGAGCCCGGATGGAATGAGGCGACCATGGTCTCCATCCTAGCGCGAGAATCCGGGTTTCCCCGGATTTCTGGCATTGACCATGCAACTATTGGGCGAATCGGGCGCTGGCCGGGTGTTCATGACCGGGGAGCACGGGGTGCGCGCCGCGGCGTCGGCCCTCAGGCCTGTCGCTGCACCAGCTGGCCGATCATGGCCTGCAGTTCACCCATGTTGGGCGGACCGACGTATTGCTTGACGATGCGTCCGGAGCGGTCGATCAGGAAGCTGGTCGGGGTCAGGCGCACGTTGCCGAAGGCCTTGGCGACGTCGCCGGTGCGGTCCATCGCCACCGGGAAGGGCAGCTTGCCCACCGGCCCGGAGCGCGCGAAATTCTCCACGTACTGCGGGTTGTCGTAGGACATGGACACCGCCACCAGGTCGAAGCCCTTGGGTGCGAAGGTGTCGTAGGTGTGCACCATGTTGCGCATATCGCCGACGCAGGTGGTGCAACTGGTGGCCCAGAACTCGACCAGCACGACTTTGCCGCGCAGGTCCTGGGAACTCAGCGTGCTGCCTCCGACCAGGTGGTAGTCCACGCTGGGGGCCTTCGGGTCGCGCCCGAATGCGTTCCACGCCAGCACACCGGCCGCCGCGACGAGCACGACGCCGGCGATGGCGCCCCACAGACCCTTGTTGGATGCTTGCATCGCAAACCCCTTGCCATGGCTTCGGAGCGTGGCGTTCGTGCCGCGCGTCCGCCGTACCGGGCCTCGAACAGGCCCCGTACGCAAAGAGGCGCTATTTTACGCCGCGGCGAGCGCGTGCGGGGGCTGCGGGGGGTGCGGGAGCCCGCGCGGCACGAGGCCGCGCGCGACGCGCCGGGGATTACTTCAGGTGCGCGTTGATCAGCTTGGTCATCTCGAACATGGTGACCTGCGGCTTGCCGAATACCGCGCGCAGCTTGTCGTCGGCGTTGATCATGCGCTTGTTGCTCGCATCCTGCAGCTTGGCCGCCTTGATGTGCTCCCACACCTTCTTGACCACCTCGGTGCGGGGCAACGGGGAGGCGCCGACCACGGCGGCAAGCTGCGGGCTGGGCGTCAGCGGCTTCATGAACGCCGCGTTGGGCGTCCGGGCGGGTTTGGCGGCGGCCTTTTTCGCGGGGGCCGGTTTTGCAGTTGCCATGTCTTGTACTCCGTGAGATGCCTGAGGTGGTCGCCGCCCGCGGTCCGGACATGGGGTCCGGAGGCGCACGGCGGCCCTGCTCGGCGCCCGCCCGTGAACATTCGGCCGGACAGGCCCCGTGCGCGCATCTTATAGCCCCCCGGGCGCCAGGCAAGAGTGCACGTGCCCGGGGAGCGCATCGGCGGCGGGCGAAGGCCCGCCCGCGCCGCGGCCCTCAGGCCTGGCTCAGCCGATGCAGACGCACCGCCGCGAGCTGCCGCGCGGGCTCGCGCGCGGGGCGCGCGGGACTGCGGATGGAGGCTCGAGCCGCGCCCCCCAAAAGGCCCGCGAGCCGCGCCACGCAAGGCTCCACGGCCCGCAGCGGCAGGCTGGCGAAGCCCAGGCGCAGGGCGTTGCGCACTGGCGCCGCGCCCTCGGGGTCATCGGCGAATCGGCACTGGCTGCAGTCGCCGAAACTCGCGCAGCCACCGGCGCCGGCATCGAAGAACTGTCCGGGCAGCAGCGGCAGGCCCTCCTTGCCCAGCGGTGCGAGCAGCTCGGCCGCGTCCACTCCCTGCGGCAGGCTCAGCCAGAGATGCACGCCTCCTTGCGGGCGCACCCAGCTGACGCCCTCGGGCATGTGGCGTTGCAAGGCATCGAGCACGGCGTCGCGACGCTCCCGGAGCCGCATGCGCAAGCCGGGAAGCTGGCGTTCCACGAAGCCCTCGCGCAACAGGTGCAGCAGCACCCATTGGCTGAGGCTGCAGGGTTGCGGCTCGGCCGCGCGACGCGCCTGCGCCAGCCTGGCGATCAGGCGTGGGTGACCGGCCACCCAGCCCAGGCGCAGTCCGGGGAACACCAGCGCGGAAAAACTGCCCACGACCACGCCGTGCTCGACGCCGCGGGCCAGCAGGCCCGGCGCGGGCGGGGTGTCGAACCAGAAATCCCCGTAGGTCTGGTCCTCCACCAGCCAGCACTGCGAGGCGGCGATGCGGCGGGCCAGTTCGCGGGCGCGCGCCTCGGCGATGCTCCGCCCGGTGGGGTCGTCGAAACGCGACTGCAGATAAGCCATGCGCGCTCCGGGCAGGGCGTTGCCGAAGGCCTCGGGTTCGGGCCCCTCCCCGTCGCAGCGCAGGCCGACCAGGCGCGGGCCGTAGGGGCGCAGCGCACGCAGCGCGCCCAGGCGCGTCGGCCGCTGCACCAGCACCGGGCTGGCGGCGTCGAGCAGCACCTTGCCCAGCAGGTCGAGCGCGTGGCGGGAGCCGGAACTGATCAGCACCTGCGAGGGTTCCAGGCGCAGGCCCTGGGCCCGAAGGTGGGCGCACAACCACTCGCGCAGGGGCTCGAGACCCTCGCAAGGGCCGTGTTGCAGAGCCTGGGGAGCCCGGCGCGCGAGCACGCGGCGCATCGCCCGGCCCACGGCCGCGACGGGGAGCAGCTCGAGGTCGCGGCCCTCGTCGGAGCCGAACGGGAATTCCCGGCTCTCGCCGGCCTCGAACAGCGCTGCGCGCTGCGCCATGGGAGGAAGGGTGGTGTACAGGGACATGCGTGGCCTCCGGCTGGTTGCGGCCCCGCCTGCGGCCCGAAGTACCCTGGGCCGCCGCGTGGTCACAAATTGACACACCTTCAGCCTAGATCGACACTGCCAGCCCCACCAGTACAGATGCCGGCCCTTCGCAGTTTGCTGATCGGGTCGTTCCGCCATGTCACGCGCCCACCCCGCCCCCCGACCGTGCAACGGCGAGGGGCAGGCCCTGCACCTGCGGCTCGCCCAGCGCCTGCGCGAGCAGATCCGCCAGCAATGCACCCCGCCGGGAACTCGCCTGGCTTCGGTGCGCGCATGCGCGCAGGAACACGGGGTGAATCCGCAGACCGTCGTCGCCGCCTACGACCTGCTGCAGGCCCTGGGCCTGGTCGAGGCGCGGGCGCGCCAGGGGTTTTTCGTGCGCAGCCCGGCCCAGGGCGTTGCGGGCAGCCAGACGGATTCCGGCGCTGCGCGCGAAGCCCGCGAGCCGCAGGGTACCCAGTCGCCGCACCTCGCACCGCCCACCCTGGCCCTCGCCTTGCTGCGCGCCGCGCTGGCAGGAGCCGAGGAGCCGGGTGCCGCGCGCGCCATGCCGGGCTGCGGGAGCCTGCCCGTCGAGTGGCTGCAGGCCTCCCCGCTGGCGCAGGCCTTGCGCAGGCTGTTGCGCGAAGGCGGCGTCCTGCAGGCAGCGCAGGGCTACGGTTGCGCCGAGGGCGACCCGCGCCTGCGCGCCCAACTGGCCCGGCTGCTGGCCGAGCAGGAGGTCGCGGTCCCGGCCTCGCAGCTGTTGTTGTGCAACGGCGCCACGCAGGCACTGGACCTGATCGCGCGCAGCCTGCTGCGCCCGGGAGACGCCGTGATGGTCGAGCAGCCCGGCCCGCCGCTGGCCTTCGCGCAGCTGGCGCGCCAGGGCCTGCGTCTGCTGCCCGTTGCGCGCGGGCCACAGGGGCCCGAACTCTCCCGCGTGTCGCATTGGGCGCGCAACCGCAAGCCCCGCCTGATGGTGGTGTCCGCACGCATGCACAACCCCACCGGGGGCGACATCGCCACGGGCTGCGCGCATCGGCTGCTGGAGCTTGCGCGGGAACACGATTTTCTGATCGCCGAGGACGATGGCTACGCCGCGCTTTGTGATCGCGGCCCTCCCCTCCTGTCGGCCATGGACGGATTGCGTCGCACGCTGCTGCTGGGAAGTCTCTCGCAGTGGCTGGCCCCCGGATGGCGCGTGGGCTTCCTGGCCGCGCCGGCGTCGCTGGTGGAGCGCCTGCTCGAGACCAAGCTGCTCGCCGGCCTGGCCTCGCCGGCACTCACCGAGCGGGCGCTCGCGCTGTTGTTCGAGCGCGGCTCGGTACCGCGCCAGGCAGCCGCGTTGCGCGAGCGCCTGGCACGTGCGCGCAGGCAGGCGGTGCAGGCGGCACGGCACCAGGGCTGCCGCTTCGAGCTGCCGCCCCGCGGGCTGTTCGGCTGGGTCGACACCGGCGTCGACACCGAGCGCCTGGCGCTGCGCCTGCACGAGCGGGGCTGGCTGATCGCCCCCGGGCGCCTGTTCGATCCGGAGGCACGCCCCAGCACGCGCATGCGCCTGAACTTCGCCCACGCCCAGGACCCCTCCTTCTGGTGCGACTACGCGCGCGCCCTTCGCGCATGTGGCGACTGAGCGGCGCTTGCGCGGGGTCAACACCCCCGGGGCCCTGCTTGC
Organism: Pseudomonadota bacterium; assembly: GCA_021846965.1. Lineage (GTDB taxonomy): Bacteria > Pseudomonadota > Gammaproteobacteria > Burkholderiales > Burkholderiaceae_C > Thiomonas_A. Next base: position 2,312 of record JAJZWA010000018.1, on the reverse strand, counting down.
CTAGGCTGCTACGACGACCGGTGCGATTCCCGCGCGGGTCATGCTTCCAGGAGAATTTCGATGCAATCGGCGTGGACCAGCTTGCTCACCACCGATTACGGGTGGATGACCGTGGCCGTTTTTGTGTTCATGCTCGGCATGGGCGTGTTCTTCGTGCTGTTCTTCCGGCGCAGGATTCGCGACGAGGAAGCCGGAGCGCGCACCCAGGGTTCCGAGGTCTTGAAACAACACCGCCCGGGCTGAGCCGGGCGGCGGGGATCGCGCGGGCGGCGCAACTCAGGCCGCGCGAGGGGCCTGCGCGGAGGCTTCCGCCACCCAGCGCTCGCCCATGACGGAGCCCAGGTAGTCGACCAGCAGCGGGTGCTGCTGCATGGGCACGTCGGTCTCGACGGCGTAGATGGCGATGCCATACTCGCCGTGCCGGCGCGCGTGCTCGCTGCGCGCCAGGCCTTGCACCGATTCCAGGCTGCCTACGGCGACCACGTAGCTGTGACGCTCGGGTTCGCCATGCTCGAAGGCCTGGGCCAGGTAGAGATCTCGCACCGCGTTCATGTCGTTCTCCAGGTTCTGGACGGGAGCCGCGGACGCGGGCCCGAGCCCGCATCCGCATGCAGATGGCCGTTCAGATGGCCGTCCAGAGGTACACGTACAGGCTGTTGTTCGAGCTGGCGTTGGTCGAGGAGCCGGCGAACTTGTTGTACGTGGTGTATTGCACGCCAAGCCGCAGGTTCTTCTCCGGGTCGACCCAGCTCTTGCCGAAGGGGTTCCAGTCGAACTCCCAGGTCACACCCGAAGTCTGCGGGTTGGAGTTGGGGTTGTAAAGGTAGGGATCGGTGCTGCCCGTGGTGTTGAAGAACTGGATGGTCGCGCCGTAGGTGTTCTGATACCAGTAGGCGGCGTTCACGTTCATCGCGTCGAGCGTGTCGCTGGAGTTCGACGTGGCTCCGGTCAGATAGCTCTGCGTGAAGCTCTGCCGCTCGTGGACGTACAAGCCGTTGACCGACCAGATCCCGGTGACGCCGAAATACTGGTAGCTGGCGTCCAGGCCGATGTCCCTGTAGGTCTCGTCGGGCCCGTTGCCGGCCAGGTTGGGGTCGAGGTTGTCGGCCACCTGGGCGTTGGGGTTCTGCGGGTTCAGCTTGGTCTGCATCCCCAGCACGCCGAACTCATAGCTGTTGGCCCCGATCGAGTTCGAGTAGTTGAAGCGCCAGTACGGTGCATAGCCGGAGACCACGCCGCCGCCGCCGGTCAGGTCCGCATTCGCGCCGGCCGCACTGTTGATCGCATCGGCCGGACCTCCCGCGTGCAGCTGGTTGCCCCACCAGTTGGACATCTGGTGATACAGACCCAGCTCGCCATACCAGTGGTTGTCCACCAGGGTGTAGAACGAGGCGCCGATCACGTGCTCGCCCAGGTCCTCGATGACCGGAGTCTGGCCGTAGCCCGAACCGAAGGGACTGGTCATGAAGCCGAACTGCCAGGCAGGCACGGTGTTCCACACGTCCGACACCGTCGGGTTGTTGTTCAGCGACACCCCGAAGATGCCGGTGGTGGAGCCGATCTTGTAATCGTGGGCGAAACGCAGGTCGGAGTTGTCCCAGGCGAGGTTCTGGGAACCCGGGTCCGAGTAGGTGGCCTGGGCCAGCACGCCCACGTGGTCGCTCAGGCGACCCGCGAGGAATACGGAGGCCTGTTGCAGTGCGGTGACGTTGTCGTTGGCGTTGAAGCCCACCGGCGGCGCGCTGTTGTCGCCGGTGGTGTGGGTGTAGGAAGCGACCAGCATCGCCGACAGGGGAATGTCGTGCTTGGCGTTGCCGCCCTTCAGGGTGTAGCCGCCGAGCTTGAAGGCGCGGCCGAAGGGCGTGAGCTGCGGACCGAAGCCGCCGACGTGGCAGGCCACGCAATCCTGCCCGGTCTGGCGCGCGAAAGCGGGAACCGCGTGGGCCGGCGAGGCCGTCAGGCCGATGAAGGCCAGGGCGCCCAGGCCCTGCAGCAGGCCGCGCACGCGGGCCAGGGATCGGGCCAGCGGGCGAGCGGACGAGCAGTGGTCGGATGGATCAAGCGGTCCGCCAAGCGACGGCCGCCGGAAAGCAAGTGCGAGTCTTGTTGTCATGATGGCCCCCTTTGGGCACGAGCTGGGGAAAACCCCCTTTGCAACTCATGCTAGGGAACACTATGGGGTCGATCGCTTGACCAATATCAAAGGATGCCGATACGCCGCCGACCGTTACAAGCCGGCCCAGCGCGCGATCTCTCGCGCGGGCATCACGCCACTATGACGCCGCACTTCCTGCCCGTTGCGAAAAAGCAGC
>JAJZWA010000017.1 GCA_021846965.1 Pseudomonadota bacterium | reverse complement strand
GGTGGTTGTCGAAAAGTACATCCCACAGGAATTTGTAGCGATGGCGGTGGAGGCTCTCGCCGATCACGTGCATCCCGTCGCGAAGTGCAATTTTTCCCATTCCGGGATCAGACAGCGTTGTCGCCCATGCGGCGAGCCAGGCTCTAGTCGAGGCGGGATCGGTCACAGCGTGATAGAGCGCAGCCATCAAGTGCGACTTACCAAGACCGCGCTCACCGATCACGACAACAGGCCGACCTTGGTCGGGGCCGACCGCCTCGATGCCCTTCAGCAGATCGCGCGTCGGATAGGTAATCTCCAAGAACTGCTGGGCCGCAATCTGCGTCGCACCCGTGTGCTGGTCGTTGGAGAGCTCAATGGCTGTGCCTTTGAGGCGCTTGCCCCGGAATTCTTCACGCAGAGTCAGTCCAAGCATTCCTTACGTTCTCCCCTGTGTGGCGCCTTCAACCCGTGAGGCATCTCCAGCTCGCAGCGAAGATTTCGTGGCTTCTCGGGCCATTGCCGCGATGACGGCCAAGCGCATGCGAGTCACAAGAGGATAGTGCAAGCGTTTCGCGGTCGAACACACGGTACGGCGGCTCACCGTCGGGGCATATCTGTGTCAGTCGACCTGCCAAGATGATTTTTCTTGGCGGTGAATGGTTGCGTGCTGGCGTCGATCCCGGGCGGAGCCTGTGGACGTGGACAGCGATCGTCACGATGAGGTCCTTTGGGTCTGATGTCTACTGCCCACCTTGATCGGTGCATCGATTTCGCCGCTGGCCATGGCGACGCAGAGCGCCGGGGCCGCGCATAGGATTGATTGGGCGTTTCATCATGGGGCAAGGTCATGGACCAACAGCAATCGCTTCAGCAAGCAAACCATGCGTTCCTGATAAAGCTGGAGCGCGAGAAGCGGCTTCACGACTACGCTGTTCAGGCGACGAAGCTGCTGATCACTCTGAATTCGGGCTCAGCCGTCTCGATCCTCGCGTTCAGCCAGGCGCTGATTTCCAAGCAACTCTTCGGCAGCTACAAATACTTCGCCGTCGCGGCCATCGCGGTGTACCTGGCAGGCGCTGCAGCGGGGGCGGGCTCGCTGATCATCCGAGGGCAAAGAGAGTTGCATGATTCGTACGAAAGCCCTTACCGCGAGCGGTGGCAAGCGATCTACATGAGGGTCTTCACAGGCGTGGCGTCGTCGTTCTTGCTCGGAACCGTGATCGCCGTAGCGGGAATCGTCATGGTCTTCTGATCCGGCGCGGGTGCGCTCGGAGGGCGTGGAGGTGTCGCGTCCTGCGTCCAGGCGAACGGGAGCGCCTCCGGCAGCACCCACAAGTGCTGGATGTTCGTCACGGCGACCGCGCCCATGTCGGCGGGGGCCGCCTCAAGCGACTCGGCATAGCCGAACCCGGCCTCCGCATGCAGTCGTTGGAGGTGGTCCGAAGTGACGCCCGGCCACGCGTTCCATCTCGTCAAGCGCAGCGATGTCCCCTGGCGTGAGTGCGCCGGGGTAGCCATCGGCGCCCGGAATGGCAGGTTGCCCGTTGTTTGTCATCATCATTGGATGCCACGGCCATCGAGCGAAAGCTTGTCCGCCGTGCATCGGGATGGTGGTTTCGTCGAACCGCTACTCGTGGCCGCGCTCACAGGTGATCGGGAAGCTAGCCCGTGTGGTCAGCGCAGCGCGGTGTACTTGAGGGTAAAAATGGTGGTAAAAAATATTTTTCTAATCAATAAATCGCATAAAAACAACAACTTTCAATATTTTTGTTGGGGATGTACCACCCACCAGACGCCAGTCCGGTGACCACCGGCAGAAGCCGCAAGACCACGAGAAATCGAGGGCTTGCGGCTTTTTTCATCTTCCGACCTGACGATGGGTCATGAAGGGGAGGGATGATGCGCACGGACGAAGGTATCGGCGCGGCCTGGCCATCGGACCTGGCCGGCCTGGCGGCGCAGGCCGCCGATCTGATCGACCAGGCGGACGCCATCGTGGTCGCCGCCGGGGCGGGCATGGGGGTCGATTCCGGCTTGCCGGACTTTCGCGGTACCCAAGGCTTCTGGCAAGCCTACCCCGCACTGGCGAAGGCCCGTCTCGACTTCCCCAGCATCGCTTCGCCCACCACCTTCGCCCGCGATCCAGGCCTGGCCTGGGGCTTCTATGGGCACAGGCTGGCGCTGTACCGGGCGACGATCCCGCACGAGGGTTTCCGCATCCTGCGTGAGCTGGGAGCCAGGACGCCCCTCGGGCTCGGCGTGTTCACCTCGAACGTCGACGGCCAGTTCCAGCGCGCCGGCTTCGATCCTGCGCGCGTGCAGGAGTGCCACGGCTCGATCCACCACCTGCAGTGCATGCGGCTTTGCCGTGAGGAGACCTGGTCGGCGGACGGCTTCGAGCCCGAGGTCGACGAGGCGACGTGCACGCTGCGTGGCGACCCGCCGCTGTGTCCGCGCTGCGGCGCGCTGGCACGCCCGAATCTGCTGATGTTCGGCGATCGCGACTGGATCGAGGCGCGGTCGAAGGCGCAGGAAAACGCGCTCAATGCCTGGCTGAGCCGCTGCGAGAGGCCGGTGGTGGTGGAGATCGGCGCCGGCACCGCGATCCCTTCGGTGCGCTTGTTCACCCACAGCGTCGTGCTCAACCACGGCGGGCGCGTGGTGCGCGTCAACCCCAGGGATTGCGCCGTGCCCTCGCGCCACGATGTGGGCATGCCCTTCGGCGCGGCGGAGGCACTTCGGGCGATCCAGGCCTGCCTGGGCTGATCCCGCTGGCGGTGCCCGCAGTCGAGGGCGCCGAGGCCCAGGGCGCGATTCCTGCACGAAATACAATATGTCGTCTGGAGGCCTGATGCATGTCAGATGCAGTCATACGACACGAATACCGCGGACACACGATCAGCATCCGCGTGCAGGCCGCCGCCGATGGGCAGTGGACCTGGTCCTACGCCATCGAGGGGATCGGCTACAAGGACTACGGCGCCCGGCCCCGCAGCAGCTACGACCTGATGCTGAGCGCGGCGATCGATGAGGGCAGGCGCCGCATCGATGCCTTCGAGGACCGGCTGCGCAACGCCGCACCGGACTGATCCGCGCGAGACCGCGCGCGGGCGACGCCGCGATGCACCGGGCGGGCGTGCGTGCGCGCCCGCCCGGCACCCAGCTCGGAGCCGTCAGGGCTTGCACTCGATCAGCATCTCCCCGTGTCCTTCCTTGGTGTTGGTGAAGTCCTCCCGGTACAAGCCGCTGCCGGTACCTTCGGGGTGCTTGGCCTGATCCTCGATGATGTAGCCCTTGTTCTGGCACAGCTTGCCGGCCTGCGCATAGCAGGCCGCGGCGTTCGGGCAGTTGAGCGCGAAGGCGGGTTTGCCGTCCGGCCCGGTGGTCTTGGTGGTATGCGTGAACAGACCGCAGCCACCCAGCGCCAGGGCGCTGGTCGCCAGGGCTGCGACGAGGAGCATGGATTGATGGTGACGCATCGGAGTTCCCCTGCAGTGATGGTGGGGAAATCCTAGAAGTCGCCGCGGCCTCCCGGAGCAGCGCAATGAGACTCTGTCGAAGCCCTGATGCGGGGCTCATGCCCAGGATGCGCCGCGCCGGCTCGGGGGCTGCGAGCGGCAGAGCGGGCAGCGGGCGCGGCAGTCGCCCCGGGATGCCGTTGCCGGCACCCTACAATCGCGCCCCGGCGCGGGGCCGAGGACCGGCTGGTCACGCCCGCGCATCGGGTAATTCCACATAGGGTTTACGGTGATGCTCGGAGCGCGCATCAAGAGCAAGACGCAAACTTTTGATCTTGCCGCATTTTTTCCCCTTTGGTACGCTCTGCTGCATTCACCGCGAGGCATCATGCGCATCCTTCGACCCAGCTTCCGGCCCGCACAGGGCAAGTCCCATGCCTTGCGAGCCCTGGTGCTGGGGTGGACTCTGGGAATCTGCGCTTTCGCGACCAGCGCCCACGCGGCCACCGAGGCCAGCGCCCCGCAAGCTTCCGCCACACCGGCGGTGCATGCGGGCGATGTGCACAAGCAGGTCGAGCGCAAGGTGGTCGAGCGCAAGCGGATCGAGCACAAGCGGATCGAGCACAAGCGGATCGAGCGCAAGGTGGTCGAGCGCAAGCGGGTCGAGCGCAGGGTGGTCGAACACAAGCGGGTCGAGCGCAAGGTGGTCGAGCACCGGAAGGTGGTGCGCAGGAGGATCGTGCGCAAGGCCGTGGCGCGCAAGCCGGTGGAGCGCAAGGTGATCGAGCGCAGGAGCCGCCTGTCGCAGCGAAGGGTGGTGCATCCTGAGGCCGCGCGCCCGGTACATGCGGTGATGCACGAAGTCCGGCCCATGCCCGCGCCCGCGTCGGTGCCTGCCGACCTGCGTCGCACCTCGTTCAACGACGATCCGATCTCGCTGGCCTCGGGTTCCGCCCTGGTCATCGATGCGCGCACGCACCAGGTGCTGCTGAGCAAGGACGCGGGGGACGTGCGTCCGATCGCCTCGCTGACCAAGCTGATGACGGCCGCGGTGGTGCTGGACGCGCACCAGCCCATGGACCAGCCCATCGAGATCACCGACGAGGACATCGATACCCTGAAGTGGAGCAGCTCGCGCCTGCGCCCCGGCATGGTGTTCACCCGCGAGGAATTGCTCAAGCTGGCGCTGATGTCGTCCGAGAATCGCGCCGCCCACGCGCTGGCCCGGAACTTTCCCGGCGGGCTGGCCGCCTGCATCGCGGCCATGAACCGCAAGGCGGCGTCGCTGGGCATGCTGCACACCCACTACATCGAGCCCACGGGGCTGTCGCCGCAGAATCAGTCGACCGCCAGCGACCTGGCCAAGCTGGTGGCCGCCGTGTACGCCTATCCGCTGATCCGCCAGTTCTCGACCCACCCCAAGAGCACGGTCACCGCGGGTCGCTACGAGCTGCAGTTCCGCAACACCGATCACCTGATCTTCAACCGCGGCTGGGACATCCTGCTGCAGAAGACCGGCTACATCAATGAAGCCGGGCATTGCCTGGTGCTCAACACCGTCGTGCAGGGGCGCAACGTGATCGTCGTGCTGCTCGATGCCTGGGGGCGCTACGCGCATTTCGTGGATGCCGAACGCATCCGCAACTGGATGCAGACCTCCGGGCGCACCTTGCTGACCCGGGTCGATCCGATTCCCAGCGCCGAAGCCCGGCAGCAGACGGTCGACGAGTGAAGCCCGGCGCCGGAGCCTCCCGAGGCTCCGGGCGGCTCGCGGCCTTCAGGCTTCAGGCGCGGCGGGCCACGCCCTGCGCGGGCTTGGCGCGGTAGCCCAGCGAGGCCGAAATGCGCGCCGCGGTTTCCACCACCTTGCCCAGCCAGTCTTCCTGCAGCCGGTCGGCCGGCGCCGACAGCGACAGTCCCGCCACGAGGCGCCCGGTGTCGTCCAGGATGCCGGCGGCCATGCAGCGCACGCCGAGCTCGAGTTCCTCGTTGTCGCGTGCGAAGCCGAGCTGGCGCACCCGTGCGAGCTCGGCCTCCAGCCGGGGCAGGTCGGTGATGCTGTTGCGCGTGTGGCCGGCCAGGCCCGTGCGCATCGCGTAGGCCTTGACCTTCTGCGGGTCCTCGCCGGCGAGGAACAGCTTGCCCACCGAGGTCAGGTGCAGCGGCGCGTGGCCACCCACCGTGCGCACCACCTGCATGCCCGAGCGCTCGCTGTAGGCGCGCTCGATGTAGATGATCTCGTCGCCCTGGCGCAGGCTCAGGTTCACCGGCTGGTGGGTCAGGCGGTGCAGCTCGCGCATCGGCCCGAGGGCGACGTCGCGCACGTTCAGGCGGGCCTTCACCAGGTTGCCCAGCTCCAGCAGGCGCATGCCCAGCTGGTACACGCCCGGGTCGCAGCGGTCCACCAGGTGCCCGGTGGCCAGGTCGTTGAGAATGCGATGGGCGGTGGACGGATGCAAGCCGCAGCGTTCGGCGATGAGCTTGAGCGGCGCCGGCTCGCTGTGCTCGGCCAGCGCGTCGAGGATCGAGAACATGCGCTCGATCACCTGGATGGCCGGTTGCTCGCGTCGCCCGGTCGAGGAGGATGAGGCCTTGGTCATCCTTCCATTTTACATGCCGAAATATCGGCCTGTCATGCCTGTGCGGGCTCCACGTCGACCCAACGCTCGTCCCGGAGGATCTGATGCGGCCGGAAGCGGCTCTTGTAGGCCATCTTGGGGCTCTGGGCGATCCAGTAGCCCAGGTAGGTGTGCGGCAGGCCGAGGGCGCGGGTCTGCATGATCTGCCACAGCACGCCATAGGTGCCCAGGCCGGAGCCGGCGGCCTCCGGGTCGTAGAAGGTGTAGACGGCCGACAGGCCGTCGCCCAGCAGGTCGATGACGGAGACCATCCTGAGGGTGCCGGCGGCGTCGCGGAATTCGACCAGCCGGGTGTCCACCCGGCTTTGCAGCAGGAACTGGGTGTACTGGTCGATGCTGTCCTGGTCCATGCCGCCGCCGGCGTGGCGCCGGGCCTGGTAGCGCAGGTACAGCTCGTAGTGCTCGAGCACGAACTCGGGCGCCATGACCCGCGCCTGCAGCCCGCCATGGCGCTTCCAGGCGCGGCGCTGGCTGCGGTCGGCGCGGAACTCCTGCGCCAGCACCCGCAGCGCCATGCAGGCATGGCAGGCCTCGCACTGCGGACGGTAGGTGAACAGCCCGCTGCGCCGAAAACCCGCCTGGACCAGCTCGGTGTACACGTCGGCGCGCACGCGGTGGGCCGGCGTGACCACCTGCGAGCGTGCCAGCCGCTCGGGAAGGTAGCTGCAGGGGTACGCGGCAGTCGAGTAGAACTGCAGCGCACTGAACGGCACGTCGTTCGGATGGGTCACAGCCAGGCTGCGCAATGCTGACGGAACTGCGTCCAATCATACTGCCAGCCTGGCGGCCCCTGGGCCTCGCGGGCCTGCTCCAGCTCGCGCAGGAAGCGTGCACGCGGCCAGGGGCGCGCGCCCAGGCTGGCGAGGTGGGTGGTCTGCTGCTGGCAGTCGATGAAACGCAGGCCGCGCGCCAGCGCGAAGCCGCACAGCGCCATGAGCAGCAGCTTGGATCCGTCGTCCACGCGGGTGAACATGGACTCGCCGAAGGCCGCGGCTCCCAGGGCCACCAGGTACAGCCCGGCCACCAGTTCCCCGTCGCGCCACAGCTCGAAGCTGTGCGCCAGGCCCTGGGCGTGCAGGTCGCCGTAGGCCTGCAGGATGCTCGGGCCGATCCAGGTGCCCGCCACGCCCGCGCGCGGCGCGGCGCAGGCGCGCATGACGGCGCCGAAGTCGCAGTCCACCCGCAGGTCCAGGCGCGGGTCCCGGCTCATGCGCCGCGCCGCCTGGCGCAGCGAGCGCCGTACCCGCAGCTCCTGCGGCAGCAGCACCATGCGCGGATCGGGGCTCCACCACAGGGGCGGCTCGTCCTCGCCGAACCAGGGGAAGATGCCCCCGGAATAGGCCGCGCGCAAGGTCGGGGCGTCGACGCGGCCACCCGCGGCCAGCAGGCCCGGGTAGGGCGCTTCGGCGGGGAGCGCCTGGTCCGCGGGCGGGAAGGGCTCTCCGGGGAGCAGGCGGGGCAGGGTCCAGTTCAAGGCATCGGGCCGCTCAGGCGGTGGGCGGGGCGACATGCGGGCGCATGGGTTATTCTCGCCGCGTTCATGGTTCGTACTGGCAGGATCGCTTCATGGCTATGTATCAGATCGGCGACAGGAAGCCGGAGCTCGCCGCCGGCGTGTTCGTCGCGGACACCGCCCGGGTGATCGGTCGCGTGCGCCTGGCGGCAGGCTGCAGCGTGTGGTTCGGCGCGGTGCTGCGCGGCGACAACGAGCCGATCGAGATCGGCGAGCGCAGCAATGTGCAGGAATGCGCGGTGCTGCACACCGATCCGGGTTTTGCGCTGCGCATCGGCGAGGGCGTGACCGTGGGGCACCAGGCGATGCTGCACGGCTGCACCATCGGCGACGGCAGCCTGGTGGGCATCCAGGCCGTGGTGCTCAACGGCGCGACCATCGGGCGTGACTGCCTGGTCGGTGCCGGCTCGCTGGTGCCCGAGGGCAAGAGCTTTCCGGACGGCAGCCTGATCCTGGGCACTCCGGCGCGCGTGGTGCGTCCCTTGAGCGCCGAGGAGATCCAGGGCCTGCGGCGCGCCGCCGAGGTCTACGTGCACAAGGGCGCCGAATATTTCCGCGAGCTGCGCGAAGTTCCCGCCGCTCCCGCAGCCTGAAGCCGCCGCGATGACCGACAGTCTGTTCAAGTTCATGCTGGGCGAGGGCCATGTGCGCGGCGTCGTCGTGCGCCTGGGCGATGCCTGGCAGGAGATGCTGCGCCGCAGGCGCCACGGCAGCGGCGTGCAGGAGTTGCTGGGCGAGATGAGCGCAGCCTCGGCGCTGCTCGCCGGCAGTCTCAAGTTCGATGGCACGCTGATCCTGCAGATCCACGGTGACGGCCCGCTGCGCCTGGCGGTGGCCGAATGCCAGCCCGACTTCGGCCTGCGCGCCACCGCCAAGGAAATCGAGGAGTCGCTGCCGGAGGAGCCGTCCGCGGGCGATCTGGTGGGCCTGGCCAACCGGCACGGCGCCGGGCGATGCGTGATCACGCTGGACCCGCGCCAGCCCGGCCAGCAGCCCTACCAGGGCATCGTGGGCCTGGCCGACGCCGAGGGGCGCGCGCTGCATGACCTTTCGGCCGTGCTGCGCCAGTACCTGGACCAGTCGGAGCAGATTCCGTCCTGGCTGATGCTGGCCGCCGACGAGCGCGCGGCCTGCGGGCTTCTGGTGCAGCGCATGCCCGGCGCGGGCGGCACGGCAGGCTCCGACGCGGCGCGGGCCGACGAGGATTTCTCTCGCGCGGTGCATCTGGCCTCGACCCTGCAGCGCGCCGAGTTGCTGGAGCTGGAGCCCCGGGAAGTGCTGCGCCGCCTGTTCTGGGAGGAGGGCGCGCGGGTGTTCGAGCCCCTGCGTCCGCGCTTCCACTGCACCTGCTCCAAGCAGCGCGTGGCGCAGATGCTGCGCATGCTGGGCCGCGAGGAGGTGGAATCGGTGCTGGCCGAGCGGGGCGAGGTCGACGTGACCTGCGAGTTCTGCGGGGCGGGCTACGCCTTCGACCTGGTCGACGCGGCGCAGTTGTTCCACGCCGGCGTGGACCAGCCGCCCGGCCCGGCGCAGGCGCAGTAGTACGGTAGCAGCGGGGCGGGGCAGCAGCGGGGCCTCAGCGTGCGCCCCGCGGCCTCAGCGCCGCGCCGTGCGTGACGGTGCCGAGGGCGCCGCCACCGGCGGTAGCGGGCTGGAGGCCGGCAGCACCTGCACGAAGACCTCGTCGGGTTCCATCATGCCCATTTCGCTGCGCGCGCTGCCCTGCACGGCTTGCGCGCCGGAGCGCAGGTCGTGGGCGCGCGCGGAGAGCGCTTCGTTGTCCTCGCGCGCGCGCTCGTTGGACTGCAGTTGCGCGCGCAGCTCGTCGCGCAGGCGGTGCACGGCGGGCCAGCCGCGCTCGCCCAGCCACAGCGGCCACTGCATCAGCGCCAGCGCCGCCAGCAGTACCAAGGTGACCCAGCGAAGACGGCGCATCGGACATCGGGCCCTCGCGGGCCGGCTCGGGTGAAGGCCTGCGCTCAGCGCAGGTTGTAGAAGGTGGCCCGACCGCTGAAGCGCGCCACGTCGCCCAGGTTCTCCTCGATGCGCAGCAGCTGGTTGTACTTGGCGATGCGATCCGAGCGCGACAGCGAGCCGGTCTTGATCTGGCCGGCGTTGGTGGCCACCGCGATGTCGGCGATGGTGGTGTCCTCGGTCTCGCCGGAGCGGTGGGACACGACGGCCGTGTAGCCGGCCCGCTTGGCCATCTCGATGGCCGCGAAGGTCTCGGTCAGCGTGCCGATCTGGTTGACCTTGATCAGGATGGAGTTGCCCACGCCCTCGTCGATGCCGCGGCGCAGGATCTCGGTGTTGGTGACGAAGATGTCGTCGCCCACCAGCTGCACCTTGCGTCCGAGCCGGGCAGTGAGCTGTTTCCAGCCTTCCCAGTCCTGTTCGGCCAGGCCGTCCTCGATGGACACGATGGGGTACTTGCCCAGCCAGGACTCGTACAGGGCGATCATTTCCTCGGAGCTGAGCACCTGGCCTTCGCCTTCCAGGTGGTACTTTCCGTCGCGATAGAACTCGCTGGAGGCGGGATCCAGCGCGATGGCGATCTGCTCGCCGGGCTTGTAGCCGGCCTTCTCGATGGCCTCGACCACCAGTTGCAGCGCCGCCTCGTGGCTGGGCACGTTCGGCGCGAAGCCGCCTTCGTCGCCCACCGTGGTGGGCATGCCGCGGTGGTGCAGGATGCCCTTGAGGGCATGGAACACCTCGGTGCCGTAGCGCAGCGCCTCGCGGAAGGTGGGAGCGCCCACCGGCATGATCATGAACTCCTGCATGTCCAGGCTGTTGTTGGCATGCGCGCCGCCGTTGATCACGTTCATCATCGGCACCGGCAGCTCGCAGGCCGCGAAGCCGCCGAGGTACTGGTACAGGGGCACGCCGGCTTCCTCGGCGGCCGCCTTGGCCACCGCCATGCTCACGGCCAGCATCGCATTGGCGCCCAGGCGCGACTTGTTGGCGCTGCCGTCCAGCTCGATCAGCGTGCGGTCCAGGAAGGCCTGCTCGGAGGCGTCCAGGCCCATGACGGCCTCGGTGATCTCGGTGTTGATGTGCTCGACCGCGCGCAGCACGCCCTTGCCGCCGAAGCGCTGGGGATTGGCGTCGCGAAGTTCGACCGCCTCGCGCGTGCCGGTGGAGGCGCCCGACGGCACGGCGGCGCGCCCGAGGAATCCGGTTTCCAGCACGACGTCGCATTCCACGGTGGGGTTGCCGCGGCTGTCGAGGATCTCGCGGGCGTTCAGGTCGACGATGGCACTCATGGGGGGTCCTGTGGGGGTTGTCGGGGTCGGAGGGTTGCGCCGGGCTCAGCGCAGTTGCTGTTCGAGGTAGTCGCGTCGCTTGACCACCGCGTCGATGGCGCAGAGGTCTTCGAGCAGGGCGCGCATGTGGCGCAGCGGCATCGCGTTGGGGCCGTCCGACAGCGCACGCTCCGGATCGGGATGGGTCTCGGCGAACACGCCGGCCACGCCGGCGGCCACCGCCGCGCGCGCCAGCACCGGCACGAATTCGCGCTGGCCGCCCGAGCGCTCGCCCAGCCCGCCGGGCTGCTGCACCGAGTGGGTGGCGTCGAACACCACCGGGCAGCCGGTGTCGCGCATCACGGCCAGTCCGCGCATGTCCGACACCAGGGTGTTGTAGCCGAAGCTCACACCGCGCTCGCAGACCATGATGTGCTGGTTGCCCACGGCGCGCGCCTTGTCCACCACGTTGCGCATGTCCCAGGGGGCCAGGAACTGCCCCTTCTTGATGTTCACGGGCTTGCCGCGACGCGCCACGTTCTGGATGAAGTTGGTCTGCCGGCACAGGAAGGCCGGGGTCTGCAGCACGTCGACCACGGCGGCCACTTCATCCAGCGGCGTGTCCTCGTGCACGTCGGTCAGCACCGGCACGCCGATCTGGCTGCGCACCTCGTCCAGGATGCGCAGCCCCTGCTCGAGGCCGGGGCCGCGGAAGGACTTGGTCGAGGAGCGGTTGGCCTTGTCGAAGGAGGACTTGTAGATGAAGGGCACGCCCAGGTCGGCGCAGATCGTCTTGAGCTCGCCGGCGGTGTCGAGCGCCAGCTGGCGGCTCTCGATCACGCAGGTGCCGGCGATCAGGAAGATGGGGCTGCGGTTGTCGGCCTCGAATCCGCACAGTTGCATCGCAGGGCTCCGGGGGCGGATGAGACTCAGGCCTCGGCCGTGCTGGCCGCCGCGGAACGCGCCTGATGCTGCGCCAGGGCGGCGCGCACGTAGGCGTCGAACAGCGGGTGGGCGTCGCGCGGCGTCGACTTGAACTCGGGGTGGAACTGCACGCCCATGAACCAGGGGTGCACGCTTTGCGGAAGCTCGACGATTTCCGTGAGGTGTTCGCGCGTGGTGTAGGCGGAGATCACCAGGCCCGCCTTCTGCAGCGTGTCCAGGTATTCCACGTTGGCTTCGTAACGGTGGCGATGGCGCTCGTTGACCACGTCGCCGTAGATCTGGTGCGCCAGGGTGCCGGGTTGCACGCGTGCTTCCTGCGCCCCCAGACGCATGGTGCCGCCCAGGTCGGACTCGGCATTGCGCTCGTGCACCACGCCGCTGCGGTCCTTCCACTCGCTGATCAGCGCGATCACCGGGTGCGGGGTCGAGGGCTCGAACTCGGTGCTGTTGGCGCCCTGCAGGCCCGCCTTGTTGCGCGCGTACTCGATGGTGGCCACCTGCATGCCCAGGCAGATGCCCAGGTAGGGAATGCGGTGTTCGCGCGCATAGCGCGCCGCCAGCACCTTGCCCTCGATGCCGCGCTTGCCGAAGCCGCCGGGCACCAGGATGGCGTCGAATCGGGCCAGCTGCGCGATGTTGTCCTCGGCCAGGGTCTCCGAATCGAGATAGGCGATGTCCACCCGCGAGGCATTCTTCAGCGCGGCATGGCGCAGCGCCTCGTTGAGCGACTTGTAGGAATCCGACAGGTCGGTGTACTTGCCCACCATGGCGATGCGCAGGTGGTGGCGGGGGTGGGCCTCGGCCTGCACCAGCGCGTCCCAGGCGGACAGGTCGGCGGGGCCGCCGACCAGCTTGAGCTTGTCGCAGATCAGCGCGTCCAGCCCCTGCTCGTGCAGCATGCGCGGGATCTTGTAGATGCTGTCGGCGTCCCACACCGAGATCACGGCCTGCTGGGGCAGGTTGGCGAACAGGGAGATCTTCTCGCGCTCGTCGTCGGGGATCGGGCGGTCCGCGCGGCACAGCAGCGCGTCGGCGGTGATCCCGATCTCGCGCAGCTTCTGCACGCTGTGCTGGGTCGGCTTGGTCTTGAGTTCGCCCGCCGCCGGAATGAAGGGCACCAGGGTCAGGTGCACGAAGGCGCTGTGGTGGCGCGGCATGCGCAGGCTCATCTGGCGCACCGCCTCGAGGAAGGGCAGGGACTCGATGTCGCCCACCGTGCCGCCGATCTCGACGATCGCCACCTCGGCCTCGTCGGGCCCGCCTTCGCCCGCGCCGCGGCGGATGAATTCCTGGATCTCGTTCGTGACGTGCGGGATCACCTGCACGGTCTTGCCCAGGTATTCACCGCGGCGTTCCTTGCGGATCACGCTTTCGTAGATCTGCCCGGTGGTGAAGTTGTTGCTGCGCCGCATGGAGCGGCGGATGAAGCGCTCGTAATGCCCCAGGTCGAGGTCGGTCTCGGCGCCGTCGTCGGTGACGAACACCTCCCCGTGCTGGAACGGGGACATCGTTCCCGGGTCGACGTTGATGTAGGGGTCGAGCTTGATCAGGGTGACGTTGATGCCGCGCGATTCGAGGATCGCGGCCAGCGAGGCGGCCGCGATGCCCTTGCCCAGGCTGGAAACCACGCCACCGGTGACGAAAACGTATTGGGTCATGACGCCGTATCGGACCGGGAAATCGGCATTATAGGAAGCTGAGCGGACGCGGATCGGGCCGGCTCGCCCGAACGGGGTCCCGCGCCCAGTTCGTGCAGCAGTTCGAGCAGGGTGCGCGCGGTGGCCTGGGGCTGTTCGAAGGGGAACAGATGGCTGCCTCCGGCCATCCATCGCAGATGCGGCCCCACCAGGCGGCGGGTGGCGCGCATGCCCGCCATGGCCAGCTCGCGCGACTCGGTGCCGCCGATGAATCCGATGGGAACGCCGGCCCGGCGCAGGCCCAGGCGCGTCAGGTGATGCGGCAGCGTGGCGTAGATGCTGGCCTCGACCTCGGGCTCGAAGCGCAGCGCGCGCATGCCGTCGCGCTCGACCGTGCCGGCCCTGGCATAGTCCTCGAGCATGCGGGGATCCCAGGCCGCGAAGGGCGCCTTGGCGCCCAGGTGTTCGCGCACCGCGTCGACGTCGGGCCAGGCGCGCCGGCGGCGCAGCGCCAGCGAGGCCGGGGCGACCCGCCAGATCAGCCCGCTGCGCTTGGAGGCCCACAGCAGCGCCGCCCGCCAGCCGCCGACCAGCGGCGAGTCCAGCAGCACCAGGGCGCGCAGCCAGTCAGGATGCGCTGCGGCCAGCATCAGCCCGAGCAGCCCGCCCAGCGAGTGGCCCACCAGGACCACGCGGCGCCCGCCGCGCTGATCCTGCACGAACTCCGAGAGCTCGTCCAGCAGGCGCGGCCAGTTGTCGCTGACGGGAAAGCGCGGCGCGTGTCCGAGCATGTCCGGCGCGCGCACCTCGTAATGCTGTCCCAGCAGTTCGAGCAGCACGCGGTAGGAGGGGGCCGGGAAGCCGTTCGCATGCGCGAACACCAGCATGTCCCTGGAGCAGGAGGGCATGGCGGCTTCGGCCTCAGGCATCCGCGGCGCGCGCTCGATGGCACAGGCGGTACAGCTGCTCCAGGGCCTCGCGCGGGCTGAGGGCGTCGCAGTCCAGAGCCGCCAGCTCGTTCAGCAGCTCGCGCGCGGCCGCATCCTCGGGCGCCTGCGGCAGCTCGGCGGCAGGCTCCTGCGCGGGGGCGCCGAACAGGTCCAGCTGGGCCAGGCGCTCGGCCTGCGCCTGCTGCAGCGCCTGCAGGCGCAGGCGCGCGTCGCGCAGCACGGCGGCGGGCATGCCGGCCAGTTGCGCCACCTGCACGCCGTAGCTGCGGCTGGCCGGCCCCGGCTGCACCTCGTGCAGGAACACGATGCCGGCATCGTGTTCGGCCGCGCTGACGTGCAGGTTCAGCGCCTGCGGATGGTGGGCCGGGAAATCGGTGAGCTCGAAGTAGTGGGTGGCGAACAGGGTGTAGCTGCGGCAGCGCTCGTGCAGGTGCGAGGCGATGGCCAGCGCCAGCGCCAGGCCGTCGAAGGTGGAGGTGCCGCGCCCGATCTCGTCCATCAGCACCAGGCTGTTCGGCCCGGCGCTGCGCAGGATGGAGGCCGCCTCGCTCATTTCCACCATGAAGGTGGAGCGGCCTCCGGCCACGTCGTCGGAGGCGCCGATGCGGGTGTGGATGGCGTCCAGCGGTCCGATGCGCGCACTGGCGGCCGGCACGAAGCTGCCCATGCAGGCCAGCAGGGCGATCAGCGCGGTCTGGCGCATGTAGGTGGACTTGCCCCCCATGTTCGGCCCGGTGATGATGTGGGTGCGGCTGCCCGGCAGCAGCACGCAGTCGTTGGGCACGAAGCGCTCCACCTGGGCCTGCACGACCGGGTGGCGCCCGGCGCGGATCTCGATGCCGGGCAGGGGCGACAGCTCCGGGCACACCCAGTTCCAGGTGCGTGCCCGCTCTGCGAGCGCCGCCAGCACGTCCAGGCGGGCCAGCGCGCGCGCCGCGCGCTGCCACGGCTGCACGGCGGCCTGCAGGGCCTGCAGCAGCTCGCCCCACAGGACCCGTTCGCGCGCCAGCGATCGCTCCTGCGCCGACAGCGCCTTGTCCTCGAAGGCCTTGAGTTCGGGCGTGATGTAGCGCTCCGAGCCCTTGAGGGTCTGACGCCGGCGGTAGTCGTCGGGGACCTTGTCGGCCTGGCCCCGCGTGACCTCGATGGCGAAGCCGTGCACCTTGTTGTAGAGCACGCGCAGATTGCCGATGCCGGTGCGTTCGCGCTCGCGCGCCTCCATCTCGAGCAGGAAGGAGCTGCAGTCGCGCCCGATGGCGCGCAACTCGTCGAGCTCGGCGTCGAAGCCCTCGCCGAACACCCCTCCGTCGCGCAGGTTCAGCGCGGGGCTCTCGGCGAGGGCGCGCTGCAGCAGGTCCAGCCCGGCCTGGCCGGGTTCCAGCGCGGCCCGCAGTTGCGTCAGCATGGGGTCCTGCGTCTGCACGCTGGCGGCGACCTGCGGCAGGCGCTGCAGCGTGTCGCGCAGGGCCGAGAGCTCTCGCGGCCGAACCTGCTGCAGGGCGGTGCGCGCGGCGATGCGTTCCAGGTCGGCCAGGCCGCGCAGCGCCTCGCGCAGTTCCTCGAAGCCCTGCTGCTGCAGGGCCTGCACCGAGGCGTGGCGTGCGCGCGCCACCGACTGGTCGCGCGGTGGCGCCGTCAGCCAGGCGCGCAGCAAGCGGCTGCCCGCGGCGGTGGCACAGCTGTCCAGCACCGACAGCAGGGTCGGCGAGGCCTCGCCGCGCAGGGTGCTGAACAACTCCAGGTTGCGCCGCGCATTGGCGTCCAGCAGCACGCAGTCCTCGAAGCGCTCGACCTGCAACTCGGCCAGGTGTCCCAGCTCGCGCCCCTGGGTCTGCTGCGCGTAGCCCAGCAGGGCCGCCGCCGCGGCGTGCGCCCGCGGCAGGCCCTCGGCTCCGAAGGCCCCGAGGTCGTGCACGCCCAGGGCACGGCGCAGTTGCTGAAGCCCGGCCTCGGCGTCGAATTGCCAGGCCGCCCGCGGGGTGATCGGCAGGTCCTGCGGCACGTCGCCCGGCGCCTCGCCCGCCGGCCACAGCACCTCGGCCGGCTGGATGCGGGAAAGCCAGGCGCCGAGCTCCTCGGCCCGGCATTGCGCCAGGTGCAGCGCGCCGCTGGACAGCACCAGCCAGGCCAGGCCGATCTCCGGCTGGCGGCGCGAGGCCGCCGGCGCCACGGCCAGCAGCGCGCAGTCGCTGCGCTCGTCGAGCAGGCCGTCGTGCAGGCGCGTGCCCGGGGTGACCACGCGCTCGACGCGGCGCTCCACCGGGCCCTTGCTGGTGGCCGGATCCCCGATCTGTTCGCAAATGGCCACCGACTCGCCCAGGCGCACCAGCTTGGCCAGGTAGTTGTCCAGCGCCTGCACCGGAACCCCGGCCATGATGATGGGCTCGCCGGCCGACTGGCCGCGCCGGGTCAGCGTCAGGTCGAGCAGGCGGGCGGCTTTTTCGGCATCGGCGTAGAACAGCTCGTAGAAGTCGCCCATGCGGTAGAGCAACAGGTGCTCCGGATGCTCGGCCTTGATGCGCAGGTATTGCTGCATCATGGGGGTGTGCGCCGACAGATCCCGGGGCAGCTCGGCGCTACGGGAGGATTGCGGGCTGCTGGCGGGGTTTTGCATACCTGTGGACGTCGTGCACTCGGGCGGGAGATCCTGCCCGGCGCGGCCCGTGCGCGCCCGCGAGCTGTGCGGGGCCGAGCTGCCGGATTGCGGGCAGGCACGGTAGCGTAGTGGATCCTGGACACCCTCGCGGCCGCAGGCGACGCCGCGTGGCCTCAAGCGCTGGTGCGCGCGATGCGAGTGACGCGGCCCGGGCGCTCGCGCGAGGGGTCGCGAAGGTCTGGAACGGGAAAATCGTGATAAGCAGGCATGATTTTCTCGTTGAATATCGGAATCCTATTTTTGTTTGATTGGATAATGATTTTGCTTTGACAGTTTGATCATACCCCGGCCCTAAGATGCCATTCGTGCCCGTCGCGCCATGCGCGGCGGATCCCGGGTTCAGGGCCATGAGCCGCGACCTGCGTCCACAGCAGGGTTCCGGCGGGGGAATGCGATGCGATTCATTCAATACGGCGTGCGCGGCCACGCCTGGTTCATGCTGTCGCTGCCGGCGCTGCTGGCGGCGGCGATGCTGGCGTCTCCGTCGGCGCACGCCAGCGACGGAACCATCACCATTACCGGGCAGGTGACCGCCAATACCTGCACCATCAATGCCGGCGGCACCAGTTCGGCCAACGCGACCCTCGTGCTGCCCACGGTGTCCACGGCGGCCTTGTCGACGGTCGGGAGCAAGGCGGGCGCGACGCCGCTGACCATCAGTTTCTCGGGTTGTTCCAGCGGCCTGACCGGCGCGACGGTGTATTTCGAAGCCAGCGGCATCGAGGATTTCACCTCGGGTTGCCTGAGCAATACGGCCACGGCCAGTGCCAGCAACGTGGAAGCCTGCGTGACGAACCTCGACGGCAGCTCGGTGCTGCTCGGCAAGCCCAGCGGCTCGCAGGGCGTGCAGACCGCCACCCTGGCCAGCGGCTCGGGTTCGCAGACCTTCCTGGTCGCGTACTACGCCGCGAATGCCGCGGCGACGGCCGGGGCCTTCAGCTCCCAGGTCACCTATTCCGTGGTCTACCAATAAGCCGCGGCCGCCGGGCGGGATCGAGCATGCCGCATCCATGGTCGCGGCGGGGCAGCCCGGACCGCGCGGCACCCGGCCGGCTGCCGCGGGCGCATCGAGCGCGGGCCCGGGGGCTGCGCGCCCTGTTCGGGCTGGCGCTGCTGGGCGCCTGCTGGGTGCCCGCGCGGGGGGCCCTGGTGCTCAGCGCCACGCGCCTGATCTACCGCGGGGGCAGCGGCGGCGCACGCATCGACGTACTCGACGTGGGCAGGCAGCCCGCGCTGATGCAGGCCTGGATCGACGCCGGCAACCCGCAGGCCAGGCCGCAGGACATCCAGGTTCCTTTCGTGGTCACGCCGCCCATGGTGCGCATCGAGGCAGGGCGCCGGCAAAGTCTGGGCGTGGTGTTCACGGGGCCGGCGCTGCCCACCGATCGGGAGAGCCTGTACTGGCTGAACGTGCTGGACATCCCTCCGCGGCCCGTCCTGCGCCCGGGGGCGGACTATATCCAGTTCGCGGTCCGCACCCGCATCAAGTTGATCTATCGCCCCGCCGGCCTGCACGGCGGACCCGGGCAGGCCATGCGGGATCTGCGCTGGCGCGAGCATTGCGGAGAGGGGCGCTGCGTCGTGCAGGCGCGCAATCCCACGCCCTACGTGATCCCGATCGTCAGGTTGCGCTGCCAGGGCCTGGGGCGAGCCCCCGCGGCGCCCCTGCAGGGCACCGTGCGTCCCTTCGGGGTTCGCAGCTGGGACCTTCCCCGCGCCGCGCGCGTGGCTCGCGTGCGCTACGAGGTGATCAATGACTTCGGAGCTTTCATCCCTGCCGACGCCCCGGTCACCTTCCGGCCGTGAACGCCCGCGCGGCATCCGCGGTCCTCGCCCTGGTGCTGGGCATGGTCGAGGCGCAGGCGGCATCGGTGCCGTCGGTTCGCTTCGACCCTCGCCTGGTCTTCGGCGGCGGGGCCGATGCCCTTGCCTTGTCGCAATACGAGCATGGAAATCCCGTTTCCTCGGGCAGGTATCGAAGCCGGATCTATGTCAACGGCACCTGGCTGGCTACGCGCAAGGTGCGGGTGCGCGCGCGCCCCGGCGGGCGTGGCGCGCAGGTGTGCCTGGACCGTGCACTGGCGCGGCGCCTGGACCTGGACCCGCGGCGTCTGCGCCCGCGCGCGCGCCAGTGGCTGCGCGGCCGGGCTGCGCCCGACTGCCTGCGCGCCGGCGAGCTCGCCGCGGGACTGCATGCGGTCTTCGACCTGTCGCGCCTGCGCGTGGACATCGCCGCGCCGGCGATCGACCGCATGCGCAGGCCGCGCGGCTGGGTCTCGCCGAGCCGCTGGAGCAACGGCATCACCGCGGCACGCCTGAACTACCAGTTCAACGCCGTGCGCAGCCGGGCGGACACGGTGGCGGGCAACCATGGCCAGTTGTTCCTGGGCCTGCAGTGGGGCTTGAATGCCGGGGCCTGGCAGTTTCGCCACAGCGGAACCCTCGAAGGCAACAGCGGGCAGGCATTGCATTACGCCAGCATCCGCACGGACCTGCGTCATGACGTCGCCGGACTCGGTGGTTACCTGCTGCTGGGCCAGGGCCAGAGCGACGGGCAATGGCTGGACAGCGTGACCTTCCGCGGCATCATGCTGGCCAGCGATCCGCGCATGCAGCCGGCCTCCGAGCAGGGCTTCGCACCGGTGATCCACGGCTTTGCCGCCTCGGCCTCGACGGTGCGGGTGACCCAGAACGGAGTCCTGCTGTACCAGACCACGGTTCCCGCGGGGAGCTTCGAGATCAACGATCTGTACCCGTCCGCGGCAGGTGCGGCGCTGCGGGTGACGGTCAGCCCCTTCGACGGTCGGGCGAGCAGCTTCGAGGTGCCCGCCTCGCTGATTCCCCAGTTGCAGCGGCCGGGGCATGTGGCCTACCAACTCCTGGCCGGACGCATGGGCCCCGCGGGCAGCGCGGCCGACAGGCCCCTGGCCCTGGGCAGCCTGCTGCTCGGCGTGAACGACAGCGTCACCGGCGAATTCGGCCTCATAGCCGCGCGCGGCTATGACGCGCAGGCGCTGGGGGCCGCGTTCAACACCACGGTGGGCGCGCTGGAGCTGGATCTCACGCGTGCGCGCTTCGAGCATCCCCTGCTGGGTCGCCAGCAGGGTCGACGCCTGCGCGGCACCTGGAACCTGGCCACGGGCGACACCGGCCTGAGCCTGAGCGCCTTGCGCCAGTCCCGGGGCTACTACGGCCCGCAGGATGTGATGAACGCCTATGGCGCGCCCGCCGATACGCTGGTCTATGCCCGTGCCCGCCAGGTCCTGCAAGTCCAGTGCACGCGGGCGCTGTCCAGGGCGGGCTCGGTGTACCTGAGCGCCAGCCGTACCCACTACTGGCAGATTGCGAAGCCCGAGACCACCGTGCAGTTCGGCTTCGCCCACAGTCTGGGGCGGGCGCAGCTTTCGCTGTCCTTCAGCCGCCAGCTCGGTGCCGACGCAGCCTTGCCCACCCGCAGGCTGGCGCTGAACCTCTCCCTGCCCCTGGGCGCCGGCGCCGCAGCGCCCTCGGCCGGATTCGGGGTGCAAAGCGATGGGCAGGGTGCCAGTTCCGCGCAATGGTCGCTGTCGGGCAGCGCGGGCAGGAACGGTGTGCTGGACTACGCCGTGCAGGCCGGCGCGGGGCAGGGTACGCGCTCCGCCGGGGTCAACGCCGCATGGCACGGCCCCGCCGGGAGTTTCGGCGCCGCCGCGACCGCGGGCTCGAATGGCGCTGCCAGTTCGCTGGCGCTGTCCATGTACGCCAGCGGCGGACTGGTGGCCTTCGACGGCGGGCTGACCGCCACCCCCTACCTGGGCGACACCATCGCCCTCATCCGGGCCGGGGGCGCCACCGGGGCCCGGGTGCTCGGCGGATCCGGCTCCAGGATCGACAGCCGGGGTTACGGCGTGGCCACCTACCTCACGCCCTATGCCAGTGATCGCGTGGGCATCGAGCTGTCGCGGGCCGGCGTGCTGCGGCACACCTCGGCGCAGGTGATTCCGCGCGCGGGCGCCATCGTGGCGGTGCGCCTGCGCGCGCGACGGGGCCGTTGGGTGCTGGTGTCGGCGCGCCGGCCCGCGGGCGCGCCGTTGCCCTTCGCGGCGCGGGTATTCGATGCGCGGCACCGCCTCGTGGGGTATGTGGGGGAGGGCAGCCGCATCGACGCCCGGCTGCGCGGGGACCCCGGGCAGCTGGTGGTGCGCTGGGGCCCTGGCGGGCGCCAGGCCTGCCGCATCGCCCTGCACCTGTACGCGCATCCATCCCGGAGCGGGCCGCTGTCCTTGCCGGGCGGCGTGTGCATGCCCATGCCGGCCACGGCCTCCAGGCCCGGCCCGCGCGCCGGGCCCGTGCCATGAGCCGCCATGCCGCGTCCGGCGCGCGCCGCCCGGGCCAGCGGCGGGCGCCGGCGCCTGCGGGCCCGGCGCGGCTGGCCCTCGGACTCGGCGGCCTGGCCTGGTCGATCCTGCCGGTCCACGCCGCGCCGCGGACCCTGGACTGCACGGCGGGTGGATTCGCCCTGCTCGCTCCCGCGCCCGCGCGCATCATCGTGGCAGCCTCCACCGGGGCCCAGGCCGCGGTATGGAGCGGCATGATCACCCTGGGTTTTTCCTGCACCGCCAGCGCGCGCGGCGCCAGCCTGGGGGGAGGGAGAGTGGTCGGCGGCTCGGCCCTCGCTGCGATGGTGTCGAGCACCCGCTCCGCCGCCGGGGTGTCGGTGGTGTCCGCGGGAACTCCGAGCCTGAGCCTGAGCACACCGGGCTGTGCCCTGAGCTCCCTCAGCGAGAAGGCCAGGCGCTGGACCTTCGGGCTGAAGGCCACGGCCGCGGGGACCTGCGCGGGGACCCTGCAGGCTCCCGTGGAATTCGTGCGCGGCAGCACCGCGCTGGGCGCCGATATCGCCGCGTCCTTTCCCCTGGGGTCGACGAGCAGTTCCGCCAACTGGGTGGTGCTTCCCACGGCGCCCGGTGGCGTCAGCAGCAGCCTGGGGCTGAGCGCCGCGGTGCCGCTGGTGTCGGGCGGGGGCTGCACCGTGTCCCCGACCGCGCTGACCGTGACCCTGCCGCAGGTGTCCGCATCGGCACTGGCGGCACCGGGGCAGACCGCCGGCGCCACGGCCTTTCGCTTTCCCCTGCAGACCTGCCTGGCCGTCGCCTCGGTGAGCTACGCCGTGTACGCCAGCTGGAGCTTCACCGCCGCCGCCGGGTATCCGACGGTGATCGCCAACACCGCGGCCCGCGCGGCCGGGCGCGTCGGTGTGCAGATCACGGACGCCGCGGGAACCCCCGTGGGCAACGGCCTGGCGTCGGCCTCGGAGGTCGGCAGCGTGACACCCTCGGGGGCGACCGCCGCGCAGACCTTCCTGGCTCGCTACTACGCCACGGGAGCGGCCACGCCGGGCGCGGTCTCGGCCACTGCCACCTACACGCTCACCTACCAGTGAGGATCGGGCTCCCGGCGCTGCTTCTGACTCGCGGTCAACCCCCTGTGCGAAATGGTTGGTTGGCGCCGCGCCCGCGCTCGACGTAGGCTTGCGGGCTCGGGTGCGGCGGTCGCCGCACCGGTCCAACCCACGAGGAGCCCCAGCATGAGCCTGCGCATCGGCAGCACAGCCCCGGATTTCACCGCCCAGACCTCCGAGGGCACGATCCGCTTCCACGAGTGGATCGGCGACCAATGGGCGATCCTGTTCTCGCATCCGAAGGATTTCACCCCCATCTGCACCACCGAACTGGGCACGGTGGCCCGGCTGAAGCCCGAGTTCGACAAGCGCGGCTGCAAGCTCATCGGCCTGTCGGTGGATCCGGTGGAGGAGCACCATCGCTGGGCGAAGGACATCGCCGAGACCCAGGGCACGGCGCCGAACTACCCGATCATCGGCGACACCGACCTGAACGTGGCCAAGCTGTACGACATGCTTCCGGAGAGCGCGACCGGGGGTGCCGCCGGGCGCAGCGCCAACGACAACGCCACCGTGCGCAGCGTGTTCTTCATCGGCCCCGACAAGAAGGTCAAGGCCATGCTGACCTACCCGATGAGCAATGGTCGGGATTTCGATGAAATCCTGCGCCTGCTCGACGCCATGCAGCTCAGCGCGCGCCATGGCGTGGCCACGCCGGCCAACTGGCGCCCGGGCGGCGATGTGGTGATCCCGACCTCGGTGAGCGACGAGGTGGCGCGTGAGCGCTTCCCGCAGGGCTGGAAGGCCCTCAAGCCCTACCTGCGCGTGGTCAAGCTGGCCAAGTAGAGGGGACGGACCGGGCGGGTCCGGCGCATGGTGCTGCAGCGCAACACGGCGCTGCAGGAATTCCGGCAGGCTGCTAAACTCGGGTTAACCCTATAAGGGAAAACCCCAGATTTCAACGCCACGAGCGGGAGCCTGCCATGACCATGCTGCTGAACCTGATCCATTCCCTGCTGCCGAACAGCGACGCCGACCGCGCGCAGGCCGAGAGCTACCTCGCGCAGTCGCGCGACATCTACGAACTCGAGCGCCGCATGCACCACCTGGCGCATTCCGGCCAGGCGGCCTGGTGATGGACTGCCTGCTCGGCGCGGGGACCGGCCTGGCGCCGGGTGGCCCCGCCTGGGTGGATGCCGGGCGCGCCTGGGAGCAGTGGGCACGCCGCCTCGCGGCGCTGCCTTTCGACGCCCTTCGCGCGCAGTATGCCAGCGCGGTGCGCTGCGGCGCGATGCCCGCCTCGATGCTGGAGGCCGGGCGTTTCGAACGCGGCGTGGCCGGCTGGGAACAGCTGCTGCTGGGGCCCTGGGCCCGCGAGCGCTAGCAGCCTGCTCGCCACGCGTCCCCGGCGCCTCAGCGCCCTACAGGATCATCGAATCCAGCGCCTCGCTGATGCGGGTCTGGTAGTCGGGGTCGTCCTGGGCCGACAGGATGTCCAGGTGCAGGCGCTTGGTCTTCGAATCCGGCTCGATGCCCAGGCTTTCGCGCATGTTGCGACGGAAGGCCTCGTAGGTTTCGATGGCGGTGGCCCGGCAACCGTTGAGCACATGCACCCGCATCAGGTTGCGGCAAGCCGTCTCGTTGTGCGGCGACAGCAGCAGGATGCGGTTGAGGAAGTACACGGCCTGGTCCAGGCTGCGGCTGGTGGCCGCGGCGCGCGCGTGCTTGTAGAGCAGACTGGTGGACTTGCTCACCAATTGGCTCTTGTAATGGCCGAGCATGGCGTTGAGCTGGGGATTCTCGGGGAAATCCAGCGAGCCGATCAGATTATCCCTGTGTGCGTCCAGCGCAACGGCGAGGGGAATCCCGTCGTCGGCGGTCAGGAATCCGATGTCGTGCCCTGCCGAGGCACTGAAGAATATCGAATTCAAATGGCTCTGGATGAGCCCGGGGCAAAGCCTGTTGATCTTGTGGATGCGCAGGCGAAGGCTGCCCTGAGAATGTTCGGCATCCGTTCCCGGCCATAGCAGCGAGGCCATCTGCTGCCGGCTGGTCGCGCCGCGCACGGCCAGCACGAACATCAGCAGGATGGCCTTCTTGTCGTTGACGATGATCGAACCCGATTCGGCGTGGATATGTACCTGGCCAAGGAACTGGATTTCGATCTTGGATCGTTTGGCAAGCGTTGTCATGGGGTTTTCCGAGGAGGAATGGGCGAGGGGCCCCGCCTGCATCGAAGCCGGTTTTGCGGCTCAGCGGGTTTGGAGTGTCCTTGTCATATCTCCGGGAAAAGGCAGCGCATTGGGGAGGAACTTCCGTTTCGATACTATGACAGCATCGCTCTGTTGCCAAGTGGTGATTAACATGAATATTCGGCTGTTTGACGGCCGAATAACAAAGGCATCCGGGAACACCCGCGTGCATCGGGCATTCGACCAGGCTGTACCGAGAGGATCCCGAGTGGCCAGGGGGGGCCGGATCCCATGGGCGCTTTTGCAACAGGGGCGACGCAGACGGAAGCTACGGCATGATTCCGCTTGACGGAATGATGTTTGCCATGAGGATGTAACCAAAAATTCCCGCCGGGGGAATCCTTGTCATGGAAAGGCCTGCCGAGCCCGTTGCATCTTGTCGCAAAAAATACATGCGCCGGTATTTGTCGGGCATGGGCTCTCAGGACGCGCCGCGTAGCGCAGACACGGGCCCGGGGCCCGTGCGGCGATGCTCGGCACCGTGCGGCCGGGTGCGCTCAGGCGCTCGCGCCCGGGTCGCCGGCCTGCTCCCGGCCCGCGTACACCTTGAGCAGCGACACCATCTGGGCGTACACGCGCGGATTGGCGGCGATGACCTCGCCTCGATGCAGGAAATCGGCCTCGCCGGTGAAATTCCCCACCATGCCGCCCGCTTCGGTCACCAGCAGCGAGCCGGCGGCAACGTCCCAGGGCTTGAGCCCGACCTCGAAAAACCCGTCATAGCGCCCGGCGGCCACATAGGCCAGGTCGATGGCCGCCGCTCCGGGACGGCGCAGGCCCACGCAGCGCTGCGAGACCTTCTTGAACATCTCGAGGTAGGTGTCCAGGTCGTCGCCGCGCCGAAAGGGGAAGCCCGTGCCGATCAGGCTGTCCTCGATGCGTGTGCGCCGCGACACGCGCAGGCGGCGGTTGTCCAGGAAGGCGCCGGCGCCGCGGCTGGCGGTGAACAACTCGTCACGCGAAGGGTCGTACACCACGCCGTGCTGCACCACGCCCTGGTGCGCCAGCGCGATGGACACCGCGTACACCGGCAGGCCGTGGATGAAGTTGGTGGTTCCGTCCAGGGGATCGATGATCCACTGGTATTCGGAATCGGCGCGCCCGTGGGTGCTGCCGGTCTCCTCGCCGAGAATGCCGTGCTGCGGGTAGGCCTTGAGCAGGACCTCGATGATGGCCTGTTCGCTGGCGCGGTCGACCTCGGTGACGAAATCGTTGGCCGATTTCTCGGAAACCCGCAGCAGGTCGAGGTCGAGGCTGGCGCGGTTGATGATTTTGCCGGCTTCGCGTGCAGCGCGAACGGCGACGTTGATCATGGGGTGCATGGTGTGCGGCGCGGACGCGGCAGGCGCGCCTCGACGAGAATGTGCGGGTTGTCGTGAAAGAGCGGGATTTCGTGAACGATTTTATCCAAGGCCAGGATTCCTCGGGTGATTCGCCGGCGCCGGCCCTGTTCGTGCTGGTGGGCACCAGTCGGGCGGGCAACGTCGGCGCCGCCGCGCGGGCCATCAAGACCATGGGCTTCCGGCATCTCGGGCTGGTTGCGCCGCGCTTCGCCGACGTGCGCAGCCAGCCCGAGGCGCTGGCCATGGCCAGTGGCGCCGACGACGTGCTGCGCGAGGCGCGCCAGGGCGATCGCCTGGACCAGGTGGCGGGCGATTGCGGCCTGCTCGTGGCGCTGTCCGCGCGGGTGCGCGACTTCGGTCCGCCGCTGCAGGGTCCGCAGTGGTTGCCCGAACTCGCGCGCATGGCCGCCCAGCAGCGCAGGCGCGTGGGCTTCGTGTTCGGCAGCGAGCGCTACGGCCTGGACAACGACACGGTGTGGCGCTGCGACGCCTTGCTCAACCTGCCCACCTCGGCCGAGTACGGTTCCCTGAACCTGGCCCAGGCGGTGCAGATCGTGGCCTGGGAATGGCGCAAGGCGGTGGGCGCCTTCGAGCACGCCGCGCCGGGGCCGGCGCCCGAGCCGGCGGCCACCCATGCCGAGGTGGAGGGCCTGCTCGAGCATGTGCAGCAGACCCTGCTCGCATTGGGTTACCTCGATCCGCAGGCTCCCCGCAGGCTGTTGCCCCGGCTGAGCCGCCTGGCCTCCCGCGCCGCGCTCAGCCGGCAGGAAGTGCAGATCCTGCGCGGCATCTGCCATGCCGCGCTGCGCCAGGCGCGCAGGCTCGCCGACGGCGGGTCGTGAGCGCTTGAGCGGGGCCGGGCGGGGTCCAATACACTGAGTGCCCGCCCGGGTATTGCCCGGCGGCCCTGCCAACCATCGCCCCGTTTCCATGTTCAGCTGCCTGCGCGAAGACATTCAGGTCATTCTGGAGCGCGACCCCGCGGCGCGCTCGCGCTGGGAGGTGCTGACCTGTTACCCGGGCCTGCACGCGCTGTGGATGCACCGGCTGGCGCATCGCCTGTGGGGCGCCGGTCACTACTGGCTCGGGCGCTGGATCTCGCACTGGGGCCGCTTCCTGACCGGCATCGAGATCCACCCGGGAGCCAGCATCGGGCGGCGCGTGTTCATCGACCACGGGCTGGGAGTGGTCATCGGCGAGACCGCGCAGGTGGGTGACGACTGCACCATCTACCAGGGGGTCACGCTGGGCGGAACCTCGCTGTACAAGGGCACCAAGCGACACCCCACGCTGGAACCCGGCGTGGTGGTGGGCGCGGGCGCCAAGGTGCTGGGGGGATTCACCGTGGGGCGCGGAGCGCGCATCGGCTCCAATGCGGTGGTCGTGAAAGCCGTTCCGGCAGGCGCCACCGCGGTGGGCAACCCGGCGCGCATCATCGACAAGCAAGGCGAGCAGCAGCGCGAGGCCGCGGCTTCGCGCATGGGCTTCTCGGCCTACGCGGTGACCCAGAACGGCGACGATCCGCTGAGCCAGGCCGTGCTGGGCCTGGTGGACCACGCCGCGCGGCTCGAGCACCAGGTGGCCTTGCTGTGGCGCGAGCTGGAAAAGCGCGGCGTGTGCTCGGCCCAGGTGGGGCCGGAGGACGCCATGCGCACCGAGCAGTTCGACAAGGACAGTTTCGAAAAACTGGTCAAGTAGGCCCGGCGCCCAGGTTCTCGCGCTCCACGCCGATCCACTGCGTCCGCGGCTGCAGCCACAGCACCTGCGCGCGCGGGCGGGCCGCGTGGTCCAGGTCCCAGTCGCTGAGCACCTGGCGCAGCTGCGCGCCCTGCCAGTGGTCGCGGGGCCGGTGCGTGTGGCCGTGGATCATCCAGGGCGTCTTCGCGCCCAGCAGCCACCTGCGGGCCTCGCCGGGGTCGGCGTCGCCGAGCTGTTCCATCGCCGCCTGGCTCTGGCGGCTCTGCTCGCGCGCGGCCAGCGCCTGCTGCTGACGCAGCGCCAGCGGCTGGGCGAGGAAGCCGGCCTGCCAGCGCGGGTCGCGGCAGGTGGCACGCCAGCGCAGGTAGGCGTGGTCGTCGATGCACAAGGCGTCGCCGTGGCTGAGCAGGATGCGCTGGGCACCCAGCTCCAGCACGCAGGGGTCGTCGATCAGGCGCGCGCCGCAGCGCCGCGCGAAACCCTCACCGAGCAGGAAATCCCGATTGCCCCGCTGCACCGCGATGCTGCAGCCTCGCGCCGACAACTCGGCCAGGGCCTCGCACACCGCGTGATGCGCATCCCCCGGCGTGTGCAGCAGCAGGTCGTCGCCGACCCAGGCCTCGAACAGATCGCCCAGGATCAGCAGGGCATCGGCATGCCGCGCCGGACCACGCAGCCAGCCCAGGAAGGCCGCCGTGGTGCGTGGCGCCTGCGGGCCCAGGTGCAGGTCCGACACCAGCGCCAGGCGGCGCCAGTGCGACTGCGCCTGCAGCGCGGCCGGGAGCGCCTGCTCCCGCGCGCCCGGGTCCTCGGTCTCAGACTTCAACGGCTTTTTCGATGACCACGTCTTCCACCGGAACGTCCTGGTGGAATCCCTTGTTGCCGGTCTTCACGCCCTTGATGGCATCGACCACGTCCTGGCCTTCGACCACGTGGCCGAACACCGCGTAGCCCCAGCCCTGCGGGCTCGGCGAGCTGTGGTCGAGGAAGGCGTTGTCGGCCACGTTGATGAAGAACTGGGCGGTGGCCGAGTGCGGATCGTTGGTGCGGGCCATCGCGATGGTGTAGCGCTTGTTCTTCAGCCCGTTGTTCGCCTCGTTCGAGATCGGTGCCTGCGTGGGCTTTTGCTTCATGCCGGGCTCGAAGCCGCCGCCCTGGATCATGAAGCCGTCGATCACGCGGTGGAAGATCGTGCCGTCGAAATGGCCGCTGCGCACGTAGGCCAGGAAGTTCTCGGTGGACTTCGGAGCCTTCTCGGCGTCGAGTTGCAGGCGGATCACGCCCTTGTTGGTGTGGAGTTCAACCATGGATGCATGCCTCGGAGGAAAGGGGGAAAGGAGGGTGCTGCGTAGCGGGGGCCTTCGCCAGGATCCGGCGTCGTCAGGGCAGAAGCTTCGCGGATTCGATGACCACGGGCTTCACGGGCACGTTTTGCATCGGCCCCACGTCATGGGTGGGAACCGCGGCGATGCGGTCCACCACGCTCATGCCGGAGACGACCTGCCCGAACACCGCGTAGCCGTAGCCGTCGGGCTGGGGATAGTTCAGGCTTGAATTGTCCACCAGATTGATGAAGAACTGGGATGTCGCGGAATTCGGGTCGCTGGTGCGGGCCATGGCGATGGTGCCCCGCAGATTGCGCAGGCCGTTGCGGCTCTCCAGCTTGATCGGCGCGTCGGTGGGTTTTTGCTCCAGCTGCTGGGTGAAGCCGCCGCCCTGGATCATGAAGCCGGGAATCACGCGGTGGAACACCGTGCCGGCATAGAAGCCCTTGTTCACGTAGCGCAGGAAATTCGCGACGGTGAGCGGAGCGCGCTGCGGGTCGAGTTGCACGACGATGGTGCCCAGGCTGGTCTGCAGTTGCACGCGGGGAGCGGGGGCGCTCGCCGGGGCCGCGCTCGCGCGGGGCAGGGCGCCCGGCAGGGCCGCGGCACAGCCCAGGGCCACGGACAGGCCCAGGAACAGGCGGCGCCCGAGGCCTGCGCGGGACGACGCATGGCGGGAAGGATTCATCGGAAGGTCTCCAGTTGCGCGCCGGCGGCAAGGAGCCGGCAAGGTGGGGTTCGAAGGACAGCCGGCCGCAGCCCGGGCGGGCGCTGGTTCAATGCGTGGCCGTGCCGGTCGACGGCACGGGCATGGGGGGCGCCGCCTCCGCGCCGGCCTGCAATCGCTGCAGGCTGGCGCGGGCATGCGCTTGCGCCGCGGCGTCGCCGGCGCTGGCGGCGGCCTGCCGATAGGACTGCTCGGCCAGCTGCAGGTACACATCGCCCAGGTTGGCGCGCGCGGTGGCGTAGTCGGGGTTGGCACGCAGCGCCATCTGCAAGGATGCCAGGGCACGATGCGTTTCGCCGCGCGCCGCGTACAGCACCGCCAGGTTGTTGTAGGGTTCGGGCAGCTCGGGATAACGCCGGATCAAGGTGCGCAGCAGCTCGATGGCCTGCCCGTCGTGGTGCTGCTGCTGCAGGATCAGCGCCTCGGTGAGCTGGTACTGCGGATCCCCGGGATGCTGGCGGATCAGCCCGCGCACCGCCTGCAGCGCCTGTTCCAGGTGGCCGGCTGCCTGCAGTTGCCGGACCTGGTCCAGCGCATCGGCATGCGCCAGGCCGCAGGCGCAGCCCAGCAGCAGGGCCATCAGCACGCAGGCTCGACGAAGGCGGCAAAGGCCGGGGATCAGGGTCATGGCAGGTTCGGGCGGGAGGGGCTCAGGCATTCTATGTTGGGCCTGGCGGGATCCGTGGCTCGTCGAGGCATTCGGCGATGCGCTCCGGCAGGGCCGCCCGCAGGCCGCTGCCGCCGGCTTCGCCGGGGGGCGACGCGGCCGGGCGCGGCGCCGACGCCGTCGCCTCGGCGGCGCGCAGATCCTGTTGCTGGCGCTCGCGCAGGGCCCGCAGGGCCTGCTCCAGTTGATCGAGCCGGCGCCTGGCCGCGCGCAGGGCATCGGCCGCGCGCAGCACGCCTTCGGCTCCGTCGATGCGATCGTGCAGCACGATGCGTCGCACCCCCAGCGCGCGCAGCGCGGCCGCCTGCGCGGGAAAATCCTCGGGCGTGAAGGCGTGGGTGCCGCTGCCGAAGGCCGCCAGGAAATGCGCGAATCCCAGGGCTCCGGGGTAATCGCGCCGCAGCACGAGATCGCCGAGGAACACGCTCAGGCGCAGGTCCGCGCAGTCCCGGGCGCTCCAGGTCACGGAGCCCTGCACGGGCAGGTTGAGGTTGTTCGATTCGAAGTCTCCGCCCGCGCAATGCATGCGCAGCAGGGTCCGGTAGGCGCCCGGTGCGCTGGCCGGCTCCACGTCGGTGGGCAGGGCCGTGATGCTGACCGTGGCGTGTTCCGACAGCGCGGCCTGTTCCTGCTGGCGCGCCTGCTCGGCCTGGCTCTGCAGCTGCTGCATCTCGGCCTGGATTCTTCGCACCTGCGCCTCGCGGCGCGCCGCGGCGAGTTGCGCGCCCTGCTCGCGCAGGTCCTGCGCGACGCGCTGGCCGGCCGCCCGGTTCAGCAGGTGCAGGAAGGAAGGCGTGAAGGCCACGCCCAGGCCCGCCGCCCGCGCCGGCCTGAAGCGTCGATCGTCGCGCTGCAGGAAGGGCGCGGCCGGGCCGTTCACGAAGGCCCACAGCGTGCCCTGCGCGCCGAAGACCTGGCGCAGCGCATCCTCGCGCGTGGCGGCGGTCTGCAGCGGCCAGAGTACTTCGGCCTGCCAGCGATGCTGCAGACTGCAGTCGGCGGCGGCATCGGCGTAGCGCATGAGCTCGCGCCAGGGCGCGGCCAGCAGCGCCGGGGCCGGGTACACGGCCTCGGGCGCGCCCACCACCTCCTCCAGCAGGCGGCTCAGGCGCTGCAAGGCCTGTTCGGCCTCGCGCGCCGACGAGCCGGTGGTCTTCGGGTCGGCGCCGAAGCTCTGGTAGTCCGCCGCGACCGCCGTGGCTTGCGCCTCGCCCAACTCGAGCTGCGCGGCCAGGCGCGCGAGGGCTTGCAGGTAGTCGCGCATGTCCGACATCGCCCGCAGGTTCTCGCGCAGCGCCGTGGCCGCCCCGGGGGCCGCGCGCCCGGGCCCCGCATGCAGGCCGTGCTCGGCCAGGGCGCGCAGCGACCCCAGCATGTCGCGCGGCGCGGGCGCCACCGCCTGCGTCCGCCAGGCATCCAGCTCCCGCAGCGCCACCAGCCAGCGCGGCTCGGCGCTGGCCGCGTCCGCCGGAGCCTGCCCGGAGGGCTCGGGAATCTGGCGAAGCAAGCGGTGGTTGATCGCCCAGTCGGGATTGTCGGCCCCGGCCAGCAGCCCCAGGGCCGCGCGCCAGGCGATGCGCCCGCCCCACGAGGGCGGCGACGACAGCAGGGATTCCAGCGCACCGCGCAGCTCCAGCAATTGGCGCGCACGCCAGTCCGCCACGAAGCTGTTCCAGGCAGACTCCACCTCCAGGGGGCGTGCGCTGAGCTGGCGCCAGGTGGCCATCAGCTCCTGCATGTGGGCGAATCCCGCCGCGGTGAACGCGGCTGGCAGTTGCAGCGCGCCGGGCTCGGAGGCATGCTGGCCGGAGGCCAGCAGGTGCTCCAGGTGCAGCGCGGGCAGGCCGTCCAGGGCCGGGGTCTGTCGCAGCCAGGGCAGCTGCGGATCGTGCAGTCCGACCAGATCCAGCCGCGCGCGCGCCCTGCGCAGCGCCTGCCCGGCAAGCCGCGCCGGGGTCCATGCCAGTCTCGCCAGCTCGAGCTGCCACAGGGTGTCGTCCAGCATGCTGTCCGTGCCCCGTGCCGGGCGCGCGGG
Source organism: Pseudomonadota bacterium (assembly GCA_021846965.1). GTDB lineage: Bacteria > Pseudomonadota > Gammaproteobacteria > Burkholderiales > Burkholderiaceae_C > Thiomonas_A. The sequence continues at coordinate 26,904 of JAJZWA010000017.1, read as the reverse complement.
GGCGAGTCGCTCCAGCTGCGCCAGGGGCGCTCCCTGGCTGCGAGCCTGCAGCACCGCGACTCGCCGCAGCAGGAACAGCACCGAGGCCGCCGTGGGCGACGCGGCTGAGGCCTCGGGGGCGGGGTCGGCCTGCGGCAGGCCGCGGCAGGCGAGCAGGAATTCGCGTTTCTGCGCCGCCAGCAGGGCGTTCCAGCCGCTGGCCACCAGCGTGGCACGCGCCAGCGCACTCTGCCCCGCGCTCTCGAAGCGGCGGATCGCCCGCTCGCGTTCCAGCAGGCGCGCGGCGCGCCGGGCCGTGGGCCAGGAGGGCAGGTCCGGCGGCAGCGCCGCGGCGCGCAGCTGACGCAAGGCCCGCAGGTTGCCGGCGAAGGATGCGCTGAGCGCCAGGCCGCCCGCCAGCGCGGCGGCCAGGCCCAGGCCGAGCAGCAGGCGCCGCGCGCGCCGCCTTCGCCGGAGTTGCGCGGCCGAGGGGCGGCGCAGCCCGCGTTCGGCCGGCAGCACGCGTGCGAACACCTCGCGCAGGAACAGCCCGCGCCGCCCGGGGCCGGGCACCGGGCCCGGGGTCGCATCGGCTCCCAGCACGCGCGATGCCAGGGCCGGCTCCTGCTTGCCGCTGCTGAAGAACAGCCCGCGCAGCAGCAGCGGCTCCAGGTAGGGGTGGGAGGCCAGAGCGTTGTCCGCGAAGGCCTGCAGCGGCTGGCGAAGGCTCTGCAGTTCCAGGGGGAACACCAGCAGGCCGGCCTCGGGCTCGCGCTGCCGGGCCAGCATTCGCAGCGCCGGTGGTCGCAGTCGATGGGCTCCGCATCCAGGTCGAACAGGTTGATGGCCGGGACGACGCCCAGGCGCAGCGTGTCCGTGCGCACCTCGGGCATCCAGGGCCAGCGGCGGTCGAGCTCGAAATCCAGCTCGAGCTCGCGCCAGCCTGGGGGCAGGCCGGCGAGGCCGTCCACGCCGACGAACAGGAATTTCGCCGGTTGTGCGAAATATTCCTGCAGTACGCGATAGCCGTCGAAGGCATGGAGCGGATAGTCGAGCAGCGCATGGTCGAAGCCCGCGGGGCGCACGCTCGAGGCGGGCAGCGTGCGCTCGATGACCTGTGCGCCCTGTCGGGTGCGCGCGCGCAGGCGCAGGCAGCGCAGATGGCGCGTGAGCAGCAGCAGAAGGTGGCAGGCCTCGGCATGGCTGGCGTCGATGTACAGGCGCAGCTGCTCGGGCGGCGCGGAGCCGGCGGGCGCATGCAGGCGCAGGCGCAGCAGGGGCGGGGCGCCTGCGGCCTGGTGCAGTGCGCAGTCATCGATGCGCAGCGGCGGCAGGAGCAGCTCGTGGCTGCTGAGAAAGCGGCAGCGGGTGCCTTCCACCGGGGTGGACAGCAGCTCGGTGCCAGCCGGGATGCGAACCAGGCTGCCGTCCTCCACCCGGGGCGTGAAGGCCATCATGGCCGAGGCCGGCAGCGAAAGCAGGTGCTGGGGAAACAGCAGCCGGGTGAGATCCTGGATGAATTCGGGATGGCTGTCGTCGAGCTTGCGCCGCAGCAGCGCGGTGAGAAAGGCGGTGCCTTCGAGCAGGCGCTCGACGTCGGGATCGGCGCTGCTGCCCAGCAGCATGGGGGCCAGCGCGGGGTTGTCGCGGGCGAATTCGGCCGCCAGATGCTTCAGGCGTCCGAGTTCGTCCTCGAAGTGGGGGTTGAGCATGGCCGATCCCGTCGCCTTCAGTCCGGTGTTCCGTCGACCCGCACCCGGCCTTGGGCGTCGATGCGGGTGGCGAGGCACCAGGGCCATTCGCGCCCTTCGCGCAGGATCGAGGCCTCGAGGTCGAAGCGCAGGCACAGCGCGTCGCTCTGGTCGGCCCGCAGGCGTACCCGCGGCCGCAACAGGCGGGGCTCGTAGCGTTCGATCATGGATTGCAGCTGCGCCTCGACGTCGGCGATCGCCAGGGAGGCGGTGCCGGCATCCAGAGGGCCGAAATCCCGCATGCCGAAGTCGGGATCGATGGGAACGCTGCCGCAACGGGTGTTGAGCACCCGCCCCAGGTGCACGATCACCGAGTCCAGCAGCCCGGGGGTGGCCTCGTCGAGGCTTCGCCGCGCGGGCGTCGTCGCACACAGCTCGCGCGCGGCGACACGTTCGAGCAGTCGGGCGCGGTGCATCGCGGCAGTGCGGAGCGGCCGCCGCCTCAGGACCTGGGGGCCACGCAGGAGGCCTCGGCCTCGATGCCGTCGGGCTCGAAGGTCCAGGTGATGCCCTCGTAGGTCAGCGAGAGGTCCTCCATATGTCCCAGGTGCTGGTTCTCCTGCGACAGGCACAGCGGGACCCAGGTGCGCAGCCGGGTGATGATGGCGTTCCTGAGCTTCACGGTGTAGTACTTCTCCTCCGTGCCCTTGGGGGAGATGCGCATGTATTCGAGGGTCACCGAGCTCATCTGCTCCCCCTGGCTGAGCGCCTGGAACAGCTTGGGCGAGGATTTGTCCACCTCCTTGCTCAGGGTCATCGGGCCGAGCACGCACTTGCCGGAGGGAAGCCCGCTCTGCGGGTTGCTGGGAATGTCGACCAGGTGCTCCACGGCCTGGACCAGGATCTTGCCCTCATGTCCCTGGACCTTGCTGGAGCCCTCGATGGTTCCCTGGGTCTGGCCTTCGAGCGAGAGATAGCACGGTATCGGCATGATGATCTCCGGGTTTCAACGTTTCTCGAGCCTGCCCACGAGGGACAGTGTGAAGGAGGCGCCCATGTACTTGAAGTGGGGGCGCACGCGCAGGTCGACGCGATACCAGCCGGGCTCTCCGTCGATGTCGCTGACCAGCACCTGGGCCTGGCGCAGCGGGCGCCGGCTGCGCACGCCCGGCGCGGGGTTGTCCATGTCGGCGACGTATTGCCGGATCCACAGGTTGAGCGCGTTCTCCAGGTCGCCGCGTTCCTTCCAGGTTCCGATGTTCTCGCGCTGGATCACCTTGAGGTAATGGGCCAGGCGGCTGACCACGAACATGTAGGGAAGCTGGGTGCTGAGGCGATCGTTGAGCTCGGCCTCGCGCCCTTGCGGGCTGGTGCCGAAGAATTTGGGCCTTTGCACCGAATTGGCCGAGAAGAAGGCCGCGCGGTCGCTGTTCTTGCGCATGGTCAGCCCGATGAATCCCTGCTCGGCCAACTCGAACTCGCGGCGTTCGGAAATCAGCACCTCGGTGGGGAGTCGATGTTGCAGCGTGCCCATCGAGGGGTAGCAGTGGATCGGCAGCCCGCCGACCTCGCCGCCTCCCTGGGGTCCGATCACGTTGGCGCACCAGCGGTATTCGGCAAAGCTCTCGCACAGCCGGCTGGCCAGCGCGAAGGCGGCATTGCCCCACAGGTAGCCGGCCCCCGCCTGGCCCACGCTTTCCCGGTACTGGAAACTGCGGGCGGGCAGGGTGTCGGGGCCGTAGGGCAGGCGCAGCAGGAAGCGCGGCAGCGCCAGGCCGAGGTAGCGGGCGTCCTCGCTGTCGCGCAATGCGTTCCAGGCGGTGAACTGGGGCCCCTCGAACAGGGAGGACAGGTCCTTCAGCGCGGGAAGCTGCTGCATGGATTCGAGCCCGAAGAAACCGGCCGAGACCCCCGCCAGCAGCGGGGCGTGGGACATCGCGGCGACCTTCGCCGCGTTGTCCAGCAGGCGCATGTCGGGGGCGGAGGGCCCGAACTCGTAGTCGGCGATGATGGCGCCGTAGGGCTGGCCGCCGAACTGGCCGTATTCGGCGGTGTAGACCAGCTTGTACAGACCGCTGCGCACGATCTCCGGGCTGTCGGCGAAGTCACGCATCAGCCGCTGCTTGCTCAGCGGCAGGAAGTGGATGCGGATGTTCTCGCGGAAATTCGTCCGGTCGACCAGGAACTTGAGGGAGCGCCAGGCGGATTCGAGGCTCTGGAAACGGGGATGGTGCAGGATCGCGTCGACCTGGTCGGACAGCTTGCGGTCGATCTCGGCGATCAGCGCGTCCACCAGAAGGGGGTTGGGTGCCGCGCCGGAAGGCTGCGGTGGGCTCGGCTCTTCGGGTTCCAGCAGGTGGTGCAGCAGGGCCTCGATGCCGCGCCGGGTCAGCGCATAGGCTTCGTCGCCCGGGCGCACGCGGGCCGCCAGCGCGAGCTCGTCGAGCTGTGGCGTGACCGGGCCCGGGGCGCCGTCGGGGGCAACGTCGGGGGCAACGTCGGGGACGCCGGGGCGAGGATCCCGTGGTCCCGCCGCGCCGAGCGGGACTGCGCTGCTCCGGTCTTCGCTCGCACGGTCTTCGCTCGCACGGTCTTCGCTCGCACGGTCTTCGCGCATTCGGTCTTCCCTCATTCGCCCTCCGCGGGGTCCTCGCCACCCACGGGCGGCGCCTGGCGCAGTTCCGCGACCAGGCTGCGCAGTCGCTCGGGCTCGGCGGCGATCTCCTGCAGCTTCCTGCGGAAGGCGGGAATGTTGCTCAGCGGGCCCTTGATCGCCTTCAGTGCATCGCGCAGTTGCAACAGGGCTCGCAGCTGGGGCACCTGGGCCAGCAGGGCGTCGGGGGAGAAATCGTCCAGGCGCGCGAAGCGCAGATCCAGCTGCAGCGTGCAGCCGCGCTGCGGGCGCAGCATGTCGGGCACCTGCAATTCCAGGCGGGGCGCCTGGGCCGCGAGCACCTGGTCGAAGTTGTCCTTGTCCACCGCGACGGGCTCGAGCTCCTCCAGCGCAGCCTCCTCGTCGCGCAGCGTGTAGTCGCCCAGCACGAGCAGCTTCAGCGGAAGCTCGACCTCGGCCTGCGCGCCTTCGGTGGCCGGCTTGTACACGATGTTGACGCGCTCCTTCGGCGCGACGGAGCTCTGCGATGGCATGGGCGTCCTTCGGCGGTGGTCCCGATGGGGCGGCGCTGGGGCCGCATGGCCTCATTGCACACCGATCGGCAGCGTCGCGCGTGGCGGCCGCCACATGCCCACGCAGCCCAAGCTCAGTTCACTCAGCGTGGAATTGCCCCGGCGCACGGCGCCTTCGTCGCCCGCGCCGCGGCGTGACGGCCTGTGCTAAGTTTTCGCCCTTGCGCGCTGCGCCCTCCTTCGCGTATTCCATGACCGTTCACATCTACAACACCCTGTCGCGTAGCAAGCAGCCCCTGGTGCCCCTCGAGCCGGGGCATGTGCGCATGTATGTATGCGGCATGACCGTGTATGACTTCTGCCACCTCGGGCATGCGCGCATGATGGCCGTGTTCGACGTGGTGCAGCGCTGGCTCAAGGCGCGCGGCCTGCGCGTGACCTACGTGCGCAACATCACGGACGTGGACGACAAGATCATCCGGCGCGCGGTGGAAAGCGGCCTGAGCGTGCGCGAACTCACCGACCGCTTCATCCAGGCCATGCACGAGGACACCGATGCCCTGGGCATCCAGCGGCCCGACATGGAGCCGCGCGCCACCGAGCACATCGCGGCCATGCAGCGCATGATCGGCACCCTGATCGAGCGCGGCCTGGCCTACCAGGATGCCGCCGGGGACGTGGATTTCGCCGTGCGCAGCTTCCCCGGCTACGGGCGCCTGTCGGGCAAGTCGCTGGATGAACTGCACGCAGGGGAGCGGGTGGAGGTGGATGCGGCCAAGCGGGATCCCCTGGATTTCGTATTGTGGAAGCACGCCAAGCCCGAGGAGCCCTCCGAGGTGCGCTGGGATTCGCCGTGGGGCCAGGGGCGCCCGGGTTGGCACATCGAATGCTCGGCCATGAGTTGCGAGCTGCTGGGCGAGCAGTTCGACATCCACGGCGGCGGTGCCGACCTGCAGTTCCCGCACCATGAGAACGAGATCGCGCAGACCGAGGGCGTGACCGGCCGGCACTGGGTGGGCACCTGGATGCACAACGGCTTCGTGCGCGTGGACGAGGAGAAGATGTCGAAGTCCCTCGGCAACTTCCTCACCATCCGCGAAGTCCTGAAGACCGTCGATCCCGAGACCCTGCGGTTTTTCATCATCCGCGCGCACTACCGCAGCCCGCTGAACTACAGCGACGATGCGCTGCGCGACGCCCGCAGCGCCCTGGAGCGCCTGTACATCGCGCTGCAGGATCACGAGGCCGGGCCGGGCGCGGTGGATTGGGAGCATCCCCTGGCCCGGCGTTTCGGCGCCGCGATGGACGACGACTTCAACACCCCGGAGGCGATCGCGGTGTTGTTCGAGCTGGCCAGCGAGCTCAATCGCAGCGCCGACCCGGCGCTGGCGGTGCTGCTCAAGGGCCTGGGCGCGACCCTGGGCCTGCTGCAGAGCCCGCCCCGGCAATTCCTGCAGGGCGGCGCCGATGCCTCGGACAAGGCCTGGATCGAGCAGCAGGTCCAGCTGCGCACGCAGGCCAAGCAGGCCCGCGACTACGCCAGCGCCGACCGCATTCGCGCGGAATTGCTGGAGCGGGGCATCCAGCTCGAGGACAAGCCGGGTGGCGTCACGCTGTGGCGCAAGGCCTGAGCCATGGTCGCCAGGAACAAGACCTCGCCCGCCGAAGTGCCGCCCTACTGGGACCAGGCCTGCGGCGAGCTCATGCGCGCCGACCGGGTCATGCGCAGGCTGATCCCGGAGTATGGCAAGGCGCGCCTGCAAAGCCGCGGCGACGCCTTCCAGACCCTGGCCCGCTCCATCGTGGGCCAGCAGATCTCGGTGGCCGCCGCGCAGTCGGTGTGGGAGCGCCTGCTGGCCCTGGTCGGATCGGTGCGACCCGAGAACCTGCTGGTGCATGACGCACAGGCCCTGCGCCAGGCCGGCCTGTCCCAGCGCAAGGCCGAATACCTGCGCGACCTGGCCAGCCGCTTCGAGCAGGGGCTGGTGCATCCCCGTCAGTGGCACGCGATGCCCGACGAGGCCATCATCGAGGAACTGGTGGCGATCCGGGGCATCGGACGCTGGACGGCCGAGATGTTCCTGATGTTCCATCTACTGCGCCCGGACGTGCTTCCCCTGGACGACCTCGGCTTGCGCAAGGGCATCAGCCAGTGCTACTTTTCCGGCGAGGCGGTCAGCCGCAGCGAGCTGCGAGAGGTGGCCGCGGCCTGGGAACCCTGGCGTTCCGTGGGTACTTGGTATATTTGGCGCAGCCTGGACCCGATTCCGGTGGAATACTGAAGTCCCACCGCAGGCGGGCTCCGCGGGCCCCTCCCCGGGGCCTTTCTCGGCGAACCGATCACATCATGAGCAAGAAAGTCTTTCTGGATTTCGAACAGCCGGTGGCCGAACTCGAGGCCAAGATCGAGGAACTGCGTTTCGTGCAGGACGAATCGGCGGTCGATATTTCGGAAGAGATCTCGCGCCTGCAGAAGAAAAGCCTGCAACTGACCAAGGACCTGTACAGCAAGCTCAGTCCCTGGCAGGTCACGCAGATCGCCCGGCATGCGCAACGCCCCTACACGCTGGATTACGTGAGCAGCCTGTTCACGGACTTCCATGAATTGCACGGCGATCGGCATTTCGCCGACGACCTGTCGATCGTGGGCGGGCTGGCGCGGTTCAACGGCCAGGCCTGCATGGTCATCGGCCATCAGAAGGGCCGCGACACGAAGGAGCGCGCGATGCGCAACTTCGGCATGAGCAAGCCCGAGGGCTACCGCAAGGCCTTGCGCCTGATGAAACTGGCGGAAAAGTTCGGGCTGCCGGTGTTCACCTTCGTCGACACTCCCGGCGCCTACCCGGGCATCGACGCCGAGGAGCGCAATCAGTCGGAGGCCATCGGGCGCAACATCCTGGAGATGGCGCAACTCGAAGTGCCCATCATCTCCACCATCATCGGCGAAGGCGGATCGGGCGGGGCGCTGGCCATTGCCGTGGCCGACCATGTGCTGATGCTGCAATTCGCCGTGTATTCGGTGATTTCGCCCGAAGGCTGCGCTTCCATCCTGTGGAAGAGCGCGGAACGCGCGGCGGACGCCGCGGAGGCGCTGGGTCTGACCGCGCATCGCCTGAAGGCGCTGGGCCTGATCGACAAGATCGTCAACGAGCCGGTGGGCGGGGCTCATCGCGACCCGCAGGCCATGTCGGCCTCGCTCAAGCGCGCGCTGGGCGAGAGCCTGCGCCAGTTCCAGGGCGTCAAGCCCGCCGATCTGGTGCGCCAGCGCTACGAGCGGCTGTGCGCGTTCGGTCGATTCCAGGACACGAAGTCCGCGCGCTGAGGCCGCCGCCGGCGGCCACGCGCAGCGCGGTGGCCGCGCTGCGCCGTTTCGTGCGCATGCAGCCGGCGGGCACCCCGGGTTCCGCGCTGGCCGATCCGGCGCAGCCGCTGGCCGTGGCGTTCAGCGGTGGCGCCGATTCCACCGCCTTGTTGCTGGCCGCGCTGCGCGTATGGCCGCAGCGCGCCGTGCATGCGCTGCACGTGCACCACGGATTGCAGGCGGCGGCCGACGATTTCGCCGCGCATGCGCGGGCTCGTTGCGCGGCATGGGGCCTGGCCTGCCATGTCCTGAACGTGCAGGTGCGCCGCGCCCGCGGTGACAGTGTGGAGGAGCAGGCGCGCGTGGCGCGCCATGCCGCGCTGGCGCGCGCCGCGCGCGATCTGGGCTGTGCCTGGTTGCTGCTGGGGCACCATGCCGACGATCAGGCCGAGAGTCTGCTGCTGGCCCTGTTGCGCGGAGCCGGCCCCGCCGGGCTGGCGGCGATGCCGCCGGTGGCGCAGCGCGCGGGGGTTTGGCTGGGGCGCCCCTTGCTGGAATGTCCGGCGCCCCGCCTGCGTGCGGAGCTGGACGCCGCCGGCGTGCCCTATGTGCGCGATCCCATGAACGAGGACCCGGCGCTGCGCCGCGGCCGCATTCGCGGCGAACTGCTGCCCGTGCTCGAGCGGCTCGAACCCGCCTGGCGCCGGACCCTGGGGCGCAGTGCGGCGCTGTGCGCGCAGACGGCAGGGCATGTGCGCGAACAGGCTGCCCGGGACCTGCGGGACTGCCGCGGCGAGCACGGGCTGCGCCTGGCGCGGCTGGCTGCCTGGGAAGCCCCGAGACGCGCCGAGGTGCTGCGGGCCTGGCTGAGCGAACTCGGGCTGCGCAGCAACGCGGCGCAGATCGACAACCTGTTGCGCCAGATCGAGGCGCCGGCCGACGCCGCGGTGCTCGTGGGGATCGGCCACGCGCGCCTGTGGCGCGACTCCGGCTGGCTGCGCTGCGAGCCGGGCGCTTCGGCAGCCCTATAATCCTCAGCTTTTTGCGTCGTCGCGACCCACGCGGCGGGTCGCGCCCCATCATCGTTCCATCATGGCGCTCATTGTCCAGAAATACGGCGGAACTTCGGTTGGTTCCGTCGAACGCATCAAGAACGTCGCCCGGCGCGCCATCAAATGGGCCGAAGCCGGCAACCAGGTCGTGGTCGTCGTCTCGGCGATGTCGGGGGAGACCAACCGACTGATCGCGCTGGCGCGCGAAGTCCAGCCCGAGCCGGATCCGCGCGAGCTGGACGTGGTGGCCTCGACGGGCGAACAGGTGACCATCGGCTTGCTGGCGATGGCGCTCAAGTCCATGGGCCAGCCCGCGCGCAGCTACACCGGCTTCCAGGTGGGGGTGCACACCGACAGCGCATTCACCAAGGCGCGCATCGAGTCCATCGACCAGCAGCGCATCCGCGCCGATCTGGACCAGGGCATGATCGTGGTCGTCGCCGGCTTCCAGGGCATGGATGGGCAGGGCAACATCACCACGCTCGGCCGTGGCGGATCGGACACCTCGGGCGTGGCCCTGGCGGCGGCGCTGGGCGCCGACGAATGCCAGATCTACACCGACGTCGACGGGGTGTACACGACCGATCCGCGGGTCGTGCCGGAGGCCTCGAAGCTGCCCTCGATCACCTTCGAGGAAATGCTGGAGATGGCCAGCCTGGGATCGAAGGTGCTGCAGATCCGCTCGGTGGAGTTCGCGGGCAAGTACCGCGTTCGCCTGCGCGTGCTGTCCAGCCTGACGCCGTGGGACATTCCGCTGGAGCAGGAGATGCGCAGCGGCACACTGATCACTTTCGAAGAGGACCAGAACATGGAACGTGCCGTCGTTTCCGGCATCGCCTTCGCGCGCGACGAGGCCAAGATCACGGTGGTCGGCGTGCCCGATCGCCCGGGCATCGCCTACCAGATCCTCAGCGCGGTGGGACAGGCGAACATCGAAGTCGACATGATCGTGCAGAACCAGAGCGTGGCCGGGTTCACCGATTTCTCCTTCACCGTCGGGCGCAACGACTATGCGCGCGCGCTGGCGATCCTGAAGAACGAGGTGCAGGGGCATATCGGCGCGAAGGACGTGCTGGGCGATCCCAAGTCCTGCAAGGTCTCGATCGTCGGCGTGGGAATGCGCTCCCATGCCGGCGTGGCCAGCACCATGTTCCGCACCCTCTCGGAGGAGGGCATCAACATCCAGATGATCTCCACCTCGGAGATCAAGGTGTCGGTGCTGATCGACGAGAAGTACCTGGAACTGGCGGTGCGCGCGCTGCACCGCGCCTTCGACCTGGACGCGCCGCAGAACGCCTGAGCGCAGGCCGGATCGGGCATCCGGCCCCGCAAGCCTCAGACCTGCCGCGAGAAGCTCACGCGCACGCGCAGTCCACCAAGGGGAGAGTCCAGCAGTTCCACGCTCGCGTGGCTGCGCTCGGCCACGCTGCGCACGATGGCCAGACCCAGTCCGCTGCCTCCGGGAGGAGCGTCGGCGCGGCGGTAGAAGCGGTCGAACACCCGCGGCCTTTCGGCGACCGGGATGCCGGGGCCGGAATCGTCCACCTCCAGCAGGGCCTTGCCGTCCTGGGCGTGCACCCGCACGTCCACGCGCGCGCCGCGCGGGCTGTAGCGCACCGCGTTGTCCACCAGGTTGCGCGCCAGCATGCGCAAGCCTTGCGGAGGCGCCAGCACGGTGAGTTCCTCGGCCTGTTCCAGTCCGGCGTCGATGCCCCGTGCCTGCGCCAGGTCCAGGGTATCGGCCACGGCCTGCCGGGCCGCCTCGGTCAGGGAGACCGGCGCCGGCGCCTCGCGCCCGCCCGAGTCGGCGCGCGCCAGTGCCAGCAACTGCTCGACGAGGTGGGTGGCGCGGTCGATGCCGGAGTCCAGGCGTTGCGCGGCCAGGCGCCGGGTCGAGTCGTCCGGGGCGCGTTCGAGCATTTGCAATTGCAGCTTCAGGGCCGCCAGCGGAGAACGCAATTCGTGCGCAGCGTCGGCCACGAACATCTGTTGCGCATCGAAGGCCTGCCGGGTACGCGCGAACAGGCCGTTCATCGCCCGCACCACCGGGCGCATCTCCAGCATGGCGGCCCCGGGGTCCAGCGGGTCGAAGGAGGTGGCGGCGCGATTTTCCAGTTCCGTGGATAGCGCGCGCAGCGGAGCCAGCGATCGGCGAACCACCCAGGCGACCACCAGCAGCAGCAGGGGCACGATCAGCAGCATCGGCCATACCGAATTGAGCGCGAAGGTCAGCGCCAGTGCGCGCCGGCTGAGCAGGGGCTGCGCCACCTGGATGGTGCGGCCCCCCGCCTGCATCGAGAACACGCGCCAGTTCTGCCCGTTCACCGCCACGTTGGCGTAGCCCAGCACGGCCTGGTCGGGCAATTCCACGCGCGGGCGGGAGACGTAGATGCGCTGGCCGTCGGGTGCCCAGACCTGGAACACATAGTCCAGGTCGTCGCGGGCGTGGCTCCTGGGGCCGAATCCCGGCAGGCCGAGTTCCCCCGTGGCCAGCGAGAGCGCGATCTGCTGCAGGTGGTAATCGAACACGGCGTCGGCCTCCCGCATGGCGTTGCGGAATACCGCGAAGGCCTGCACCAGCGCGGCGGTCAGGACCGCCGCGGTCAGCAGCACCAGCAGCTTGGCGCGCAGCGACTTCACGCGCTTTCCCCCGCGCCGGCGTCGTGCTCGCGGGCCAGCACGTAACCCATGCCGCGGATGTTGCGGATGAACTCGGCTCCCAGCTTCTTGCGCAGGCTGTGCACGTAGACCTCGACGGCATTGCTGGAGATCTCGTCCTTCCAGCCGTAGAGCTTTTCCTCCAGTTGCGCGCGCGACAGGATCACCCCGGGGCGGCGCATCAGCGCCTCCAGCACGGCCCATTCCCGTTGCGACAGCACCAGCGGCTGCCCGTGCAGCGTGGCTTCGCGCGTGGCCGGGTTGAGGCACACGCCGCCGTGGCTCAGCGCGGGCTCGGCGCGCCCGGCGGCGCGCCGCAGCAGCGCGCGGATGCGCGCCTGCAGTTCGTTGAGATCGTAGGGTTTGAGCAGGTAGTCGTCGGCGCCCGCGTCGAGCCCGCGGATGCGCTCGTCGATCGAGTCGCGGGCGGTGACGATGAGCACCGGCGTCGCGTCGTGGCGCTCGCGCGCGGCCTTGAGCACCTGCAGGCCGTCGCGCGCCGGGAGCCCCAGGTCGAGCAGCACCAGATCGTAGTGCTCGGTGCTCCAGGCGGCGTCGGCGGCGCGGCCGTCGCGCACCCAGTCCACGGCGTAGCCCTCGGCGCGCAGCGCGTCGAGCGCGCTTTCGCCGATCATCATGTCGTCTTCGACCAGCAGCAGTCGCATCGGGCGGGTTCCAGGGTTGCGGGCTGGGGCGGGCATGCAGGCGCACGCCGGAATGGGCACAATTATTCCCCGTGCGCGGGCCCGCGGGGGTGGCGCGAATGAAACCAGGGACAACGGAGACGACCATGAACCATGCGATTCGCATCGAGCGCACCGGCGGCCCGGAGGTGCTGCAGTGGCAGCCGGTCCAGGCGGGCGAGCCTGGCGCGGGCGAGGTGCGGGTGCGCAACGCCGCGGTCGGCGTGAATTTCATCGACGTCTACCACCGCACGGGGCTGTACCCGCTGCAACTCCCGGCCGGCATCGGCCTGGAGGGGGCTGGCGTGGTGGAGGCGGTGGGCGAGGGGGTCAGCGAGTTCCGCGAGGGCGATCGCGTGGCCTACTGCCATGGGCCGACCGGGGCCTATGCGCAGGCGCGCGTGATGCCTGCGCGCGTGCTGGTGAAGCTTCCCGACGGCATCGAATTCGACACCGCGGCGGCCATGATGCTCAAGGGCCTGACCGCGCAATTCCTGCTGCGCCGCACGCGACGCCTGCAGGCCGGCGACACCGCGCTGTTCCACGCGGCCGCGGGTGGCGTGGGCCTGATCGCCGGGCAATGGGCCAGGGCCCTGGGTGTGCAGCTCATCGGAACCGCCGGCAGCGACGAGAAGTGCCGCCTGGCCTTGCGCAACGGCTATGCGCATTGCATCAACTACCGCAGCGAGGATCTGGTCTCGCGGGTCCGCGAACTCACGGCCGGCCAGGGCGTCGCGGTGGTCTACGACTCGGTGGGTCGCGATACCTGGGAGCGCTCGCTGGGCTGCCTGCAGCCCTTCGGGCTGATGGTCAGTTTCGGCAATGCCTCGGGCCCCGTGCCGCCGGTCACCCTGGGCGATCTGGCGGCGCGCGGTTCGCTGTACGTGACCCGCCCGACCCTGATGACCCACCTGGCCGACCGCGCCACCCAGCTCGAGATGGCCGCCGAACTGTTCGACGTCGTGCTGTCGGGCAAGGTGCGCCCGCTGATCGGCCAGCGCTATGCGCTGCGCGACGCCGCCGAGGCGCACCGGGCGCTGGAAGGCCGCGCGACCACCGGCAGCATCGTGCTGCAGCCCTGAGGCCCGGCGCCGGCCGCCACGGCCTCGATGCCTGCTCAGGGTGCCGGGGCGCTGGCCGGGCACAGGATGCCGCGGTAGGCATGCCAGCTGGCATGCCCGAGCAGCGGGCCGACCACCAGCAGCCCCAGGCCCGCGGGCAGCAGCGCCAGCACGGTGAGCAGGGTCAGCAGCGCGCCCCACAGCATCAGCACCCAGGGATGCTCGAGGCAGGCACGCACGCTGGTCAGCGCGGCGGTGATGGCATCCACAGGGCGGTCCAGCAGCATGGGCACGGCGATCACGCTGCAGGCGAAGGCAATCGCGGCGAACAGGGCGCCGATGGCGCCATAGGCCGCGAGAAAGGGCAGGTTGGCAGGATCCATCAGCATGCCCGACAGCGTGGGCTCGGGCGCCATGGCATCGGCGAACAGGGCGAACACGATCAGGGCGCTGCGTGCCCACAGCAGTTCCAGCACCAGCAGCAGGCCGGCGAACAGGGCCACGCTGGAGCGCGCCGGCCACCAGCACACGAGGCAGGGGCGAAGCCGCGGACGCCGCCCCGCCTCGCAGCTGCGGCTGGCCTGGATCAAGCCCATGGTCAGCGCCGGACCGAGCAGCATGACCCCGCTGGCCAGCAGCAGCGCGTATTGCGGGTGGCTGCGCAGGCTCAGTCCCAGCCCCCAGGCGACGAGGGTGAACAGGGTTCCGTAGCCCAGGCTGAGCGCGGGGCAGGAGCGCATGTCGCGAGCCCCCGCGGCCAGCCAGCGCAGGGGATCGCGCCAGCCCAGCGTGCAGACGCTCACGCGCGCGGATGCTGCTTGGGCCAAGGGATGGCGCCTGGCTTCCTCGGGGGTCATGTGCGGGGCCCGTCATGTCTGGATACAACCATGATGGGCGCAAGGTTATAACCCCCGGGGGTTCCCCGCAAGGCCGGGTCTACCCTGGGCGCGAGGCGCGGCGGCGCGCTTCGCGCTGCTCGTCGATCAGCAGGCTCACGGCACCGAGGAAGATCGAGGTGTCGGCGAGGTTGAAGGCCGGCCAGTGCCAGGAGCCTGACGCCGTGCGCAGGTAGAAATCGAGAAAATCGGTCACGTGGCCCCACAGCAGGCGATCGGCGACGTTGCCCAGCGCCCCGCCCAGAATCAGGGCCAGGGCCAGGCCGAGCAGGGGGCGGCGACGCCGGCGCAACAGCACCCCGACGATCAGCAGCGAGGCCCCCAGGCCCAGCGCGGTGAACAGCCAGCGCTGCCAGCCGGACTGCGCGGCGAGGAAGGAAAAGGCCGCGCCAGGGTTCTCGATGTGCACCAGGTTGAAGAATCCGGTGACGGGGATCGAGGCATCCAGCGGCAACTCCCGCGCCACCAGCCATTTGCTGAACTGGTCCAGGGCCAGCACCGCCAGGGCCAGCAGCAGCCACGCCCAGGATGGCGGGTGGCGGCGCTGCGGCGCGAGCGAGGACTCAGACATGGTGCCGCACCTCGCCCTGCCCGTACAGGTTGCTCGCGCAACGCCCGCACAGACCCGGATGCGCGGCGTCGGCGCCGACGTCCTCCACCCAGTGCCAGCAGCGCTCGCACTTGGCGGCCTCGGCCGGCCTCACCCGCAGCTGCGTGGTGTCGGCCGCGCGCAGTTCCAGTTTGGAGACGATGAAGGCGAAGCGTGCCTCCTCGCCCAGGCCGGCCAGCAGTCGCAGGTCCGCCTCGGCCAGGCCGAGTTCCACCCAAGCCTGCAGCGACGAGCCCAGGCGTCCCTCCGCGCGCACTTGCTCGACGCCGCGGTTGACCTCGTCGCGCAGCGCGCGGATGCGAGCCCAGCGCGCGAGCAGCTCGGGCTCGTCGTCGACTCGCGGAATGTCGTGGAAGGTCTGCACGAAGATGCTGCGCTGGGTCTCCGCCAGGGTCGGCGCGAAGTGTTCCCAGGCCTCCTCGGCGGTGAAGCTGAGGAAGGGGGCGATCCAGCGCAGCATGGCCGCCGCCAGATGCCACAGCGCGGTCTGCGCGCTGCGGCGCGCGGGGCTGTCGGCCTTCGTGGTGTACAGACGGTCCTTCAGCACGTCGAGATAGAAGCCCCCGAGATCCTCGGAGCAGAACACGAGCAGCCTGGCCACCACCGGGTGGAACTCGTAGGCCGCGTAGTGCGCGAGGATCTCGCGCTGCAGGGCACCGGCGTGCGCCAGCATCCAGCGGTCGATGTCCAGCATCTGCGCCGGCGGCACGGATTGCGTGGCGGGGTCGAAGTCCGACACGTTGGCCAGCAGGAAGCGCAGGGTGTTGCGCACGCGCCGGTAGTTCTCGACCACCTGCTTGAGAATGGCGTCGGAGATCGCCAGGTCGCCCGAGTAATCGGTGGAAGCCACCCATAGGCGGATGATCTCGGCGCCGAGCTTGTCGCTGACCGTCTGCGGCGCGATCACATTGCCCACCGACTTGCTCATCTTGCGTCCCTGCCCGTCCACGGTGAAGCCGTGGGTGAGCAGCGCCTTGTAGGGCGCGCGCCCGTCGATGGCGCAGCCCGTGAGCAGGGAGGAGTGGAACCAGCCGCGATGCTGGTCGTGGCCTTCCAGGTACAGATCGGCCGGCCAGGCCAGCTGCTCGCGATGGCTGCCGCGCAGCACATGCCAGTGGGTGGTGCCGGAGTCGAACCAGACCTCGATGATGTCCTGGGACTTTTCGTAGTCCTCGGCTTCCTCGCCCAGCCAGTCGCGCAGGTCCAGGCGCGACCAGGCCTCCACGCCCTCGCGCTGCACCAGTTCGGCGGCACGATCCAGCCACTCCAGGGTGCGCGGGTGCAGCTCGCCCGTGGCCTTGTGCAGCAGGAAGGGCAGCGGCACGCCCCAGGCGCGCTGGCGCGAGATGCACCAGTCGGGGCGCCCGGCGATCATGTCGTGCAGGCGCGCCTTGCCGCCGGCCGGGTAGAAGGCGGTCTGTTCCACGGCCTCCAGCGCGATCTCACGCAGGGTGCGGGGCGCCTTGTCGACCGTGCACACCCCTTCGCCCTGGTCCATGCGCACGAACCACTGGCTGGCCGCGCGGTAGATCACCGGCGTCTTGTGGCGCCAGCAATGCGGGTAGCTGTGGCGGATGTCCTCGGTGGCCAGCAGGTGGCCCGCCTCGCGCAGCGCCTGCACCACCGCCGGCGCGGCGCTCCAGATCTGCTGGCCGCCGAACAGGGGCAGGTCGGCGGCGTACACGCCGTCGCCCTGCACGGGGTTGAGCACGTCCTCGATGCGCATGCCGTGCGCGATGCAGGAGTTGAAGTCCTCCACCCCGTAGGCGGGCGAGGAGTGCACGATGCCGGTGCCGTCGTCGGCCGTGGCGTATTCGGCCAGGTACACGGGGCTGCTGCGGTCGTAGCCGGGATGCATCGCCGCCAGCGGGTGGCGAAAACGCAGCCCACCAAGCGCCTCGCCGCGCACGGTGGCCAGCACCTTGCCTTCCAGGCCGTAGCGCTTCAGGCAGGGCTCGACCCGCGCCGCGGCGAGCAGCAGCACGCCGCGCGGCGTATGCACCAGGCTGTAGTCGAGTTCGGGGTTGAGGTTCAAGGCCTGGTTGGCCGGAATGGTCCACGCGGTGGTGGTCCAGATCACCGCGAAGGCGGGTGCCGGCAGGGAGGACAGCCCGAAGGCGGCGGCCAGGCGCTCGGGATCCTCGCTGGGGAAGGCCACGTCCAGGGTGTGGGAGGTCTTGTCGGCGTATTCGATCTCGAACTCGGCCAGCGAGGAATGGCAGTCGAAGCACCAGTGCACCGGCTTGAGCCCGCGGTAGACGAAGCCGCGCTCGACCACGCGCTTGAGGGCGCGGATCTCGTCGGCCTCATTGCCGAAATCCATGGTGCGGTAGGGGTGCTCCCAGTCGCCCAGCACGCCCAGGCGCTTGAAATCGGCCATCTGCCCGGCGATCTGCTCGGTGGCGTAGGCGCGGCTGCGCGCCTGGATCTCGTCGCGGCCGAGCTTGCGCCCGTAGAGCTTCTCGATCTGGTTCTCGATGGGCAGGCCGTGGCAGTCCCAGCCGGGCACGTAGACGGCGTCGTAGCCCTCCAGCTGGCGGGCCTTGACGATCATGTCCTTGAGGATCTTGTTGACCGCGTGGCCGATGTGGATCTGGCCGTTGGCATAGGGAGGGCCATCGTGCAGCACGAAGCGAGGGCGCCCCGCGCGGGCCGCGCGCAGGCGCTGGTACACCCCTTCCTCCTGCCAGCGCTGCACCCAGCCGGGTTCGCGCCGGGGCAGGTCGCCGCGCATCGGAAAACTCGTGTCGGGCAGGTTCAGCGTGGAGCGGTAGTCGGGCTTGGCGGGCGCTTCGGGATGGGTCATGGCATGCGGTTGCGCCGTGTCGGCGCGGGCTTTTTCCGGGGTTCGGGGTGGGACGGGCAGGGTGCTTGGGCGAGCGCCGCGGGCGTGCCCGCGGCGTCGGGCAGGCCCTGCCCGAGCGCCCTGGGCGACGCCTGGGTTCAGGGGGAGTCGGCGGGCGGGCAGGCGAACCACGCGCGCGCGGCCCGCACGTCGGCGGCGATCGCGGCGGTGAGGGCTTGCAGGCCGTCGTAGCGGACTTCGTCCCGCAGCTTGTGCAGCAGTTCCACCCGCACGAGTTTACCGTAGGCGTCTCCGCTCCAATCCAGGACATGCGCCTCCAGCAGCACCCGGCCCGAATCCTCGACGCTGGGGCGGCGCCCGAAGCTGACCACCGCCTGCAGCGGCTGCGCCTGCAGGCCGTGCACGCGCGCCACGAAGATGCCCTGTGCCGCCGGCCGGGCAGGGCCGAAACGAAGGTTCAGGGTGGGGAAGCCCAGTTCGCGACCGAGCTTGGCGCCATGCTGCACATGTCCGCACACGCTGTAGGGCCGGTCCAGCAGGCTGGCTGCCAGGCGCATGTCGCCCGCGGCCAGCGCCTGGCGCACGGCCGAGCTGGACACCCGGCGCGCGTGCAACTCGTAGGCGTTCATGCGCGCCGCCTCGAAGCCCAGGCGCAGGCCCCAGGCGTCGAGCATCTCGTAGTCGCCCGCGCGACCCGCGCCGAAGCGGAAGTCGTCGCCCACCAACACATAGCGCGCGTGCAATCCCTGCACCAGCACGCGCTGGATGAAGTCTTGCGCCGGCAACGAGGCCAGCGCGGCGTCGAAGCGCAGCACCACCACGCGCTCCACGCCGCAGCGAGCCAGGCCGTCGAGCTTGTCGCGCAGACTCGCCACGCGCGGCGGCGCAAGCTCGGGCTGGCCACGCAAGGCGGCGAAATAATCCCGCGGATGGGGTTCGAAGGTCAGCGCGCAAGGACTGAGCCCGCGTTGCCTGGCCTCGTGCACGAGCAGCGCGAGCATGGCCTGATGGCCGCGGTGCACGCCGTCGAAGTTGCCGATGCTGACCGCGCTGGGCACTTGCAGCGCGGCGTGCTGAAAACCTCGGAATACCTGCATGGAAGAACGTGGGTGTTATGCCGGACCGGCCAGCAGCCTGCCGGGGCCAGGGGCCTTCGGCAAGGCGGACCCCGGCGCGCCTCCCCGGGGGCAGTCGCGATTGTGGCCCGAAGGCAACGCCGAAGACCTTGGTCTCCGACGTTTTGGAAGGGCCGGGCCGGGGAATGCTTGCAAAAGCGCCAATCGGTGTATAGTAAGCCCTGCAGTCGCTTCAAGACGGGCGCTTTGCTGCGCACAGTTTGGGTTTGGAGTCACTCGATAAACCGGCTGGGCTTGTTGAAGATTTGCATGTCATTGATATTCAGTACTTGAAAGGAAGATCATGCCCACCGGCATCGTCAAATGGTTTAACGAGAGCAAAGGCTTCGGCTTCATCAAGCCCGACGAAGGCGGCGAGGACCTGTTCGCCCACTTCAGCGAAATCCAGGCCAAGGGCTTCCGCACGCTGCAAGAAAACCAGCGCGTGGAGTTCACCGTGAAGGCCGGCCCGAAGGGTCCGCAGGCCTCGCAGATCCGCGTGCTCTGATCGCATCGCAGGATCGTAGATACAGCGCCTGGCGATAGCCGGGCGTTTTGCCATTTCGGGCGACCGTCGCCGCATCGCGGCGCGGTCTGTTTCGTCTGGCATCGTCGAGCGCTCCCGTCCGCGGGCGGCGTGCCGGCGTTTCGCTGTCGAGAGGCCGACCCTGCCGGGTCGGCTTTTTTGTGCCCGTCGCGCGCATGAGCCGCGCACGAGGCATCATGCGGGTCCATGGGGGCGCCACGGCGCCGGCTCGGGAGTCGGACTTGCTCGATCAGTGGGTCAGGGAATGGGGTTATCTGGCGGTTGCCGCGGGCACCTTCGCCGAAGGCGAGACCGTGCTGCTGGCCGCCGGCTATGCCGCGCGCGCCGGGTGGCTGGAACTGTGGCGGGTGATCGCGGTCGCCGTGCTCGCCGCCAGCGCCGGCGATCAGTTCTTCTACTGGATCGGACGCCTGTGGGGGGCCGCGCTGCTGCGCCGCCTGCCGAGCCTGCAGGCCAGGCTCGGGCGGGTGGTCCTGCTGTTGCAGCGCAATCCCGGTGGCGCGGTGGTGGCGGTGCGCTTCCTGTACGGATTGCGAATCGCCGGGCCCATCCTGATCGGTGCCGCCGGGGTCGGGCCTGCGCGTTTCGCGGTGTTCAACGTCATCGGCGCGCTGCTCTGGGCGCCCCTGGTCGCCGGCCTGGGCTGGGGCTTCGGCCATGCCTGGGAACCCGTGTCCAGGCGCCTGGCCGACTTCGAGCAGGGCCTGCTGCTGCTGCTCGTGCTCGTGGTGCTGGGCTCGTGGCTGGGGCGCCTGGCCCTGCGTGCGCTGATGCGGCGGGTGTTGGCGCGGCGTGCCAGGCAGCGAGGCGACAGCGCCTGCGCGCCGCCGCCGGAGCCCTGATCAGGCGCTGCGCAGGCCCATCGCGTCGCGCACCTCGCGCATGGTCTCGCGCGCGGTCTCGCGTGCCTTCGCGGTGCCGGCCTCCAGGATGTCCCGCACCAGTGCGGGTTGATCGACGTAGGGCTGCGCGCGCTCGAGCATGGGCTGCTGCTCGCGCAGGACCGCGTCGATCACCGGCTGCTTGCATTCCAGGCAGCCGATGCCGGCGCTGGTGCAGCCGTGGCGCACCCATTCGCGGCAGGCGTCGTCGGTGTAGGCCAGATGGAACTGCCACACCGGGCACTTCTCGGGATCGCCCGGGTCGCTGCGACGCACGCGTGCCGGGTCTGTCGGCATGCGCCGGATCTTGTGCTCCACGCTGGCGCGTTCCTCGCGGATGGCGATGGAATTGCCGTAGCTCTTGGACATCTTGCGCCCATCCAGCCCGGGCAGCCGGGATTCCGGCGTGAGCAGCGCCTCGGGCTCGCGCAGGATGCTGCGCCGGCCGCCGTCGATCTGCGCGCGCAGCGCGTCCTTGTCGACCCGCGAGAGCTTGCTGGCGGAGATCAGCGCATGGGCCTGCTCGCGCAGTTCCACCTGGCCCTCCTGGTCGGCGCCCCGGCGCAGCGCGGCCAGGCGCTGCCGATCCTCCTCGGGCAGGTGCGCTGCCGCGGCGCGGGCCTTGGCCTCGATGTCCGCATCCTTGCCGTACAGGGTGTTGAAGCGCCGTGCGATCTCCCGGCTGATCTCGACATGGGGGACCTGGTCCGCACCCACGGGAACCCAGCGCGCCTGGTAGATGAGGATGTCGGCCGCCTGCAGCAGCGGGTAGCCCAGGAAACCGTAGGTGAGCAGGTCCTTGTCCTTGAGGTTGGAGATCTGCTCCTTGTAGGTGGGTACGCGCTCCAGCCAGGCCAGCGGCGTGCCCATGCCCAGCAGGAGGAACAACTCGGCATGCTCGGGCAGGCGGCTTTGCACGAACAGCGTGGCCTTGGCGGGATCCACGCCGGTGGCCAGCCAGTCGATCACCATGTCATGGGTGTGGGTGGCGATGACTTCCGGCGACTCGTAATGCGTGGTCAGGGCATGCCAGTCGGCGACGAAGAAGTAGCAGGGCTTGTCCTGCTGGAGCTGCACCCAGTTCTTCAGGGCGCCGTGATAGTGGCCCAGGTGCAGCGCGCCGGTCGGGCGCATGCCCGACAGCACGCGGTCGGGAAAGGAATCAGCGGAGTTCATAGCTCAGGCGCAGTTGCAGGTAATTCTGGCCCGGATTGGGGCGCTTGATGTCGGCATTCGAATAATGGGTGAATCGCAGCCCCACGCCCCAGGGCGTGTCGGCGATGCGGTGGACCAGGCCCAGCGAATCCCCGAACTGGTAGGCGGTGGAAATGGTCTTGGAGCCGATGTAGGTGCCCGAGAACACATTGGCGCCGATGCCCGCTTCCACGGCCGTGTGCTGCGTGAACCACCAGCGCAGGAAGGGCGTGAGCCCCACATGCCAGAGCGGAGCGCCCGGCTTGCCGTCGGGGCCGAACACGCGGCCCACCGAGGCCTCCAGGCTGAGGTCGAGGCGCTTCGAGCCGAAGTCATGCGCCCACAGCGCGTCGCTCTGCCAGGCCGCGGTGTAGTTGTGGTAGCCGTCGAAGGAGCCGGCCAGCAGCGACACCTCGGAGGCCTGCGAAGGCGCGGCCGCGAGCAGGCCGCAGGCCAGGGCGGCACCGGTCGCGACCGTGCGCCAGCCCAGGGGAAGGCGGGGACTGTGGTTCATGTTCGATCCTCGGAGGGAGTGAAGTGCCGAGGCCAGGCGCGGCGGTGCCGGCCGGCATGGCGCGTGGCCGGGCGAGTTACAGGATCAGCTGAAAGGGGCTGAGCAGCAGGCCCAGCAACTTCTGGCTCAGCAGCATCAGCGGCAGCAGCCACACGGAGGTGGCGATGCCGGTGAGCACCAGTGCCATGACGATGAAAAAACCGTAGGGCTCGATGCGCGACAGCGCCAGCGCCTGGCGCAGCGGGAGCAGTCCCACCAGCACGCGCCCGCCGTCCAGCGGGGGGATCGGGAACAGGTTGAACACGAACATCACCAGGTTGACCTGGATCCCGGCGCGGGCGACGTCGAAAAAGAAGGCCTCCCGCAGGCCCAGGCGGTTCATGACCATCAGCGCCAGGCCGAACAGGAAGGCCTGCACGAAGTTCGAGGCGGGCCCGGCCAGCGCCACCCAGACCATGTCGCGCTTGGGGTTGCGCAGGGCGCCGAAGTTCACCGGGACGGGCTTGGCGTAGCCGAACAGGAAGGAGCCCCCGGTGCCGAAGTACAGCACCAGCGGTACCAGGATGGTGCCGATGGGGTCGATGTGGCGCGCCGGGTTCAGCGACAGCCGCCCCATCATGTAGGCGGTGTTGTCACCGAAGTGGCGGGCGGCATAACCGTGCGCGGCCTCGTGCAGCGTGATCGCGAACAGCACGGGCAGCGCGTAGACGGTGATGGCCTGGATGAGTTGGTCCATGGTGTAGGGGTTTGTGGCGCCGGCGGGTTCAGTCCGGCTGGTCCAGGCCGAGCGAGGCCACGTCTCCACGACCCTGGCGCAGCACCTCCGGGCTGGCGCCGCTGAGGTCGATGACGGTGGTCGGCTGGAGCGGGCAGGGACCGGCGTCGAGTACCAGGTCGATCTGTTTTTCCAGGCGGGCGCGGATTTCCGAGGCTTCGTTCAGGGGATCCACATCCCCGGGCAGGATCAGCGTGGTGGCCAGCAGGGGCTGGCCGAGTTCGACCAGCAGCGCGCGCGTCACCGCGTGGTCGGGAACCCGCACGCCGATGGTCTTGCGCGAGGGGTGGGAAACCCTGCGCGGCACTTCGCGCGTGGCTTCCAGGATGAAGGTGTAGGGCCCGGGCGTGGCTGCGCGCAGCAGACGGAACTGCCGATTGTCGACCACCGCGTAGGTTCCCAGTTCCGACAGGTCGCTGCACAGCAGGGTCAGGTGATGCTTGGCATCGACCTGGCGGATGCGCCGCAGGCGCTCGGCGGCGGCCTTGTCGTCGAGATGGCAGGCCAGCGCATAGGAGGAGTCGGTGGGAATCGCGGCGACGCCTCCTGCATGCAGGATCGCGCAGGCTTGCTTGATCAGGCGCTGTTGCGGGTTGTCGGGGTGCAGGCTGAAGTACTGGGCCATGGGCGAGGCTTCGCTGGGACGGCGCGGGCCGTTCAGTGCAGGAGTTCCCAGATGGGGCGCAGGCCCTGGGGAAGTTCCGGCAGGCGCCCCAGGTCGCAACGGCTCTCGCGCGGGCAGTGGAAGTCCGAGCCGCGCGAGGCGCGAAGCCCGAATTCGCGCGCCAGCCCGGCGTACTTGCGCCAGTCCGCCGCGGTGTGGCTGCCGGTGACCACCTCGATGCCGGTGCCGCCGAGTTCCACGAAGCGCGCCAGCAACTCGCGCTCGCGCTGCGGCGTGAAGCGGTAGCGCCCCGGATGGGCCAGCACCGCCAGGCCTCCGGCGTCCTGGATCCAGCCCAGGGCCTGCTCCAGCGTGGCCCAGGCATGCTCCACGTAGCCGGGCTTGCCGGGAGTGAGAAAGCGCGAGAACACCTCGCCGGTGTTCGAGCACACGCCGCGCTCGACCAGGTGGCGGGCGAAATGGGTGCGCGAGATCAGCGCGGGGTTGCCGGCCAGGCGGCTGGCGCCCGCATAGGCGTCCTCGACTCCCGTGTGCTCGCGCAGGGCCTCGGCGATGCGATGGGCGCGCGCGTCGCGCCCTTCGGACATGGCGCGAAGCTGGGCCCGCAGCCCGGCGTGGGCGGGGTCGACCCCCAGGCCCACCACGTGCACCGTCTGGTCGTCCACGGACACCGAGACTTCCACGCCGTTGACAAAATCGAGCCCGATCTCGGCGCAGGCCTGCGCGGCCTCCGCGAGCCCGCCGAGCTCGTCGTGATCGGTCAGCGCCCACAGCTTCACGCCGTTGTCGCGGGCGCGACGCGCCAGCACGGCCGGGGCCAGGGTTCCGTCGGAAACCAGGGAGTGGCAGTGCAGGTCGGCGTTCAGCGAATCGGACATTCCCGCATTTTAGGGCTTCACCGCCGAAAGGCGTCCGGGGCGACACTAGAATCCTCGACGATGGAACCCGTCTCGATGATGTTCGCGCTGCTGGCCGCGGCGCTGTCCTACCTGCTCGGCTCCCTGCCCTTCGCGGTGCTGGTCAGCCGCGCCATGGGCCTGGCCGATCCGCGCAGCTACGGCTCCGGCAACCCCGGGGCCACCAACGTGCTGCGCTCGGGCAGCAAGCCCGCCGCGGCGCTGACCCTGCTGCTCGACGGGGGCAAGGGCTGGCTGGCGGTCTGGCTGGCGCAGCGCGCGGCGCAGGCCGGCTGGCTGGAGGCCGCGGCCGTGCCCTTGGTGGCGCTGGCCGTGGTGCTCGGGCACATGTGGCCGCTGTTCCTCGGATTCCGTGGCGGCAAGGGCGTGGCCACCGCGGCCGGCGTGCTGCTGGCGGCCAACCCCTGGCTGGGCCTGGCCAGCGTGCTCACCTGGTTGATCGTGGCCGTGTTCTTCCGCTACTCCTCGCTGGCGGCCCTGGCCGCGGCGGTGTTCGCGCCCTTCTATGCGCTGCTCGGCCAGGATCTGGTCTGGAGTCTGCAGCCCTCCCTGGTGGTCGCGCTGGGGGCCATCTCGCTGCTGGTGATCTGGCGCCACCAGAACAACATCCGCAAGCTGTTGCGCGGCGAGGAAAGCCGCATCGGATCGAAGGCCGCGGGCGCGCGCAGCAAGCCCCCGCGCTGAAGCTCCGCGGCCGGCCCGGCCGCGAGGCCCTGCGCGGGCCGGAGGCTCAATCGCGGAAGTTCTGGAAGGACAGCGGCGTGTCGTCGATCTGCTTGCGCAGCAGCGCGATGGCCGCCTGCAGGTCGTCGCGCTTGCCCCCCGTGACCCGCACGATGTCGCCCTGGATGGAGGCCTGCAGTTTCATGCGCGATTCCTTGATCGCGCCGGTGATGCGCTTGGCCAGGTCCTGCGGGATGCCCGAGCGAACGGTGAACACCTGCTTGAACTTGTCCCCGCCCGCGGGCTGGGGCTTGCCGTGCTCGAGGAAGCGCACGTCGACATTGCGCTTGGCCATCTTGGCCAGCAGCACGTCACGCAACTGGCCGAGCTGGAAGTCGCTGTCGGCCCAGGCGGTGATGGTCTTGTCGGCGAGTTCGATCTTCGCCGAGCTGCCCTTGAAGTCGAAGCGATTGGCGACTTCCTTGGCGGTCTGATCCACGGCGTTGCGGATTTCGATCAGGTCGGGTTCGAGGACGGCGTCGAAGGATGGCATGGGCTTGGGCGGAGCCTCGGGGCGTCCGCGGTGACGGGGAATAATGGAGCTTGGCGGGCCGAAGGGCCGCACTGGGAAATTGTATGGATCTGGCGATCGAACACGATGTCGAACTGCGTGGGCTGAACACTTTCGGGGTCGGCGCGCGTGCGCGCCGCCTGGTGCGCATCGCGGATGCGCGGCAGGTGCGCATGGTGGTGGACCATCCCGAGCTGGGCCGGCTGCCCAAGTTCGTGCTGGGAGGCGGCAGCAATCTCCTGCTCAGCCAGGACCCTCCCGGACTGGTGCTGAAGGTGGAGATCGGGGGCATGCGCGTGCTGCACGACGACGCCGAGTCCACCGTCATCGAGGCGGGTGCCGGCGTGGGCTGGCACGAACTGGTGCAGTGGAGCCTGGAGCAGGGACATGCCGGGCTGGAGAACCTCGCGCTGATCCCGGGCACGGTGGGCGCGGCCCCGGTGCAGAACATCGGCGCCTACGGCATGGAACTGGCCGAACGCTTCGAGTCCCTGGACCTGATCGACCTGACCACCGGGCGCGCCGCGACCCTGGAGCGGGGGGCCTGTCGCTTCGGCTATCGCGATTCCCTGTTCAAGCAGGCCCTGGCCGGCAAGTCGGTGATCACCCGCGTGCGCCTGCGCCTGCCCAAGCCCTGGCGCGCCCAGCTGGGCTACGCGGAGCTGCAACGCCACCTGGAGCGTGCCGGCATCGCCGAGCCCTCGCCGCGGGAGGTCTTCGACGCCGTGTGCGCGATCCGGCGCGCCAAGCTGCCGGACCCCGCGCGCCTGGGCAATGCCGGGAGTTTTTTCAAGAACCCGGTGGTCAACCGCACCATTCGCAACGAGATCCTGGAGGAATTCCCGGAAATCGTCAGCTATCCCCTGGACGACGGCACCTACAAGCTCGCCGCGGCCTGGATGATCGACGCCTGCGGCTGCAAGGGCCGCAGCGTCGGCGCCGCGGCGGTGGACGCGCGCCACGCGCTGGTGCTGGTGAATCGGGGCGGGGCCAGCGGCGCCGAGGTTCTGCGCCTGGCCGAGAGCGTGCGCGAATC
This sequence comes from Pseudomonadota bacterium, assembly GCA_021846965.1. Taxonomy (GTDB): domain Bacteria; phylum Pseudomonadota; class Gammaproteobacteria; order Burkholderiales; family Burkholderiaceae_C; genus Thiomonas_A. Next base: position 203 of record JAJZWA010000017.1, on the reverse strand, counting down.
CGTGCGCGAGCGTTTCGGCATCGAGCTGGAATACGAGCCGGTGATCGTCTGAGCCCCGGGGAAGGCCGGTGGCGCCCGAAAAAAAGGTTCTTCACGGATGTCCGGGGAACGCAGTCCGGATCTTGAGGAAGAAGTAGTCGGTGTCACGATAGCCGTAGGCCATGCGCTTGATCACCTTGATGCGATTGTTGATGCCCTCGAGC
>JAJZWA010000016.1:23658-60836 GCA_021846965.1 Pseudomonadota bacterium | reverse complement strand
CTGTAAGGCCTTGATTTTCCTCTGAATTCTTTGGCTCCCCGACCTGGGCTCGAACCAGGGACCTACGGATTAACAGTCCGGCGCTCTACCGACTGAGCTATCGGGGATCAAGCCGCACAGTATAAAGCGGATTCGCCGTGCCCGGCAAGGCCCCGGCCTGCAACTTCAGTCCTGCGCCGCCGGCGATGCGAGCATGCGTTGCACGTAGCGCGCGATGAGGTCGACTTCCAGGTTCACCATGGCATCCTCGCGCAACTGGTGCAGATTGGTGTGCTCGAGGGTGTGGGGAATCAGGTTGATGTGGATGCGCGCGCCGCCGTCGGCGCAGTCCTCCACGCGGTTGACGGTCAGGCTGACCCCATTGACCACCACCGAGCCCTTGTAGGCGAAAAAACTCGCCAGCCCGGCCGGCGCAGCCACCACCAGGTGGCGCGACTCTCCCGCCGGCTCGAAACTCTGCACCCGCCCCACGGCGTCGACGTGCCCGGTCACCAGATGCCCGCCCAGCCGGGTGGACAGGGTCAGCGATTGCTCCAGATTGAGCAGGCTGCCCTGCCGGTCCAGCCCGCAGGTGCGTCGAAGGCTCTCGGCGGAGATGTCGAAGCTGAAATGCTCCGGGCCCATCTCCACCACGGTCATGCAGGCGCCGCTGCAGCAGATGCTGTCGCCCAGGGCCGCACCGTCCAGCCAGCCGGCGGGCGTGCTCACCCGCACGCGCAGGCCTGCGCCCTCTCCGGGCAGCGCCGAGGTGGATTCGATGCGCCCGAGCGCGGTGATGATTCCGGTGAACATGGCAGGCGGCTCCTGGACGGGCTCATTACACTGCGGGGCATGTTAGCGACCACCTCCGCCCCTTGCGATGCATTCGCGAGATTCATCCTGCCGCTGCGGGTGTATTGGGAAGACACCGATGCCGGCGGCGTCGTGTACTACGCCAACTACCTCAAGTTCTGCGAGCGCGCCCGCAGTGAATGGCTGCGCAGCGTGGGCATCGACCAGCAGCGCCTGGCGCAGACCGAGGGGCTGATGTTCGTGGTCAGCACCGCCCAGGTGCGTTATCTGAGCCCGGCGCGCCTGGACGACGCCTTGCTGGTGGGCGTGGACTTCGGCGCGCGCGGCGCGGCCAGCCTGGAATTCGTGCAGGAGGTGCGGCGCGACGACCCGGCGCGCACCCTGCTGGTCGAGGCGCGCGTGCTGGTGGCCTGCGTGCAGGCGCAGAGCTTTCGCCCCCAGCGCATGCCCGAGCGCATCCGGCGCGCCGTGGGCTGAGGCGCTGAAGCGCCCTGCTCGGGGCCCGGCCACGGCACAGGCTGGGGACGGCCGCGGGCGCCAAGGCACAATAGAGGCTTCGCGGCTCGCCCCGTCCGGGCTCGAAACCGCGGCCCGACTTCCCTGACCGTCAATTGCGCATGGACCAGAACTTTTCCATCGTTTCGCTCGTGCTCGGCGCGAGCACCGTCGTGCAGATCGTGCTGGCGCTGCTGCTGTCGGTATCGCTGGCGAGCTGGACGGTGATTTTCCGCAAGTATTTTTCCGTGAAGGAAGCGCGGGTCAAGACCGACGAGTTCGAGCAGGAATTCTGGTCCGGCACCAGCCTGAACGACCTGTACCAGGCGGCGGTCGGCGGCGCGCGCCACGGCAGCCCGCTGCAGCGCATCTTCGCCTCGGGCATGCGCGAATTCCTCAAGCTGCGCGAGCGCAGGCTGGACCCGAGCACGCTGGTCGACGGCGCGCGCAGAGCGATGCGCGCCGCGCAGCAGCGTGAAATGGACGTGATCGAGTCCAACCTGTCCTTCCTGGCCTCGGTGGCTTCGGTGTCGCCCTACGTGGGCCTGTTCGGCACGGTGTGGGGCATCATGCACGCCTTCGTCGGGCTGTCCAACCTGCAGCAGGTCACGCTGGCCACGGTGGCGCCAGGCATCGCCGAGGCGCTGGTGGCCACGGCCATCGGCCTGTTCGCCGCCATCCCCGCGGTGATCGCCTACAACTTCTTCGCCCGCGACATCGACCGCCTGTCCATCCGCTTCGAGTCGTTCATGGAGGAGTTTTCCAACATCCTGCAGCGGCAGGTGGCGCCGCATGCGGGCTCGGGTTCGGGCTCCGGGGTGGCCGCGGGCGCCTCGCGCTTCCCCTCCGAGCCGGGAGGACGCTGAGGTGGCCGCGCTCCAGCAGCGTTCGGGCGGCTCGCGCCGGCGCGCGCTGGCCGAGATCAACGTCGTGCCCTACATCGACGTGATGCTGGTGCTGCTGATCATTTTCATGGTCACGGCGCCGCTGATCACGCCCAGCCTGGTCAAGCTGCCCACGGTGGGATCGGCCACGCGCGCCCCGGACACGGTGGTGGAGGTGGACCTGCGCGCCGACCAGACCCTGCAGGCACGCCTGATCGATCCCAAGGCCAAGCCCGGCGACCCTTCGCTGCAGCCGCAGGACGTGACGGCCCAGTCCCTGGCGCAAAGCGTGGCGCAGCTGGCCGCCGCCTCCGGCGGCACGCTGGCCGACACGCCGGTGATGATCGCCGCGGACAAGAACGTCAAGTACGACGACGTGATGAAACTGCTCAACCGCCTCAAGCAGGCCGGCGTGCAGCGCGTGGGCCTGGCCGTGGCCGGCTCCGGCGGGGGGCATTGAGCCCCGCGTCAACGCGGCGCCGCGCGCAAGCGTTGAACCCGATGCAACCGCAGCTCTTCCCCCTCCGCCCATGAACCAGCCCGCCGCAGACGCCCTGCGTCCGCCGCCCGAACGCCGCAGCGGGCGCGCGCTGCTGCTCGCGCTGCTCATGCACTTGTTGCTGGTGGTGCTGATCGCTTTCGGCGTGCACTGGCACAGCCACACGCCACAGGCCGTGCAGGCCGAGCTGTGGGCCCCCACCGCGCGCCTGGCCGCGCCGCCGCCGCCGAAGCCGGCGGAGCCGGTCCAGCCCCAACCCCAGCCGCAGCCCAAGCCCCAGCCCCAGCCGGCGCCCCCGCCTCCGCCGCCCAAGGCGCAGGTGACCCCGCAGCCGGACCAGGCCGAGATCGCACTGCGTGAAAAGCGCAAGCAGGAACAGGAGCAGAAGAAGCTGCGCGCCGAACAACTGGCCCGGGAAAAGGCCGCCAAGCTCGCCGAGCAGCAGCGCCAGGAAGAGTTGCAGCAGCAGCGCCTGGCCGCGCAGAAGGCGGCCGAGGCGCAGGCCGCCGCCGAGAAGCTTGCCGAGCAGAAAGCCGCCGAGAAGGCCGCCGAGAAGGCCGCCAAGCTCGAGGCCGCGAAGGAAAAGGCCGAGCGCCTGGCCGCGCAGCGCCGCCAGGAGCAGCAGCTGGCCAAGCTGCAGCAGCAAAGCCGCCAGGACTACCTCAAGAGCCTGATGTCGCAGGCTGGAAACGGTGCCTCTCCGGCCGGCACCGCGGCGACCAGCGCGGGCCCCTCGGGCGGCTATGCCGCGCGCCTGGCCACGCTGATCCGCGAGAACGTGATCTACCCCCAGGTGGATCAGATCAACGGCAACCCCAAGGTCACGCTGTCGGTCATGCTGGACCCCAATTCGGGCGAAGTGCTGGGGGTCTCCGTGAAACACTCCAGCGGCGTGCCCAGCTGGGACGCCGCGGTGGTGCGCGCGGTCAAGCGCCTGGGCAAGCTGCCCAGCGACCACGGCCGCTGGTGGACCCCGATGGAAGTGGTCGCCGGCCCGCGCGACCAGGCCAACTGATCCGGCCCCTCGAGGCCGCGAACCCCGGGGGCGCGAGCCGCGCCCCCGGCTGATTCAGTGCCAGGACGGCGGCTGCTGCGCCTCCCCGCCGTCGTAGACCACCTGCACCTGCCCCTGCAGCGCCAGTTGCCCGAGCGCGGCCAGCGTGTCGTCGCCGGGACGCAGGCGCAGGCGGTCCACGCGCAACGTGGCGCGCGCGCCGCCGCGCTCGAGTTCCAGCTCCAGCGGAAGCCCGTCGTCGCCCTCCTGAGGCGCATGGCTGCGCGCCAGCTCGATCAGCGAACTGGCATCGCCCAGGCCGTTGACCCGCATGCGGATGCGCCGGCCCAGGCGCTCGCGCGCCTGCTCCAGGGTCCACACCGCGTCCACGTTGAAGCGGATGCCTCCGCTGAAGCGGTCGGCCATGGCGCGGCCCTGGAACACCAGCAGTTCGTCGTCGCGCAGCAAGGCGCGCACGGTGTCGAGCAGGCGCTCGTTGACCACCGTCTCGAGCACGCCCGAGCGGTCCTCGAGCGTGACGATGGCCACGCGACCGCGCTGGCCCTGCACCACCCGCACGGCGGCGACGATGCCGGCCACCAGCACGCTGTCGCGCGACTCGGTCAGCTCGGCCAGCGGGCGCGGCGCGAAGCGGCGCACTTCGGCGGCGTGCGCATCGAACAGGTGGCCGCTGAGCACGAAGCCGATGGCCAGCTTTTCCTCGGAAAGGCGCTGACGCAGGTCCCACGGCGGCTGCTGGACCGGCTCGGGAGCGGACGCCGGCCCCTCGGGCAGCATGTCGAACAGGCCTCCCTGGTCGGCGTGCTCGGCGCGCTGCGCGGCGTGCTCCAGCGCCATGCCCACCGCGGCCATCAGCGTGGCGCGGTTGGGGTCCAGGTTGTCGAAGGCGCCGCCACGGATCAGCGCCTCCAGCACGCGCCGGTTGATGCGCGCGCGGTCGACGCGCTCGGCGAAGTCCATCAGGGACTTGAAGGGTCCGCCCGCCTCGCGGGCCTCCACGATGGCCTCGATGGCCGCGCGTCCGGTGCCCTTGATCGCGCCCAGCGCATAGCGGATGGTGCGCGCGTCCACCGCGTCGAAGCGCCACTGCCCCTCGTTGACGTCGGGCAGCAGGATGTTCAGCCCCATGGCGCGCGCGTCGTCCACCAGCACCTTGAGCTTGTCGGTGTCGTCCAGCGCGATGCTCATGTTGGCCGCCATGAACTCGGCCGGATAATGCGCCTTGAGCCAGGCCGTCTGCACCGCCAGCAGCGCGTAGGCCGCGGCGTGCGACTTGTTGAAGCCGTAGCCGGCGAACTTCTCCATCAAGTCGAAGATCTCGTTGGCCTTCTCCGGGGCGATGCCGTTCCGGGCCGCCCCCTCGGCGAAGATGCCCCGGTGCTTGGCCATCTCCTCGGCCTTCTTCTTGCCCATGGCGCGGCGCAGCAGGTCGGCGCCGCCCAGCGAGTAGCCGCCGATGACCTGCGCCACCTGCATCACCTGCTCCTGGTAGACCATGATGCCGTAGGTCTCCTCGAGCACCGGCGCCATGCGCGGGTCCGGGTACTCGATGGCCTCGGTCCCCGCCTTGCGCTGGCAGTAGCTGGGGATCAGGTCCATCGGGCCGGGGCGGTACAGGGCCACCAGCGCGATGATGTCCTCGAAACGGTCGGGCTTGGCGTCGCGCAGCATGCCCTGCATGCCGCGTGATTCCAGCTGGAACACGGCCACCGTGTCGCCGCGCGCCATGAGCTTGTAGCTGGCCGGGTCGTCGAGGGGGATGTCCTCCATGCGGAACCCGGCCATCTCCGGGTGGTTGCGCCGGATGTTGCGCACCGCGAGGTCCAGGATGGTCAGCGTGGCCAGGCCCAGGAAGTCGAACTTGACCAGCCCGATGGCCTCCACGTCGTCCTTGTCGTACTGCGAGACCGCGTCGCTGCTGCCGGGCTGGGCGTACAGCGGGCAGAAATCGGTGAGCTTGCCCGGGGCGATGAGCACGCCGCCGGCGTGCATGCCGATGTTGCGCGGCAGGCCCTCGAGCTGGCGCGCCAGGCCCAGCAGCTGGCGCACCTCCTCCTCCTGCTCCATGCGCTCCTTGAGCTGGGGCTCCATGCCGATGGCCTGCTCGATGGTCACGTGCTGGCCCGGCTTGTTGGGGATCAGCTTGGCCAGCTGGTCGCAGAAGTTGTAGCCCAGCTCCTGCACGCGCCCGGCGTCGCGCAGCGCGGCGCGAGCGGCCAGGGTGCCGAAGGTGGCGATCTGCGACACCGCCTCGACGCCGTATTTCTGCTTGACGTAGTCGATGACGCGGTCGCGGTTCTCCTGGCAGAAGTCGATGTCGAAGTCGGGCATCGACACGCGCTCCGGGTTCAGGAATCGCTCGAACAGCAGCTTGTAGGCCAGAGGATCCAGGTCGGTGATGCGCAGGCTGTAGGCCACCAGGGAGCCGGCGCCCGAGCCCCGCCCCGGCCCCACCGGACAGCCGTTGTCCTTGGCCCAGTTGATGAAGTCGGCCACGATGAGGAAGTAGCCCTCGAAGCCCATCTTGGCGATGGTCGCGAGCTCGAATTCCAGACGCTCGACGTAGCGCGGGCGCTCCTGCTCGCGGCGTGCCGCGTCGGGGTACAGCACCTCCAGGCGCCGCTCCAGCCCGGCGTAGGACTCGGCGCGGAAGAACTCGGCCAGCGGCTGTCCGTCGGGGGTGGGGAAATGCGGCAGCTGCGGCTTGCCCAGCACCAGCGTGAGGTTGCAGCGGCGCGCGATCTCCACGCTGTTGCGCAGCGCCGAGGGCAGGTCGGCGAACAACTCAGCCATCTGCGCGCTGGTCTTGAAATACTGCTCCGGGGTGAAATGGCGCTGGCGCCGCGGATTGCCCAGGGTCTCGCCCTCGGCGATGCACACCCGCGCCTCGTGCGCCTCGAAATCGCTTTGCGCCAGGAACTGCACGGGGTGCGTGGCCACCAGCGGGATGTCCAGCTCTGCTGCCAGCCGGGCCGCGGCCGCCACGTGGCGCGCGCAATCGGCATGCCCGCTGCGCTGCACCTCGAGATAGAAGCGGTCACCGAACAGCTCGCGGTGCTGGCGTGCGAGCAGGCGCGCGCGCGCCTCGTCGCCGGCCAGCAGCGCGCGCCCGATGGCGCCCTGACGCGCTCCGCACAGCGCGATCAGCCCCTCGTGCAGGCCGTCGTCGGCCAGCCAGGACCATTGCATCTGCGCCTGCCCCGCGCGCTGGCCCTGCAGCCACGCGCGGCTGAGCAGTTCGCACAGGTTCAGGTAGCCCTTGCGGCTGGTCACCAGCAGCAGCAGGGCCGTGGGCGCGTCCTGCGCGGCGCCCTCGGGCGCCGCGATGCGCACGTCGCAGCCGAGAATGGGCTTGACTCCTGCGTCGCGCGCCGCCTTGTAGAAGCGCACCCCGGCGAACAGGTTGTTCAGGTCGCTGATGGCCAGCGCCCCCTGGCCGTCGGCGCGCGCGGCGGCGACGGCGTCGTCCACCCGCAGGCTGCCGTCGACGATGGAGTATTCGGTATGGATTCGCAGGTGCACGTAGGACATCGGAGCATTGTAGGAAGCGCCGGGCGGACCGGGGGCCCACATCTCCGGTTCCCACCCGCAATCCCCTGCGCGGCGACAGGGAGAGCGCGTGACAGGAGTTGCGTTTCTTATAATCCGAGACTCCTACCGCTTGCGGGCGCGTGGCGGCCACCCGGGCCGCCCGATCACGCTCCCGCGTCCGCACGGGGCCGGCCGGGCCGGCCCCACGGGCCTTGTTCCACGTCACGCCGCGCGTTCGCGTTCATCGCGCTCGGCGCCCTGCCGGACCGACCGATGCCCTACCTGCACACCCTGCCATCGCTGTCCCTGCATGCCGACGGGGTGTTATGGGTCGGGCTCGCGCTGGTGCTGGCCACCCTGATGGGGGAATCGGTGCTGCGCCTGCTGCGCTGGCCGCGCCTGATCGGCTTCACAGCCGCCGGCCTGCTGATCGCCGCCGGCGGAGGCGGCCTGGAAGCCCTGGCGCTGCAACCCGGAGCCCGCGCGGTGGTCGACGCGGCGCTGGCCATGCTGTTGTTCGAGCTGGGCCACCGCGTGAACCTGCGCTGGTTGCGCGCCAACCCCTGGCTGGTGTTCACCAGCATCGGCGAATGGGGGCTGAGCCTGGTGGCGGGCTGGGCCGCGCTGAGCGCCTTCGGGCTCGGCGGCATGCCAGGCCTGGCCGTGTCGGCCGCGCTGGCCTGCGCCTCGCCCGCGGTGGCGCTGCGCCTGAGCGGCGAGTTCAACGCCCGCGGCCAGGTCACCGAGCGCATGCTGCTGCTGGCCGCGCTGGGCACCACCCTGTCGCTGCTTTGCGTGGGCGTGCTCACCGGCTGGATCGGCGCGCAGGCCTCCGGCCACTGGTGGGAGCCCCTGCTGCGCCAGGCCTACGCGCTCGGCGGCGCCGTGCTGGCCGCGGCCCTGCTGGCCTGGGCCGTGAACTGGGTGGAGCGGCACTTCGATTTCGCGGACGAAGGCGCCGCCCTGCTGCTGGTGGGTCTGATCCTGCTGGTGCTTTCGCTGACCCGTGCCTTGCACTGGTCCAGCATGCTCACGCCGCTGCTGGCGGGCATGCTGCTGCGCCTGTACAGCGAACGCCCGCGCGTGTGGCCGCGGCATTTCGGCACGGCCGGCGGCGTGCTGGTGGTGTTGCTGTTCCTGATCATCGGCCTGAGCCTGAACACCCACATGCTGGTCGATGGCCTGAGCGCCGGATGCGCGCTGGCATTGCTGCGCGTGCTGGCCAAGCTGGGCGCGCCGCTGGCGCTGGGCCGTCCCTCGGGGCTGAGCTGGCGCCAGTCGCTGGCCCTGGGCATGAGCCTGAGCCCGGCCGCCGGCGTGAGCTTCGTGCTGCTGCTCGACCTCGGCGCCTCGCAGCTGGTGCTGCCCCCCTTGCTGCTCGACGCCGGTTTCGCCGCGGTGGCGGTGCTGCTGCTGGCCGGTACCCTGGCCGCCCGCTGGGCGCTGGGCCGCGCCGGCGACATCAAGGCCCCGCCCGGCGCCCGCTGAGCCCGGGACGCGGAGAACCCCATGAGTCTAGGAACCTTCACCCATTCGGATGCGCTGAGCATCGGCGTCGAGCTGGAGCTGCAGATCGTCAGCCGCCACAACTACGACCTCATGCCCTGCGCACCCGACCTGCTGCGCCTGCTCGAGGGGCGCAAGCTGCCGGGGGCCGTCACGCCCGAGATCACCGAGAGCATGATCGAGCTTTCCACCGGCATCTGCAGCGGCTATGCCGATGCGCTGGCCCAGCTGGGCGAGATCCACGACGCCCTGGTGGAAGCCGCGCGCAAGCTCGACGTGGGCCTGGCCGGCGGCGGCACCCACGCCTTCCAGCACTGGGCGCAGCAGCGGATTTTCGACAAGCCGCGCTTCCTGCAGCTGTCGGACCTGTATGGCTACCTGAGCAAGCAATTCACCGTGTTCGGGCAGCACGTGCACCTGGGCTGCCCCGACGCCGACACCGCGCTGTACACGCTGCATTGCATCTCGCGCTTCATCCCCCACTTCATCGCGCTGACCGCCTCCAGCCCCTTCGTGCAGGGCGAGGACACCGGTTTTCACTCGGCGCGCCTGAATTCGGTGTTCGCCTTCCCGCTGTCCGGGCGGGCACCCTTCGTGCTGACCTGGCAGGACTTCGAGAAGTACTTCGGCAAGATGACCGCCACCGGCGTGGTGCAGAGCATGAAGGATTTCTACTGGGACATCCGGCCCAAGCCCGAGTACGGCACCATCGAGGTGCGGGTGATGGACACCCCGCTGACCATCCTCAAGGCCGCGCGAATCGCCGCCTACATCCAGACCCTGGGACGCTGGATCCAGACCGAGCGCCCCTTCGAGCCGGCCGAGGACGACTACCTGGTCTACACCTTCAACCGATTCCAGGCCTGCCGCTTCGGCTTCGACGGCAATTTCGTGGATCCGGCCACGCGCGAGCACCGCACCCTGCGCGAGGACATCCTGCGCACCCTCATGCGCCTGGAGCCCCATGCCATCGAGCTCAGCGCCGACGGCGCACTGCGCGAACTGCTGGCCGACGTGGGCGGCCGCGGCAACGATGCGCAATGGCTGCGCGAGTTGCACGCCCGCGAGCACCACCTGCCCGAGGTGGTGCGCCAGCAAAGCGCGCGCTGGATGTCACCGATGCCCTGAGCATGACGACCCCCACGCTCGGGGGCTCAATTCCCGTCGGGAGCTGCGCCGGGCCCGGCGGAGGCGAACTGCATGCGGTGCAGCTGGGCGTACAGGCCGCCGCGCTGGAGCAGCTCGGCCTGGGTGCCCAGTTCCACCAGGCGTCCCTGGTCGAGCACCGCGATGCGGTCGCAATGCGCGATGGTGGCCAGGCGGTGGGCGATGACGATGGTGGTGCGCCCGGCCATCAGCCGATCCACCGCCTGCTGCACCAGGCGTTCGCTCTCGGCGTCCAGCGCGCTGGTGGCTTCATCCAGGATCAGCACCGGGGCGTCGCGGTACAGGGCGCGGGCGATGGACAGGCGCTGGCGCTGCCCACCCGACAACTGCGAGCCGTTGTGCCCGACCGGCGCGTGCAGGCCTCCCGGCAGCTCGCGCACGAAATCCGCCAGCGCCGCGGCCTCCAGCGCCGCCCAGGCGCGGGCCTCGTCCACCGCTTCGCCGAAACTGACGTTCACCCCCACGCTGTCGTTGAGCAGCACCACGTCCTGGCTGACCAGGGCGATCTGCTCGCGCAGGCTGCGCAGGCTCCAGTCACGCAACGCGACGCCATCGAGCCGCAGCACGCCCTCCGTGGGTTCCAGCAAGCGCGGCACCAGACGCATCAGCGTGGTCTTGCCCGCCCCCGAGGGCCCCACCAGCGCGAGGCTCTCGCCGGCACGCACGCGAAGCTCCACGTCGTCCAGCACCGGGCGGTCCACTCCCGGCAGGCGCACGCCCACGTGCTCGAAGTCCAGCTCGCCGCGCGAGCGCGCGACCGCATGACGCCCGGGGTCGGCCTCGCGCGGGGCGTCGACGATGCCGTGCAGGCGTTCCAGGGAACTCAGCGCGCGCATCATCGGCTGCACGATGTCGGCCACGCGACGCAACGGGGACAGGGTCATCAGCATCGACGTGATGAAGGACACGAAACCGCCCACGCTGTGGTAGCCGGCGACGTCGCTCTGGTGCAGCGCGTACACCATGACCAGCGACACCGCCAGCGCCGACAGCCACTGCGACACCGGCGTGGTGGACGAGCCCGACACCATGGCCTTGACCGTCACGCGGCGCAGGCCCTGGTTGAGCGTGTCGAAGCGCGCCGCGAAACCATCCTGCGCGTTGTGCACGCGGATCACCGGGGCGGCCAGCATGCCCTCCTCCAGCGCGTAGGAGGTGGTCTCGGCCGCGCGTTGCATCTGCGCGTTCAGGCGCTTGGCGCGGCGGCTGATGATCCGCATGGCCAGGATCAGCGGCAGCAGGATCGCCAGGGTGATCAGGGTCAGGCTCCAGTTCAGCCACAGCAGATAGCCGAACAGCGCCACCAGGGTCAGCGTGTCGCGGGTGAGGGTGAGCAGGCCGGGGAAGATCATGCCCAGCGCCAGCTGCGCCTCGTACACCGCCGCGCCGATCAGGCTGCTGGCGCTTTCCTTGCGCAAGGCCCCGAGCTCGGCGTGCAGGATCTGCGCGTACACCAGCGTGCGCACCCGGGCCAGCACGTTCTGGGTCATCCACTGGGTGAGGAATTGCGAGGCGAGCCAGGCCAGGCCGCGCACCGTGAACAGCCCCAGCAGCACGGCAGGCACCATCCACAGCGAGAAATCCCGCCGCGGCGTGAAGCCCACGTCGAGCACATGCTTGATCAGTGCCGGCAGCGCGGGTTCGGTGGAGGCGACGATCGCCGCGCACACCACGATGAGCAACGCGGCCACGCGATTGCGCGGGTCGGCGCCGAACAGCCGGCGCAGCAGGGCCAGTCCGTCGGTGGGCGAACCGGTCTGGGCCGCGCCGGGGGAAGGAGAAGGCATGGAGAAAGAGCGAGAATGCGCGTCGGATCCGAATCCCTCTTTCTACCATAGGCCCCTGCGTCCGTAGCCCGCCATGCCCAACCGCCCCAGCGCCGGCCCCACGGTGTCGGCCGTGATCATCACCCGCGACGAGGCGGCCAACCTGCCCGCCTGCCTGGAGTCGCTGAGCTGGTGTGACGAGATCGTCGTGCTCGACAGCGGCAGCAGCGACGCCACGCCCGAACTGGCCCGCGCCGCCGGCGCGCGCGTGCACATCAGCCCGGACTGGCCGGGCTTCGGGCCCCAGAAGAACCGCGCCATCGGCCTGGCCGGCTGCGACTGGATCCTGTCCATCGACGCCGATGAGCGGGTCAGCCCCGAGCTGGCGCGCGAGATCCGGCAGGCCCTGCGCGCCCCGGACGCTCCGGCGGCCTTCGCCATTCCCCGCGTATCGAGCTACTGCGGCCAGCTCATGCGCCACGGCGACTGGTACCCCGATGAGGTGCTGCGCCTGTTCCGCCGCGGCAGCGCCCGCTTCAGCGACGACCTGGTGCACGAACGCCTGCTGGTCGACGGAACCCGCGCACGCCTGCGCTGCAGCCTGCTGCACCATTCCTTCCGCGACATGCACCAGGTGCTGGCCAAGCTCGATGCCTATTCCACCGCCGGGGCGCGCGCCATGCATGCGCGCGGCCGGCGCACCAGCGTGCTGGGCGCGCTGGGCCACGGCGCCTGGACCTTCGTGCGCGGCTACGTGCTCAAGCGAGGCTTCCTGGACGGGCGCCTGGGCCTGGTGCTGGCCTTGTCCAACGCCCACGGCGCCTACTACCGCTACATCAAGCTGTGGCTGCTGCAACGCGAGCCGGCATGCTGATCAGCCTGATCGTCGTCACCTACAACCGCAGTGACGCGCTGCTCGCCGTGCTGCGCGCGCTGGCGCTGCAGAGCGACCGGGAGTTCGAAGTCATCGTGGCCGACGACGGCTCGCGCGAGGAGCATGTGGCCGCGCTGCGCGAACTCGCGCCGCGCCTGCCCTACCGCCTGGTGCATGCGTGGCAGGCCGACGTGGGGTTCACGGCGGCCGCGGCGCGCAACTGGGGCGCGCGCCAGGCGCGCGGCGACTATCTGGTGCTGCTCGACGGCGACTGCGTGCCGCGCCCGGATTTCGTGGCGCGCCACCGCGCGCTGGCACGCCCGGGCTGCCTGCTCAACGGCAGCCGCGTGCTGCTGTCCCGAAGCCTCACCGAGCGCGCGCTGACCCAGGCGCTCGAGCTGTCGACCCTGCCCTGGCACTGGTGGCTGGCCCAGCGCCTGCGCGGAGGCTGCAACAAGTGGCTGGGGCTGTTCCTGCGCTGGCCGCCCGCGCTGCGCCGAGCCCGGGCGGAATTTCGCTGGAAAGGCATCCGGAGTTGCAACATGGGCGTCTGGCGCAGCGACTTCGAGGCCATCGACGGCTTCGACGAGAGCTTCGACGGCTGGGGCCATGAGGACGCCGACTTCGTGCTGCGCCTGCAGCGCCATGGCTGCGCCCGCGTGGACGGCTACTGGGCCACCGAAGTGCTGCACCTCTGGCATCGCCAGGCCGCGCGCGCGCAGGAAGACCACAATCTGCAAATGGTTCAGGCGCGCATGCGAAGCGCCGTGGTGCGTGCCGAGCACGGTCTGAGCCATCCCCGACTGCCCCATCTCGAACGCAGCGCATGGGTGTTGCGCGATGGGCCGGCGCGAGACGCACCCCCACCCGCGCCCAAGGCCTAGAATCTGCCGCTGCAGCCCCTTGCCCGGCTGCCAGCCTGCCAGGAAACTCATGCAACGACGACGTTTTGTACTCGGTACGGCCCTGCCCGCCGCGGCGCGCGGCCTGCGCCTCGCCGGCGCCCTCGGCCTGGCCGCCGAACCCCTGCTGGCCCGCGCGCAGTTCCGCGTGGATGTGTCCGGCATCGGCGCCCGCCAGATCCCGGTGCTGATCGATACCTTCGCCGGGCAGTCCGCCTGCCCGCAGCCTCTGGCCGACATCATCCGCGCCGACCTCATGCGCAGCGGCCAGTTCCGCGTGATGCCGGCGAGTTCCTCGCCCACGCTGAGCGACGCGGGGCCGCCCGCCTACGCGCAGTGGCGCACCGAACAACTCGAGGCGGCCAGCGGCGGCAGCGTGGAGGCGGCCGGCCCGCAGACCTGGCAGATCCGCTTCCGGCTGTGGGACGCGGTAGGCCAGCGCGACCTCGGCGGTCTGGCGCTGCGCGTGCTCACCGGCGACCTGCGCCTGGCCGCGCACCGCATCGCGGACTTCATCTACCAGAAGCTCACCGGCCAGCGCGGCGTGTTCGCCACGCGCATCGCCTTCGTCGGCAAGAGCGGGCGCAACAATTTCACCCTGCTGGTGGCCGACAGCGACGGCTACAACCCGCTGGCCGCATTGCGCAGCCGCGAGCCGCTGATGTCGCCCGCCTGGGCCCCCGACGGCGCCAACCTGGCCTACGTGTCCTTCGAGACCGGCAAGCCCGTGGTGTTCGTGCAGAACGTGCGCACGGGGGCGCGCCGCGCGGTGGCCAACTTCCGCGGCAGCAACAGCGCGCCGGCCTTCTCCCCCGACGGTCGCACGCTGGCCGTGGTGCTGACCATCGGCGCCGCCTCGCAGATCTTCACGGTGCCGGCCAGCGGCGGACCCGCGCGCCCGGTGATCCGCGCCAGCAGTATCGCCACCGAGCCGGTGTTCGCGCCCGACGGCAAGAGCCTGTATTTCGTCAGCGACCGCGACGGCTCGCCGCAGATCTACCAGGCGGGGCTCGACGGTGCGAACATTCGCCGCATCACCTTCGCCGGCACCTACAACGTCAGCCCGGCCATCAGCCCGGACGGCAAGTCCCTGGCCTTCGTCTCCCGCCAGGGCAACGACTACCAGCTCTGGTTGCAGGACCTGCAAAGCGGCGCCACGCGCGCGCTGGGAGACGGCCCCGACGACGGCCACCCCAGTTTCGCGCCCAACGGCCAGATCCTGGTCTACGCCGCCCACGAAGGCGGCGCGCAGGTGCTGCGCACGGTGTCGCTGGACGGCAGCGTGCGCACCACGCTGGCGGCGCGCGGCGAGGATGTGCGCGAACCGTCCTGGGGCCCGTGGACCACGCCGGCCTGAGACCCGGGGCGCCGCCCCCGGCGTCCTCCGAAACTCCCCCGCGCCAGGGCGCGCTGCGTCCTGGCGTACCCTTGCGTTTTCGCAAGCCCTAGCCAAGCAGATCCATGACCACCGTATTGCGCCCCTCCACCTGGCTGGCCGCGCTGGCGGCAGCCGCCATGCTCGGCGGCTGCGCCTCCGGCGTCAGCCTCGACCACAAGGCCCCCGTTCAGGCCCAGACCGCCACGCCGGTGGGCGCGCTGGGGGCGGGTGCCACCGCGCAGGGCGCGGGCCAGAGCTCCGTGGCCGCGGTGCAGACCGGAGGCGCCGCGAGCCAGGGCGCCGGCGGCCCCAACTCCGGCCCCACCGCCGATGTCGGGCGCAGCGTGTATTTCGCCTACGACAGCTATTCGGTCGACCCGCGCTACCAGGCCACGATGCAGGGCAATGCCCAGTACCTGGCTTCGCACCCCGCCGCCCACGTGCAGTTGCAGGGCAATACCGACGCCCGCGGCAGCCGTGAGTACAACCTGGCGCTGGGCCAGAAACGTGCCGACGCGGTGCGCCAGGGCCTGGAACTTCTGGGCGTCAAGCCGGACCAGATGGAAGCCATCAGCTTCGGCAAGGAAAAGCCCAAGGCCACCGGCGACACCCCCCAGGACTACGCGGAAAACCGCCGCGTGGACATCGTCTACCAGCCCTGACCGCCTGCATCCAGCCCCGGAGACCCTGCCATGACGCTCAAGCCCTTCGCTTCCGGCGCGCGCCTGCGCCGCGCCGCCGGCGCCCTGGCCCTCGGCCTGGGCGGCCTGGCCTGGACCGGTGCCGCGCATGCCGACCTGTTCGCCGACAACGACGCGCGCCGCGCCATCCTGCAGCTGCGCCAGGAAGTGGCCCAGTTGCAGGCCGACCAGCAATCCCAGGTCAAGCAACTGCGCAACTCCCTGCTCGACCTGTCCAACCAGATCAACCAGCTGCAGAGCGAGATCGCGCAATTGCGGGGCCAGCAGGACACCAACACCCAGCAACTCAACACCGCGCTGGCCAAGATGCAGGCCAGCCAGAGCGCGCTGAGCCAGCGCCTGGCCCCGCTGGAGCCGGTGCAGGTGCAGATCGGCGGCAAGACCTACACCGTGCAGCCGGCCGAGAAGGCCGCCTTCGAGCAGGCGCTGAGCACCTTCCGTGGCGGCCAGTTCGCCAGCGCCACCACGCAGTTCCAGGCCTTCGTCGCCCAGTACCCGACCAGCCCCTACCTGGGCGACGCGAAATACTGGCTGGGCAACTCGCTGTTCGGCCAGCAGCGCTATCGCGACGCGGCCGCCGCCTTCCAGGACCTGATCCAATCGCAGCCGAATGCCCAGCGCGTTCCCGAGGCCATGCTGGGGCTGGCGAACTGCCAGCTCGAGTTGCGCGAGTTCAAGACCGCGCGCGTCACGCTGCAACGCCTGATCAAGGACTATCCGCAGTCCGAAGCCGCCGCCGCCGCGCACGACCGGCTGGCGAAGCTGAAGTAATGGCCGGCTCGGCGCTGGCCGGCGCCCCCCGCCGCGGCGCACCCGCGGTGGTGCTGGTTTCCGGCGGCCTGGACTCGGCCACCGTGCTCGCCCTGGCCCGCGAGGCCGGCTACGCCTGCCACGCGCTGTCGCTGGACTACGGGCAGCGCCACCGCTCCGAGCTCGACGCCGCGCGCCGCGTCTCCCAGGCGCTGGGCGCCGTGCGCCACGAGATCGTGCAGGTCGACTTCGGTCGCTTCGGCGCGTCCTCCTTGACCGACACCGGCATGCAGGTGCCCACCGACGCGAGCTCCGAGGGCATTCCCAGCACCTACGTGCCCGCGCGCAACACCGTCATGCTGTCGCTGGCCCTTTCCTGGGCCGAGGCGCTGGGCGGACAGGACCTGTTCTACGGCGCCAACGCCGTCGATTACTCCGGCTACCCCGATTGCCGCCCCGCCTACGTGGAGGCCTTCGAGCGCCTTGCCAACCTGGCCACGCGCGCCGGCGTGGAGGGACAGCGCATGCGCGTGCACGCGCCGATCATCGAACTGCGCAAGGCCGAGATCATCCGCGAGGGCCTGCGCCTGGGGGTGGATTTCTCGCTCACCGTCAGCTGCTATCAGGCCGACGAGCAGGGGCGCGCCTGCGGTCGCTGCGATTCCTGCCGCATCCGGGCCGCCGGTTTCGAAGCCGCCGGCGTCACCGATCCCACGCGCTATCGCCCCTGAGCAAGCGGCTCGCGCCGCGCCTCACCCATGCCCACGGACCCATCCACCTCCCTGAGCAGCCTGAACCACCTGGTGCTGGCCAGCACCTTCCTGCTCAGCCTGCTGTTCGGCGCGATCATGCACCGCACCCAGTTCTGCTCCATGGGTTCGGTGGCCGACATCGTCAACTTCGGCGACTGGACGCGCATGCGCATGTGGGTCCTGGCCATCGCCACCGCCCTGCTCGGCACCACCTGGCTGGCCGCCACCGGGCAGATCGACCTGTCGGCCAGCATCTACACGGGGCCCAGCCTGATCTGGCTGTCGGCGCTGGTCGGCGGCCTGCTGTTCGGCGTGGGCATGGTGCTGGCCTCCGGTTGCGGCAGCAAGACCCTGGTGCGCCTGGGCAGCGGCAGTCTCAAGGCGCTGGTGGTATTCACCATGCTGGCCGTGGGGGCCTATGCCACGCTGCGCGGCATCACCGCCCTGCCCCGCGTCCACCTGCTGGACCGCGTGGCCGTGCAACTCGCCGGCGGGCAGGACCTGCCCTCCCTGCTGGCCCGCCACACCGGCTGGCCCGCACGCGACTGGCTGCTGCTGCTGGGCAACGCCGGCGGCCTGGCGCTGGCCGCCCTCGCGCTGGCCCGCCGCGAAGGACGCGACGCGCGCTTGCTGCTGGGCGGCCTGGGCATCGGCGGTCTGGTGGTGGCGCTGTGGTGGGTCTCGGCCCACCTGGGCTTCGTCGCGGAAGACCCCGAGACCCTCCAGGCCACCTACGTGGGCAGCGCCGGCAACCACGCCGAATCCTTCACCTTCGTCTCGCCCCTGGCAGCCACCTTGAACTGGCTGCTGCTGTACAGCGACAGCAGCAATGTGCTGACCATCGGCATCGTCTCGGTGTTCGGCGTGATCCTGGGCTCCGCGGCCCATGCGCTGGCCACGCGACGCTTCCGCTGGGAAGGCCTGTCGGGGCTGGAGGACACCGCCAACCACATCGTCGGCGGTCTGCTCATGGGCATCGGCGGAGTCACCGCCATGGGCTGCACCGTGGGCCAGGGCATCACCGGCGTGTCGACGCTGTCGATCACCAGCTGGCTGGCGCTGGGCTCCATCATCGCCGGCGGTGTGCTCGGCGTGAAATACCAGGCCTGGCGCCTGGAGCGGCAGGCCTGAGCGTGCAAGGCGCCGACACCCCCGATCCGCAGCGCCGCTTCGGCGGCATCGCCCGCCTGTACGGCGACGCCGCGCTGGAGCGCCTGCGCGGCGCGCACATGGTGGTGGTGGGCGTCGGCGGCGTCGGCTCCTGGGCGGCCGAGGCGCTGGCGCGCAGCGGCGTGGGCGAGCTCACGCTGATCGATCTCGACCACGTGGCCGAATCCAACATCAACCGCCAGGCGCAGGCCCTGGGCTCCACGCTCGGCCAGGCCAAGGTGCATGCGCTGAGCCGACGCCTGCTGGACATCAACCCCGACTGCGTGGTGCACGAGGTGGAGGAATTCCTCAGCGCCGAGAATCTCGCGGAGCTGCTGCCGGCGCGGGTCGACGTCGTGCTGGACTGCTGCGACCAGGTGCGCGCCAAGGCGGCGCTGGCCGCGCAGGCCATGCGCGCCGGCACAGCGCTGATCGTCTCCGGCGCCGCCGGCGGCAAGCGCCTGGCCCAGCACGTGCGCGTGATGGACCTGGCCGACGTGCGCGGCGACCCGCTGCTGGCCAAGCTGCGCTACCGCATGCGCCGCGAACATGCGGCCGCCCGCCAGGGCCTGATCGGCCTGCCCTGCGTCTGCTCCGACGAGCCGCGCGCAGCGCTGCTGCAGCCGGCCTGCGCCGTGCCCGACGACCCGGGCGCGGGGCTGAACTGCGCCGGCTACGGCTCCAGCGTCATGGTCACCGCCAGCTTCGGCATGGCCGCCGCCGGCTTCGCGGTGGAAGCCGTGGTGCTGCGGCGCGACCGCGACAAACCCAGCCGTGCGCCTTCCGGCAGGCAGGACGCACTTTGTTATGATTGAGTGTTTCGGTCTGGGTCGTTAGCTCAGTCGGTAGAGCAGCGGACTTTTAATCCGTTGGTCGCGTGTTCGAGTCACGCACGACCCACCAGCAAATTCAAGGGCCTGGCGATTTCATCGCCAGGCCCTTCGGCTTTCATGGGACGTCATGCCTTCTGCAGCGCGCCCGGACGTCGTGCGACGATGACGGCCTCCGTTGCCTGTGCGAACAGGTGGGCCGTCGCAGGCATGTCGACGCGCTCGAAGGCCTCGACGATTTCCTCGGGGCGCAGGAAGTGGTTCCCCTGCACATGTTCCGTGAGGTTCTGGAAAGCCATGGCTCGGCGGGGCATGTCCCGGAGGGCCTCGCGCTCTGCCCGCCATGCCGGCTCCCATACGACCGCGTAGCCGCCGGGCTTGAGGTTGTCGCGCAGCCACGCGAACAGGACCTCGGGATCCTTCTCCCAGACATGGTGCAGCGCGCGGTTCATCGCGATGAGCTCCGCCGGCTCCTCGAGCCGGAGCTCGTGGATGTCCCCCTCCAGGAACCGCAGGCGGGATCCGAAGCCCTGGGCTTCGGCGAGTTGCCGCGCCTGCTCGACGTTCTCGCCGAAGCCGTCGATGCCCAGGCCCCGCACGCGCGGGTAGCGCCGGGCCAGCGCGCGCAGGTACCAACCGTTCCCGCAGCCCAGGTCCACCGCCAGGCCTTCGCTTGCGGCGACTTCCGCGAAAGCCGGAATCGCCGGGCAGACGGTGGTCTCGAACAAGGTGCCGAAGTTGGCCTCGAGCATGGGCCCGAACCAGGGCAGCACCGTCTCGCGTTCCCCCAGGACCCGCTCCCCGGGACGCTCTCCCGTGCGCATCAGCCCCGCGGCGCGCTCGGCCATATGCGCCGACAGGATCGACTGGACGGCCATGGGCATGAGAGTGCCGGGCACGTCGGGAAGCATGGCCTCGCCGGTCGGGCCGAGGCGAAAGCGATCCTCGACGGAATCGAGGTACCCGAAGGCATAGGCCGCGTCGCACCAGCGCATCACGTATCCGGCGTCCATGCCCGCGGCCGAGGCCAGCTCGGCCGCCGAGGCCTTCCCCAGGCTGCGCAGGGTCTGGAACAGATGGTTGACGATGCCGATGTAGGCGATGTTCAGGCTGAGCGCGCCCTGGGCCTGCTGACGAAACGCGGCCTTGAGTTCTTCGGGTGTCATGGCAATGGGGGGATGCGCGGTCAGCGGCTACCGGCGCCGACGCCACATCCCTGCGGTGCTTGGATACTCGCTAGCGTATCGAATTCCAAGCGAGGCTGCACATCACACCCTCAGGCTCTTCCCGTCGGCATCGAAGGCATGCACGCGCTCGGCCAAGGCATGCAATACCACGCGCTGTCCCCGCTGCGCAGGCGCCATCGCCTCGTCGCCCCGGGCCTGGACGATCCAGGTCGCGTCGACGCCCTCCAGACGCACGTGCACCATGGACAGGCCGCCCAGGCGCTCGACGAACTCCACGACTCCGGGCACGCCACCGCCGCCGTCGGCCAGGAGCACCAGGTGCTCGGCGCGCACGCCCAGGCGCCGAGCCGCCTCGATGGCTTCCCCGCCGAGCTGCTTCCAGAGCTGGACATGGGCCGCCGAGGCGCCGGGCGCGGGGCGCTCGAGCATGTTCATGCGGGGCGTGCCCAGGAAGCCCGCGACGAACTCGGTGCGGGGACGCTCGTACAGTTCCATGGGCTCGCCCACCTGCTCGATGCGGCCGTCCCGGAATACGGCGATGCGCTGCCCCAGGGTCATGGCCTCGACCTGGTCGTGGGTGACGTAGATCATGGTCGCGCCCAGCTCGCGGTGCAGGCGCGCCAGTTCCACGCGCATGCTCACGCGCAGCTCGGCGTCCAGGTTGGACAGCGGTTCGTCGAACAGGAACACCTTCGGGTGTCGCACGATGGCGCGCCCGATCGCGACGCGCTGGCGCTCGCCCCCGGACAGCTGGCGCGGGTAGCGCTCGAGCTGGTGGTCGATGCGCAAGGTGCGCGCCACGCGCTCGACCACTTCGCGGCGCTGCGCACGGTCGACCCCCGCCATGCGCAGGTTGAAGCCCATGTTGTCCGCAATGGTCATGTGGGGGTACAGCGCATAGCTCTGGAACACCATGGCGGCGCCGCGCTCGGCGGCTCGCATGTCGTTGGCGCGCTCGCCGCCGATGCGCAGCTCGCCGGCGGTGATCGATTCCAGGCCCGCGATCATGCGCAGCGTGGTGGTCTTGCCGCAGCCCGAGGGGCCCACGAACACCATGAACTCCCCGCTGCGCACCTCGAGATCGATCGCGTCGATCACCACGCGCTCGCCAAAGGCCTTGCGCAATTGAACCAGCTGGACGGCACTCATCGCATCACTCCCTGTTCGGCGGCCGTGTGCGCGGCCACCCCGGCTTCCCACGGCAAACGGGCGTGGGACGCGAAACGCTTGGGCTGGCGGGCCTCGGTGTACAGCCCCCAGTGCTTCTCGGGCTCGAGCGGATCGTCCGAACCCTTCCAGGCCTCGTCGAAGGCCTCGAACACGAAACATGGCACTCCGGCGGCGTGCGACCATTCCAGCAGGGCCTGCACATAATGCAGTTGCGCCTCCTCGCCGGCGCGCTGGGCGTCGAATCCGCGGCCGTTGGCCTGGGTCGGCCAGCCCGCCTCGGTGATCACCACCTGCACATCCGCGAAGCGCCGAGCCACCGCGTCCAGGTTGGCGCGCGTGTAGTCCATGGCCTCGCCGAGGGGCTTGTGCTCCCACACCGGGTAGGTGTGGATGGACACGAAGTCGACCTCGGCGCCCACGACATCGCCCAGCTCGCCGAGCCAGGGCACGTAGTTGTCGCACACGGTCAGCGGAAGCTCGACCCGCGCACGCACCTGGCGCAACAGATCGCGCACCCGTGCGGGGGCCACGAGGTGGTCGGTCCACTCCACGCAGGCCTCATTGCCCACCGCCGCGGCCACGACGATGTCGGGGAAGCGCTCGACCAGGTCCGCCAGGCGCTGCACTTCGGCGTTGTTGGCCTCGCGGTTGGCCGCCAGGATTCGAGGGTCGTGGCAGCCGCCCCAGGGGCAACGCGGGTTGTCGAGTTCGGCCTCCAGGTAGGCCCCGAGCAGCACGCGCAGGTCCAGGCCCAGGCGGCGAATGCACTCGAGGGTGCGCCAGGCATGCGGGCCGCAGTCGTAGAGGCGCAGCATGCGCCAGCCCTGGTTGCGCAGCAGCAGCAGGTCCTCGCCGATCTGTTCCACGCTCGGGTAGCTGCCGCCGGCCGGACTCTGCCCGGCCCGGTACCCCGAGTAGCAGATCGCCGGCTCGCAGGGCAAGGGCTTCGGCGCGCCCCGGCGCGTCATGGATTCAGGCATATTTGAACTGCCCCTGTTGATCCCACAACCCCCAGTACGCGCCGACATCGCCTTCGACGTCGATCTTCCAGGCCTCGTCGAAGGCCGCGAAGTGGAACATCTCGACCCCGTCGCGTCGCGCCCATGCCTGGGCCTCGAGAAAGTAGCGCATGGCATGCTCGGGCGAGGGTCGTGCCTCGCCCACCGCCGCGCCCCGATCGGGCCAGCCGGTCTCGGCGATGAGCACGGGCCTGCCCTCGGCCGCCACGCAGCTGCGTCGGTACATGTCCTGCATGTAGGCCACCGCATGCTCCAGCGGGCAGCCTTCCCAGAAGGGGTAGCAGTTGGCCATCACCACATCGCAGGCGCGAGCCACCCGAGGATGCTTCTCGAACAGGAAATAGGCATCCACATAGCCCACCGGAACATGCGGCACGGCGCGTCGCACGCGATCGATGGCCTCCAGCAGTTCGGGCTCTTCCAGGTCGCCCCGCAGCAGCACCTCGTTGCCCACGGCCACCATGTCGGCCATGCCTTCGCGAGCCAATGCGATGGCGCCGTCGATCTCGCGCCGGTTGACCTCGCGGTCCTTGCCCAGCCAGGCACCGACCAGGGTCTTCATGCCGGCTCGGCGCGCAAGGCGCGGCGTGGCCTCATGGCCCTCGGTGCAGGAGAAACTGCGAATCCAGCGCGTGTAGGGCGCGATGACCTGCAGGCGCCGTTCCACGGTGCGCTCCGGCACCGGGATCCCCGGGCCTTGTCCGGGCTCGTAGGGGCTGAAGCACAGCCCGTGCAGGCCTGCGGCGACGACCCCGCGCACCGCCGCGCGCAGCTCGCCCGCGGGCTCGGCTCGCGCAGCGCCCGGCGGGCGCCCGGGATCGGGCCCCCGCGGGGTCTCGCGCAAGAGATCCACCCAGGCAGGCGCGCTGCTCCCCTGCCACCATGCGCGCCGGTGTTCATGCGACATCCTGGCTCTCCGGGCCCTGCTCGCTGCCGCCCTGCCACGGCAGGATTCCGCGCCCGCGCGGCCGCGGCTCGCCGTGGCCCTCGCGTCGCTCGTACACGCGTACATGGTCGACCTGCAGTTCCGCCGGCAGCGGCGTGCTGTCGTCGGGCTGTCCGGGGAAGTTGCCCCCCACGGCCACGTTCATGACGATGTAGAAGGGCCGATCGAAGGGTGCCGGCCAGGGGTTGAGCTCATGCTCCGCGGTCGGAAGGCGTCCCCCGCCGGCATCCAGGCCGCTCGAGCTCCACCAGAAATCCTGGCTGGCCCAGACCCTGCCGTCGAACTCCCAGCTGATGCGCCCCGGCTCCCATTGCACGGCATAGGAATGCCAGTCGGCGAGCGAGCCCGGGGCCATCGGCAGGCGATGCGTGCTGAGCTCGCGATGCGGGAAGCTGCAGCCATAATGCATGCTGCCCAGCACCTCGTGCCCGGCATCACCGCAGACTTCCATGACGTCGATCTCGCCCGACGCCGCCCAGCGCCCGTAGTGCTCCTCCAGCGGCAGCAGCCACAAGGCCGGCCACAGCCCCTTGCCGTGGGGAACCCGGGCGCGGAACTCGAAGCGCCCGTAGCGCTGGGCAAACAGCGCCGATCCGTCGGGGCCGCGGCTGCGCAGCCGGGCCGAGGTGTAGGCGCAGCCCCCCATGGGCTGTCGCAGCGCGCGGATATGCAGCACGCTGTCGCGCACCCACAGGTTGTCGGCCCGCGAGGTGTAGTACTGCAATTCCTCGTTGCCCCAGCCCGGCACCCAGGCACCGCTCTGGGGATCCCGAAAGCCGTTGCCCTCGTCGCAATGCCACTTCGCGGGATCCAGCGCCTCCCCGTCGAATTCATCCGCCCAGCGCAACACCCAGTCGTCGTGCTCCATGAGATGTCCTCTGCTTCGCCACGCGCCCGGACCTCAGGGCGTCATGTAGCGCACGTAGGCCACGCGCATGGTCTGGTCGTAGTTCGCCGGCACCTGGGTGTTGTCCTGGTGGGGCGCGCCAAGGTTGCCGCCGATGGCCAGGTTCATGATCAGGTAGTAGCTGGAGTAGGTGTTGCCGTAGGGCCAGATCGCCGACGCGGGGTAGGGAGCGACCCCGGCGGCCACGGGCGTGCAGCTCATGGAGCTGCGCGTGCAGGTCATGACCGGCTGGTTGTCGATGGCGAACTCGATGCTGCCGGAGGTCCACGCCAGCTGGTACAGGTGGTAGTTGCCGGAAAGCGGGCTGGCCAGGGTGGCCTTCTGATACTGATAGGAATCGGTGTACGCGGGGCTCGGCGTGCCGGAAGGCAGGTGCAGGGTGCTTTGCACCAGCGAGTCCTGTCCGGCGAAATAGGTGCCGAGCCACTCGGCCATGTCGATCTCGCCACCGATGGGCCACAGCGGCTGCGCCGAGAGCACGCTCTGGCTGGGCGGGAATGCCGCCCCCGGGCTGGTTCCGGGCAGCAGCCAGATGGCGGGCCAGGAGCCGACGCCGGTGGGAAGGTCGGCCTCGACCTCCAGGAAGCCCGGCTTGCTGAGGTCGACGGTCTTGACCGAGGTGATCTTGGCCGAGGAGTACAGGCAGTTGTTGATGGTGGTGGTGCCGCAGCTGTGGTTCATCACGCTGGCGTCGGCGTGCCCGTGCAGCAGCAGCGCGCCGGAGGCCACCGTGGCATTGCCGGGCAGGTAGTACTCGGCTTCATTGTTGCCCCAGCCCGCGTTGCCGTACTCCACGCCGTTGCCGGTCTCCGCCGCCCAGTAGGTGCTGGACGGAGCGCCGGCGGGGTCGGTGCGGAAATCGTCCTCCCACACCACGGTCGAATAGTTCGACGCCAGCGAGCTGACGGAACTCGTGGTGGTGCCGGTGGACGTGCCGGACAGGGCACCCTGCGTGGCGATCGAGCGGGATCCGCAGCCCGCGAGCAGCCCCGCTCCGATCAGGGCGGCAAGGATGATCTTCAACATGTTGCTCTCTCCTCGGTAGATTCGGGTGGACACTGCGTGTCGCGCTCAGTGCTTCTGCGGCTGCGGGGAACCCGCGGCCGCCGTGCCTGCGAAGACGCCGAGCGAGCCGGGCGCCACGGTGCCGCCGGCCCCATCGCTGAACTTCACCTGCAGAGGCTGGGGGCCGGGGTTGAAGGCCAGGTGCGTGACGGCGCCCGCGCGGGTGCGGAACACGGCGTACAGCGGGGTGTCGGCGGTGACGGAGAAGTCGGGCCGCCCCATGTGCTGCAGGCTGCGGATCCAGTAGTAGGCGTGGGTTCGAGTGTCCCCGCCCTCGGTGGATCCCTGGGAATTCCAGTGCTTCAATGCCTCATCGGGGTGGGCAAGCGCACGGTATTCGGCAAAGATATCCTGCCAGATATCCTCGGGCGTGCCATCGGACTTTCCTGCATCGGCATAGCGCTTGCTCATCGCGCGCATCGAATCGAAGAACTCGTCGATGTAGTGCGGATCGGCTCCCAGGTAGGTCGAGGCCGTGGTGATCGGCAGCAGGTTGATGCCCTGGACTTCACGGGGGTTCTGGGTCCACCAGGTGTTGTAGGCGTACTGGTCGCCGAACACCTGGGCTGCCAGCACGCGGTGATAGTCGGGGGCGAACACGACGTGGTGCAGGTCGAACCAGTAGTCGTCGATCGAGTGCACCTCGGTGGTGTACAGGTAGATGCCCAGATCCCGCAGCCGCGTGTCGCCCGTGGCCGCGCCCCAGAAGATCAGCCCGGCCCAGGCATTGACCGCCTCGGAGGAGGATTCCTGGTTGTTGCCGTCGTCCATCGCGGCATCCCCGCTGGCCCAGCTGTGCCCCTCGTAGGGATCGAAGTTGCGCAGGAAGGGATAGGAGGCCTGGTGGCGCCGCGCGGTGGCGATATCCTTGACCAGCAGGTCGACCATGCCGCCCCAGTGATCCTTCGCGGCCCACTGCGGGTCATGCACGGCGATCTGCGCGGCCGCGTTGATCCAGTAGCCGTAGTGGAAGTGGTGATCGTTCATGTGGCTCACGCTGCCGTACTCGGAGGGATAGCCCAGCGTGGTGCCCAGCGAGCGGTCGACGACGAAGTAGCTGTCGGAGTCCTTGCCGGAGAAGAACTGCTCGAAGTGCTGCTCGATCATGCGCTGCAGCTCGCGCGCATCGCCCGTCTTGCCCTGGGCGTAGGCGATGTTCATCAACTGCGCTGCGCGCCCCAGGCCCTTGCCCACCCAATAGGTGCCGTTGCCCTGCAGATCGAAGGCTCCGGGCATCGCCGCGGTATCGCCGCCGAGCAGCGTGTCCACGCGGCTGCCGCCATCGGCCGCGGGCAGCTTCGGCCAGAAGGGCACGATTCCATGGAACGTCAGTCGGGTCGTGAACTCGTTGGCCGCCAGCAGCTTGACGGTGCCGCGAACGCTCGCGAAGCCGGCAGGCTGCAAGCCGGGAATCTGCTGCCCTTCCCACAGGTTGGGGAACAGGCCGACCAGCGGCACATGCTGATCGTCCTGCATCGAGCGGGTCTGGAACTCGTAGCGCGTGATCACGCGACTGCTGGCCTGGTCGTAGTGCCAGTGCACCTTGGTGTCCGTGACGAAGGCGTAGGCGTGGTCGTGAAACAGCTGGAGGGTCGACGCCCGGGTGTCGGGAAGCGCGGCCACCGAGAACCACCCCTTGCCCTGGGGCAGGCTCAGCACCAGGCGCGTCGGTGACTCCCATTGCAGGCCCGCGCCCGCCGGGGCGTACACCGCGTAGGCCTGCGTGCCGACCAGGAAATGCTCCTCGCTGCCGTCGGCGCCGGGGGCGGCGCCCTGGGCGGGCGAAGCCAGCTCCAGCGTCACCCGGCTGTCATCGACCTGGTAGTAGCTGTAGGGGCTTCCCTGCACCACGGTGGCTTGCAGGGTGTGTCCCTGGCCCGGCATGGCCACGGTCGCGCTCCAGTCGCCGTGCCCGGCCAGCAGCGCCGCGTCGGGCTTGAAGTCCGGCTCCACGGTGATCTGCGCGTGGTGGGCCCACACGATTTCCTTCCAGCCGTCGGGCGCCACGCGCGTGGAAGGCGTCGGAACGCCGATCTGGAACCCCGCGGGCACGGCGCGGTAGCTCACGGGAATGGCGTACAGCGGATACGACCAGCGCGTGAACATGACGGACGAATACCACTGGTTGGTCGGCGCCGCCTGCGCCATCATCGCCGGCGTGCGAAACCTGGCCACGGGAGGCTGGGGCGCTTTGGACGAGAACAGACCGCCCGCATGCGCGCGGGCGAAATAGCCCCCCAGCCCCTCGGGGATCCTCGGGTTGGGCGTGGCCCCCAGCGCCGGCAGCGACGCCATCAGCGCGGCGGCGGCCAGGGTCTTGGACAGGGAAGACATTGCACTCTCCTCTTCGTGCGCGCCGCACAGGCGGCTGCCCGTGCGATGATCAGAAGGTCACCAGTGCGCCCAGGGTGAGGCTCTCGGCGTGGCTGCTCACCCAGGAATTGACCCCACCGAACTGCGTGACACTGGTCATGCTCAGTGGCGGAGCGCCCAGGTGCCCGAAGTGCACGTAGCCGATCCCGCCGTACACGCTGAGATTGCGATAGATCTCGGGCAGCTTGCGGTACAGCCCCAGGTTGGTGATCACGGCCCAGTTGTCCTGGCCCCACTGCGTGGGGTTGTCGGTGCGCGCGCGCCCCAGGTAGACCATGCCCGCCGTGTAGGTCCACAGGTCGCGGTAATGGGTCAGGCCGAGCAGGAAGTCATTGGTCGAGGCGGAGTAGCCCGGCTGGTAGGCCGTGGTGCCGGACAGGGCATCGGCGTAGTTGAAACCCCCGGACGGGTACAGGCAGCCCGGCTGGCCGTTGCCCACGTTGTTGACGTAGCCGCAGGTCGTGGACTCCCCCGACCAGTAGCTGTGACGCAAGCCCCAGGTCAGCATCCACTGCGGTGTGAACCAGTGGTCCCCCTCGAGGATCGCCACGCTCTGGCGCGGAAGGCTGTCGTAGTAGTTGGTGCCGTTGAGGGTCAGGACCGGCAGGTTGGACGCGCCGACGAAGGGTGCCTTGCCCCAGGAGGACTGGCCGGCGCCATGGCTGGTCTCGAAGGTGAACTCGATCAGGTTGTCGTGGTTCGAGAACTGGGCGAACAGCTCCAGCATCCGGGGCGTGGGGGCCGGACCCGCCACCTGCGGCCCGGTGTAGGTGTTGAAGGCGTGGTTGGTGGCGTAGGTCGCCTCCAGCGTGAGCTTGCCGTAGGGGGTGTAGAACATGCGGCTGGTGAACCGCACCGCGTCCGGGAACAGGCCGAAGCCGGCGCCCGTCTCGCTCCACGCGGTCGACAGGCCGATGGGATAGCTGAAGCCGTCCTGCCGCGACCAGGCGCGCGCGAGTTGCGTGCCCACGCTGAGCTTGCCCAGCGAGGGATAGGACACGGCCACGTACTTCTCGAACCAGTTCTGCCCGACGATGTCGTTGGATCCGTTGCGGATGCGCTTGGTCAGCACCGCCTCGACCTTGACGCCATTGTCGAACTCATGGTGCAGGTTGCCGGTGAGCTGGAACATCGGCGAGGGCGCGGTCACGGTGCCCACGCTGGTCGGCAGGCAGTACTGCGACGAACCCGGCGTGCGCGAGGCCGGCAGCACCTCGCGCGCGTCGCCATAGCACTGCGGCGGCATGGCCCTGTTGTTGTCCACCGTGCCCACGTTGTTGGACACGTCGATCTCGTCCTTGCCGAAGCCCGAGAGGGTCAGCGGGCCGAACTGCGCGGCCTGTGCCGCCAGGGATACCCCCGCCAGCAGCGCCCCCAGCACGATGTTCCTGTTCACGATGGTCTCCTTGGTTGTTCGCATGCCGCGCCCCGGACGTAGGTGGCGATGGATCGTGCCGGCAAGCTGGCCCGATAGGCTTGCGCGTCGATGCGCAAGTCCAGTTCCAGGGCATGTTCGTTGCGATTCATCGCCACCAGCGCCAGGCTGCCGTCGCCGGCCTCGAAGGCTGCCGCCTGCACGGCGCTGCTCGAAGGCGCGCAGAACACCCTGCGGGCCCCGGGGCGCACATGTCGCACGACATGGCCGATGTAGAAATACGAGGGTTGCGCGAACCATTGGTCGGCCTGGGCGTCGAGCAGGATCGGCGCGCTGCACAGGTTCCCGGCATGGTTGGGGCCGCCCTGCATGTCCAGGAACAGGTTCCAGTCGATCCAGCCGACGCTGCCGTGGTTCAGGTCGGCGAGCATGGATTCGGCGTAGCGCTCGGCCACCTCCCAGGAATCGCGGTGCGGCCCGCCCTCCTGGCAAGCCTCGGTCAGCAGCAGCTTCTTGTCCGGCCAGGCCTCGTGCACCCGCCCCACGTTGTCGAACATCGGCTCCCCGTACCAGTGGAAGCCCAGACCCCACAGGTAGGCGCGCGCGCGGGCGTCGGCGTAGAGCACGCGCGCGCGCTCGGCCAGCAGGTCGCGGTTGTGGTCCCAGCCGATGATGCGCACGTCGCGCAACCCCGCCGCGTCGAAGGCCGGACCGAGGTGACAGGCGATGAAGTCGCGCTCCTCCTCGGCCGAGTAGAGGCAGGAGTCCCAGGTCTGCGCCACCATCGGCTCGTTCTGCACGGTGACGCCCCAGATGTCGATGCCCTGCTCTCGGTAGGCCTGCACGAAGCGCACGAAACAGCCGGCCCAGGCGTCGCGACAGGACGCGAGCAGCCGCCCTCCCCCGTTCATGCGCGCCGAATCCTTCATCCAGGCCGGCGGGCTCCAGGGCGAGACGATGACCCTGGGCGGTCGCGCGGCGACGCGCCCCGCCGCCTGCAGCAGGGGAAGCAGGGCCCGACGGTCGCGCTCGATGCTGAAGCTGCGCAGTTCCACGTCGCCTTCGACCTCGACGTGGGCGTAGTTGTCCAGCGAGAAGTCGCAGCTGCCCATGTGCACGCGGCACAGCGAATAGCCATGCCCGCCCTGCCCCGGATCGGCGAAATACGCGCGCAGCGCGGCGTCTCGCCGCTGGGGCGACAAGGCCTGCCAGTTGACCGCGGCGGCCTCGGTGAAGGCACCGCCGAATCCCTCGATGGTCTGGAAGCGTCGCGAGGTGTCGACCCCCAGCACGACGCCGCCGCCGGTCGGCGCGGCGCAGGGCATCAGGTCCGGCTGAGGCGCCAGGCGCAGTCCGCCGTCGCGTGAGGTGGCGTGTACTTGCAGCATCGCCGCATCCGGCCTCAGGCGGCCGCGCTCATGCGTTCGGCCCGCAGGAATTCACGGTACCAATCCGCGCTGGCCTTGGGCGTGCGGCGCTGCGTGGCGTAGTCCACGTGCACGATGCCGAAGCGCTTGGCATAGCCGCTGGCCCACTCGAAATTGTCGAGCAGGCTCCACACCATGAACCCCTTCAGGGGCACCCCGGCGGCCAGCGCGCGGCCGGCGGCGGCGATGTGGGATGCGATGTACCGGGTGCGCGCGACGTCGACCACGCGCGAGTCCACGCAATCGTCCGGGAATGCCGCGCCGTTCTCGGTGACATACACGTCCGGCAGCGCATAGTCGCGATGCAGCCGGCACAGCAGGTCGGTCAGGCCCTGCGGGTAGACCTCCCAGCCCATGTCGGTGATCTCGCTGCCCAGGGTGTGGGGGTCGACGGCACCGTCGGCCCGGAACACGTTGCGGGAGTAGTAGTTGACGCCCAGGAAGTCCAGCGGGGTGGCGATGGTCCGCATGTCGCCGGGCTCGACCCTCGGCGCGTCGGCCCCGAGGGCCTCCACCACGTCCTGCGGGTAGCTGCCGCGCAGCAGCGGGTCCATGTACCAGCGCACCAGGCGCCCGTCCTCGAGGCGCGCCCGCGCCCGGTCGGCCTCCGAGTCGCTGGCCGGCTCGATCGGCGACAGGTTGAGCACGATGCCCAGATCGCTGTGCACCCCGTCGGCGCGCATGGCCTGCAGCGCCAGGCCATGGCTGAGCAGAAGATGGTGCGCCACGCGGATCGCGGCGCCGCGATCGCGGATGCCGGGCGCGAAAATGCCGGTCTCGTACCCCAGCACCGACTGGATGAAGGGCTCGTTGTGGGTGGTGATCGAGCGCAGGCGCGATCCCAGGCGCCGCGCGACTTCGCGGGCGTAGTCGACGAAGCGGTGCACGGTGTCGCGCTCCGCCCAGCCTCCGCGCTCCTGCAGGGCTTGCGGGAGGTCCCAGTGGTTGAGGGTCAGGTGCGGCGCGATGCCGCGGCGCAGGCAACCGTCGACCAGGCGTTCATAGAAGTCCAGTCCCTTGGCATTGAAGGCGCCATGCCCCAGAGGCTGCACGCGGGGCCAGGCCACCGAGAAGCGGTACGCGTTGACCCCGAGGCTGGCCACCAGGTTGAGGTCCTCCTGCCAGCGGTGGTAATGGTCGCAGGCCACATCGCCATCGCTGCCGTCGGCGATCGCGCCGGGCTGGCGGCAGAATCGATCCCAGATCGACTCGCCCCGGCCGTCCTCCCGGGTGGCTCCCTCGATCTGGAACGCGCTGGTGCTCACGCCCCAGGTGAAGTCCCGCGGGAACAGGCGTGCGATGGCGCGAGGGTCGAGGGTCGGGTCTTGTTGCATGGAGTTCAAGTTGCTTGGGTGAGCGGGACGATGCCGGGCCGCGAAGCGCTGCGGCGCGGGCGGACCGTGCATCGGGCGGCTGGGAGATCTACTTCACGGCACCGGCCGTCAACCCGTCCACCAGGCGACGCGAGTACAGGAGATAGATCACCAGCAAGGGAAGCGTGGCGATGGCCGAGCCGATCATCAGGGCTCCCCACTGGGTATCGGTGGGGCTCTGCAGACTGCGCAAGGCCAGCGGCACCGTGTACATGGAGGGCGAGCGCATCACGATCAGGGGCATCAGGAAACTGTTCCAGGACGCGATGAAACTGATCATCCCCAGGGTGCCCAGTGCCGGCACGATCAGCGGCAGCACGATGCGCCAGTACACGGCGAACTCCCCGCAGCCATCCAGGCGCGCGGCCTCGATGACCTCGCGCGGCAGCGAGGAGGCGATGTACTGGCGCATGAACACGATGCCGAAGGCGCTGGCGGCTCCAGGCACGTACAGCGCACGCGGCTTGTTGATCCAGTGCAGCGCGTCCATGACCATGAAGGTCGGGATCATGTTCAGGAACTGCGGCACGAGCATGGTGCCCAGCACGAGCACGAACAGCGCGCGGCGGAAGCGGAACCGGAACATCGCGAATGCGTAACCGGCCATCGAGCAGAGCAGCACGGTCAGCAGGGCCGAGGCGCAGGCCACGTACAGGCTCCAGCCCACGTTTCGCCAGAAGGGCAAGGCGGACAGCAGGATGCGGAGGTTGTCCAGCAAGTGGCCGCCCGGGCCCAGGGGCGGAGGCGAGCTGAAGATCGCGCCCCGGCTGTGCGTGGCGAACACGAACATGAAGTACAGCGGGCTCACCATCACCAGCGCGCCCGCGCCCACCAGGGTGCAGGCCAGGATGCGCGACAGCGCCGGCCCGCGCGACCTCGAGGAAGAACGCGCGCTCATGCTTCGGACTCCGCGGAATCCTTCGACGCGAAGGCACGACTGGTGGACCAGGTAAGCACGGCGATGAAGCCGAACAGGATCCACGACATCGCGCTCGCGCCTCCGAAGTCGTCGAAATCGAAGGCCTCGCGGTAGAAGTACAGGGCCGCGGTCATGCCCGCCTGGTCAGGTCCCCCGTGACCGCCGGTGAGGATGAAGGGCTCGTCGAACAACTGCAGCCCGCCGATGACGCTGAGGGTGACGGCGAACCACATCATCGGCCTGAGGGCTGGAAGCGTGATGTACCAGAAGCGCTGCCACGCGTTGGCCCCGTCGAGCTCGGAGGCCTCGTAGAGGTCGACGCTGATGGTCTGCAGCGCGGCGAGATACAGCACCACGTTGAAGCCCACATAGCGCCAGAACACGACGAGTGCGATGGCAGGCTTGACGTAGCGCGGCCGCCCGAGCCAGTCGATGGCGTGCCCGGGCAGCCAGTCCCTGAGCAGCGGCAGGTGCGACAGGCCCAGGAGCAACTGGTTGAGCAGGCCGTGATGCAGCGCGAAGAAGGAGCTGAACAGGATGGCCACCGCCACCGTCGAGGTGATGTAGGGCACGAAGTAGGCCCCGGTCAGCAAGTCGCGCAGGCGCCGGCCCGCGCCCTGAAGAAAGACGGCCAGCGGGATCGCCACCACATGTTGTGCGACCCCGGCCGCCACGGCCAGCCACAGGGTGTTGCGCATGGACTGCCAGAACCAGGGGTCATGCAGCGCGAAGGCGAAGTTGCCGAGGCCGACGAAGTGCATCGAACTCAGCCCGCTGGCGGGCTGCCAGCGCTGGAACGCCAGGTACAGCGAAAAGCCCAGGGGGAACAATCCGAAGACCAGGAACAACACGATGAAGGGCGACAGCAGCACGTAGGGCGCCCACTTCGGCGACAGCGCCGGGAGCAGGCGCCGGCGCTTGATGCTGGCCGGCTCGGTGATGGCTGTTGACATCAGATGTGCTCCACACGCTGCTGCAGAAGTCGTTGTGCCCGGCGCAACGCAAGTTCCTGGGGCACCTTGCGCTCGAGCACGTCGAACAAGGCGTCGGCGACGACCTCGCTGGCGAAGTCGTCCTGCGGGTTCACGGCCACGGCGCGGATCTTCAGCGCCGCCGTGCGCCACAGGCGCCGCGCGCGCTGCCCGCCCAGGAAGGGAATCGGTGCGTCGAAGATGGGTGCGTCATAGGTATCGACCATGGCGGGGAAGGCATCCACGCTGGCGAAGGCGGCGAGCTGGCGCTGGCGATCCAGGGTCAGCAGGCGCACGAAATCCCAGGCCAGCGCCCTGCGCCGCTCCGGCAGACGCCTGGGCACGGCCAGGAAGCTGCCCCCGTAGGCGCTCCAGGACGCATCCGGGAGCTGCGCGGCCCGCCACAGCCCCTTGGTCTTCGGGGCCAGCCAGTTCGCCATGTGACCGGCCAGCCAGGCACCGGACAGCGCCACCGCGATGCGCCCGTCCCGCAGCCCGCTCGCCCACTCCGGGGTCCACGCCTGCACTCTCGCGTCGAGCCCGAGTCGACGCGCGCGGGTGGCGAGTTCGAATCCCCGCGCGAAGCGCTCGTCCAGCAGCGAGGGATGGCCCTTGGCGTCGAAATACAGCCCGTCCCCGGGCTTGAGCCCGCTGCGGATCACGATGGCCAGGATGTCGCTGGCGTCGGGCACCATCCATGCGCCGGTGCGCGCGCGAACCGCCTGCCCCGCGCGCAGGAAATCGCTCCAGGATCCCTCCAGGCTCTGCAGCGAGACACCCGCCTTGCCCAGCATGTCGATCCGTGCGAGCAGGGTGCCGGGTCCGATGTCGCTGGGCGCGGCCATCACGCCGCCGCCCGGCACGCTGGCCTGGTCGTAGGCGTAGGGGGTGAAGTGGGCGCGCTGCTTCGCGATGTACGCCGGAGGTCCGCTCAGGTCCATGAGGCCGCCGCCGCGCGCGAATCGTCCCAGGAAGCTGACCTCGACGGCCATCACGTCGGGCAGCTCCGAATCGGTCGCGAGGGCCGTGAGCATGGCCGTGTGATGGTCGCTGAACTGCCGGCTGATGACCTGCAGGCTGATACCCGGATGCAAGGCCGCCCAGGCCGGCGCCGCCGCGCGCGCGACCTGGTCCAGCGAGGGGTAGGCCGCCACCACCAGCCGATCCTCCGATGCGGGCGACGAGCGGGTGCAGGCACCGAGCGCCATGGCTGTGGCGCCCGTACCCAGTCGAGTGAGGACCTTGCGTCGGCTCAGCATGGCAGGATGGGCAATGGGGTCGGGGTGGCTTCGAAAAGACGGTCGCGAATCAACTTGAAAGCGGTTTCACAGATTTTTCAGGCAGCGCGCCCCGGCGTCAACCCAGGGTTTGTACGGTTGGGGCGTGCGCCGCCGGGAACGCCTCAGGCGGCGGGGCAGGGACCGGTCGATTCGCGCACGACCAGGCGCGGCTGCGGCATGCGCAATTTCGAACGCCGGCCCTCGAGCAGCGCGGACATGGCACGGGCGGCCAGTTGCCCGGTCTCCAGGCTGGGCTGGTGCACCGAGGTCAGCGGCGGGATCGAGAACTGACCGACCTGCAGGTCGTCGAAACCGATCACGGAGACCTGTTGTGGAACGGACACATGACGCTGGTACAGGCCGAGCAAGGCGCCAAGGGCCATCTGGTCGTTCGCGGCGAACACGGCCGTGAAATGCACGCCCTGCTTCAACAGGCGCAGCACCGCCTGGGTCCCGCTGTGCTCCCGGTAGTCTCCGGCGATGATCAGCTTCGCATCGGCCGGGACTCCGCGCTCGGCCAGCGCGCCGAGGTAGCCGCGCTGACGCTCCAGGGCATCCTGGTGCTGGGGGTCGCCGGTGATGAAAGCGATGTTCCGATGCCCCAGGTCCAGCAGGTAGTTGGTGGCCTCGCGAGCGCCCCCGAAATTGTCGAAACACAGGCTGACCAGATTGGGAGCCTCCAGGCCGCGTCCGGTGACGACCACCGGCAATTCGCGAGCCAGCGCGACCAGGGCCTCGTCGCTGAGCCGCGCGTCGAGCGCGATGATGCCGTCCACGCGGCGCGCCCTGAGCACGGAGATGCTGTGCTGCTCCTCGCGCTCGTTCCAGTGTCCGCTGATGAACAGCGGGGTGTAGCCCGCGGCGAGCAGTTCCATCTCGATGCCCCGCAAAGCCGCTCCGTAGAAGGGACTGTCGAGGGTCTGCGTGACCACGCCCACGCTCAGCGTCCGCCCACCCGCCAGGCCGCGCGCGACGGGGTTGGGCACGTAGCCCAGGTCGCTGATGGCCTGCTCCACGGCCTTGACCTTGTCCGCGCTCACCACCGCGGTGCCGTTGAGAATGCGTGACACCGTGCTTGGCGAGACATCGGCGGCCCGCGCGACCATGTCGATGGTGACGAGCCGGGCCTGATCCCCGGGGACCGGGGTGGGCGGGACTGGCTTGGCACGACGAATCATCGGCAGGCTCCGGCTGCTCTACGAAGGTAGGCCCAGGCTCGCGGCAAAAGCCTCGAAGGCGCCATGCCAGGCCTGGGGATTGCGGTTGAAAATGAAGTGTCCATTGTTCTTGTCCGCCGGCAACTCGACGAAACGACCACGGCCCCCGGCGTCGACGAAGGCCTCGAACCAGCGCCGCGGTGCCCGGGTTCCCCAGTAGCGATCGTTGGCACTGTAAAGCCAAAGCGTCGGCAGGCGATCCCTGCGTCCGTAAGCTGCCAGGGTGCTCGCCATCTGGTCGGCGCGGCAGGGATGGTCGATATGGTGCATCAGGTCGCCCCCGTCGCCGCCGGAGAAGTTCACGGCACCGCGCACACCGGGCAGGTCGGCGGCGGCCGCGGCCACCGCGGCCACGCCGCCAAAGGAGTCCCCCACCACCAGGCCGCGGCGCGGATCCACGCCGGGAAGACCGGCGGCATAGCGCAGCAGCTGACGCGTTTCCTGCACCACCATCTCCATGCCGCGTGCGTAGTCCTTGTAGAAACAGGGCCCCGTGTATTCGATATCGGGGCCACCGGTGACGCCATATCCGACCCGCGTGGGAACCAGGACCACGTAACCCAGTCTGGCAAAGTAGTCCGCGTTGCCCGGGAATTCGACCAGGCCCATGCGCACCCGGGCGCCGACCGAGCCCGGACGGCCATGCAGGATCACGAGGAAGGGGCAATGTCTGGGAGCGGCCGGCTCCACGACCGTCAGCGCCATCGCGCGGTGCACCGGCCACCCGAGCGGGCCGCGGATGGAGACCTCCAGGCTCAGCCTGCGCGTGACCGGGCGCGGCCCTGTCGCTCCGAGTGCGGGCTGCCCTGCCACACATTGCGCCCAAAGACAAAGCGCGAGAACAACTCGCGCCTTGTCAGGAAAAAAGTTGGCCATGGTCACGGGACACTCTGCCGGCAGCCCTGCTGCCGGGTGGCCGCAGTGTAGCCAAGCGTCCTCCCGGACCCGGACCCGGACC
>JAJZWA010000016.1:0-23558 GCA_021846965.1 Pseudomonadota bacterium | reverse complement strand
CCCGGACCCGGACCCGGACCGGCACCACAGGCCCTCAAGCGGCCTGGGCGCCGATCCCGCCAGCAGCATCAGGGCGTGAACGTGATGGGCCCCTTGAGCACGATGACCGTGGGCACCTGATAGGGGGCAGCCCCTCCGGTGGCCTGGGTCGAGACGCTGAAGTTCGCGCTGCTCGTGAGGTGGTTGGCACCCTGTGTCAGCGCGGAGGTCCCGCCATCACCTTGCAGGTCGATCTTGGAAATCGGCGACACGGCGAGGGCCTGCGCGGCGGTACTGATGTGCTGGCCGCAATTCTGCGCGACGCTGAAGTCGCTCAAGGGCACGGTGATCGTGGTGGCCGCGGCCGGCGTACTCGGCTGAACGACGTCCTGCAACTGCAGATTGCAGGCCGTAGGACTGGCTGCCGTTCCGATGTTGTAGTACTTGCCCAGGGTCAGGATGATCAGGAAGTTGCTGCTCGGCGCCTGCGCCCACTCGCCGTTTTCGTTGAACGTGAACTGCAGGTTGTTCTGGCCGTTGATGGTCACGCCGGAGGTGTCGCCTGCGCCGTTCAGTGCCGTGACGCCTGGGGCAAAGGTGTAGACGCCCATGTACTCATAGGTCGGCACATTCGAGGGCAGCGCCGTCGCGGGAAACTGATAGTAGTAGCCGAAGTAGCTGTTCGCGGCGGTCGTCGTGGCCGACACGGGCCCCCCGAAACTGCCCGAGGACGGCCCGTAGGTCGCGTTGCCGTCCAGGCTGCTGCCGCCGTAGCCCCCATAGGCGCCGCCCTCGACCGTCAGGTTCGACGCGGCGAAGCCCGAGGAGAAGGTCAGGGTCGACGCGGTGGTCGTCGCGCAGCTCACGCTGACACTGGTCACGTTGGCGTTCGCCGTGCCATTGCCACCGGTCACCGTGCAGGTCTCAGAGGTCGGTTGCGTGGAGACGGTGACCGCGTAGTTGCTGCCAGCCGCCACGGCGGTGGGGAAGGTGAAGCTGCTCGAGGTCGAGCTCAGCGAGACGGTATTGGCCGCATCGCCATTGAGCTCCAGGGTGGCCGTCTGGCCGCTGCTCAGGCCGCTGACACTGCCGCCGATGGTGTAGCTGGTCGTCGTGCAGGCCACCGACACATTGCTGACGTTGGCCGTGGCCGTGCCAGCGCCGTTGCTCACGGTGCAGGTCGCGCCGCTGGGCTGCGTTCCCACCGTGACGGCGTAGGCGCCGCTGACCGGCTGCGGGAACGAGAAGGCGCCATTGCTGCTGACCGTCAGCGCATGGGCCGAGTCGCCATTGTCGACCAGGCTGAGCTGCTGCCCGCTCGGCAGGCCGCTGACGCTGCCGCCGATGGTGTAGGAGGACGTCGCGTTGTTGGCGCAGACCACGCTGACGTTGCTGACGTTCGCGTTGACCCCCGAGCCGGAGCCGTTGCTGACCGAGCAGGTCTGCCCGGCGGGCTGGGTGCCCACCGTCACGGCGTAGCCGCCGCCGGCGGCGATCTTGGTCGGGAAGGTGAAGCTCGCGTTGCTGCTGACCGTCAGGGGATCGGCATTGTTGTCGAGCAGCACCACGGTGGCCGAGGCAGCGAGGCCCGAAACCTGGCCGCCGATGGTGTAGGAGCTGGTGCTCGATGCGCAGCTCACGCTGATGTTGGACACATTCGACGTGATGCTGCCCGTGCCGTTGGCCACGGTGCAGACCTCACCCGCGGGCGGGGAGCTCACGGTCACGCTGTAGGAGCTGTTCTGCGCCAGGGCCTTGGCGAACTGGAAACTTCCGTTGGCGGAAATCGTGGCCGTGTCGACGCCATTGTCGACCAGGGTCAGCTGGCTGCCGCTGGGCAAGCCGCTGACGGTTCCCCCCACCGAGTACAGGGTCGTACCGCTCGAGCCGCCGCCGCAGGCCGACAGGCCGACGACCAGCGCGAGTGTGAGCCACCCCACGCGAATTCTTCTCATGTCTCATTCTCCCTGGCGCTCGACCGCGCCTGATTGGTCTGACACCTGACTGGGGAGGATCACCACGCCATGATCCCGACCCACGTGCCCTGGTGCCTGGGTCACGTAATATGAAAGCGGTTTCAACCAGGAACAAAAAAAAGGCTGCGTGGCGAGGCGCAGCGCTGGCGGGCGGCCAAGCGCCGCCCTGCCCTTCACTGCGCCAGCGCCGCGACGTCGCTGGACGATGCGCTCCAGTTGCTGAACCCCACCGACCCCACGGCGATCACGTCATATTCGCCGGCGGTGACGTTGGGGTTCTTGCTGCCGAGGATCTTCACGGCCACGGTGGTGATCCCGGTGGACTTCAAGCCGGTCATCGACCCGCTGCTGCAGGTGAACTGGCTCAGGGGAATGGCGTAGTTGCGCACACCCAGGGCGCTGGTCGAGGTATTGGGGCCGAGCTCGCTCAGGGTCTGGTCGTAGGAACAGTCGTTGGCGGGGGTCGCCGAACCCACGCCGTCGTTGATGTCGACCGTGAACACATCGGCATGTCCGACCGGGTTCGACTGCGTGTTGCCCATCGTGATCAGAAGGGTGTTCGCCTGGCTGATGTCGAAGGTCGAATCCTGAGGCGCCAGGATGGCGACCACGGCATAGTCGCTGGCACTGGTGGGCGCGGTCGCCCCGCCCTTGGCCTGCAGCGCATAGAACCCGCTGCGGTTCATGTCGGCCTGTGGCGACGAATAGCCGCCGAACACGTAATTGCCCCCGAATACGCCGTAGACGTCGCCGCCCTGGATGCTGTGCAGGTAGGCGCCGTTGACCGGAGGCGAGGGATAGGCGATGTAGTCGTTGGCGAACAGCAGGTACGGCGACTGGGTGACCGAGCTGCCACCGCCCCCTCCAGCCACGCCGGTGGTCGACACCACGTTGTTGAGCGAGACCGTGCTCCCGCCTCCGCCTCCGCAGCCGGCGAGATAGGCGGCTCCCAAGGCGACCGCCACTGCGCGCACTCCACGAATTCCCCAGCCTGCACCTCGGTTCATCCTGACCCTCCTCAAGGCTTCACATCACGGCGCCACATGCGGTCGCATCTCGGTGGCGGGTGAACATATGCGACTCGACGCATAAGCACTAATCAGAAAAAAGTCTGAAAGCGCTTTCTTGCCTGAGATTCTTGGTGCGCTTGAGCATCTGCGCCATCCGCGTTTTCCCGGGTAGAGGGCCGAGGGGCCCTGTCGATCTCCGGCGGGACGCTCAGCGCCCCGCGTCCCCCGCCTCGGGACGGGACGGCCCCGTTCGCGGCGAAGCGTAGAGGCGCTCCTGTTCCCGGTCCAGGAGCTGGTCCAGCTCGGGGCTGCGCACACCCCGCTGCCCGCAGCGCTGGGCGTCCACCCAGGCGCGCAAGGTGGCGGCGGGGGCCTGTCCCCTTGCGCGGGCCTGGCGCCACAGACGCCGCAGCTCGCGCGCGTCACCGCGGCGGGCGATGCGGCGCCAGCGGAAGCGGCAGAGGGCACAGCGCGCGAACAGCACGCCCTGGCGCAGCAGCGCCAGCGCAGCCACGAGCCCTGCGACGGCGAGCAAGGCCAGCGCGATGCGCCGGGGGCGCGGGTCGCGCACGCGTACCGTGCCCCAGTCCGCCAGCGCCAGCCCGGGTGCCCCGCGTTCGGGGTCGTAATAGGGCAGGCGCAGGCGCGGGTACCGCAGGCGCCCTGCGCGCCGCGCGTGCACCGGCCATTCGATGTCCCATGCCGGCGCCGGCCCCTGCGCCGCATCGAACACCCTGCGAAGGCGCGGCGCGCCCACCCGCAGCCCGGAGGCTCGTGCCTCGGCGTCCAGCAGCCGGAGCCATTCGCCGCGCCCGAGCTGCACGCCGCTGAGCCGGGCGCGCAGCACCGCGGCGTCACCGAGCTCGAGCGAGGCAGGAGCTGGCAGCACCCGCAGCCTGGCATGGCCCACCGGAGCCCCCGGGGGCCAGTAGGCCGGCAGGGGGCGAACCCTCCATCGCAGCGGCGCCACCGGAACCACGAGCAGCTTGCCCAGGCGTGTCCCGCGCAGCAGCCCGAAGCGCAGGGTGATTTCCCCCGCCCGGGTCGGCGTGAAACTCCAGCTCTGGCGCTGCACCTCGATGCCACCCCGCGCGGCGGCCCGCGTGTCCAGCGTGCCCAGCGCGTGCACCACGCCGTCGTCCGTGTGCACCGACACCGCCTGCCAGGCCAGGCCCCCCCCGGCCGCGACGTCGAGTTCGATGCGCAGGGCCTGTCCCACGGTGGCCTCCCGTACATGGCCGCGCAGACGCGCGGCCATGTACAGGGGGCGATGACCGGCCCGGGCCTGCAGCACGCGCAGGGTGCGCGAAGCACAGACCCCGCGGCCGGCACGCAGCTCGGGCAGGCGCAGGACGCCCGCGGACATCGGGTACAGGCGCAGGCGCAGGGTCTGCGTCGAGTGGCCGTCCGCGGAGGAAGCTTCGCCAGCCTGCCCCTGCAGCAGCCAGTCGGCTCCGAGTTGCCCGGCGCGCACCAAGGGCAGCGGGGGAAGGTCGCGCGCATGGATGTCCCAGTGCACCACATGGCCCAGAACCGGCTGCGCGGGGCGCACGCGGCAGACCATCGCGGGCCGTTCCGCGCGCACGCCTGCTCCTGCATGCGCGGGCGGTCCGGCCCATCCCGACGCCAGCACGCCCACCCACGCTCCGGCGGGCAGCAGGAGCCGCGCGAGCATCCCCCTGCGCATGCCCCTGCCCATGCCCCTGCCCATGCGTCGGACTCCCGCCCGCGCCAGGGCCCGCGACCACGAATGCCACGCGGCAAGCTTCACCGGCCTTCCCCCAGCTCGGCCGCCTCGCGGCTGTCCTGGCGCACCAGGGCACGCAGCAGCGCGTCGCGATGGTCGCGCAAGAGCGGCATGCCTCGCTGCGCGGCCAGCACTTCGGCGGCACCCAGGCGCAAACCCGGGCCGGCAGCCCCCGGCTGCGAGCCGCCGAGCTGCAGCTTTCCGCCCGCCTGGAGTCGCTGGTTCTCATAAGCCTGCGCCTGTCGGTGCCTGCGATGCCCCGCCATGCTGCTCGGCGTGGTGTCCGCGGTATCCCCGAACGACCCCCTGCCCTGCGGCACACCCCGCTTGCGCAGGGCCGCCATGACGTGTTCCGGATGTTCCTGCACCCATTGCGCCTGCGCCAGACGCAGATTGCGCAGGGCGGAGGGATTGCCGGGCTCCAGCACCAGGCTGGCCCGGTAGGCGTCCAGCGCCGCGCGCAGCCCGCCCTGCACATGGAAGGAGGCATTGCCCAGGTTGTACAGGGCCTGCGCTCGCTGCCGGTCGCCCGGCGCCTCGAGCATGGCGCGGCGGAACGCCGCCTCGGCCTCGACCCAATGGCCGGCCCGGTAGGCGCAATCGCCCTCGCCCATCGCCGCATCGAAGCCGGTGAGACCCGCGTAGTCGCGTGCGCACGCGCCGAAGTCGTGCCGGGTCCAGGCCTGCCAGGCGTTCCAGGCTTGCAGGGACTTCGCTCGAGCCGACTGCGCGGTGGCGGCATGCGCAGTCGGCAGCGGACCGGGAAGCCGCGGCAGGGCCAGGGCCGACAGGCCGGGCGCGGCCAGCAGCAGCACGACGCGTAGCGCAGCGGCACGCGGGCGACGCGGAACGGGCAGGTACAGCAGGATCATCAGCAACATCGCCCCGGCCAGCGGCAGGCCGTAGAGCTCGCGCCAGGCCAGCGCAGCGCGGGGCGGCGCGCTGTGCGAGGGCAGGCGTGCGATGCCCTGCCGGTACAACAGGGTCCAGGCCGCGGGACTGCCCAGGCGCGCGCTGGCACCGCCACTGCGGGAGGCCAGCGCGGCCAGCCCCGGGTCCACCTCGCCGGGCCCCGTCCACAGCAGGAAAACCGGAATACCGGCAGAGTCCAGGGCATCGGCCAAGCCTTGGGCGCGGCCAGCCTCCGCTTCCCCG
This sequence comes from Pseudomonadota bacterium, assembly GCA_021846965.1. Lineage (GTDB taxonomy): Bacteria > Pseudomonadota > Gammaproteobacteria > Burkholderiales > Burkholderiaceae_C > Thiomonas_A. The sequence goes on along the minus strand of JAJZWA010000016.1, from coordinate 17,691 downwards.
CTCAGCAACAGGATCGCCTTCGCCGGCCCACTCTCGCGCCGGAGTTCCCGAGCCGCCAGCCGAAGCGCGTCCGGCAGACCGTCACCCGCGGCGCCGTCGAGCAGGCCGGGCCCCGCACGATCGAGGAAGTCGTCGAACAGCGCGGGGTCGTCGGTGCACGGCAGCAGCAGGCCGGCGCCCCGGTTGAACACCAGCAGCCCCAGGCGCTCTCCTTGCAGGCGACGTTGCAGCGCGTGCAAGGCCATGCGCGCGGCCTCCAGGGATGGCCCTTCGCGTGTCGGAATGCGCAACACCACCATCAGGTCCGCGCGCTGCCGCGGGCCCGGGCCTCCAGCCGCGTCGACGGCCAGCAACTGGCGTGGCCCCGCCAGCGCCATGGCGACCAGCAGCCACAGCAGCCAGTGGCCCAGTCTGCGCACGGCGCCCGCGCGCGGCCCGTCGGGTAGCAGGGCCCAGGCCTGCATGTGCGCGTCGGCATAGGCCAGAGCCGCGCGCGCCTGCGCCGCCCGTGCGCGGCGCAGGCGCAGCTGCAGGCCCGCCGGCAGCGCCAGCAACAGCCAGGCCCAGGGGTGGGCCCATTGCAGATCCGACAGCAGCGGCGTCATGCCCGTGGCCTGGGGCGCCGCGGCGCGGCCGCGAGCTGGGCCAGCGCGAGCAGCAGGGCACCGCAGCCCAGCGGCCAGGCGTACAGCGCATGCTCCTCGCGTCGAGACGGCCGCGCCCGCAGGGTCGGCGCCGCCGCCGCGACCGCCTGGATGGCACGCTGCTGGGCACCGGGGTCGGTGGCGTGAAAATACTCGCCGCCGGTAAGCCGCGCGATGTCGCGCATATCCGGTTGCAGCGCCTCGAAGGCAGGCACCTTGTAGGGACGGCCCTCGGCCGCGCGCCCGCCGACCTGCAGCGTGAACACGCGCACTCCCAGGGAGCGCGCCAGCGCGGTGGCCTGGGCCGGGCTGACGTGCCCCCCCTGGCTCCATCCGTCGTCGGAAACCACCACCAGCAAGGGCTTGAGAGCAGCGCCGCCGGGCCGCGACGCTCCATCCCTCTGGACCTCGCGCAAAGCCAGGCTCATGGCATCGCCCAGGCAGCCGCCGTCGCCCAGCAGGCCGGCGCGGGCGCGGGCGAGCATGCGCACCACGAGGCGACGGTCGAAGGTGGGCGGCAGCAAGGTGGCGGCGCGCGCGCCATAGGCGATGATGCCGAAGCGGTCTCCGGGGCTGCCGCGCACGAAGCCGGCGAAGACCTGGGTCGCCACCGCCAGGCGCTCGGCGGGCCTGCCGTTCCAGCGCAGATCGTCGAGGGTCATGGACAGCGTGGTGTCGAGCAACACCACGATATCGCGTCCCATCGCGGGCGGACGCAGCCAGGGGCCGGGCACTTCGGGCTGCGCCAGCGCGAGCACCCAGCATGCGAAAGCCCCGGCGGTCAGCCAGGCGGGCAGCGCGACCGGCGCGCGCGGCGCCTGTTCACGCAGCAGGCCGAACAGATCCGGGTGCAGATGAAGCATGCTGCCCGGCTGCGCCTCGGGCAGGCCGCGCCGCGAGACCAGCCAGCCCAGACCCGCTGCCAGCGGCAGCAGTGCCAGGGCCCAGGGACGAGCCCAGCTCAGCTGCGCCCAGGCATGGTGCAGCGCGAGCATCATGGCGACAGCCGCTGCTCCAGGTAATCGCACAGCAGCGCGGCACCGGGTTCGCGCTCGTACAGCAGGCTCTGGTGCAGATGCCGCACCGGTTCGCCGATCGCAGGATCGGGCAGACCGGCGCGACGCAGCTGATCGAGCACGCGCGGCAGCAGCGGCGCGATGGACTTGCCAGGCGGAGCGGCTCGCAGCTCGGCCAGGATGCGCAAGAGCTCGCGGCGGGCCCGCCGCCTGCGCAGGGCCTCGCGCAGCGGCCGCGCGCCTGCCACGCCGAGCACCAGCAGGAGCAGGCCGAGCAGCACGAGGGCCGGCAGCAGGTGGCCACCAGCCCCCAACCAGGAAGGGCTCGGCGAAGGGAGCGCGACCGGCCTGGGCGGCACGATGTCGGCGAGGGCGGCCAGGCGGTCCGTCATGCGCACAGTTCGGACAGGGTCGCCTGCATGCGCGGGCCGGATTCGGTGGTGCACAGACGGCACGTGGCGATCCGCAATGCACGAAGCGACTGATGCAGGCCCTCGCGCCGCAGCCGGGCTTCGCGCCCGAAGGCCTCGCGCACCGTATTCCCTGGAGCCAGCCAGCCGATCGCGCGAGCCGCGGCATCCTGCAAGCGCGCCGGCGGCAACTCGGGCAGCGCGGATTCGACGGGGTCGAACACTTCCACCACGGCGACGCGGGCGCGCCCGGCCCATGCGGCCAGCTGCGCGCTCGCGGACGCATCCAGCCCATGCCCGTCGCTGCACAACAGGAGCTGCGTGGGAGCCGCGTGGGACCGAAGCAGCGCAGCGGACCAGTCCCCGAAGGCCGCTGAATCGGGCTCGGTGGCGAGCGCGTGCGCGGACGTCGCTGCCGGCGCCGACGGCGGTTCGATGCGCTGCCCGGCAAGCCATGCCGCCATGCGCCGCAGGGCCGGCAGGCCAACGCCGAAGGAACGGGTCTGCAGGCCCCCCGCCGTCCACAAGGAGGCGTCCAGGCGCGCCTGCGGCCAGCGTGCGACATGCCAGGCCGCGCCGACCAGGGCCGCGCGCGCGGCCTGCGCGGCCTTGGTACGCCTGCGTGTGCCGAACAGCATGCTCCCGTGGGCGTCGATCAGGACATGCCAGGCCAGCGCCTGCTCCTGCTCGTGCACGCGCACGTAGGGCTTGCCGGTGCGCGCCAGCAGCGCCCAGTGCATGCTGCGCATGTCGTCGCCGGGCTGGTAGGCACGGCTTTGCGCGTAGTCCTGGCCGCGGCCCTGCCAGCGCGAGGGAGCTTCACCGGCGCGGCGTTGCCGGCCCAGGCTCGGCAAGGGCGTGGCGCGCGCGCGCGCCAGCAGCAGGGGTGCCAGTTCGCTCCAGTCCCCCGGCTCCAGCAAGGCGAAACCTCCGGGAGGCGTGGCGGCTGCTGCACCGCCCGCGTTGCGCCGGGCCGGGACCATGGGGTTCAGGCGATCTCGCCCGCCTCCAGGAGCTGGCGCACCAGGCTGTCCGCATCCAGACCCTGCAGTTGCGCCTGCGGGTGCAGCACGATGCGGTGGCGCAGCACGTCGGGGGCCAGCTCGACGATGTCCTCCGGCACCACGTAGTCGCGGCCGCGCAGGTAGGCCAGCGCCTGCGCCGCGTGGGCCAGCGCGAGCACGGCGCGCGGCGAGGCACCGGCCTCGACCATGCCGCGCAGGCCCGCGCTGCGTGATTGCGGCTCGCGTGTCGAGCGCACCAGGTCGACCACGGATTCGCGCAGCGAATCGGCCAGGTGCACGCGGCGCACCTGGCGCCTGGCCTGCAGCACGCGGGCGGCATCGACGGTGCCGTCCGCACCCCGCGCGGCAACGGGCGCCGGGTCGGCGCGCGCCAGGTCCATGTCCAGGATGCGGCGCTCCTGCTCGGCGCTGGGATAGTCGAGCACCACGTGCAGCAGGAAACGATCGAGCTGGGCTTCGGGCAGCGGATAGGTGCCGGCTTGTTCCAGCGGGTTCTGCGTGGCCATCACCAGGAACATGGGGGGCAGCGCGTGGCTGCGGCCTCCCACGGTGACCTGGCCTTCCTGCATGGCCTCCAGCAGCGCCGACTGCACCTTGGCGGGCGCGCGATTGATCTCGTCGGCCAGCACGATGTCGTGGAACAACGGTCCCTGGACGAAACGACTGGCTCCCTCGGCCGGCAGGTACACGTCGCCGCCCGTGAGGTCGCCGGGCAGCAGGTCGGGGGTGAACTGCACGCGCTGGAAGCTGGCGTGCACGGCGCGCGCCAGCGCCTTGATGGCGGTGGTCTTGGCCAGGCCCGGGAGCCCTTCCGCCAGCAGATGCCCGCCGCTGAGCAGGGCGACCACCAGGCGGTCCAGCAGCGCCTCCTGGCCGACGATGGAGTGCGCAAGCTGGTCGCGCAGGGAGCGCAGCGCGGCCTGGCAGGCTTGCGCATCGAGCCCGGCATCGAGCTCCTGCGCTCCATCCTGGCCCCAGGAGCTCCGGGAGTACGGGGTGCGCAGGGCGCTCGAGGACGTGGTGGTGGAAGGCATCGTGCCTGGAAGCCCGCGGGACCGGGTTCCGCCCGGACTTCCATCATTTATCAGCAAGTGCGCATATTCTCACTTCAAGACCGGTGAGGTCAAGCGGAACAACCCGGGCGGCGCACGCCGTCCCGGCAGGCGCGATGTGCGCGATGCAGGGGATGCAGGCGATAGCATGCTGCATCCTCCCGTACCGTCGCTCCCATGAACCTTCCCGATCTGCTCCTGGTGCTGCTGGCCCTGGCCTTCGCCTGGAGCATGGGTGCGCACTACACCGGCGCCTGCATGGGCATGCCCCATGCCACCGGCAGCATCGGCGCGCGCGCGGCGCTGTGGACCATGGCGCCGCTCACGCTGCTCGGCGCCACCTTCCTCAGCCACGGCGTGCTGACCCACGTGGGGCATGGCATCGTGGCCGGTGGGCGGCTGGCCACGCCGGCGGCCATCGCGGTGATCGGAGCGGCCTTCGCGCTGACCACCTGGTTCACCCAGCGGCGCATCCCCACCTCGACCATCCAGATCCTGGTGTTCTGCATCGTCGGCGCGGGCGCCGCGCTGGGCCTGCGCATACGCTGGGAGGCCATCGCTCGCCTGGCGCTGCTGTGGGTGCTGGCGCCGGGAATCGCCTTCGGCCTGGGATACGTGTTCACCCGGCTGTTCGACCTGCTGCCGGGCCTGCGCGGGGGCTCCGGCGCGGGCCTGATCGTGGCCCGCGCGCTGGTGGTGGTGGGCGGCGCGGCCTCGCTGGCGATGGGCGCCAATGACGTGTCCAACGCCACCGCCGTGTTCCTGTCCACGGGGCTGTGCGGGCCCCTCGTCGCCGGACTGGTGGGCGGCCTGGGGCTGGCCGCGGGGGTGCTCACCTGGGGGCGCCCGCTGTTGCGGCGCGTGGCTTTCGACATGGTCAAGGTGGACCTTCCGATGGCGACCGCGGCCCAGGGGGTGCAGGCGCTGGTGGTGCTGACGGCGGTGTCCTTCGGGTACTTCACGTCGATGAACCAGGCGCTGATCGGCGCCATGGCGGGCGCCGGATGGGCGCGCGGACGCGAGACCATCGACACGCGGGTCATGCTCGGCGTGGTGCGCGGCTGGGTGATCGGCCCGGTGGCGGGTGCCTTGCTCGGCTTCGGGCTGGCGCTGGCGACCCGGGGCCTGTAGCCGACTGTCGCGCGCACGCCTCGCGCCTGGTTGGAATTTCCCGCGAAGCGTGACATTCTCGACAGCCAGGGCGGGGGTTTCGGGCCTAGGCTTGCACAGCCTCCCCATGCATGCCCAGCCGTCGAGTTCCCATGCTCAAGATCCTGACCCGCCGCAGCCTGCCCCAATTCGTGGCCACCGCCCTGTTCGGCCTGGCCGTCTCGGGGATTCTCGCGGTGATCGTTTACCGCGCGGAGCAAGCACGCAGCCGCAGCGCCTTCGATCAGGCCGCGCAGCAACAGGTCTCGAGCGTGGAGGAGCACCTGCGCTCGGCCCTGCACGACCTGGTGGCCGCCGATGCCCTGTTCTCCAGCGCCGGGGTGGTCAACCGAAAGCAGTTCGACATTTTCAGCGCGCCGCTGCTGAAGGCGGATCCGGCGATCCAGGCGCTGGAATGGATCCCTCGCGTTCCGGCGTCCCAGCGGGTGGATTACGAGCGAATGGCGCGCGCCGACGGTTTCGAGGACTTCCACTTCACCAAGATGTCCCCGAAGGGCATGCTGACCGAGGGGCCTCGCAACGAGTACTTCCCCGTCTATTACGTCTCGCCCTACAAGGGCAACCAGCAGGCACTGGGATTCGACCTGGCCTCCAACCCCGCACGCCGGGTCGCGCTCAACGCGGCCGCGGCCGGCGATCGCCTGATCGCCACCTCGCGCATCGTGCTCGTGCAGGCGCGCGACGCGGGCTATGGATTCCTGGCCTTCAATCCCGTCTACGCCTCGGGATCGGACCCGCACGGCTCGGCGCCGATCGGCTTCGTGCTCGGCGTGTTCAAGATGCCCAGCCTGGTGCGCGGCCGCAAGGTCATCGGACCGGCCGGCCCGGCCGGCGTGAACCTGGCCGTGTTCGACATCACCGACCACGCAGCCGGCGAGGCGGGCACGGTGCTGTACCCCAAGGGTTTCGGCACGCGGCTTCAGCAGGTGCTCGCACACGATCTGATCTACCGCAACACCCTGGACGTGGGCGGGCGCCGCTGGCAATTCGTGGCCTATCGGGCGCCGTCCAGTTCCGCATGGATCGAAGCCCTCGCCGTGTTCGCGGCCACCCTGCTGGCCACGGCGCTGATCCTGGCCCTGATGCGCCAGACCCTGATCGGCCGCGAGAGCGATGCCGCGCGGGAAGTGGCGCAACGCGCGGATGCGGCGAAGTCGAACTTCCTGGCCAACGTCAGCCACGAGATGCGCACCCCGCTCAACGGCGTCATCGGCATGCTGGACCTGCTGCTGCAGGCCAGCCTGCCCTCCGCGCAGGCCCGCATGGCCGAAGTGGCCCGGCGATCGGCGGTGAACCTGCTGGGGATCATCAACGATCTGCTGGACTTCTCCAAGATCGAGGCCGGTCGCGTCGACATCTCGGTCGATCCGGTGGACCTGCGGCGCCTGCTCGAGCACAAGGCGGAGAACTTCGCACCGGTGGCGAGCAAGGCCGGCTGCACCCTGAGCTGGACCCTGGACCCCGCCCTGCCCCGCGTCATCGCCAGCGACGAGTTGCGACTGCGCCAGGTGCTCAACAACCTGCTGTCGAATGCGATCAAGTTCTCCTCCGGGCGCGAGCAGCCGGGACGGGTGGAACTGCATGCCAGCCTGGTCTCGGATCCGGCGCGCGGGGACAGTCTGGAGTTCAGGGTCAGCGACAACGGCATCGGCATGGACCAGGCGGCGCAGGAACGCATGTTCCAGCCCTTCGAGCAGGCCGAGCCCAGCACCACCCGGCGCTTCGGCGGCACCGGGCTGGGGCTGGCCATCACCCGCCGCCTGGTGGAACTCATGGGCGGCAGCATCCAGGTGCACAGCCGGCCGGGCTCGGGCAGCACCTTCACGGTGAGGCTTCCGCTGCGCGCCTGGCATGACCAGTCCTGGACCGCGCCCGCCACCCCGGGCGCGCCGTCGCAGAGCCCGCAGCCGGTCCCGTCACCCCTGCCCTCCGCAACGCCCGAACCCACGCCCGCGCCGGGGCCCGAGGCCGTCGGCGAGCGTCGCGTCCTGGTCGCCGAGGACCATCCGATCAACCGCGAGGTGATCCGCCTGCAGCTGGCGCAGATCGGGGTGGAGGCCGACATGGCGGTCGACGGCGCGCAGGCGCTGGACATGTTCCGGCGCGGCCGCTACGAACTCGTGCTGAGCGACCTGCACATGCCGGAGCTGGATGGCTTCGATCTGGCGCGCGCGCTGCGCGCGCTGGAGTCCAGCGAGGGACGCCCGCGCTGCGCGCTGCTGGCGGTCACCGCGGCGGCGCAGGAAGTCGATCTCCAGCGTGCGATGGAGGCCGGCATGGACGCCGCGCTGACCAAGCCGATCCGCCTCGACGCGATGCGCGAGGCCTTGCAGCGATGGCTGCCGGCACGCCCGCGACCGGCCGCGTCGGATGGCGGCGCCGAGGCGCCCGCGGTCGACGCCCAGGTGCTGCGCGACCTGGTCGGGGACGACGAGTCCACGCTCGCCGCCTTGCGCGCCGACTACGCCGCCGACCTGCGCCGCAGCGTTCCCGAGATGCGCCAGGCCCTGGAGGCCTCGGACGCCCAGGGCGTGGGCGCGCTGGCCCATCGCTTCAAGTCGGCATCGCGCAGCATCGGAGCGCTGGCGCTGGGCGATCTGTGCGAGCAGCTCGAGGCGGCCGCCAGGGGCCCCGATGCGGGCGCCATGGCGGCACTGCTGCCTCGACTCGAAGACGCCGCCCGGCAGGTGCTGCGCGAACTGGAGCCGGACCGCCCCGCGAGCGTCTGAAGGACCACGGCAGCTCGCGCTGGCTCGGCTTGCCCGCGCAGCGCGGGCGAAGCGCTCAGAGGCGCAGGCCCAGCAGCAACCCGCCCAGCGCGCCGGCGCCGATCAGCGCCAGCGGGTGCACCCTCCAGCGCATCACCGCCACCACGGTCAGCGCGGTCAGCGCCGCGGTGGCCCAGCTGGTGTCGGACGCGCCGACCAGCGAGATCGCGGTCGCCAGCATCATGCCCACGGCCACGTGGGACAGCGAAAAGCGCAGCAGGCCCATGAACTCCTTCGCGCGCCCGCGCAGGCGCAGGGTGAGGGCCACCAGGGTCAGCAGGGCCGGCGGCACCACCAGCGCCAGGGTGGCGCCCACCGCCGCCAGCACGCCGCCCGCCTGCAGCGCCACCAGCGTGGCGTAGAGAAAGTTGGGGCCGGGCGCGGCCTGCGCGATGCTGAAGGCCGCCACGAAGCCCTGCGGGCTGAGCCAATGGTGTTCGACCACCACGAAACGGTAGATCTGCGGGGTCAGCGACACCACGCCGCCGCCCACCGCCATCATCGAGATGGCGCAGAAGTACTTGAATATCGCCCACGTGACCAGCAGGCGGTGGGTCACGGCAGTTTCCCCGCGTCCTGCCGGTCGCCTCGCAACAGCAGCATGCCCAGGGGCGCCAGCGAGGCCAGGACCAGCCACAAGGGCAGGTGCAGCAGGGCGATGCCCAGCAACGCCAGCGCGGCGACGAGCAGGCTGCGCCAGCGGCGCGGCAACCCCAGGGCCATGCGCAGGGCCATCACCACGATGAGTCCGGAGGCCGCGGCGGACATGCCGGCCAGCACCGAGGCCAGTAGGGGCGAATGCCCATGCGATTCGTAGCCCAGGCCGAGCAGGATCACCAGCACCATGGGGCCGAGCATCATGCCGGCCAGCGCGCTCGCGCCGCCGGCCACCCCGGCGTGGCGATAACCGACCATGACCGCCATGTTGCAGATGGACGGCCCCGGCAGCACCTGGCCCAGCGCGAACTGTTCGCGGAACTCCTGCTCCGACAGCACGCGTCGTTGCTCCACCAGCACGCGATACATCCACGGCAGCACGCCGCCGAAGCCGAGCATGGTGATGTGGCTGAACATCCAGAACAACTGGGCGCAGCCCATGGCGGGCTGCGCCCCGGCCGCTGACGCGGCAGGCTCGGCGCTAGACATGTCGTTGACGCAAGGAACATGCGCGCGGCCCCCTGCCGCGCGCATGCGAAACCTCAGTTTACGTGGATGTGCGCGGTCTGGATCACCTTACGCCACTTGAACACCTCGCCGTGCAGGAAGCTGCCGAACTGCTGCCGGCTGCCCGCCTGCACCACCACCCCCATGGATTCCAGCCTGGCCTTGGTGGCGGGATCGTTCAGCGCCTGGTCGAGCAGTTGGTGCAGCTTGCGCAGGACCGGGGCCGGGGTTCGCGCCGGGGCGACCACGCCCCACCACACCGAGGCCTCGTAGCCGGGCAGGCCCGCCTGCGCGGCGGTGGGCACGTCGGGCAGCAACTTCAGGCGCTGGTCGCTGGCCACGGCGAGCGCGCGCAACTGGTGCGAGTGCAGCAGCGGCAGGGCCTCCAGCGGGTTCTGCACCATGAAGTCGATGCGTCCGCCCAGCAGATCGGTGGTGGCCGGCGCACCGCCCTTGTAGGGCACGTGCAGGGCCTGGATATGGGCATCCATCTTGAGCAACTCGCCGGCCAGGTGCTGCGAGCTGCCGTTGCCGGCCGAACCGAAGGTCAGCTTGCCGGGATGGGCATGCGCGTCGTCGAGCAATTGGCGCAGGTTCTGGAAGCGCGACTTGCTGGCCACGATCACCACCAGCGGCGCTTCACCGACCTTGCCCACCGGCGCGAAATCCTTCAGGGGATTGAAGGGGGCGTCGGGAAACAGCGTGGCATTGGCGGCCAGGCCGTTGGCGGCCAGCAGGATGGTGTAGCCGTCCGGCTTGGCGCGTGCCACGTAGGCGGCACCCAGGTTGGCGCTGGCGCCCGGGCGGTCATCGACCAGCACGGTCTGCCCGGTCTCCTTGGACATCTGCTGGGCCAGTACGCGACCGATCATGTCCACGCCGCCTCCAGGGGCGAAGGGCACGACGATGGTCAGCGTACGGTCGGGAAAGCCGGCGGCGTGCGCGGGCGCGCCGACCAGCGAGGCCATCAGGCCGAGGGCCGCGGCGGCGGCGCGCCAGGGTTTGCGATGCATGCGAGTGTCTCCTGTGGGTCGAAAAATCTGGATCGCCGGGCCGATGCGCGGCCCCGGCGGCTCATTCGGTACGAATGGACTCATTGCGGATCAGGGCCGCGTAGCGCGCGCGCTCCGACAGTAGCCACTGGCGGAACTGCCCGGGCGTACCCGGATCGAGCTCGCCGCCGGCTCCGAGGATGGCGCGGCCTACGGCCGGGTCGGCCAGCGCCTGCCGCAGCGCGGCATTGAGCCGGAGCACGGTGGCCCGCGGCGTGCCGGCAGGGGCCACCAGGCCGTACCAGACCGAGGCAGCGAAACCGGGGTATCCGGACTGGGCGATGGTGGGCACGCCGGGAAATACCGGCGAGGGCCGCGGACTCATCAGAGCCAGCACCCGCATGCGCCCGCTACGCGCCAGGTCCACGACCTCCAGGGCATTGACGGCCACGCAGTCGACCTCGCCCGCGAGCGCGTCGGCAATGGCCGGCGCCCCTCCCTTGTAGGGAATGTGGCGCAGATCGACCCGCGCCGCGTGTTCGAACTGCAGCATCGCCAGATGCGGCGTGGAGCCGATGCCCGGGGAGGCGAAGGTCAACTCGTGCGGCTTGCGCCGCGCGCTGCGCAACAGGTCGGACAGGCTGCGCAGCGGAGAATCGGCCCCGACGGCGATGAGCACCGGCACGCGCCCGATCATGCCCACCGGTGCGATGTCGCGCTCCAGGTCGAAGGGCGGCGGCTGGTACAGCGACACGTTCGCGGCCAGCGCATTGGCGGCCAGCAGCAGCGTGCGCCCGTCGGCCCGGCTTTGCAGCATCAGCTTGACCGCCAGGTTCCCCCCCGCGCCCGGGCGATCCTCGACCACCAGCGGCTGTTTCAGCGAGCGCGCCAGCGCGGTGCCGACCAGGCGCGCCAGCGTATCCACCGCGCCCCCGGCGGTGTAGCCCACGATGATGCGCAGGGGCTGCTCCTCGGGCGCCGACGCGGCGCCGCGCGCAGCCCAGGCGCCCAGGGGCCATGCCGCGCCGAGGGCCCCCAGCAGGTGGCGGCGGCGCGGGGACACCAGCCCCGCACGAAAGCCTTGCCGGCTCATGGCGACGCCCCCTCGCCCACGGGCAGGGCTCGCGACTGGCTGCGCAGGCGTCGCAACCAGGACGCCACCTGCACCCCCAGCACCAGGCAGGAAGCCACGAGAAAGGCGGCGCTGATGGGGCGGTGCAGGAACACCCCCAGGTCGCCGCGGGACAAGAGCAGCGCTCGGCGGAAGTTCTCTTCCAGCAAGGGGCCCAGCACATAGCCCAGGATGATGGGCGAGATCGGGAACTCCAGCAGCAGGAACACGGCCCCGATCACGCCGAACACGGCCAGTTCGCCGACGTCGAACAGGCTGTTGCGTCCGCTGTATACACCGATGCAGGTGAAGAACACGGCCGCCGGGACCAGCAGTCGGTAGGGCACGCGCAGCATGCGCACCCACACGCCGATCATCGGCACGTTGAGCACCAGCAACAACACGTTGCCGATCCAGAAGCTGGCCACCAGGCCCCAGAAGATGTCCCGGTGCGCGGTGATGAGCTGCGGGCCGGGCTCGATGCCCTTGAGGATCAGCGCGCCCAGCAACAAGGCCATCACCGCGTCGCCGGGAATGCCCAGCGTCAGGGTGGGGATGAAATCCACCTGGGTCTTGGAATGCGAGGCCGCCTCGGGCGCGGCCACGCCTTCGACGAGCCCGCTGCCGAAGCGCTCGGGGTGTCTGGAGACCTTGCGCTCCAGCGCGTAGGCGATGAAGGTCGTGATGGTGGGGCCGGTGCCGGGAATGGCACCGAACAGCGTGCCCACCAAGGTCCCGCGCAGCATCGGCAGCAGCGAGCGCCGCAGCTCCGCGCGGGTCGGGCGCATGTCGCGCATGGACATGCGCGCATGCTGGGTCACGACCAGCTCGCGGTTCACGGTGACCAGGAAGTCGGCGATGGCGAACAGTCCCATGCACAGCGCGCCGAGCTCCACGCCGTCGCTGAGCGAAGGCATGCCGAAACTCAGGCGCAGCACGCCGGTGTTGACGTCGGTGCCGACCACCCCGCACATCATGCCGAACAGGGTCATGGCCACGCCCTTGAGCGGGGAGCCGCGCGACATGGTGGCCCCCGACAGCAGGCCCAGCAGCATGATGGAGCTGACCTCCGCAGGACCGAACCTGAAGGCGATGCGCACCAGATAGGGCGACAGGAAGATCATCACCACGATGCCCACCGAGGCCGCGAAGAAGGAGGCCAGCATGGTCACCCCCAGGGCCGCTCCGCCCCGACCCGCGCGAGTCATCGGATAGCCGTCCAGGCAGGTCACGGCATGGGGCGGATGGCTGGGCAGGTTGAGCAGGATGGCGCCGATCGCCCCACCGTACTGCGAGCCATAGAAAATCCCCGCCAGCATGAGGATGGCCGGCACCGGCGCCATCGCATAGGTCAGGGGCAGCAGCATGGAAATGGTGGTGAGCGCGCCCAGGCCCGGCAGCACGCCCACCAGGTTGCCCAGCAGCACGCCGAACACCGCCCACAGCAGATGCGCGGGCTGCAGCGCGACGCCGAAGCCGTACCAGAGATCGAGCAGGCTGTGTCCCATGGGCCCCCGCTCAGCCCCACTGGAAGGCGTTGAACTGCAGTTGCAGGCCGAGCCCGAACACCAGATAGCCCAGCAGGCTGATGGCGACGGCCAGCAGCAGCGCGACACGCGGGCTGTTGCCGCGATCGGCCAGCGCGGCCAGCAGCACGCAGGCAAAGGTGGCTGGCACCATGCCGCCGTGACGCCCCAGCACGATGAAGGCCGCGAGGGACAGCAGCAGCATGCCGGCGCCGCGCAGGTCGATGCCGTGGCGAGCCTGCGGCCTCGGATCGCGCGCTGCGCGGCCCGGGGCTCGCGCCAGCGTGCCCAGGCCGAGCAACAGGCCCACGCCGAGGGTCAGCAGGCCCAGCAGCAGGGGGAAGTAGCCAGGGCCCATGCGGGTCAGCGTGCCCACGCCATAGACATGCCCGGCCCAGGCCACGCCGGCGCCCAGCGCGAGCAGCAGCAAGGCGCCGATGCGGTCCTTCGTGCGCGACGAGGCCAAACCCTTGCCCATGCATGTCTCCAGGATGAATGCTTGCCGCGACCGCGCCGCGTGCCTTTCGCGCAGACTGTAGGCCCGGGCATGGCCCGCGGGCATGTGGACATTACGTACCGCCGGCCCGCCGCCCGCGCACCGGCTCGTGCCGGTCGCAAGCCAGCCCCCTGCCGGCTACGCCCCCGCGCCGAGTTCGCGCAGGCGATTGGCCAGTTCCACCGCCGAGCGCACGCCCATCTTGTCGAACACCCGGGAGCGGTGCACCTCGACGGTGCGCACGCTGATGTCCAGCGCGCGGGCGATCTGCTTGTTCGAGTCGCCGCGGGCGATGAGCTCCAGGATCTGGCGCTCCCGCTCGGTCAGCTCACGCAGTCGATGTTGCAGCGCTGCGTGCTGCATGCGCTGGCGGATCACGGCCTCGCTGGCCTGGAGCGCCTGTTCCACGCGATCCACCAGGCCGTTGTTGGAAAAGGGTTTTTCCACGAAATCGAAGGCGCCGCGCTTGAGCGCCGCCACCGCCGTGGGAACGTCTCCGTGACCGGTGAGGAAAAGGACCGGGAGCACCTCGCACAAGCCGCGCTGCGCGAGATCCTCGAACAAGGCCAGCCCGCTGGTGCCGGGCATGCGGATGTCCAGCAGCAGGCAGGCCGGCGCGCGCGGCCAGGCGGGATCCCGCGCCAGCGCGGCCTCGAGCATGGACAGGAAGGAGGCGGCATCCGCATGGGCCTCGCACAGCAGGCGGCGAGAGCGCAGCAGCCAGGCGAGCGCGTCGCGCACCACCGCCTCGTCGTCGACCAGGTAGACCACCGGCAGCCCGAGGGGCTGCGGCGCGCCGGACGTCTCAGGCATCGAGTCCCTCCCCCGCGGCGGGCGCGGCCTGCCCGCGCGCGGCCGCCGGCAGGGTGAAGCGAAAACGCGCGCCCACCACGCGCCCTTCGGCGTCGCGCAGATTGTCGAAGTCCAGCGAGCCGCCATGCTGCTCGATGACCGTGCGGCACAGGCTCAGCCCCAGTCCCATGCCCTCCTCCCGGGTGGTGAAGAAGGGCGTGAAGATCTGCGCGCGCACCTCGTCGGACACGCCGGGTCCGCGGTCGACCACGGCGAACTCGACCAGGCCCGCGCCCAGCGGGCGCGCCTCGATGCGCAGCAGGGGCTCGGGCCCCTGCGCGCAAGGTGCCATGGCCTGGATGCCGTTGCGCGCCAGATTGATCAGCACCTGCTCGATCATCGTGCGATCGCACAGCACCCTCGGCACGGGCTGGGCCACGTGCACTTCCACCCGTGCGGCGCTGCGCCGCGCCTGCATGCGCACCAGCGGCAGGATGGCCTCGACCAGGACGTCGGCGCCGATGGCCAGGCGCTCGTGTTCGCGGCGACGCACGAAATCCTGCACGCTGCGGATGATGCGCCCGGCGCGCTCGGACTGCTCGGCGATGCGCTCCATCGCCTGCAGCAACAGTGCCGGCTCGGGGCGCTGCGACCCGTCGGTCATGAGGTTGATCGAGCCCGTGGCGAAGCTGGCGATGGCCGACAGCGGCTGATTGAGTTCGTGGCTGAGCAGCGAGGCCATCTCTCCGACCGTGGCCAGGCGCGCGGTGGCCTGCAGACGCTCCTGCTGGCGCCTCGATACGTCCTCGATGCGGCGTTGCGCGCTCAGGTCCAGCGCGGTACAGATCCAGCCGGTCTGGCGACCCTCGGCGTCCAGGAGCGCAGACTCGTGGATCATGACCGGAAAGCGTCTTCCGCTGCTGGAGACGAACTCGGTCTCCTGCCCCTGCGAACCCGCGCGCTCCCCCGAGGCCGCCAGCGCGGGCCAGTAGCGCTCCTCGCCCCGGCCCAGCAACTGCGAAGGGGGATAGCCGACCATGTCGCAAAAGGCCTGGTTGGCGAAGGTCACCCGCCCCTGCATGTCGCGCGCGCGCAGCCCCGCCAGCACGGAGTCCTCCATCGCCTTGCGGAAGGCCAGGGATTCGCCCAGGGCGCGTTCGGCGCGCGATCGCTTGCGCATGTCATGGGCGAGCACCAGCGCCGCCCCGAACAGGAGCAGGGACAAACCCAGCACCAGCGCCGTGCTCAGGTTGGGGATCACCCCCGGGCGCCCGGAGGCGCTGTCCACGTGCAGTTGCAGGCTGTGGCCCGGCACCCCGACCACGCGGTCGGCCACGAACACCCCGGCGCCATGGGGCGAGCCCGTGCGCACGATGCGGGTGCCATCGCCTTCGACAAAGGAAATCTCGTGGGTGCGCGCCAGATCGGGGCTTTCCACGCTTTCCAGCAGGGCTCCCAGGGAGATCGAGCCCACCAGATAGCCGGTGAGGTGCGCATCGGTGACCTGCGCGGCGCAAAGATCCATCACCTCCTCCCCCAGGCCGTTGCCCAGGGGAACGAAATAGCTCTGCGAGTACTGCGGCTCCCCCGCCCTGCGCGCCGCGATGCAGGCGCTCTGGGTGGCGAAGTCCAGCTGGTCGCGGGGCAGTACCGAGAACAGGGGCTTGTGCAGGGGATTGTCCAGCGCACTCAGCACATGCAGGGAGGCGTCGCGGCGCTCGACGCGCAGCAGTTCGCGCTGCGACAGCAGCAGCGCCGCGGCCTCGCGCCTCCATTCGGCCGGCGGCTGCCGCGAGTCGGCCAGGGCGGCCACGCGCTGGGTATCGATGAACAGCCGATGGCGCAGCTGCGCCGCCAGCTCGGCGGTGACGGCATCGACCCGCTGCTGCTGGCGAGAGGCCTGGAAATCCATGGTCAGCCACACCAGCCAGGTCTGCGCCACCGCGATCAGCGCGACAAGCATGGTCCACCACAGCCAGCGCCGGGGTGGCGCGGGAAGGCGGGGTGCTGGAACCGTGGGAGTGCTCATCGGGGCGCGGCGGCGCATGCGGACCCCGGCAGTCTAGTGTCCCGTCCCGCGGATGCGTTGGCGAAGTTGCATGAGCTCCTCGCAGATGCGCCGCGCCGGCCCCAGCAGCAGCATGCCCTGCGGGGTCGGCGCCACGCCGCGAAAGCTGCGCACCAGCAGCGGCGCGCCGAATTCCGCCTCGAGTTCGTGCAGCAACTTGCTCAGGCCCGGCTGCGAGAGCCCGAGCATGCGCGCTGCCCGGCGCACGCTGCCGAGCTGGGCCGCCAGGACCAGACCCTGCAGGGCATCCGGCCTCAGGTGCAGGCGCAAGGCACGCGCCGGCCCGCCCGCGCCGGGCGCGGCGCCCTGTGGGCTTGCGGCCTCGGGCTCGCGCGCAGCCTGCTCGATCACGGTTTCGTGACGCCGTAGACCGACTCGCCGGTGGTCGCCAGCACGGCGCGACGCTGGGCGGCGTCGAGGCCTTGGGTGGCCACCAGCGCGGCCTGCACCATGCGGTGATACGGCAGCATGGTGTTGCCCATGTCCGAACCCCACATCACGTGGTCGGCGCCGAACAGTTGCACCGCGCGCCCGATCAGGTGCTGCATGGCCCGGGGCCGGAAGTCGGCGTGTTCCAGATTCTCGGTGGTGAACTTCCAGTACACGTTGCGCGACGCGGCCAGCGCCTCGAAGGGCGCTCCCATGCCGAAATCCGGCGCCGGGCCGGCCATGGCCCAGGCCAGGTGATCGAGCACGATCCTCGCGTGCGGGTAGCGCGCCGCCAGTTCGCCGATGTCGTGCAGGAAGCGCGCATCCGGCTCACGCGGATAGGGCATCAGCTCGACCACCAGGCCGTGCTCGTCGGCCGCCTTCCACAGCGCCAGCATGCCGGGCGTGCGCAGCCAGGGATAGCCACCGTCGGGCGCCCGGTGCCCGAGCTTGCGAAAACCGGCCACGCCATGCTCGCGCGCCAGTTTCACCAGCGTGGCGGCCGCGTCGGGAGCCTCCGGGTTGAGGATCACCAGCGGCTTGACCCTGGCCGGGAAGCGCGAGGCCACCGACAGCAGGAAGCGGTTGTCGCCGCCGTAGGCCGCGCCGTACTGGATGCCCACCCCGGCCGCCACGCCCTCGGCCTTCCAGTCGGCGAACACGCGCCGCGGCAGCGTCGGATGCTCGGCGGCACGCCGGGTCATCACGGCCTGCCCCATGTAGGCATGTTCGTCGTGCAGGGGAAATCGCGCGAAATCGTTGCTGTAGAAATGCACCTGGGTATCGAACAGGGCGAAGCCGGGAGCCGGCGCCTGCTGCGCCGCCTGCGCGCCCAGGGCGCCGGCGCCGAACAGCAGGGCGGCAAGGGTGGCTTGAACAAGCTTCATGGCGGGGCTCCTGGTTCAGAAGGAATGACGCAGGCCGATGTCGAGCCCGTTGGCGGACTGGCCGTAGCTGCCGGCGAAGGTGTTGGTGGCGTCGTGCACCCCGTAGGCCGCAGCGCTGCCGTTGGAGATGTGGCTCAGCCC
>JAJZWA010000073.1 GCA_021846965.1 Pseudomonadota bacterium | reverse complement strand
TGTCGTGTGCAACAACACGCTGCACATTGCCCTCGGTGACAACATGGGCGCCGTGAAGGTCAGCGACGCTCAGGCACAAAAAAGCCGCCCTGAGGCGGCTTGATTGCATGTCTTGGCGGAAAGGGTGGGATTCGAACCCACGATACGGAGTTACCGTATACCGGATTTCGAGTCCGGCGCATTCGACCACTCTGCCACCTTTCCGAGGTGTGGTGCTGAACAAAACATGCGAGTGTAGCAGTCGCGCGCCGGCTCGGGAAGATGCGGCGACGCTGAAATTCAGGGGTTCTGGGGAAGCAGCTGCTGCTGGCCTCCCAGGTAGGGTTGCAGGGCACGCGGAATGTCCACCCCCCCGTCGGCGCGCTGGTAGTTCTCCAGCACGGCCACCAGCGTGCGCCCCACCGCCAGGCCCGATCCGTTGAGGCTGTGCAGCCACTGCGTGCGGCCCTGCGCGTCGCGGGTGCGCGCCTGCATGCGCCGCGCCTGGAAGGCGTCCATGTTGGAACAGCTGGAGATCTCGCGGTAGGTGTTCTGGGCCGGCAGCCACACCTCCAGGTCATAGGTCTTGGCGGAGCCGAAACCCATGTCGCCGGTGCAGAGCAACATGGTGCGGTACGGCAGTTCCAGGCGCTGCAGCACGGTCTCGGCATGCGCGGTGAGCTGCTCCAGCGCCAGCGCCGACTGGTCGGGCGCGCACAGCCACACCAGCTCGACCTTGTCGAACTGGTGCTGGCGGATCATGCCCCGCACGTCGCGCCCGTAGGAGCCGGCCTCGGAGCGGAAGCACGGCGTATGCGCCACCATGCGCAGGGGCAGTTGCTCGGGCGGCACGATGCTGTCGCGCACCAGGCTGGTCAGCGGAACCTCGGCGGTGGGGATCAGGTAGAAGTTGCCCAGTTCACCGCGCGGCACGGCGAACAGGTCCGCCTCGAACTTGGGCAGCTGGCCGGTGCCCCGCAGGGTCTCGGCACTGACCACGTAGGGCACGTAGGCCTCGGTGTAGCCATGCTCCTCGGTATGCAGGTCCAGCATGAATTGGGCCAGCGCTCGGTGCAGGCGCGCCAGCGGCCCTCGCAGCACGGCGAAACGCGCCCCCGAGAGCTTCGCCGCGGCCTCGAAATCCAGGCCCAGCCCGGCGCCCACGTCCACGTGGTCGCGCACCGCGAAGTCGAAGCTTCGCGGCTCGCCCCAGCGGCGCACTTCCCGGTTGCCGGTCTCGTCGGCCCCCACGGGCACGTCCGGGTACGGCAGGTTGGGCACCCCCAGCAGCAGTTCGCCGAGCTCGGACTGAATCTGTTCCAGGCGCGCGGCGGAGGCCTCGAGCTCGGTCTTGATGGCCGCGACCTGGGCCATCTCCGCGCCCGCGTCCTCGCCCTTGGACTTGCGCTGGCCGATCAGGCGGGAGATCTGGTTGCGCTGGGCCTGCAGCTCCTCGGTGCGGGTCTGCAGCTGCTTGCGCTCGGACTCCAGCTCCCGGAAACGCTGCACGTCCAGGAAGGGCTGCGGCTGCTTGCGGGTGTTCAGGCGGGCGACGACCTCGTCCAGGTCCTTGCGCAACAGGTTGATGTCCAGCATGGGAGGGCCAGTGAATGCTTGGGAAAGGGGTGCCGCCGCACTGCGGCGGGCCACCGGGTTCAGGTGCGGGGAGTCTTGGGCCCCAGCCCCTTGGGCAGCGGAAAACGCAGGGTCTCGTCCACGCCTTCCAGGTTGCGCACCGTGCGCGCACCGAGTTCGCGCAGGCGGTCGATCACCTGCTGCACCAGGCGCTCGGGAGCCGAGGCGCCGGCGGTCACGCCCACGCGCCGCGCGTCGTGCAGCCATTCGGCGCGCAGGTCGGCCGCCGTGTCGACCATGTAGGCCGGCCGGCCCAGCCGCGCCGCCACCTCGCGCAGGCGATTGGAGTTGGAACTGCTGGGGCTGCCCACGACGATCACCACGTCCACCTGCGGGGCCATGAACTTGACCGCGTCCTGCCGGTTCTGGGTGGCGTAGCAGATGTCCTGGCGCTTGGGCTCGCGCAGCCGCGGGTAGCGCGCGCGCAGCGCCGCCACCACGGCGGCGGCGTCGTCCACCGACAGCGTGGTCTGCGTGACGTAGGCGACCTCGTCGCCCTCGGGGAAGGGAAGCAGCGCGACATCGGCCTCGCCCTGCACAAGGTGCACGCCGCCGGCCTGGCCCATCGTGCCCTCCACCTCCGGATGCCCGGCGTGGCCGATCATCACCAGATGCAATCCGTCGCGGCGCATGCGCGCCACCTCCACGTGCACCTTGGTCACCAGCGGGCAGGTGGCGTCGAAGACCTTCAGGCCGCGGGCCTGCGCCTGCTCGCGCACCGCCTGCGACACCCCGTGCGCGGAAAACACCAGCGTGGCGCCGGTGGGCACGTCGTCGATCTCGTCCACGAACACCGCGCCCTTGGCGCGCAGGCTCTGCACCACGGTGGTGTTGTGCACGATCTCGTGGCGCACGTAGATCGGAGCGCCGAACAGCTCCAGCGCGCGCTCGACGATGTCGATGGCGCGGTCCACCCCCGCGCAGAAACCGCGCGGGCTGGCCAGCAGCACGTCGAGCTCGTCGGCGCCGGGATTCTCGAGCATCTGCGCCTGGCTCACAGCACCCCCAGGATGTGCACGTCGAACACCACCGGCTTGCCGGCCAGCGGATGGTTGAAATCCAGCTCGACCATGTGGTCGTCGGCGGCGGTCACGGTGGCGGCCGCGCTGGCGCCGCTGGCCGAGCTCAGGCCCGCCAGCTGCACCGCGTCACCCACCGCCAGGCGTACGCTGTCGGGCACGTACTGCTGCAGCAGGCTGCGCGGCACGCGCTGCACGCGCTGCGGGTCGTGCATGCCGAAGGCCACGTCGGGCGGCAGCTCGAAGTGCGCCTGTGCGCCCTCCTCCAGCCCGATCAGGCATTGCTCCAGCGCCGGCGCGAGCTGCTGCGCGCCCAGCGTGAGCGTGGCGGGGTTGTGGCCGAAGGTATCCACCCAGGCGGCGCCGCCGGGGGCCGCCAGGCGGTAGTGAAGGGTCAGCAGGGAGTCGGGGAGAACGTTGGGCACGGTATCGATACACTGTGTCGTCGCGGCCAGGGCCGCGCAAACCCCATTGTAGGGAAGCATGTCCACCCGCATCGCCGACCTTCCCCCGGACGCGCGTCCGCGCGAAAAACTCCTCGCGCGCGGCCCCCAGGCGCTGGCCGATGCCGAGCTCGTGGCGCTGCTGCTGCGCAGCGGCGTGCGCGGCTGCAGCGCGTTGCAGCTGGGGCAGCGCCTGATCGATGCCTTCGGCGGCCTGCACGGCCTGCTGCACGCGCCGGCCGCGAGCCTGCGCGCGGTGAAGGGCCTGGGCCTGGCCAAGTACGCGGAACTGGCGGCGGTGCTGGAAATGGCCCGCCGCGCGCTGGCCGAGCCCCTGCGCGAACGCCGGCTGTTCGATACCCCTGATGCCGTCGAGGATTACCTGCGCCTGTGGCTGGGAGGCTCGCCGGTGGAGGTGTTCGCGGCGCTGCTGCTGGACCATCGCCACCGCCTGCTGCACGCGCAGCAGCTGTGGCACGGCACGCTGGCGCATACCGCCGTGTACCCGCGCGAGCTGGTCAAGCTCGCGCTGGCGCATGACGCCGCGGCGGTGATCGTCGCGCACAACCATCCCTCGGGGGTGGCCGAGCCCTCCACCTGCGACCGCGAGGTCACGCAGCGCCTGAAATCGGCGCTGGGCCTGCTGGACATCGCCCTGCTCGACCACCTGGTGGTCACGCGCGCGCAGGCATTCTCCTTCGCGCGCCAGGGCTTGCTGTAGGGGCACCGGGACATGAGCACGCGCATTCCCCGGCGCTCGCGCGCCCGTGCCGCGCCCGCGGCGGCCATCGCGCCGGCGCAGGCGCCCGTGGCGCCAGCCGCGGCCAGCCTGCCGGGCGCAGGCCTCGACGACGAGGGCGGCCTGTTTCGCCGGGCCGTGGCCGGCGCGCGGCCCTTGCCCGCGCCGGACCGCGTGCTGCTGCGTCCGCAACCCCAGCCGCCGATTCCCCGCCAGCGCCTGCTCGACGAGCGCGCAGCGCTGCACGAATCCCTGTCGGACAGCGTGGATCTGGACAGCCTGCTGGAAACCGACCAGGAGTTGTCCTACCGCGCGCCGGGCATCGGCCCCGACGTACTGCGCAAGCTGCGCCGCGGGCACTGGGTGATCCAGGCCGAACTCGACCTGCACGGCCTGCGGCGCGACGAGGCGCGCACCGCGCTGCTGGAGTTCACGCACACGGCGCAGCAACGCGGGGCACGCTGCGTGCGGGTGATCCACGGCAAGGGCCTGGGCTCGCCGGGGCGCGAGGGCGTGTTGCGCCACAAGGTGCGCGGCTGGCTGCTGCAGATGCGCGACGTGCTGGCCTTTTGCCAGGCCGGCCCGCACGATGGCGGCGCCGGCGCCCTGATCGTGCTGCTGCGCGGACCCCAGACCCAGGCGCCCCGGTCCGCTGCCTGAACAAGACACTACCCGCTCCGCGGTGTTGGGAATTACCGACACCACGGCCCCGGATCCTGGCCTAAGGTTTCGCCGATGCGAAGCCAAGCCCTGTACGACATCTCGCCCACCGTGGACCCGGGCTCGCCCCTGTTCCCGGGCGACCGTCCCTACGCGCTGCAATGGACGGCGCGCATCACCGGCGGAAGTTCGGTGAATCTCAGCGCCATCGAGCTGTCTCCCCATGCGGGCGCGCATGCCGACGCGCCCCTGCACTACGCCGACGGCGCCGCGTCCATCGAGGCCGTGGATCTGCTGCCCTATCTGGGCCCCTGCCGCGTGATCCACGCCATCGACTGCGGCCCGCTGGTGCGCGTGGAGCATCTGCGGAAGGCCCAGGAGAATCTTCCCGCCCGCGTGCTGGTGCGCACCTGCCGGCGCGCGGCCACCGCCTGGAACCCGGTCTTCACGGCCTACGCCCCCGAGGCCCTGGCCTGGCTGGGCGAGCGCGGGGTCCGCCTGGCCGGCATCGACACGCCCTCGGTGGACCCGGCCGACAGCAAGAGCCTGGCGGCCCACCACACGCTGCTGCGCCTGGACATGCGCGTGCTGGAGAACCTGGTGCTGGACGAGGTGCCCGAGGGCGACTACGAGCTCATCGCGCTGCCGCTGAAACTGGCCGGCGCCTGCGCCTCGCCGGTGCGCGCGGTGCTGCGCCCGCTGTGAACACGGGGCCCCGGAAACCCTCCTTGCCGCTGCTTGTCAGGAATCGAGCCATGAACCCACCCCTGAGCCGTGAAGCCTGCGCCGCGCGCGACGCGGCCGATCCGCTGGCGCCGCTGCGCGCCCAGTTCAGCCTGCCCCCCGGCGTCATCTACCTGGACGGCAATTCCCTGGGCGTGCTGCCGGCGCGTGCCGCCTCACGCGTGCAGCAGGTGATCACCGAGGAATGGGGCCGCGGTCTGATCCGCAGCTGGAACGACGCGGGCTGGATCGACCTGCCGCGGCGCGTGGGCGACAAGATCGCGCGCCTGGTGGGCGCTCGCCCCGGCGAGGTGGTGGTGGCGGACTCCACCTCGGTGAACCTGTACAAGGTGCTGAGCGCGGCTCTGCGCATCGCGGGCTCGCGCACCGGCCCGACGCCGCGCCGGGTGGTGGTGTCCGAGCGCAGCAATTTCCCCACCGACCTGTACATCGCCGAATCCCTGGTGGAACAGCAGGGCATGCGCCTGGAGCTGCTGGACATCGACGACATCCCCGCACGCCTGCGCGAGGACGTGGCCGTGCTCATGCTCACCCAGGTCAACTACCGCACCGGGCGCATGGCCGACATGGCGGATCTGAGCGCCCGCGCCCATGCGGTGGGGGCGCTGGCGGTGTGGGACCTGGCGCACTCGGCGGGAGCGGTTCCCGTCGACCTCAACGGCGCCGGGGCGGACTTCGCGGTGGGCTGCGGTTACAAGTATCTCAACGGCGGCCCCGGGGCGCCGGCCTTCTGCTGGGTGCACGCGCGCCACGTGGAGAGCTTCCGGCAACCCTTGTCGGGATGGATGGGGCACGCGGCGCCTTTCGTGTTCCAGCCGGGCTACGAGCCGGCCCCCGGCATCGCCCGCTACCTGTGCGGCACGCCGCCGGTGCTGGGCATCGCGGCGCTGGAATGCGGGGTCGACACCGTGCTGGCGGCCGAGGCGCTGGGCGGCATGCCCGCGCTGCGCGCCAAGTCGGTGGAACTGACCGAGCTGTTCATCCAGCTCGTGCGCGAGCGCCTGGGCGCCAGCGGCCTGCGACCCTTCGGCCCCTCGCATGCGGGGCAGCGCGGCAGCCAGGTCTCGCTGGCCGTGCCCGTGGACGGCTCGATCGACGGCTACGCGCTGATGCAGGCCCTGATCGAACGCGGGGTGATCGGCGACTACCGTGCCGGCGACGGCAGTGCCGCGCATCCGCACCTGCTTCGTTTCGGCTTCACGCCGCTGTACCTGCGCTACGTGGACGTGTTCGACGCGGTGCAGGTGCTGGCCGAACTGCTCGAGTCCGGCGCCTGGCGCGAGCCGCGCTTCGCGCGCAAGGCCGCGGTGACCTGAACCCACCCCTCGCAGGAGCCCCACGATGAGCTGCCCCCACCACGAACCGGCCGCCCCCTCGCGCGGCGAGGCCATCGTCGCCGACGAAGGCGCGCAACTCGATTTCTCGCGCGACATGAGCTATGGGGACTACCTGCAGCTCGACAAGGTGCTCGATGCCCAGCGTCCGCTGTCCCCCGCGCACGACGAGATGCTGTTCATCGTGCAGCACCAGACCTCGGAGCTGTGGATGAAGCTGTTGCTGCACGAGCTGCAGGCGGCCAGCGATCACCTGGCGCGCGACGTGGTCGCGCCGGCCTTCAAGATGATGGCGCGGGCGTCCAAGATCCTCGAGCAACTGGTGCACGCGTGGGACGTGCTGGGCACGATGACCCCGCCCGAGTACACGGCGATCCGTCCCTACCTGGGCCACTCCAGCGGTTTCCAGAGCTGGCAGTACCGCTGCATCGAATTCGCGCTGGGCAACAAGAACCGCGCCATGCTGCGGCCCCACGCGCACCGCCCGGAACTGCTCGCGCGGGTGGAGGCCGCATGGCGCGCGCCCAGCCTGTACGACCAGGCGCTGCGCCTGCTGGCGCGCCGCGGCATCGCGGTGCCGGCCGAAGCCGTCGAGCGCGACTGGACCCAGCCCTATGTCGCGAGCGCCGGGGTCGAGGCCGCGTGGCTGCAGGTCTACCACGACCCGCACGCGCACTGGGAGCTGTACCAGCTGGGAGAAAAGCTCGCCGACATCGAGGACGCGATGCGCCTGTGGCGTTTCCGGCACGTGACCACCGTGGAGCGCGTGATCGGCTTCAAGCGCGGCACCGGCGGCACCGGCGGGGTCAGCTACCTGCGCAAGATGCTCGACACCGTGCTGTTCCCGGAAATCTGGAGCCTGCGCACCCAGCTTTGAGCCGGTGCCCGCGCGAGGCGGCGGACAGGCCGGCGAGCGTCCCGGCCCGGACTAGGACTGCCCGGACTCGGCCCGGTTGCGCATCCAGTCCGCGGTGCCGTTGAAGGCGTGCTGCAGGCGCTCGCGCAGGGTCTCGTCCACCCCCTGCTCCTGCATGGCCTGGCGCATGCACTCCAGCCAGGCATCGCGCTCGGCCACGCCGATGGCGTAGGGAAAATGCCGCATGCGCAGGCGCGGATGCCCGAATTGCTGCTGGTACAGATCGGGCCCGCCGAGCCAGCCGCTGAGAAACCAGTACAGCTTGTCGCGCGAGCCCTCCAGCGTGGTGGGGTGGATCGCGCGCAGCGCGGCGAAGCGCGACTCCAGATCCATCAGGTCGTAGAACCTGTCCACCAGCGCGCGCACGCCGCGCTCGCCGCCGAGTTGTTCGTAGGGAGTGGGCTCTCGGGCCGGGTCTTCAGAGGACATCGATGCGCAAGGGACGGTGAAAGGGGCTGCTCATTGTCGGGCGGGACGGGCGCGGCATGTTGCGGGAGATCAAGGTGCCGGCGCCCGGGCCCCCGGGTTCAATCGGCGGCACGCAGCAGGCGCAGGGGGGGCACTCGCAGCACCCGCCGCAGGCTCAGCCAGCCCACGAGCAGCGCGAGCAGTGCCCCACCCAGCATTCCGGCGGGCAGCCACAGGGGCGAAGGCAGCCAGGCGAACTCGAAGACCTTGCGCGCCAGCACCCAGGCCGCGGCCATCGCCCCGCCCGCGCCGAGCAGCCCTGCCAGCGCGCCCGCGAGAAGGAGCTCGGCGGCCATGACCCGGCGCAGCAGGGCGTCGGAGGCGCCGAGCACGCGCCACAGCGCGGTCTCGTGCTCGCGCTCGCGGCGCCCGATGAACAGGCAGGCCACCAGCACGGTCAGTCCGGCCCCCAGCGCGAACACGAACAGCCATTGCACGGCGGTGCCCACCTGCACGAGCAGGTGACGCAGCTGGGCCAGCAGTTCGGCCAGGTCGATGATGGTGATGTCGGGGAAGCGTCGGCCCAGGCCGGCATCGAGCTCGGGGGATGCCTGGGCCCCCTCGTGGAAGGCGGCCAGGTAGGTGAAGGGCTGGCGCTCCAGCATGGCGCGCGGCGCCAGCACGAAGAAGTTGGCATGCATGGAGGCCCAGTCCACCTTGCGCAGGCTGCCGATGCGCGCGTCCAGCGTGGCGCCGGCGATGTCGAAGCGCAGCCGGTCTCCCAGCTTCAGGCCCAGGGTGGTGGCGATGCCCTGGTCCACCGAGAGTTCCCGGGCCCCGGGCCCCGCGGTGGCCTCCCAGCTTCCGGCGACGATGCGATTGTTCACCGGCAGCGACTGCGCGGTGGACACGTTGAATTCGCGGTCGATGAGCATGCGGGCGCGCTGGTCGTGGTAGTCGCGACCGAACACGGCACGGCCGTTCACCGCCACCAGGCGTGCGCGCACCATGGGATACCAGTCGTAGTCGCGGATGCCGGCCTGGGCCAGCGCCGCGCGAAAGGCCGCACCCTGCTGCGGCTGCACGTTGATGACAAAGCGATCGGGCGCGTTGGCCGGCAGCGAGGCCTCCCAACCCGCCAGCAGGCCGTCGCGCAGCATGCCCACCAGCAGCAGCGCCATCAGGGCCAGGCCCAGCGCGGTGATCTGCGCCACCCCGGCCCAGCCGCGTGCGCCCAGCTGGCGCGCCGCCAGCGCCAGCGCGCCGCGCCGGCGCTCGCCGGCGGCTCGCATCAAGGGCAGCAAGGCCCAGGAGGCGGCGGCGAGCAGCAAGGCCACGGCGGCGAAGGCGCCCAGCGCGATCCAGCCCAGCCAGCCATGTCCGCCCAGCAGCAGGCAGACCAGCGCGAACAGCAGGAGTCCGAAAGCCCCCAGCAGTCGCGCCGCGTTCCCCGTGGCCACTGCCTCGCGACGCAGCACGCGCAGCGGAGGCACTCCGGCCAGGCGCAGCAGGGCCGGCAGGGCGAAGGCCAGCAGCAGGCTGCCCATGCTCAGGAAGGCCAGAACGGCGGGTTGCCAGCCGGGCGCGCCCAATTGTCCGGGGTCGACCAGGCGATGCAGCAGGCCCAGCAACAGCGCCTGCAGCCCCAGGCCGGCGAGGCTGCCCAGCAGGGTCGCGCTGATGCCCAGCAGCGCAAGCTCGGCGCCCACCAGTGCCAGCACGGTGCGCCGACGCATGCCCAGGGCCTTGAGCAGGGCCACCACCTGCTGGCGCCGGCGCGAGAAATCCCGGGCCGCCACCGCCACCGCCACGGCGGCCAGGAGCGCCGCCAGCAGGGCCACCAGGCGCAGGTAGTCGGCGCCGCGCTGCAGGTTGCGGTCGAAGCCGTTGCCGGCCGCATCCGGGGTGCTCAGCCGCAGCCCGCGCAAGGCCTCGCGACGGACCAGCGCGCGCGCCCACGCGGCATAGGCGTTCACCGTCGGCTGCGGGCCCACCAGCGCCAGCGCGTACTCGACGCGGCTGGCGGGCTGGATCAAGCCGGTGGAATCCAGGTCGGCCTGGTTGAGCATGACCCGCGGCGCCAGCCCCGGGATGCCGGCGCCGCGGTCGGGCTCGCCGCTCACCAGCGCGGCGATGCGCAGGCTGCGCTGGCCCAGCACGATGGGGCCCTGCGGCGGCGCGCCCAGGCGCTGCGCCAGCTGGGGCGACACCCATACGGTGCCCGGCCGAGGGATGGGCGTGTCCGGCAAGGCGGCACCCGGCGCCACCGGCAGCAGCTTGACGTGCCCGAGCAAGGGGTAGCCCGGGCCCACGGCCTTCACGACCACGAGCTGGGTACGGCCCTGCTCGCCGGGGCCCAGGGCCATGCTGGCGAACAGCTCGAAGCGCGCCATGCGCAGGCCGAGCGCGGCAGCATGTTGCTCGAAGACGCCCGGCAAGGCGTGGTCGCCGCGCAGCAACAGCTGGCCCCCGAGCAACTGCGCGGCGTCGCGCTGCAGCCCGGCGTGCAGGCGCTGGGCCACGAAGCCCACCCCCGACAGCGCGGTGGCGGCCAGCACCAGGGCCAGCCAGATCAGGCCCATCTGCGCGGAGCGCAGCTCGGCCAGCAGCAGGGATGCGAAGCCGCGGGCGCGCATCGCGAGCAGCCTGGCCTCAGGCCGCCAGGTCGGTCTGGAACACCCGGCCCGCGTGCTCGCGCAGGGCGTGGAAGGAAATCTGCGGCCAGCGCTCCTGCAGCACGCGCAACTCGGCGGCGTGGGTCAGCAGCACCGCCGGCGCGTCGACCACGTCGTAGGCGATGCGGTGGGCGTTCTCGTCGATGAATCGCTTGAGCTCGCGCTCGTCGTCGCTGTGGATCCAGCGCGCCACGCGATAGGGCGTGGAGCCCAGGCGCGCGGCCACGTTGTATTCACCGCTCAGGCGGTGCAGCACGACGTCGAACTGCAGCGCGCCCACCGCGCCGAGCAGCAGGCTGCCGCTGAAGTGCGGACGGAACACCTGGATCGCGCCTTCCTCGCCCAGCTGCATCAGCCCGGTGCGCAATTGCTTGCTGCGCAGCGGGTCGGCGATCTCCACCGCCTGGAACAACTCCGGCGCGAAAAACGGCAGCCCCGTGAATTGCAGGGTCTCGCCCTCGGTGAGGGTGTCGCCCAGCCGCAGCGTGCCGTGGTTGGGAATGCCGATGATGTCCCCGGCCCAGGCCTCCTCCAGCAATTCACGGCGCTGCGACATGAAGGCCACCACGGTGTTGGGGCGGATGTCCTTGCCGCTGCGTCCCACGCGCAGGCGCATGCCACGGGTGAAGCGCCCGGAACACACGCGCACGAAGGCGATGCGGTCGCGGTGCGCCGGATCCATGTTGGCCTGGATCTTGAACACCACGCCGCTGAAGCGGGATTCGTCGGGTTCCACCACACGCTGCACCGCCGGGCGCGGCTGCGGCGGCGGCGCCAGGTCCACCAGCGCGTCGAGCACCTCGCGCACGCCGAAGTTGTTGATGGCCGAGCCGAAGAACAGCGGCGACTGGCGCCCGGCGCGAAAGGCCTGCAGGTCCAGCTCGGCCGTGGCCTCGCGCAGGAGATCGAGCTCTTCGCGCGCCTGCTGGTGCTCGGCGCCGAAGCGCTCGGCCAGCTGCGGGTTGTCCAGGCCGTCGATGATCTCGTCGTCGGCATCGTCCAGGCGGTCCTCGCCGGCGCGGAACACGCGCATGCGCTGGCGCCGCAGGTCCAGCACGCCGTGGAAGTTCTTGCCCATGCCCACCGGCCAGCTCAGGGGCACGGAGTCCATGCCCAGATGGCGCTCGATCTCGTCCATCAGGTCCAGCGGGGCGCGCACCTCGCGGTCCATCTTGTTGACGAAGGTGATGATGGGGGTGTTGCGCGCGCGGCAGACCTCGAGCAGGCGCAGGGTCTGCGCCTCCACGCCGTTGGCCGCGTCGATGACCATCAGCGCCGCGTCCACCGCGGTGAGCACGCGGTAGGTGTCCTCGGAAAAATCCTGGTGGCCGGGGGTGTCGAGCAGGTTGATGACGCAGTCGCGCCACTCCATCTGCATCACCGAGGAGGCCACCGAGATGCCGCGCTGCTTCTCGATCTCCATCCAGTCGGAGGTGGCGTGGCGACTGGCCTTGCGCGCCTTCACCGAGCCCGCGATCTGGATCGCCCCCGAGAACAGCAGGAGCTTTTCCGTCAAGGTGGTCTTGCCGGCGTCGGGGTGGGAAATGATGGCGAAGGTTCTCCTGCGCCGGATTGCATCGGGGTTCGCGCCGCTCGACATCCGAAATCCTCTCCTGGGCATCGCGCCCCGCCCAGCGCGCGCGCGGCCATCCTAGGCCGCCGGCAATGCGGGGAACCCCTCAGTATAAACCCGTGAGCCCGGCCACGCCGGCGGGCTCAGCCCCGCGTACCCCGCCCGGCTGCAGGCTCGCCGGCGACGGCCTGCAAGGTGGCCAGCGCGCGGCGTTCCAGCCACGCGCACAGCGCCGGCATCGCGGGCTGCGCCCCGGCCGCTTCGAGCAGGAGGCGCTCGGCGTCGTGCCAGTCGCCCAGCCCGCTCTGCAGCGCGGCGGCCAGCTTGCCGGCGTGCAGGTGGCGCTGCCGCGGCCCGCGAGGCAACAGGCCCGCCATGCGGTCGGCCGACAGTCGCAGGCGCTTGGAGGCAATGCGCAGCGCGTGCAGGCGCGCCGTGGCCTCGGCGCCGGGGCGCTGCCCGGCGGCGGCGGCGCGCAGGGCGCCAGCGCAGGCGCGCGAGGCAGCGCGCCAGCCGCGCGAATCATCACGCAGGGCGCGCGCGGCCAGGCGGCGCAAGGCGCCCTGCCCCTGCGCGCCATCCCCTTCCTTCGCCCCGCGTCCCGCCGGCTCGCCATGCGCCGCGCAGGCGCTGCAGCGCCCCAGCGCCAGCAACAGGCGCCCGAAGCGGGCGCTGCGCACATAGGCGCACAGAGCGGCACGGTGATCGGCACGCTGTGCCTCGATGCGCTGCGCCAGTACCGCGGCCTGCGCCGCGGCGTCCACCTCGATGGTCTCGACCTCGCGCAGCAGGGGCAGCGCGACGTCGGCGTCGCGCACCAGGCCGGCGAGCTGGTGCGCCCAGCGCAGTTCGGCGCGCAGCCAGCGTGTCGCGGGCGTGCCCAGCTGGGGGGTCAGCCAGCGCAGCGCGGTGCGCAGACGGCGCAGCACCACCCGGAACTGGTGCACGTCGCGTTCCTCGTCGGCCGAGCCGATGCGCTCGGCCCATACCGCCAGTTGCGCGCAGGCGGTCTGCAGCCAGTCCTGCACGGCCTGGCGCAGCGTGGCCTCGCGTGCCAGTGCGCCTGGCTCCGGCAGGGCACGCGGGCGTTCGCCGGCCAGCAGCGCGGCGGCACGCCGCGCCTTGTCCACCGGGCTGAGCAGCAGCGCGAGATCCTGTGCCAGGGTCCAGGCCAGGTCCCAGGCCGGCTCCAGGCTGCCGTCCAGCACCTCCAGTTCGAGCTCGCACAGCGGCGTATCGACCATGCCGTCGGCGCGCCGCGCCTGGCACACGCCGCGATCCAGCGCCACTTCGATGCGCGCGCCGTTCCAGGCCAGTTCCCAGGTTCGCCGTTCGAAACGCGTGCCGAACCGGGGCTCGAGCATGTTCTGCAGCGCCAGGGCATCCAGCCCGCGGCCCTGCGCGAAGCCTCCCAGCAGGGTCACGCGCAGCGCCTGGCGCAGGTCCCGCGGCCCCAGGCCGCCCGCCGCGCTGCTGTCCAGCGCGCGCCACTCCCACTCGCTGCGCTCGGCCCCCAGCGCATCGGCACCGCGCGCCTTCACCGTGACCACGCTGGCTCCCGCCGCATCGCGCACGCGCAGCACCAAGCCCGCCGCCCCCAGCTCCAGATCCGGCGTATCGAAATACCAGCTCTGCAACAGCCGGGATCGCGGCGCCCCCGCCAGCAGCAGCAAGGCATGCCCCGCTACCGCCCGCGCCGTGTCCTCCGACACCGAGAACTTGAGCTCCCGCTCCACACCCATGGCCCGCCTCCCCACCGCAACCCCGAAATTGTGCCAGCCCGCCCCCACCGCACACCTTGCGATGCCGCAAGCACCCGCAGAGCGGGCGCCACCTTCTCGCGTGCGAATGGTGGCTGCGGCGCGCGGGCGGGCGCCACCTTCTCGCGTGCGAATGGTGGCTGCGGCGCGCGGGCGGGCGCCACCCTCTCGCGTGCGAATGGTGGCTGCGGCGCGCGGGCGGGCGGCGACGGGGTGGTCGGCCCCTGCGGGCCCGACTGCGCTTGCGCTGCTCGGGGAGCAGGCGTGCGGCAGAACTCGCTACGCGCTATCGCGCTGCGCTCAGACAGCTGCCGCAAGCATGATGGTGGAAGCGCGCTGCGCGCGCCGCCTGCCCCCCTGCGCTGCTCGCCACCCCGAACGCCACCCGCCCGCGCGCCGCAGCCACCACCCGCAACCACCAGCATGGCGCCCGGCCGCAAGCCGGCCCAGGAGCCGCCGCAGGTGTTCAGGCCGCCGCAGGCGGTTCTCCCCCCCGCCTGAAAGCCCCTCTTCCACGCACCACGCCCCGCTGCCAAGAGCACACCCGCCGCAGGGCCGCCCCAAGGCGGGGTGCGTCCCCCGCGGGGGGATGGAGCGGGGGTCGCCCCCCGCGACGGAGGGGGCAACCTCTGCCGCCCCAAGGCGGGGTGCGTCCCCCTCAATGGGATGGACGCCCCCACCCGCGACGGCATCGATGTGCCAAAGTGGAGGTGTTGTCCGACCACTTGAACGAGGGGAGCGTCCGCCATGAAGATTAC
>JAJZWA010000015.1 GCA_021846965.1 Pseudomonadota bacterium | reverse complement strand
CGTGCCTGCAAAGTGCCCGGGCGCCGCACGACACCCGGGCCGCTCGCCAACCTGTCGTTCAGGATCCGAGGGCCAGCACGCCCATCACCAGCGGGTCGGGCTGCTGCACCGTCCAGGTCCCGGGGAAGAAGGTCGCATACACGCCGGCCCAGCTCTCCTGCGCCGGGTTCAGCGACGACACGCTGATGGCCAGCCAGCCGCCCCGCAGGGCCTCGCGTTCCATGCTCACCGCGCTCACCGTCGAGCCGGCCGGGGCCGCGGGGTCGATGACCGTCATGTCGTCTCCCAGCGCAAGCACCTTGAACACCGCGCCCATGCCGCTGCCCGACAAGACCGAGCCGTAGATCCCCGAGGCAGGGCCCGTGCCGCTGGCCGGCGGGGTCAGAGTGCCCTTGAACAGCACGCCGAGGTCCCCATCCACCGCCGTGAAGGCGGAGGCGCGCCAGCGCGGGGGCTCGGCATCCGTGGGCCCGGAGCTTCCGCCTTCCGCGGAGGTCCCTCCCGATCCTCCCGATCCACTCGATCCACCCGATCCCGACGACCCGGTGGTGGCCGGTGCGCCCGAGAAGGTCCAGAACAGCAGGTCCTGGAACTGCTCGCCGCTGCCGGCGCGCGCCGCCATCCACAGCTTGCCGCTGCTGGTGTCGTAGACGAAGATGCCCTGGTTCACCGGCTCTGGCAGGTTCGCCACGCCGCCCGGATACTGGCCGTTGCAGGCGTTGATCAGGTCCTTGTTGCCGTCGGTCGGGCATTTCAGCGCGATGGTCCGCATCTGCTGCGGGTCCTGGGTATCCCAGGCGCCCCAGAAGGACACGTAGCGCCCGTCGTAGCTCAGGCCCTCACCGATCTGGCTGAAGGTCGGCGGGCTGCTCGCGCCGGGCATGGGCGGCAGCGGCGCACCGGTCGGGTCCGGCACCTGCGTGCCGCCGATGGTCACCAGCGGATTCAACGTCGGATCCGGTGCCACGTTCGCCAGATACAGGCCTCCGGCCGTGGGAGCGTCTTCGTTGTCCAGACCCACGAACACCACCTTGCCTCCCGCCGCGCTGGGCGGCGCGGTCGAGCCGAAGGGCGTGGAGGCCCCCGGGATCGGCGTGGTCGAGTCCGCGATGCGCTGCACCGGCGCGTTCGGGGTGTTCAGGTCACGGTAGTACACCCCGGTGCGCGAGGTGCTGCCGTCCGTGTAGTTGCCCTTGAACACCACGTAGCGCCCCTGGGTCACCGAAGGCGAGCCCGGGAACTGGTCGAAGCGCGTGCCCGCGGTCGTCGCGCCCGGCACCTGCATGTAGCTGAAGTCCGCCACGCCACCCAGCAGGTTCACGGCCGTGCCCAGGGCCTTGGGCATGGTGGCGTAGACGCCCGTGGTTCCCAGCTGGGTACCGTCCGCGAGGGTCCACACCGGCTTGGACTGGCCGCGCGTGGCGATCACCGCTGAATCGATGTCGATGCGCGGGATGGACGGGAACTCCGTGAACAACGCGCCGGTGTTGTTCGGGTCAGGCACCTGGAAGTTGGTGTCGGCCACGGTGTACATCTTCGGGCGGGTCGCGCAGGCGTCGAGCGCGAACACGCCTCGACTCATGCCGCCGCCACCGGTCTCGCGCGCGCGGCCCCGGAACACCACCATGCCCGAGCTGTTGACCGAGGGCTGGTTGTAGCTGAAAAAGGCCAGGGAAGCCGAATCGGGGATCAACGTATTGTTGTCCGACAGGGTCTTCCAGGTTCCGATGACGTCCTTGCCCGGCTTGCAGATCGCGAGCTGGTCGCTCGGCACGTAGGGCGTGAACGAGGTGCTGCTGGATCCGCCGCCGCAGGCCGCCAGCAAGGCGGTCCCCAGGGCTGCGGAACCCAGCAGGGCGGTGCGGATGGTGTGGGGCTTCATGATGGAACTCCCGGTCTCGGGTAGCTTGCGGCCCTTCGCGGCGAGCGCGCCGCGAAGGCGTGTGCCGTTTCAGCGGCTGATGCGGTCCTGATCCTGATCCTGGTCCTGGTCGCGATCGCGATCCTGGTCCTGATCACGGGTGCGGTCCTGGTCCAGGGTCTGGTCGCGCGTCTGGTCGCGTGCGCGATCCATGGCCTGATCCCGGGTCTGATCCCGGGTCTGGTCGCGGGTCTGGTCCCGCGTCCTGTCACGGGTCTGGTCCCGGGTCTGCTCCTGGGTCTGCTCGCGTGTCTGCTCGCGCGTCTGCTCGCGGGTGCGGGTCCGCTCCAGATCCTGCTGCTGGTTCTGGGCGGGCGATGCCTGGCCCGGGCCGGGCCCATGGCCCGCTGAGCCCGCGGCTCCCAGCCCCGCGCCGGCCCCGGCGCCGCCGCCGGCCCCACCGCCACCGCCACCACCACCGCCGCCACCGCCTCCACCGGCGGCGAGGGCCGCCACGGGAAGCGCCAGTCCGGCGCACAACGCGGCCACCACCAGGCGGCGCACGGGCGAGTTTTGCTGCTTGTTCATGATGGACTCCTTCGGCTGCGCGATCGAATGACCGCTTGCATCCTTTGTAGGAGTCGTCACATTTCATTACATTGTGGCGCATCAAGAACCCGCACACTCCGCTGGGTACCGGCGCCGCTTCCTGCGCCAGATCAGCCCGCGCGCGCGTGGTCCTTGATTTCCGCCCGAGGCATGCCGGCAGAATCCGGCGCTCGTGCCTCCCGACGCCTCAGTCGCCCCTGACGGCCCGCAGGTAGGGCTCGAGCTCCATGCGGGCGATCTGGTCGCGGTGCACCTCGTCGGGGCCGTCGGCCAGGCGCAGGGTGCGCGCGTTGGCATAGGCCTGGGCCAGCCCGAAGTCCTGCGACACCCCGGCGCCGCCATGCGCCTGGATGGCCCAGTCGATGACCTGGCAGGCCATGTTCGGCGCCACCACCTTGATCATCGCGATGTCCTTGCGCGCGGCCTTGTTGCCCAGGCGGTCCATGCGATCGGCCGCGGCCAGCACCAGCCAGCGCGCCTGGTCGATGCGCATGCGCGCCTCGGCGATGCGCTCGCGGGTCACGCCCTGCTCGGCCAGGCTGCGCCCGAAGGCGCGCCTGGCCACCACCCGCCGGCACAGGTCTTCCAGCGCGCGCTCGGCCAGCCCGATCAGGCGCATGCAATGGTGGATGCGCCCCGGCCCCAGGCGCCCCTGCGCGATCTCGAAACCCCGGCCCTCGCCCAGCAGCATGTTGGACGCCGGCACCCGCACGCCCTCGAAGCGCAGCTCGGCGTGCCCGTGGGGGGCATCGTCGAATCCGAACACGTCCAGGTGGCGCAGCACCGTCACGCCCGCGGCGTCCATGGGCACCAGGATCATCGACTGCCGCAAGTGGCGATCCGGATGATCCGGGTCGGTCTTGCCCATCAGGATGAGGATCCTGCAACGCGGATCGTTGGCTCCCGAGGTCCACCACTTGTGCGCATCGATCACGTAGTCGTCGCCGTCGCGCCGGATGCTCGCCTGGATGTTCGTGGCATCGCTGGAAGCCACCGCGGGCTCGGTCATCGCGAAGCCCGAGCGGATCTCCCCGCGCAGCAGCGGCTCCAGCCAGCGCTGCTGCTGCTCCGGCGTGCCGTAGCGCTCCAGCACCTCCATGTTGCCGGTGTCCGGGGCCGAGCAGTTGCAGGCCTCGGGGGCCAGCGGCGAGCGCCCCATGATCTCGCACAGCGGCGCGTATTCCAGGTTGCTCAGGCCCGCCCCGCGGCTGGAATCGGGCAGGAACAGGTTCCACAGCCCGTCGGCCCGCGCCTGCTCCTTGAGCCGCTCCATCACCCGCGTCGGCTGCCAGGCGTTGCCGGCCGCGCGGTTCGCCGCCACCTCGGCCGCGAACACGGCTTCGGCCGGCAGCACATGGCGCTCCAGGAAATCGTGCATGCGCTGCTGCCACGCGCGGACCTTGGGGGAATACTCGAAATCCATCGTCGTCTCCTCGGGGAGCCTGCCGTACGCTCAGCGCGCGCCGATGCGCTGCACCTGCGCCCAGGCCGCCTCGGCCAGCGGGCGCGCGCGCGAACCCGCCTCCAGCGCCTGCGCGCTGGCCGCGTTGCCCTGCAGGGCGCGCGCCAGCACGCCCTGCAGGATCGCCGCGAGGCGGAACATGTTGAAGGCCAGGAAGAATTCCCAGGCCTCGGGTGCCACCGGCGCGCGCCCGGTGCGCGCGCAATAGGCCGCCACGTAGTCCTGCTCGGCCGAAATGCCCAGCGCCGCCAGGTCCTCGCCGGCCATGCCGCGGAACTGCCCCGGGCCCAGGCGCCAGGCCATGCAGTGGTAGGCGAAATCGGCCAGCGGATGTCCCAGCGTGGAAAGCTCCCAGTCCAGCACCGCCAGCACCCGCGGCTCGCTGGAATGGAAGATCAGGTTGTCCATGCGGAAGTCGCCATGCACCACGGACACCTCGTCGCCCTCGGGCACATGCTCGGGCAACCATTGCATCAGGCGCTCCATGGCCTCCAGCGGCTCGGTCTGGCTGGCACGGTACTGCTGGCTCCAGCGCTCGATCTGGCGCGCCACGTAGCGACCCGGCTTGCCATAGTCCCCCAGGCCCGCGGCCGCCGGGTCGACCCGGTGCAGCGCCGCGATCGAGCGGTTCATGGCGTCGAACAAGGCGCCACGCTCGCCCGGCTCCAGGCCCGGCAGGCGCGGGTCGAAGAAAATGCGGCCCTGCACCCAGTCCATGACGTAGAACATGGTGCCGATCACCGACTCGTCGGTGCACAACACCCGCATGCGCGGCACCGGAACCTCGCTGTCCGCCAGCGCCGACATGACCCGGTACTCGCGGTCCACCGCATGCGCCGAGGGCAGCAAGCGGCCCGGCGGCTTGCGGCGCAGCACCCAGCGATGATCCGCGGCGTCGCGCAACAGATACGTGGGGTTGGACTGCCCGCCCTCGAACAGCGACACGCGCAGGGGCGGGCGCAGTTCCGGCAGATGCGGGGCCAGATAGTCGCCCAGGCGCTGCTGGTCGAAGGCCAGGGCCGCGCTGACCTCGCGCAGGCGCCCGGAGCCGCTGCCCGGGCCCTCGCCCGGCTCCTTGCTCGCATCGGCACCCATGGCTCAGCCCACCCGCACCAGCTGCTTGCCGAAGTTCTCGCCGCGCAACAGGCCGATGAAGGCCTCGGGCGCGCGCTCCAGGCCCTCGGCCACGGTCTCGCGCCAGCGCAGCTTGCCCGCCGCGGCCAGATCCGCCAGTTCGCGCAGCGCCTGCGGCCACAACTCCATGTGTTCGGAGACGATGAATCCCTGCAGCTTCAGGCGGTGGATCAACACCGCGCGCAGGTTACGCATGGGATGGGGCTCGGTGGCGTTGTAGTCGGAGATCATGCCGCACAGCGCCACCCGGCCGAAGGGGCGCATCAGGCCCAGCAGGCGGTCGAAGATCTCGCCGCCCACGTTCTCGAACAGGCAGTCCACCCCGTCGGGAAGCGCGGCCCGCAGGTCCTCGCCCAGGCGCCCGGCCTTGTAGTCCACGCAGGCATCGAAGCCCAGTTCCTCCATCACGTAGCGGCACTTGCGCTCGCCGCCGGCCACCCCCACCACGCGGCAGCCCCGGGCCTTGGCCAGCTGGCCCACCACCGCGCCCACCGCGCCCGAGGCGGCCGTCACCACCACGGTCTCGCCCGCCTTGGGTTCGCAGATGCGCAACAGCCCGTACCACGCGGTCACCCCCGGCATGCCCAGGGTGCCCAGGTAGGCCTGCAGGGGCACGCGCGAATCGTCCACCTTCATCAGGGCGCGCGCCGGGGCGCAGCCGTAGCGCTGCCAGCCCAGCATGCCCACCACCTTGTCGCCGGGGCGCAGATCCGGGTGGCGCGACTCCACCACCTCGCCCGCGGTGCCACCGATCATCACCGCGCCCAGCGCCACCGGCTCGGCGTAGGACTTGGCGTCCGACATGCGTCCGCGCATGTACGGATCCAGCGACAGCCACAGGTTGCGCACCAGCACCTCGCCCTCGCCGGGCACCGGCAGGGGCGCCTGCTGGATCTTGAAGTGACGCGCCTCGGGCCAGCCGACCGGCCGCTCGGCCAGCAACACCTGCAGATTGTTCGTGCTCATCGGGTTCTCCGGAAACTCCATCGTGGGAGGACAGGCATGCCGGCGCGCTGCCGGCCTCGTGAAATCCGTCTCAGGCCTCGTGAAAGCCCGCGCCGCGCGCGGCCAGGCGCGCCAGCCAGGGCGCCGGCTCCCAGAAGGCGGCATCCCCGCCGGGCTGCGCCGCGAACTCGCGCATGCGCCGGGCCGACATGTAGCTGCCCTGCATGTCGGCCCACATCAGCGGCCCGCCGCGCCACAGCGGGAAACCATAGCCGGCCAGGTACACCATGTCGATGTCGGAGGCGCGCTGCGCGATGCCCTCCTCCAGGATGCGCGCGGCCTCGTTGACCAGGGCGTAGATGCAGCGCTCGACGATCTCGCGATCGCTCACGGCGCGCGCGCTCACACCGATGTCGTGCCGATACTGGCGGATCAGCGCGTCCACCTCGGGGTCGGGCAGCGCCTCGCGGCTGCCGCTCTCGTAGCGGTACCAGCCGGCTCCTGTCTTCTGTCCGAAACGCCCCAGCTCGCACAGGCGATCGGCCAGGCGCGAGTAGCGCACCTGGGGCTTGTCCACGTAGCGCCGCTTGCGGATCGCCCAGCCGATGTCATTGCCCGCCAGGTCGCTCATGCGAAAGGGGCCCATGGCCATGCCCCAGTCCTCCAGCGCGCGGTCCACCTGCTGCGGCGAGGCGCCCTCCTCCACCAGGAAATGCGCCATGCGCCCGTAATGCTCCAGCATGCGGTTGCCGATGAATCCGTCGCACACGCCCGACACCACCGCCGTCTTGCCGATGGAGCGGGCCAGGCGCATGACGGTAGCCAGCACCTGCGCCGAGGTCTGGCCCCCGCGCACCACTTCCAGCAGTTTCATGACGTTGGCGGGGCTGAAGAAATGCATGCCCACGACGTCGGCCGGGCGGCGCGTGAAGCCGGCGATGGCGTCCAGGTCCAGCGTGGAGGTGTTGGACGCCAGGATCGCCCCCTCGCGCGCCACGGCATCCAGGCGCTGGAACACCTCGCGCTTGACCTGCAGGTCCTCGAACACGGCCTCGATGATCAGGTCGCAGGGCGCCAGCGCCTCGAAGTCCAGGCTGGGCCGCAGCAGCGCCATGCGCTGCTCCACCTGCTCGGCGCTCAGGCGCCCGCGACGCGCCGAGGCCTCGTAGTTGGAGCGCACCGTGGCCAGGCCGCGCTCCAGCGCCTCCTGGCGGGCCTCCACCAGCACCACCGGAAGCCCCGCGTTGAGAAAGTTCATCGCGATGCCCCCGCCCATGGTGCCGGCGCCCACCACGCCCACCAGGCGAACCGGCCGCACGGGGGTGTCCGCGGGCACGCCGCGCACATGCGCCGCCGCCCGCTCCGCGAAAAACGCATGGCGCATGGCATGCGATTCGGGCGTGGCCAGCAAGGCGAAGAACAGCCAGCGTTCCAGCTCCATGCCGGCCTCGAAGTCGCCCAGGCTGGCGGCCACCGCGTCGATGGCGTGCAGGCGCGCCGGCTGGCGCGGGTACTGGCGCCGCGCCAGCTCGCGACGCGCGCCAAGCAACTCCTGCGCGGACGCCGGCGCGTCCGGCACCTCGCGCTCGCGCAGGCGAGGCCGCTGGCCCGCCTGCGCCAGCTGGCGCGCCAGCGCGCAGGCGGCGCCCACCACATCCTCGTCCACCACGGCATCGAACAGCGCGCCCTCGCGCAACTGCGCGGCCGGCACCGGCTCGCCGGACACGATCAGGTCCAGCGCCCTCGCCAGGCCCAGCGCGCGCGGCAGGCGCTGGGTGCCGCCGCTGCCCGGCAGCAGCCCCAGCTTGACCTCGGGCAGCCCGACCAGGGCGCCGGCCAGCGCAACGCGCCCGTGGCAGGCCAGCGAGAACTCCAGCCCGCCGCCCATGCAGGTGCCGTGGATGGCCGCCACCACCGGCTTGGCGCTGTACTCGGCCACCTGCAACACGTCCAGCAAGTGCGGCGAGGCGATCATCTCCGGCTTGCCGAACTCGCGGATGTCCGCGCCACCGCTGAACAGCGCGCCGGCCCCCGTCACCACGATCGCCCGCACCGCC
Organism: Pseudomonadota bacterium; assembly: GCA_021846965.1. Lineage (GTDB taxonomy): Bacteria > Pseudomonadota > Gammaproteobacteria > Burkholderiales > Burkholderiaceae_C > Thiomonas_A. The sequence continues at coordinate 54,773 of JAJZWA010000015.1, read as the reverse complement.
GGATCGGCCGCGGCCTGGTCCAGGGCTTCGATCAGCAGCCGGCGCTGTTCCAGGCCGAAGCCGTTGACCGGCGGGTTGTCCAGCGTGAGCACGGCGACGTCGAGATCGAGGCGGGTGTGGACCTTGGGCATGATGTCTCCAGACGATTCGGGGGGGATGCGCTGCGCGCCGGGCCGCTCAGGCCTGCACCGCCAGGCGCAGTCGCTCGGCCAGCTCGAGCAGGCGCGGCCGCGCCTGTCCGAGCAGGAATTCGGGGCTCAGCTGGAACGCAGGCCCGCCGCAATTGATGGCCATGGGCGGCATGCCGCGGCCCGCATCCACGGCCACGGCGATGGCGTTCACGTCGGGCTGCCAGTCGCCGAAGGAACAGGCGCAGCCGAGTTCGCGCACCTCGCGCAGTGCGCGCTCGATACCGGCGCGCAGCGCGGGCCCCTGCTCGCCCTCCTGCGCGGCCAGTTCCCGCACCAGGAGCTCGCGCTCATCCTCGGGCGCCGCGGCCAGCCAGGCACGGCCCATCGCGGTGCTGCCCAGCGGAATGCGCGAGCCCACGTCCAGGCTCAGGGTCAGCGCCGAGGAGCTGCGGCAGTTCTCCACGTAGATCATGGACAGGCGGTCACGCAGGCCCAGCGACACCATGGTGCCGGTGGCGTCGGCCAGATGCTGCATCCAGGGCCGCGCCAGCTGGCGCATGTCCATGCGCGCCAGCACGCTGCTGCCCAGGGCCAGGGTGGCGCTGCCCAGGCGGTACTTGCCGCTGTCCTCGTCGTGGCTCAGGTAGCCCAGCCGGGTCAGGGTGTAGGTCAGGCGCGAAACCGTGGACTTGGGCAGCGCGCAGCGCGCGGCGATGTCCTGGTTGCCCAGCGCGCGGTCACGCGAGCGGAAGCAGGCCAGCACCTCCAGCCCGCGTGCCAGCGCGGTGACGAACTGGCGCGGGTCGCCATCCGCTCCGCGGGCGGCCTCCAGCGGGCCCTGCGCCGCCCTGCGGCCGGCTGATCTGCGGCGTGCATCCATGGTTCCTGCTCCCTGCCAGCGCCCGGGCCCGGCGCCTTGACAGCCCCCGGACCCGACGGAAGAATGAGCCCATTCTAGCCCCATGGAACTGCGTTCCGCACAGCGGTTTTGCGCAACACCCAGGCCTCCTGAAGCCGCATGGACATCGACATCCTCCCCGAACTGGCCGGATTGCGCCGCGAACTGCGCCAGACCCTGCGCGAGCTGCTTCCCGAGGCCCTGCGCCGCAAGGTGCTGTCGGGCCAGCGCCTGGAGCGCGAGGACTACCTGGCCTGGCAGCGCCTGCTGCACGCACGGGGCCTGGGCGCCGTGCACTGGCCGCTCGAATGGGGCGGACGCGCCTGGAGCCCGGCGCAAAGCGCCGTGTTCGACGAGGAATGCGCGCGCCTGGGCGCGCCGCGCCAGCTGCCCTTCGGGCTCAAGATGCTGGCCCCCGTGCTGCTGCGCTTCGGCACCCCCGAGCAATGCGCGCGCCTGCTGCCGCCCATCATCGAGGGGCGCAGCTGGTGGTGCCAGGGCTACTCCGAACCCGGCGCCGGCTCCGACCTCGCCTCGCTCAAGACACGCGCCCTGCCCGAGGGCGAGGACTTCGTGCTGCACGGCCAGAAGACCTGGACCACGCTGGCCCAGCATGCCGACTGGATGTTCTGCCTCGCGCGCACCGACCCCGAGGCCCGGCCCCAGCGCGGCATTTCCTTCCTGCTGGTGGACATGCGCAGCCCCGGCGTGCGCGTGCGCCCCATCCGGCTGCTCGACGGCGAGCACGAGGTCAACGAAGTCTGGCTGGACGGCGTGCGCGTGCCGCGCGGGAATCTGGTCGGCGAACTGCACCAGGGCTGGACCGTGGCCAAGTACCTGCTCGGGCACGAGCGCGCCAACATCGCCGGCATCGGCACCATCCAGCGCGAGCTCGACCGCCTGCGCGAGCTCGCCGCGCGGCCCGACGCCCAGGGCCTGCGCCCCGGCGAGCAGCCGCTGCTGGCGGCCGACATCGCCGAGCTGGAGATCGACCTGCTGGCCCTGGAGGCCACGCAGGCGCGCATGCTGCTGCGCGAGGGACCTCCCGGGGCCGAGGCCTCCATGCTCAAGGTGCTGGGCAGCCGGCTGCAGCAGCGCGCCAGCGAGCTGCTGATGCGCGCCGCCGGAGCCCGCGCCCTGCCCTTCGAGCCCGAGGCCTTCGAGCCCCCGCCGGGCTTCGAGCCGGTGGCCGGCGAAGACTGCGCGCTGCTGGCGGCGCAGTATGCCAACTGGCGCAAGGTGTCGATCTACGGCGGCAGCAACGAAATCCAGCTCAACATCCTGGCCGGCGCGCTGGGCCTGGACCCCGGCAAGGACACCACCGGCACCCGCCCCCGCGATTGACGCCGTCACCGACACCGTCACCGACACCAACACCGTCCCCGACACCGACACCGGCCATGCAAGCCACCGACCAACAGCGCATGCTCGGCGATTCCCTGCTGCGCTTCGTGCAGCGCGAGTACGGCTTCGAGCAGCGCCGGCGCGCCCAGGCCGAGGGCGGCTTCGACCCCGAGCGCTGGCAGGGCCTGTGCGAACTGGGCCTGGCCGCCCTGCTCGTGCCCCAGGAACACGGCGGCCTGCAGGCGCCGCTGGCCGACGCGCTGCACGCGCTGGAGGTGCTGGGCCCGGCCATGGTGCTCGAGCCCGTGCTGGGCAGCTGCGTGCTGGCCACGCACCTGCTCGCGCGCGCCGGCGGCCCCGGCGCCGCGCAATGGCTGCCGCGCCTGGCCGAAGGCGGTGTCGGCGCCGTCGCCCTGTTCGAGCCCGGGGCCAGCTTCGAGCACGGCACGCCGCGATGCAGCGCCCGCGCCGACGCGCAGGGCTGGGTGCTCGATGGCGCCAAGAGCCTGGTGTTGCAGGCAGCGCAGGCGCAAGTGCTGCTGGTCTGGGCCCGCTGCGAGGACGGCAGCCCCGGCTGGTTCGCCGTCCCGGCCGACTCCGCGGGTCTGGGCCTGCGGCCCTATGCGCTGCTGGACGGCCAGCGCGCCGCCGAATTGAGCCTGCGCGGCGTGCGCCTGCCCGCCGCGGCCCGGCTGCAGGGCCCGGCCCTGCCCCTCGCCGACGAACTGCGCGACCTCTGGCTGGCCGCCGTCTGCGCCGACGCCGTGGGCGTGATGCAGGCCGCGCTGGACGCCACCGTCGCCTACCTCAACACCCGCGTGCAGTTCGGGCGCCCGCTGGCCGCGCAACAGGTGCTGCGGCACCACGCTGCCAGCCTGTGGATGGAACTCGAGCAGGCACGCTCCATGGTCTGGCTGGCCGCACGCCGGATCGAGCTCGAGCCCCCGGCGCGGCGCGCCAGGCTGATGGCGGCGGTCAAGTCCCGCGTCGGGCGCGCCTGTCGCGAGATCGCGCAGGGCACCGTGCAACTGCACGGCGGCATCGGCCTGAGCGACGAGCTGGCGCTCAGCCACTGGTTCAAGCGTCTCAGCCTGGCCGAGCTCTGGCTGGGCGACAGCCGCCAGCAACTCCTGCGCTACCAGGGGGCGGGTGCCGGCGAGCCGGCCTGATCCCCCATCGCAGCCCTCCCCACTCTCTCGTCCAGGAGACGCGCACCATGCAGGATTTCAGCGATCGCGTCGCCGTGATCACCGGCGCCGCCGGGGGCATCGGCCTGGCGCTGGCCCGCCAGGCGCTGGCGCGCGGCATGCGCCTGGTGCTCAGCGACCTGGATCCCGACGCACTGCAGGCCGCCGGTCGCGCCCTCGGCGCCGATCCGGCGCGCCTGCTGCTCCACGCCGCCGACGTCAGCCGCGAGGCCGATGTCGCCGCCCTGGCCGAGGCTGCCTTCGCCCGCTTCGGCGCCGTGCACCTGCTGTGCAACAACGCCGGCGTGGGCTTCAGCCGCCTGGCCTCGGAACACAGCGCGGCGGACTGGGAATGGGTGATCGGCGTCAACCTGTTCAGCGTGGCCCATGGCATCCGGCATTTCCTGCCGCGCATGCAGGCCGCGGGCGTGGCGGCGCAGGTGCTCAACACGGCATCGGCCGCCGGGCTGGTGTCCACCCCCGGGCTGGCCGCCTACAACGCCAGCAAGCAGGGCGTGGTGGCCCTGTCCGAGACCCTGCGCGCCGAGCTGGCCGCGCAGCACAGCCCCATCCAGGTGTCGGTGCTGTGCCCGGCCTGGGTCCCCACCCGCATCCACGCCAGCAGCCGCGTGCGTCCCGAACGCTTCGGCGCCACCGCGCCGGCCTCCGAGGCCTCGCTGCCCTACGAGCAGAACATGGAACACGCGGTGCTGGCCGGGCGCCTGAGCCCCGACGACATCGCCCGCATCGCCTTCGAGGCCATGGCCCGCGGGCAGTGCTACATCCTGCCCCACGCCCGCATCGGCCAGGCCGTGCAGGAACGCTTCGCCGAGATCGCGGCCGCCGCCGTCCACACCCCCCACGCCCCCACCCCATGAACGCTCTGATGTGCCACGCCTTCGGGCCCATTGCCGATCTGCGCCTGGAGCAGGCGGCAGACCCCCTGCCCGGCCCCGGCCAGGTGGTGGTGCGGGTGCGCGCCTGTTCGCTCAACTTTCCCGACGCGCTGATCGTGCAGGGCCTGTACCAGGTCAAGCCCGCGCTGCCCTTCTCGCCCGGCGCCGAGTTCGCCGGCGAGGTCGAGGCCCTGGGCGAAGGCGTGCGCCATGTGCGCGTGGGAGACCCCGTGGTGGTCTTCGCCGGGCACGGCGGACTCGCCGAACGCTGCGTGGTCGACGCCGCGCGCCTGCTCCCCCTGCCCTCCGGCATGGACTTCGCGCAGGGCGCCGCCTTCGTGCTCACCTACGGCACCGCCCTGCATGCGCTGCGCACCATCGGCTGCCTGCGCGAAGGCCAGACCCTGCTCGTGCTGGGAGCGGCCGGCGGCGTCGGACTGGCCGCCGTCGAGGTCGGCAAGGCGATGGGAGCGCGCGTGATCGCGGCCGCCTCCAGCGCCTCGCGCCTGGAACTGGCGGCCCGCCACGGAGCCGACGCCGGCATCGACTACGCCACCCAGGACCTGCGCCAGCGCGTGCTCGAACTCAGCGGCGGGCGCGGCGCCGACGTCGTGCTCGACCCGGTGGGCGGCCCCTACGCCGAGAAAGCGCTGCGCGCCACCGCCTGGCGCGGCAGCTACCTGGTGGTGGGTTTCGCCGCGGGCGAGATCCCGCGCCTGCCGCTCAACCTGCTGCTGCTGCAGGAACGCCGCCTGCTCGGCGTGTACTGGGGCGAGGCCCTGCAACGCGACCCCGCCGCCCACCTGCGCGACATGGAGCAACTCGTCGCCTGGTTCTCCCAGGGCAGGCTGCGCCCGCCCATCACCGAGCGCGTCGGCCTGGACGGCGCGCTCGACGCGCTGCAGCGCATGGCCGCGCGCGGCGTGATGGGCAAGGTGGTGGTGGAGCTCTAGCCTGCTGGCAGACTCCGACCCCGCGCCGGATCAAGCGATGCGCGCGTGCTGGCGCGCGCGCGCTGCCCGCCGGGCCTAGATTGGGCGACGAGAGGTCCGCGCGTCGCGGGCCCGCATCGCGGAGCATGCCATGTCCCCCTCCAGCAAACCCCCACGCGCGCCCGCCGTGTCGCCCAAGGCCCCGGCCGAACGGCGCGCGCCACGGCGTGACGCCGAGGCCCCGCGTGAGCAGGCCGCGGCCGAGGAAATCGCCGGGCGCCACGCCAACACCGGCCAGAAGGACCACAAGGCCGCGCGCACGGCCCGGCGCACCGTCGACCTGAAGGCTCGCTGAGCAGGCCGGGCCTCGGGCACCCGGGCACCCGGGCACTCGGGCCCTTGAAGGCCCGCTCGGGAACTCGGGTACTCGGGTTTTTGCCGCGGGCGTGCGCGCGCGCGACCCGCGTGCGCACAATCGCCGCACGCGGGCCGCCGAGGCTTGCGCCGCCCGGCGGGCGGGCCGGCCCCTGCGCCGGAGCTTCCGCCGGCCCCAGCCGCAATCCCGACCCTGCCCGACGATGCCCGCAGCACCGCAGACCACCCCTTGGTGGCGCTTCCCGCTCGCCCTGGTGCTGCTGGAAGTCGTCGTCTACCTGTCGCAGGACATGTTCCTGCCGGCCCTGCCGCGGCTGCAGCAGGGCTTCGGCGTCAGCCAGGCGGCGGCCCAGCTCAGCATCGCCATCTGGTCGGCCGGGGCAGCCCTGGTGCAGCTGATCACCGGCCCCGTGTCCGACCGCCTCGGACGCCGCGTCGTGCTGCTGGCCGGCGTGGCCGGCTTCGCGCTGGCCAGCCTGGCCTGCGCGCTGATGGCCCGCTACGAGTGGTTCCTGGCCGCGCGCCTGGCCCAGGGCTGCGCCGGAGTCTGGGCCATCACCGTGGGCTATGCCGGCATCCACGAGTTGTTCGAGGCGCGCACGGCCATTCGCATCCAGGCCTGGATGGGCAGCATCACGGTGCTGGCGCCGGCGCTCGGCCCGGCGCTGGGCGCCGGGGCCATGCTGCTGGCGCCCTGGCAGGGCAGCTTCGTGCTGCTGGGCGCCGGCGGCGCCGCGCTGCTCGCGCTGCTGGCGCGCTGGATGCCCGAGACCGTGGACCGCTCGCGCAGCCGCCCGCTGTCCATCCGCTCCATCGGCGCCGGCTACCTGGCCCTGCTGCGCAACGGCCCCATGATGAGCCTGCTGGGCGTGTGGTGCCTGGTGTTCACCGTCATGGTGCTCTGGGTGGTCAGCGGTCCCTTCATGCTGCGCGCCGCCGACGGCGGCAGCCGCGGCTTCGTGTGGGCGCAGCTCTACGCCTGCGGCGCCTACATCGCCGGCACCCGGCTGGTCGACCGCCTGCTCGACCTCTACCCCCGCGGCCTGCTGATGACGCGCGCGCTCGACCTGTGCCTGTGGGGCATCGCCGCCACGCTGGCCGCCGCGCTGCTGCGCCTGCCGGCCGCCTTGGTGGTGGGCTTCTACGGGGTGTTCATGGTGGGCGCCGGCGTGCTGCTGTCCCCGCTGTTCCGCGCCATCCTCGAACGCGCACAGCAGGACATGGGCCTGCGCATGGCCTGGGCCTCCAGCGTGATCAACTGCGCCGGGGCGCTGGCCGGGGCCGTGGCCGCCCTGTTCGAGGTGAGCCAGCTGCGGGCCTTCGGCCTGCTGGCGCTGCTGGCCCTGCTGGGCGCGCGTGCCCTGGCCCGCGGCCGCCGCGGCCTCGCCCCGGCCTGAGCACGCAGCGCTCAGGCCCCGGTGCGGGCCTCGTCCAGTCGCCGCACCCGCGTGCGCCCGAGCAGCTCCGGCAGCTGCGCGGCCTCGAAGATCTCGGTGCCCGGCTGCGCGGCGGTACCGCTGCCGCAGGCCAGCCCCAGGCCCAGCGCCTGCTCCGGCGCGTCCCCGCGCGCCAGCGCCGCCATCAACCCGGCCAGCATGGAGTCGCCGGCACCCACCGTGGAGCGCACCGCCACCCGCGGCGCCATGCCGCGCCAGACGCCGCCGGCGGCAGCCAGCAAGGCGCCCTGCGCGCCCAGCGACACGCACACATGTTCCACCCCCTGGCGCACCAGCGTGCAGGCCTCGCGCCGCACGTCCTCGATGCGCGGCAAGGCACGCCCGAGCAACTGCTCGAGTTCCCAGCGGTTGGGCTTGATCAGCCACGGGCGCTCGCGCACCGCCAGCGCCAGCGCCTCGCCCTGCATGTCCAGCGCCACGCGTCCGCCCAGCGCGCGCAACTCCCGGGTCAGCGTCGCGTACAGCCCGACCGCGGTGCCCGGCGGCACCGAGCCCGTCAAGGCCACGACGCCCCCGGCGCCCAGGCCGCGCACCCGCTGCAGCAGATCCTGCAAGGCCGCCTCGGGCAGTGGCGGGCCGCTGCCGATGACCTCGTACTGCGCCGGGGGGCGCGCCTGCTGCACCGTGGCGTTGATGCGCGTCTCGCCGGGAATGCGCACCGCGTGCACATGGCGCACCTGGCGTCGCAGCAGGCGCTCGATGAGCTCGCCGATCTCCCCCGCCACCGCCAGGCAGGCATGCGCCGGCAGGCCCAGGCGCTCCAGGCCCCGCGCCACGTTGATGCCGTTGCCTCCCGGATCCACGCGGTAGTGCGAGGCGTGCAGCTTGCGGTCGTCGAGCAGCGTGTCCACCTCGTAGGACACGTCCAGGCCGGGCTGCAGGGTCAGGGTGACCAGCTGCCCCGTTGCCGCCGGCTCGGGATTGCGCATCAGCGAGCGCGCCGCGCCACGCGCGGGCGGGCGGGCGGCGGCGAAGGCGGCGGCGAAGGCGGTGGAGAAGTCGGCGGCCCCGAGGGCGGCGGCTCCGGCTCGGCCGCGGCGTCGCGCCGCGCCCGTGCCGTGCGCTTCGGCGAGGCGTAGGCCTGGCGGATCGCCGCCAGCTCCAGCAACTGCGCCCCCACCCGGAAATTCACCGTGTCCTCGGGCACCAGCCCCTGCTCGTCGGGCTCGCCGGCGCTCACCCCGGTCAGCAGCTCCATGGCCCGGTCCACATCGTCCACCGGCCACACGTGGAAACGCCCCTGCTCGCAGGCCTGCACCACGTCCTCGCGCAGCATCAGGTGCTTGACGTTGGAGCGCGGGATCAGCACCCCCTGCTCGCCGCTCAGCCCGCGGGCGGCGCAGATGTCGTAGAAGCCCTCGATCTTCTCGTTCACGCCGCCGATGGCCTGCGCCTCGCCGAACTGGTTCACCGAGCCGGTGATGGCCAGGGACTGGCGCACCGGCAGGTCGGCCAGATCCGACAGCAGCGCGCACAACTCGGCCATCGAGGCGCTGTCGCCCTCCACCGGCCCGTAGGACTGCTCGAACACCAGGCTGGCCGACAGCGCCAGCGGCACCACGCGCGCGTAGCGCGCGCCGAGGAAGGAGGACAGGATCAACACGCCCTTGGAGTGGATCGCCCCTCCCAGCTCGGTCTCGCGCTCGATGTCGACCACGCCGGCCTCGCCCACGCGCGCGGTGGCGCTGATGCGCACCGGGTGGGCGAAGGCGAAGTCGTCCATGGCGATCACCACCAGGCCGTTGACCTGGCCCACGCGCTCGCCCTGCACCGCGATCAGCAGGTTGTCGCGCAGAATCTGCTCCTGCAGGCGCCCGCGCAGCCGGTCCACGCGGCGCTCGCGCGCGCGCAGCGCCGCGTCCACGTCGCCGCGCCCCACCAGCTCGCGCGAGGCCGCGGCCGCCAGGTGCTCGGCCTCCTGCAGCACCTCGGCCAGCAGGCGCCGGCTGGCGCTCAGGCGCTGGCCGTCGCCGGCCAGGCGCGACGCATGCTCGACCAGGCGCGCCACCGCGCCGCGATCGAAGGGGCGCAGCCCCGCGCGCCGCCCCAGCGTGGCCACGAAGTCCGCGTAGGCGCGCACGCCCTCGGCGTCGCGCGGCAATTCGGTGTCGAACTCGGCCGCCACCCGGAACAGGTCGGCGAACTCCGGATCGGCATCCTTGAGCAGGTAATACAGGCGCGGCTCGCCGATCATCACCACCTTGAGCGCCAGGGGCATGGGCTGGGGCTCCAGCGCGATCGCCCCCACCAGGCCCCAGGCCTGGCCCGGCGACTCGATGCGCAGCTCCCCGCCGCGCAGCGCGCGCTTCAGGCTGTCCCAGACGAAGGGCTGGGTCAGCACCTTCAGCGCGTCCAGCACCAGGTAGCCGCCGTTGGCCCGATGCAGCGCGCCGGCCTTGATCAGCGTGAAATTCGTCACCAGGGTGCCGAACTGCGCCACCTGGTCGATGCGCCCGATCAAGTTGGGCAGCGTGGGGTTGTCCTCGTACACCACCGGCGCCGAGGCCTCCGCCGCATGTGTCACCAAGGGGTTGGCCTTCCAGCGCGCCGGCGAGGTGCGCGAGCCGGCCATCATGCCCGCCAGTCCCGCCAGCCCGCCCTCGGAGCGGGACTCCTCGCGCAGCTCCTCGCCCACGTCCAGCACGTCGCGCATGACCTCGTCGAGGAAGCCCAGCACCTCCTCCAGGTCCGCGTAACGTTCCTTGAGCTCGTCGATCAGGTGCCCCGCGGCCAGGCCCAGGGTGTCGCGCGAGGCCTCGCGCAACTGCGCCTGCACCTCGCGGCGCCAGCGCGGCAACTGCTGCATCAGCTGGCCCAGGCGCTGGCCGTAGCCCTCGATCAGCCCGGCGATGCGCTTTTGCTCCTGCTCGGGCAGCTTGGCGAACTCCGCCGGGCTCATCGCCGCCTCGTCCTTGAGGGGGGTGAACACGAAACCCTGCGGCGTGCGCATCAGCGCCACGCCATGCGCCGAGGCCTCGCTGCCCAGCTGGCGCAGCGCCTCTTCCTCGCGCTCCTTGTAGGCGTTCTGGATGGCCTCCACCCGGGTCTGGTATTGCTCGCTCTCGAAGGCCGCCGGAATGGCGCGTGCCAGTTCGGAGACGAAGTTGTCCATGTCCTGGCCGAGCTGCGCGCCGCGTCCCGCCGGCACCCGCAACAGGCGCGGCTTGCCCGGATCGGAGAAGCGGTTCACATAGCACCAGTCGTCCGGCGCGCTGCGCCGCGCGGCGTGGCGGGCCAGCATGCGCTCGAGGATGCAATGGCGGCCGAAGCCGTTGGGGCCCAGCACGAACAGGTTGTAGCCCGGCTTGTCCATGTCCAGCGCCAGCTCGATGGACTCGGCGGCGCGTTGCTGGCCCACGACCTCGGTGGTCGCCGGAAGATCCGCGGTGCTGGAGAATTCGAACAGCGATTCGTCGCAGCGCGCGGCCAGCTGCGCCGCGGGCAAGGCGCCCGGGGCTGGCGCGGGCGGGGCGGCCGGTGCGTCGGCAGGTGCGGTGGTGGAGGGCATCGAGGCGGCTCCTTGTTGTTCGTTGCACGGCGCCACGTCGGGCGCGGTGCGGGGCTCAGGCGCGGTCCGCCTCGGGCGGCAACTCCTCGCGTTCCAGCACCTCGAACACCCGGGCGGCGGCTCCGTGCAACTCGTACTCGCCCGGCACCGCGCGCGAGGCCCGCGCATCACGCCACGCGCAGGCCTGCAGCACCTCGGCCTCGGACGCGCCGAGCGCGAGGATCTCGAGCACCGCGCGATCATCCAGCGGGCCCACGATAGCACGGATCGCCGATGCCGTGGCCGGGCCTTGCGGGTGGGAGGAAGCAGTCATCGGCGAATTCTCCTGGTGGTGGACCCCGCGCCCTTGCAGGCGCCGCGGGCGGCTTTGCGCCATGTCCTGCATGATGCCGCGCAGCGCCCGGGGCGCCCTTGACCCGCATCAAGCACGCCGGCGCCCCCTCAGGGGCGCACCGCGCAAGCCCCGCGCGTTACATTGCAGGTCCATGGCGCTTTGCCTGCGCAGGAGCTAGCGATGGAACCACGCCCCCTGGCCTTGATCGTCGGAGTCGGTGACGGCCTCAGCGCCGCGCTGGCGCGCTGCTTCGCCGAGGAAGGCGGCATGCGCGTGGCCCTCGCCTCGCGCCGCCCCGAGCGCCTGCGCGAACAGGCGCGGCAACTCGGCGCCCTCGCCCTGCACTGCGATGCCACGCGCGCCGGCGATGTCGACGCGCTGTTCTCCCTGCTGGACCACGAGCATCCCGGCGGGCCCGAGGTGGTCGTGTACAACGCCGGCGCCCGTCTGCGAGGCGCCATCACCGACCTCGACCCCGCGCAGGTGCTGCAGACCCTGCAGGTCAACGCGCATGGCGCGATGCTGGTGGCGCAGCAGGCCGCGCGGCGCATGCTGGCGCGCGGCCACGGCAGCCTGCTGTTCACCGGGGCCTCGGCCAGCGTCAAGGGCTTCCCCGGCTCCAGCGCCTTCGCCATGGGCAAGTTCGCGCTGCGCGGGCTGGCACAGGCGCTGGCGCGCGAGCTCGCGCCCCAGGGCGTGCACGTGGCCCACGTGATCATCGATGGCGGCATCGCCCATCCCGATCGCACGCCCCCCGCGCAGCCCGACGGGCAGCTCGACCCCGCGGCCATCGCGCGCAGCTATCTGCACCTGATCCGCCAGGAACGCAGCGCCTGGAGCTGGGAGATCGAGCTGCGCCCCTGGGTGGAAAAATTCTGAAACCCGCAAGAATGCCGCCGATTGCGTCGGGAATACGACACAATCCGGATTTCCCCGGTGCCTCGGACCCGGAGGCCCCGTTAGGGTTTGCACCATGCTCCGGCCCCGGGCCCGGAGCCAGCCCCTTCCCGCGACTGCCGGACGCCGCATGCCCCAGACCTACCGCAAGACCGACAACGGACGCCAGGCCCTGAGCACCCGCCAGCCCCCGCTGAGCAGGCCCATGCGCAACCTGCTGCTGCTCATCGACGGCCAGCGCAGCGACGAAGCGCTGCTGTCCATGCTCAGCTCCCCCGATCTCACGCCCGGCTCCTTCGAGCAGTTGCGCGAACTCGGGCTGATCGCGGCGATCTCCGCGGGCGCCATGCCCCCTGCGCAGGCGCCCTCCGCCCCCGCGGCGCCGGCCGGCTTCGAGCCTCCCGCTTCCGCTCCCGCTCCCGCTCCCACTCCGACTCCCGCTCCCGCCGATGCGGGCGCCGCGCCGCAGGGCCGACGCCCTTCGGCCTTCGCGCGCCTGGGCCAGGGCGTGCGCGCCATGCTGCAGGCCCAGCAGGAATCGCCCCGCGAGGTCTCGGCCGGACTGGCCGAGATCATCAAATGCGCCGCGGTGGGCGACGCCGAATTCTTCGCCTGGCTGGAAAGCCAGCTCGATGCGCTGCGCGCCCGCGAATCCTCCGCCGTGGCCCACGCCGTGCAGCGCTTTCCCGAGTTGCGCGCCCAGATCGAGGCCCAGGACCGCCAGCTCCAGCGCGCGCCCTCGCCGCTGAGCTTCGGCGCCCGCCTGGGCGGGGTCATCGAGTCCCTGGTCGGTTACGGCCAGTACCTGCACGGCGAGACGGTCGGGCTGGGCATGTGGATGGCCACCGCGCTGGGCGAGGACCTCGGGGTGCAAAGCCCCACCAGCGCCGCGCGCCTGCGCGACGTGCTGGTGCGCGCCGGCCTGCCCACCCGCCTGCCGCGGGTGGCCGCCGCCCGCTGGCTGGATCTGCTGCCCGTGGACCGCTCCGGCCCGCAAGGTATGCTCGAACTCGTGCTGCTGGAAGACGTCGCCCGTCCCCAGGTGCGCCGCGTGCCGCCCAGCGCGGTGCTCGAGGCGCTGGACAAGGCCGGCGCGCTCAGCAGCGGCTGAGACACCGCCTCCCCAAGCCCATGACCTCCTCCACCTCCGACCCGCGCACCCCGAAGACCGAAGCCCGCCAGCATTTCGCCAGCGACAACCTCGCCGGCATCTGCCCCCAGGCGCTGCAATCCCTGCTCGACGCCAATGCCTGCGGCCACCAGCCCGGCTACGGCAACGACGTGTGGACCCAGCGTTCCACCGACATGCTGCGCGAGCTGTTCCAGACCGACTGCGACGTCTACTACGTGTTCAACGGCACCGCCGCCAACTCCCTGGCGCTGGCGGCCATGTGCCAGAGCTACCACAGCGTGGTGTGCTCCCCGGTGGCGCATATCGAGACCGACGAATGCGGCGGGCCCGAGTTCTTCTCCAACGGATCCAAGCTGCTGGTGGGCGAGAGCGAGAGCCCCTCGGCTCGCCTGGGCAAGCTCACCCCCGACGCCATCGAGCACCTGGTCACCCGGCGCAGCGACATCCACTATCCCAAGCCCAAGGTGGTCTCGCTGACCCAGGCCACCGAGCTCGGCACCGTCTACAGCGTCGAGGAAGTGCGCGCCATCGCCGCCATCGCCAAGCGCCGGCAGCTCAAGGTGCACATGGACGGCGCACGCTTCGCCAATGCCGTGGCCACGCTGGACGTGCACCCCTCGGAGATCACCTGGCGCGCCGGGGTCGACGTGCTGTGCTTCGGCGGCACCAAGAACGGGCTGCCGGTGGGCGAGGCCGTGGTGTTCTTCGACCCCGAGCTCTCGCGCGACTTCGCCTGGCGGCTCAAGCAGGCCGGCCAGCTGGCCTCCAAGATGCGCTTCATCTCCGCCCCCTGGGTGGGCATGCTGGAGAACGACACCTGGCTGCACAATGCGCGCCACGCCAACGCCATGGCCCAGCGCCTGCACGAAGCCATCCGCGGCCTGCCCGGAGTGCAGGTCATGCATCCGCCGCAGGCCAACGCCGTGTTCGCCCAGCTGCCGCGCCGGGTCATCGACTCCATGCACGCGCGCGGCTGGCAGTTCTACGAGTTCATCGCCGGCGGCGGCTGCCGCCTGATGTGCGCCTGGGACACCACGCCGCAGACCGTCGACGCCTTCGCCGCCGACCTCGCCGCCACCTGCGAACAGGCCGCCTGATCCGGCACCGGCCCACCGCGGGCCGCGCGATACCCACGACGCGCGCAGGCCCATGGCGGGCCCGCCGCGCCACGGCGGGCCTAGGATGGAGACCACCCCGGCCCGTGCGGCCGCTCCGGACCCCATCATGGCCGTTTCCGTCTTCGACCTGTTCCGCATCGGCATCGGACCCTCCAGCTCCCACACCGTGGGCCCCATGCGCGCCGCGCGCAGCTTCGTCGGCGCGCTCGACGAGCAGGGCATGCTCGAGCGCACCGCGCGCGTGAGCTGCCAGCTCTACGGCTCGCTGTCGGCCACCGGCCGCGGCCACGGAAGCGACCGCGCGGTGCTGCTGGGCTGGATGGGCGAGCGCCCGGATGGCGTCGATCCCGACCGCATCCCCCAGTTGTTGCAGCAGGTGCGCGAATCCCGCTCGCTCGCGCTGCTGGGCCGCCACCCGGTGGCCTTCGACCCCGCCCACGACCTGGTGCTCGAGTCCGGGCGCGCCCTCTCGCTGCACCCCAACGGCATGCGATTCAGCGCCTGGGACGCCAGCGGCGCGCTGCTGTTGCAGCAGGACATGTATTCCATCGGCGGCGGCTTCGTGGTGGACGCCCAGGCGCTGGCCGGGGGGCTGCGCACCGAGCCCGGGCCGCAGCTGCCCCTGGCCTTCCACAGCGGCGCCGAACTGCTGCAGCATTGCGCGCGCCTGCGCTGCTCCATCGGCGACGTCATGCGCCTGAACGAGCGCGCCTGGCGCAGCAACGAAGCCATCGATTCCGGGCTGCTGGGCATCTGGCAAGCCATGCACGACTGCGCGGCGCGCGGCTGCCGCGCCGATGAAGGCGAGCTGCCCGGCGGCTTCCGCGTACGCCTGCGCGCGCCGGCGCTGTGGCGCTCGCTGAAACAGCAAGGTGCCCCGGCCTCCGACGATCCCTTGCGCGCGCTGGACTGGGTGAACCTGTGGGCCCTGGCCGTCAACGAGCAGAACGCCGCCGGCGGGCGCGTGGTCACGGCCCCCACCAACGGCGCCGCCGGCATCGTGCCGGCCGTGCTGCACTACTACGTCGAGCTGTGTCCCGGCGCCGACGAACAAGGCATCGTCGAATTCCTGCTCACCGCCGGCGCCATCGGGCTGCTGTACAAGGAGAACGCCTCCATCTCCGGCGCCGAGGTGGGCTGCCAGGGCGAAGTGGGCGTGGCCTGCAGCATGGCCGCGGCGGGTCTGTGCGCGGTGCTCGGGGGCAGCCCCGCGCAGGTCGAGAACGCGGCCGAGATCGGCATGGAGCACCACCTCGGGCTCACCTGCGACCCGGTGGGCGGGCTGGTGCAGGTTCCCTGCATCGAGCGCAACGCCATGGGCGCGGTGCAGGCCATCAACTCCGCGCGCATGGCCCTGCGCGGCAGCGGGCACCACCTGGTGTCCCTCGACCAGGTCATCAAGACCATGCGCGAGACCGGCGCCGACATGCGCAGCAAATACAAGGAAACCTCGCGCGGCGGGCTGGCGGTGAACATCGTCGAGTGCTGAGCCACCGAAGCCGGCGAGCGCCGGCGCGCCTGCGGGTCGGCCTGTTTCGGCGCTGGCCCGCGCACGCCGCGGCGTAGCACAGCCTGGCGGGCAGCAGCGGCTATGCTGTGCGCTGGCGCCGGCATGGCGCCGCTCCCCGCGATGCGCCCCCGATGCAAAACCGTTTCGATGTCCTCGTGCTCGGCGCCGGCATGGTCGGCGTCTGCGTGGCCCTGCACCTGCAGCAGCGCGGTCGCTCGGTGGCGCTGGTCGACCGCCGCGAGCCGGGGGGCGAGACCTCGATGGGCAACGCCGGGCTGATCCAGCGCGAAGGCGCCATTCCCTACGCCTTCCCGCGCGACACCGGCACCCTGCTGCGCTACGCGCGCAACACCGCCCCCGAGCTGCGCTACCACCCCCGCGACCTTCCCGCGCTGCTGCCTTTCCTGTGGAGCTACTGGCGCAACTCGGCGCCGCGGCGCCACATGGCCATCGCCCGCCAGTACGCGCCGCTGATCCGGCATTGCCTGGACGAGCACCAGACGCTGGCCGCGCAGGCCGGCGCGCAGGACCTGCTGCGCCCCGCGGGCTGGATGCGCATCTACCGCAGCCCCGCGCGGTGGCAGGCCGAAGTACGCGCGGCCGAGGACTGCCGGCGCGAATTCGACGTGCCCTTCGAAGCGCTGGACGCCGAGGCCCTGCGGCGCGCCGAGCCCTCCCTCAGCCCGCGCCTGGCCGGCGCCGTGCGCTACCTGCAGCCCGTCCCCTGCTCCGATCCCCAAGGCCTGGTGCAGGCCTACGCAGACCTGTTCCAGCGCCTGGGCGGCAGCCTGCTGCGCGGCGACGCCGCCACGCTGCGCGAGGCCTGGCGGGTGCAGGCCGAGGGCGGCGAGATCCAGGCCGCGCAGGCCGTGATCGCGCTGGGCCCCTGGGCCCAGCCCCTCACGCGGCGCCTGGGCCTGCGCCTGCCGCTGGCCGTCAAACGCGGCTACCACATGCACTACGCCCCGCGCGCCGAGACCCCGCTCGGGCAACCCGTGCTGGACGCCGAGGTCGGCTACCTGCTGGCCCCCATGCGCCGCGGCATCCGCCTGACCACCGGCGCCGAGCTGGCGCACCTGGACGCGCCCCCCACGCCCCGGCAACTCGAGGCCGTCGAACCCCGGGCGCGCGAGCTCCTCGACTTCGGCGAACGCCTGGACCCCGTGCCCTGGATGGGCCAGCGCCCCTGCACCCCCGACATGATGCCCCTGATCGGTCCCGCCCCGCGCCTGTCCGGGCTGTGGCTGGCGCACGGCCACGCCCACCACGGATTCACGCTGGGCGCGGTCACGGGGCGCCTGCTGGCCGAGATGATGTGCGGGCAGCAGCCCCTGCTCGACCCCGCGCCCTTCGCGCCTTCGCGCTTCGCCTGAGCCGGCCTCGCCCCACCAGGCCGCAGCTCGCCGCCCCCCGCCTCGCCGTCACCGCCTCTCCCGCCTCCGCATGAACGACTCCCGCACCGCCTTCGACATCCGCGTCAACGCCCCCGTCAGCGTCGAGCAGTTCCTCGGCGTGCTGCGCGCCTCCACGCTGGCCGAGCGCCGCCCGGTGGACGACCTCGAATGCATCAAGGGCATGCTGCGCAACGCCAACCTCACGGTCAGCGCCTGGCAGGGCGAGCGCCTGGTGGGCATCGCGCGCAGCGTCACCGATTTCAGCTACGCCTGCTATCTCAGCGACCTCGCCGTGGAACGCGCCCTGCAGGGCCAGGGCATCGGCCGCGCGCTGATCGAGGCCACGCGGGCACAGCTGGGCCCCAAGGCCAAGCTCATCCTGCTCGCCGCTCCTGCCGCCGACCGCTACTACGAGCGCATCGGCATGACCCGTCACCCCCGCGCCTGGCTGCTCGAGCGCGACCAGAGCCTGCACGCGCTCGCCGGCTGATCCCACACGCGTCCGCTCAGCCGGGAAACGCCGCCACCTGGGCCTGCTGGTTGGACGACAGGCCGACCGGCACGCCCTTGAAGCAGCCGAGGGTGTAAGGGTATTCCGGCGTGAGCACGTAGTGATACATGTCGACCAGCTGTCCCTGCCACATCACCGGGCTGGTCGTGCCGTGGCAGGCGTCGAGGTCCGTGTCGTGCAGGGTCTTGCCCGTGCTCAGATCCTTCTCGCCGTAGATGCCGAAACCGTCGAGCGCGTAGCCCACGAGCCCCGAGGTGTCGACGTTGGGCATGCAGCTGGATGGTCCGTGATAGTGGTATTGCCCGGATCCGTCGGGATGCCCCTGGCAGCTGTCCTGGATCTCGTGCGCCACGGCGTCGTTGCCGGCATCGTCCAGCGCATTGAAGATCGCCACCCCCGTGGTGGTGAATCCGATCATTCCCATCGGCAGGCAGGTCGGGCTGGCGGCGACGACGGGGTTGGCCGGCAGCCCCAGATCGATGCTCTGCGCCGTGATGGCATTCGGATTGGTGTCGTACTGATAGGCCGGATCGGTTCGCTGGATCGGAAACACACCCGTCGTGACCGGCGAGGTCGGCAGGTTGTTCGACACGATCCGCGTCACGCCGGCGGCCGAGGTGATGCTCGTCGACCCGCTCGGCCACAGCACGGCTCCCTGGACCGCGAGCTTTTGCGCCGGATACCAGTAGGAGCCCTGGATCCACGGCCCGCCGTGGCTGCTGCTCTTGGCGAAAGTCGTGTTGCATGACATGAGCTCACCGGCGGTGGGCGTGAGACTTCGCAGACCATCGCCTACCGGCAAGGCCCCCGCGGGCCAGGTCGACGACTGCAGCGTGATGATCGTGGTGGACACGCTGCCCGGCGTGACGGCCGTGGAGGCGGAGGACGATCCCCCTCCGCAGGCACTCAGTGCGCCACAGCACAACGCGCCGAGCAGCGCGGACAGGGATCGATCGATTCGCATGGGGGGGCCTCGCGGGACGGGGTTCGGGATAATGTAGAGGCCCGCGGCATCCGGGATGTTCGGTTTTGCCGGCCCCGGCGTGGCAGCCGCGCTGCGAGCCCGCGGCCGGCCGGTCGAGCATGTTCGGTCGGATGGCCGCGATAACGGATTCCAGCAGCCCCGCTTCACGCTCGGAGCACCCAGGCGCCCCCGAGGACGAGCCCATCATGCCGCACGACGCGCAACCCTCGATCGCAGTCCGCCGACGCTCGCACAAGACCCGCGAGGATCTGTTCCAGGCCGTCAGCGAACTCAGCGTGGACGACAATCCGCGAGAACTCAGCGCACGCGGCATCAGCGCGCGCTCCGGCTACTCGGTGGGTGCGCTATACCACCATTTCCCCAGCGTGGAAGGCTTGTTGGTCGCGATGTTCGAAAGACGCCGGGCCACGCTGCTCGAGCAGCTCGCGGCCTCGCTGCGCGAAGCCCCCGCCGACCTGCAGGCGCGACCGCTCATCGAAGGTCTGGTCGACCCCGTGTTCGAGGCCTGGCGCCGCCCACCCCGCAAGGTGCTGGCCCACGTGCTGCGCCTGCAGCTCAAGCATGCTTCCAGTCACATCGACATCGAAGGCCCGCTGGAACGACTCATCCACCCGCTGCTGGAAGCGCTGCGCAGGAACCGCAGCGCCAGCCTGCGCCAGCTCACGCCGCTGGAGGCCGGCCTGGCGCTGCGCTCCATGCAGGCTGCCATACGCGCGCCCTTCGCCGCGGGCGACCCTGGTGCCGGCTCAGCGCAGCACCACGCCGCGGTGGTCGATGGTTGCCTGCGGCTGCTCGCCGCTCCACCCACGCCGGCAGGTGCCTGAGGTACCCCGGCCAGGCTGCAGCGGCCGATGCCGGCGGGGCCGCGCCAGGCGCTGCAAGCACGGAGCGCGCCCAGCAGAAAATTCGGGCCGGTGTTCCAATGCTGCACTGCAGCGCGAGCTTTGTCGCGCCTGCCCGAAACCGCTCAAGGACAACAAGACATGGACCTGCTGCAACTCTGCCAGTGGCGCTACGCCACCAAGAAGATGGACCCGGCCCGAAGCGTTCCCGCCGATGCCGTGGCGCGCATTCTCGAGGTCGCCCGCCTGGCGCCCAGCTCCAGCGGGCTGCAACCCTACGACATCGTGCTGGTCAGCGACCCCGAGCTGCGCAGCCGCATCCGTGCCGCCGCCAACGGCCAGAGCCAGATCACCGACGGCTCGCACCTGCTGGTGTTCGCCGCCTGGGACACCTACACCCCCGAGCGCATCAACCGCGTGTTCGACCAGACCAACGCCGACCGCGGCGTGACCATCCCCGGCTGGGAAGACTACCGCCAGCACCTGCTCGGCTCCTACCCGCAGCGCAGCGCCGAAGTGAACTTCGAGCACGCCGCGCGCCAGGCCTACATCGGCCTGGGCTTCGCGCTGGTGGCCGCGGCCAACGAAGGCGTGGACAGCACGCCGATGGAAGGCTTCGACCCCGCCGCCGTGGACGAGATCCTCGGCCTGCGCGCCAAGGGCCTGCGCAGCGTGCTGCTGATGCCCCTGGGCTACCGCGACGCCGACGCCGACTGGCTGGTCAAGCTCAACAAGTCGCGCCGCCCGATGGCCGAGTTCGTCACCCAGCTGGCCTGATCCACGGCGGGATGCGCGGGAGCGCTTCGCCGCGCCCCGCGCCCCGGCCGGAGCTCAGCTTCCGGCCAGGATCCAGCGCGCCGCCTTCTCGGCGATCATCAGGGTCGGGCTGTTGGTGTTGCCGCTGGTGATCAGGGGCATCACCCCGGCGTCGACCACGCGCAGCCCCTGCACGCCGATGACCCGCAGATGCGGGTCGACCACCGCCAGCGGGTCGTCCACCCGGCCCATGCGCGTGGTGCCCACCGGATGGAAGATGGTGCTGGCGATGTCGCCGGCGGCGCGCGCGAGCTGCTCGTCGTCCTGGTACTGCGGCCCCGGCTTGATCTCCTCGGGCCGATAGGGGGCCAGCGCCGGCTGCTGCACGATGCGCCGGGTCACCCGCAGCGAGTCGGCGGCGACCTTGCGGTCCTCCTCGGTGCTCAGGTAGTTCGGATCGATGGCCGGCGCCTCGCGGAAATCCGCGCTGCGAATGCGCACCGTGCCGCGGCTGGTCGGATTGAGGTTGCACACGCTGGCCGTGAAGGCCGGGAAGGTGTCCAGCGGCTGCCCGAAGGCCGGCAACGACAGCGGCTGCACGTGGTACTGGATGTTCGGGTAGGGGCGCAGCGGATCGCTGCGCGTGAAGGCCCCCAGCTGCGACGGGGCCATGCTCATCGGCCCGCTGCGCTTGACGGCGTACTCCAGCGCGATCATCGCCTTGCCCCACAGGCTGCTAGCCAGGGTGTTGAGGGTGCGCACCCCCTGCACCTTGTACACCGAGCGGATCTGCAAATGGTCCTGCAGGTTCGCGCCCACCCCCGGCGCGTCGCGCAGCACCTCGATGCCATGCTGGCGCAGCAACTCGCCCGGGCCGATGCCCGACAACTGCAGCAACTGCGCCGAGCCGATCGAACCCGCGCTCAGCACCACTTCCCGCGCCGCGCGCAACTCCAGGCGCCGACCCTCGCGCACCACGACGCAGCCGGTGCAGCGCAGGCGTCCCTCGGCGTCGCGCTCGATGCGCAGTCTCTCCACCTGGGCGTGGGTCCAGATCTGCAGGTTGGCGCGCTGGCGCACCGGGCGCAGGAAGGCCTTCGAGGCATTCCAGCGCCAGCCCCGGCGCTGGTTCACCTCGAAATACCCCACCCCCTCGTTGTCCCCGCGATTGAAGTCCTCGCTGGCCGGGATGCCGGCCTCGCGGGCCGCCTGCGCGTAGGCCTCCAGGATGTCCCAGCGCAGGCGCTGGCGCTCCACCCGCCACTCGCCGCCGGCGCCGTGCCAGCGCGCGCTCTCGCGCAGCGCGGGCGCCGCCGAGCCGGTGTCCGGCGACACGAAGCTGGCCGCCACGGCCGCCGGCGCCGCCACGCCGACCGCGCCCGCATCGAGGCTGTAATGGCTCTCATGGGCGATGAAATCCGGCAGCGAAGCCTCCCAGCCCCAGGCCGGCTCGCCGGTAATCCGGGCCCAGGCCTCGTAGTCCCGCGCCTGGCCGCGCATGTAGATCATGCCGTTGATGCTCGAGCAGCCCCCCAGGGTCTTGCCCCGCGGATACAACAGACTGCGCCCATTCAGCCCCGCCGACGGCTCCGTCCGATAGCGCCAGTCCGTGCGCGGGTTGTCGATGCAATACAGATAGCCCACCGGAATGTGGATCCAGTGGTAATTGTCCCGCCCGCCCGCCTCCAGCAGCAGCACCCGGTTCCCCGGATCCGCACTCAGCCGATTGGCGAGCAACGACCCCGCCGTCCCAGCCCCCACCACCACATAATCAAACTCGAGCCCGTCCATCACCCACCTCCCCGCACCAGCCCCACCCCACCCAAAGGCTCCAGTCTTTCAGGCCTTCAGGGCCGCCAAAGGCGGCTCTCCATCCCGCCCGAAAGCGCCTCCTTCAAGCACCACCCCCCCGCTGCCGAGGGCACCCCCGCCGCAGGGCCGCCCCAAGGCGGGGTGCGTCCCCCTTGGGGGGACGGAGCGGGGGTCGCCCCCCGCGACGAAGGGGGCAACTCATCTTGCATTCGGCATCGCGAACTCCGCTCCCTTGGCGATCGAATCCGGCCAGCGCTGCATCACGCTCTTCTGGCGCGTGTAGAAACGCACGCCCTCCTCGCCGTAGGCATGCATGTCGCCGAACAGGCTGCGCTTCCAGCCGCCGAAGCCATGCCAGGACATGGGCACCGGAATCGGCACGTTCACCCCCACCATGCCCACCTGCACGCGACGCGCGAACTCGCGTGCCACGCCGCCGTCGCTGGTGAACAGCGACACGCCGTTGCCGTACTCGTGGGAATTGATCAGCTGCAGCGCCTGGTCGAAGCTGGGCACGCGCACGCAGGCCAGCACCGGGCCGAAGATCTCCTCGCGGTACAGGGCCATCTCCGGGCGCACGTGATCGAACACCGTGGCGCCCAGGAAAAAGCCGCCCTCGTGGCCGGGCACCTTGAACTCCCTGCCGTCCACCGCCAGGCTGGCGCCCGCGGCCACCCCGGCATCGATCGCGGCGCGGATGCGCTGGCGCGCCGCGGCCGTGACGATCGGGCCCATTTCGCTGCTGTCCTGCACCCCCGGGCCGATGCGCAGCTCGCGCGCGCGCTGCTGCAACTGCGGCATCACCGCGTCGGCCGCGCTGCCCACCAGCACCGCCACCGAAATGGCCATGCAGCGCTCCCCGGCCGAGCCGAAGGCCGCGCCGATGAGCGCGTCCACCGCCTTGTCGATGTCGGCGTCGGGCATCACCACCAGGTGGTTCTTCGCGCCGCCCAGCGCCTGCACCCGCTTGCCGTGGCGAGCGCCGGTCTCGTAGATCGACTGCGCCACCGGCGTGGAGCCCACGAAGGACAAGGCCTGCACGTCGGGATGCACCAGCAGCGCGTCCACCGCCTCCTTGTCGCCCTGCACGACGTTGAACACGCCGTCGGGGAAGCCCGCCTCGCGGATCAGCTCGGCCATCAGCAGCGAGGGCGTGGGGTCCAGCGGACTGGGCTTGAGCACGAAGGTGTTGCCGGTGGCCAGGGCCACCGGGTACATCCAGGCCGGCACCATCACCGGGAAGTTGAACGGGGTGACCCCCGCCACCACGCCCAGGGGCTGGCGCATGGTCCAGTTGTCGATGCCGGTGGCCACCTGCTCGGTGTAGTCCCCCTTGAGCAACTGGGGAATGCCGCAGGCGAACTCGATGATCTCGATCCCGCGCTCGACCTCGCCGACGGCATCCGACAGCACCTTGCCATGCTCCAGGGTGATGGCCCGGGCAAGTTCGCGCTTGTGCTGCTCGACCAACGCGAGCAGGCGGTTCATCAGGCGCGCGCGACGCAGCGGCGCCAGGCCCGCCCAGGCCGGAAAGGCGGCCCGTGCGGCCGCCACCGCGGCGTCGACATCGGCGGCGCTGGACAGCACCACCTCGCCGCTGGACTCCCCGGTGGCCGGGTTGGTGATCGCCTGCCGGCGCGTGCTGCTCGCCTCGACGAGCCGTCCACCGATGAAATTGCCGACCACCGCGCCCTGCGCGGCGGTTGCGGAAGCGCCGGTCACACCGGGCTCACGTGCCTTGTTCATGAAAAAGCTCCTGTGGGGGGATCCATTCGCGGGGATGGACCAAGCCTAGTCCCCGCGCACCGGGAATTCCAATCGGAACCCACGGGAGCTTTATTCATTTCCCGAATAATTCTCCGGATTTCGCTCGGCGAGTTGCCCCACGGCCCGACATTCCCGTGTCGCCTTCGACCACGCACGACCCGCGGCTGTGGAGGCGTGTGCGTGCATGAATAGCATCTCTCCGTCGTAGGCTTGCCGAGTATTCCAGTACTTGATCTGCGGCTTCTGGCGAAGCCAGGAATCCTCGGAATTCGCCCCCCACATGACCTCCTGCATTCCGGCCTGAAGGATCACCGTGCGCACGGCCGCGTCGGCCTGCCAGCATTTCGCTGTCGTCCGGTTCCGGATATTCGGCGCCCCGAACTGTCGCAAGCGCGGCGATACCGAGCCGAGGGAGCAAGATGCCGCGGCGCAGGCTCCCCGCCGCGGCGCGGCGAGATGCCTGCAGGTCCTCAGAGTTGCACGCCCCGGGTCAACGCGCCATCCACGACCAGGTTGGCCCCGCTGATGAAACTGGCGGCCGGGCTGGCGAGGAACACCACCGCGCGCGCCATTTCCTGCGGCGTGCCCATGCGTCCCATGGGGTTCAGGGCCAGCGAATCCGCGTAGAGCTTGGGGTTCGTGTTGCGGATGTGTTCCCAGACCCCGCCCTCGAAATACGTGTTGCCGGGCGACACGGTGTTGGCGCGGATGCCCTTGGGCGCCAGCTGGTTGGCCAGGCCCTGGGTGTAGTGCACGATGGCCGCCTTGAACACGCCGTAGGGTCCGGCCGCGAAATCGATCTCCCGCGCCGACACGCTGGAGATGGTCACGATCGACGCCGCCTTGCTCTGCTCGAGGTAGGGCATCGCGGCATCGACCAGTTGCACCGTGCCCATCATGTCGGTCTCGAATTCCCGGCGCCACGAGGCCTCGTCCTGGCCGATCGCCAGCGCGCTGACGTTGGCCACGACGATGTCTACCCCTGCCCAGCGGGCGGCGACCTCGTCCACCCAGCGCTTGAGCGCGGCGTGGTCGGCCACGTCCACCGCGCCACCCAGGCTGTCCACGCCGGCCTGCCGCAGCGAGGCCACCGTCTCGTCCACGGCCGCCTGGTTGCGCGCGCAGACCGCCACGTTCGCGCCTTCCTGCGCGAAGGTCTCGGCGATGGCGCGCCCGATGCCCTTGCTGGCGCCCGTCACGACGGCCCGCAGGCCCTTGAGTCCCAGATCCATGTCTTGTTCTCCCGGTTTCGAGGTTGGGTTCAGGCCGCCTGGGCGGCCAGGTATTTCTTGCGAATAGCCGACCCGACGGTGTATTTCGGGTCCACGAAATTGCCCAGGCGCACCTGCCCGCACTGGCTGAGCATCATGTAGGCGTCCCAGCGGTCGAAGCCGTAGTCCTCGCTCATCCAGCGCACCAGTTCGGTGTAGGCGATGCGGGTGGCATCCTCCAGCGGTCGCGCGCTGCCGATGGTCATCAGCAGCGCATCGTTTTCCAGGCGCGGCCAGGCGATGGACCAGTTCTTGATCAGCTCCACATGGATGGTGGTGGTGCTGGCGAACTCCACCGCGGTGCCGCAGACCTCACCGTCCCCCTGGCAGGCATGGGCGTCGCCGATGAACAGGCGCCCGCCCGGCGAGCGCACCGGAAGGTAGGTGATGCTGCCCGGCCCCATGTCCGGCACGTCCATGTTGCCGCCGTGGGTGTCGGGAGTCAGGGAGTTGATGGAATCGATCTCGGGCGACAGGCTCAGGGTGCCGATGTGCGGTCGGTAGGGCAGGGTCACCCGCCGGCTCCAGTACACGCCCTGCTCGTCCAGGTCGATCTTGCGCGTGATCTCCGGCAGCGGCTCGTTCAGGGTCGCGGTGTAGTCGGTGCCGGTCAGGGCCCCGAAACGCGGAATCAGGCAGCAGGTGCCCCGCGGGTTGTCCCCGCGCGGCCGGATGGACTCGATGTACACGGCGACCACGTCGCCCTTTTCCGCGCCGGCGATCATGATCGGGCCGTTCTGCGGGTTCAGGAACGGCACCGTCAGCACCTTGCTGGGAAGGTCCTGCTCGGTGCGCACCTTGCCCTCGAAGGCGTCGCGCGTGTCGATCACCACCCGGTCACCGGGCTGGATCTCCAGCACCGGCTCCGAGTACGGGCCGATGGTGTAGTGGAACTTGCCCTGCCGGGACTCCGGCAGCTGGTGGGTCGTGCCCACCTTCCCGCGCGCGACTCCGCGCGTATGCATGATCGATTGCTCGAGCCAGCTCATGCCTCGTCTCCGTCTGCGTTGAGAAATCCCCAGTTCGCCTCGGGCATTTCCGAGCCCGCGGGGGGAGGCTCCGGGTCTTGCGCGACCCGGTCGGAGTGCACGAGGCGCTCGCCGCGCCGGCGCCGGCACGCACCGCGGCCACGCGCCCGAGCCTCGAGCGCGACCGAGTGTACGAGCGCTTCCGGCGTCGCGTACGCGACGGTTCGCGCCACCTCAACCCACGTTGGCAGGGAATTGGCGTTTTTTCCAATCACGAACTGCAATTCACTGCAATTTATGGGTTTATTCAAGCCTGCCTAGGATTAGGGGTTTTCCCTGAATCATTCCATTTCCTCCCCTTCGCACCCCAGGCCCGACCATGGCGAGTTCCGAATCCGGCATCCACAGCTACGACCAGCCCGCCGCGGGCTGGGGCGCCCTCAAACAGGTGGCCGTGACCCTGCTGCGCGAGCGGGTCGAACCCTCCAAGCTGCGCATGCTGCTGTCGCAAAACCAGCCCGAGGGCTTCGACTGCCCCGGCTGCGCATGGCCCGACCGCAACCACAACTCCACCTTCGAGTTCTGCGAGAACGGGGTCAAGGCAGTGGCCGCCGAGGCCACGTCGCGCCGGGTCGATGCCGGCTTCTTCGCCCGCCACACGGTCAGCGAGCTACTGCGCCAGTCCGACTACGAGCTCGAGCAGCACGGGCGCCTGACCGAGCCCATGGTGTATGACCCCGCCAGCGACCGCTACCTGCCCATCGCCTGGGAGGACGCCTTCGCCCTCATCGCCGCCGAGTTGCGCGCCCTGCCCGAGCCCGACCGGGCCAGCTTCTACACCTCGGGGCGCACCAGCAACGAGGCCGCCTACCTGTTCCAGTTGTTCGTGCGCGCCTACGGCACCAACAACTTCCCCGACTGCTCCAACATGTGCCACGAGGCCACCAGCCGCGGCCTGCCCGGTACCGTCGGCGTGGGCAAGGCCACCGTCACGCTGGACGACTTCGCGCAGGCCGACACCCTGCTGCTGTTCGGCCAGAACCCTGGCACCAACCATCCCCGCATGCTCGGCGAGCTGCGCGAATGCGCGCGCCGCGGCGCCACCATCGTGTCCATCAACCCGCTGCGTGAGCGCGGGCTGGAGCGTTTCACCGACCCGCAAAGCCCCCTGGAGATGCTCACCGGCGGCAGCACTCCGATCAGCTCGGTGTTCGTGCAGCCCCGCGTGGGCGGCGACTTCGCGCTGCTCAAGGGCCTGGCCAAGCGGGTGCTCGAGCTCGACGACGCGGCGCGGGCCGCGGGCGGCGCGCGCGTGCTCGACGTGGATTTCATCGCCGGGCACTGCAGCGGCTTCGAAGCCTTCGCTGCCGACCTGCGCGAGCAGCCCTGGCAGCAGTTGGTCGAGGAATCCGGGGTCGATCTGGCGCAGATCCACGCCCTGGCCGACATCTACTGCCGCGGCCAGCGGGTCATCGCCACCTGGGGCATGGGCCTGACCCAGCACAAGCACGCGATGGCCAATGTGCAGATGCTGTCCAACCTGCTCATGATGCGCGGCCAGATCGGCAAGCCCGGCGCCGGCCTGTGCCCCGTGCGCGGGCACTCCAACGTGCAGGGCGACCGCACCATGGGCATCGAAGAGCGCCCCGATGCTCGCTTCCTCGATCGCCTGGGCGCCGTCTACGGCTTCGAGCCGCCGCGCCGCCACGGGCTGGACGTGGTGGCCACCATCGACGCCATGCTGCGCGGGCAGGTGGGGGTGTTCTTCGCCCTCGGCGGCAATTTCGTGATGGCCGCGCCCGACACCGAACGCACCATGCAGGCCCTGCGCAACTGCGCCCTCACGGTGCAGGTGTCCACCAAGCTCAACCGCAGCCACCTGGTGCACGGGCGCCAGGCGCTGATCCTGCCCACCCTGGGCCGCACCGAGCGCGACCTGCAGCAGGGCGTGGAACAGGGGGTCACCGTGGAGGACTCCATGTGCCAGGTGCACCTGTCCTTCGGCAGGAACCGTCCAGCCTCCGCGCAGCTGCGCTCGGAAGTGGCCATCGTCGCCGGGGTGGCGCAGGCCACGCTGGGCGCCACCCCGGTGGACTGGCTGTGGCTGGCGCAGGACTACGCGCGCATCCGCGACGAGATCGCCAAGGTGGTCGACGGCTTCGAGGACTTCAACCAACGCGTGGCCGCCCCCGGCGGCTTCCACCTGCGCATCGCCTCGCGCGAGCGTGAGTGGCTGACGCAGAGCGGCAAGGCCCAGTTCGTGGTCCACGCGGTGGACACCGACTCCCCGCTGCACCGCGCGCGCCGGCGCCACCCCCAGCGCGTGCTGGTGCTCACCACCCTGCGCTCGCACGACCAGTACAACACCACGGTGTACGCGATGAACGACCGCTACCGCGGCGTGTTCGGGCGCCGCGACGTGGTGTTCATCCACCCCGCCGACCGCGAGGCGCTGGGCCTGGCCCAGCACGCCCGCGTCGACCTCGACACCGTCTGGGACGACACCGTCGAGCGCCGCGTGCAGGGCTTCACCCTGGTCGACTACGACATCCCGCGCGGCTGCATCGCCGCCTACTACCCCGAGACCAACCCCCTGGTCCCGCTGGAAAGCGCGGCCGAGGGCTGCGGCACCCCGGCCTCCAAGTCGGTGCCGGTGCTGCTCAGCCCCAGCGCGGCGCAGGCCCGCGCGGCCTGAGTCCGCGGCAAGGGGGCCGGCGGCGCCGGACCGGCCGCGTCCCGGGTGCACAATGCTGGCAACCCGGAACGCCCCATGCGAGCCATCGACCCCCGCCTGCTGCAAGCCTTCGTCGCCGTGGCCCGCGAAGGCCATGTGTCGCGCGCCGCGCAGCGCCTGCACCGCAGCCAGCCGGCGCTGAGCCAGCAGCTCAAGGAACTCGGCGAACGCCTGGGGGTGGAGCTGTTCCAGCGCACCGCCAACGGCATGCTGCTCACCCGCGAGGGGGCCTCGCTGCTCAGCCACGCCGAGCGCGCGCTCGAGGGCCTGGCCGAGTTCGAGCAGACCGCCCAGCGGGTCAAGGGCGCGGTGCGCGGCCCGCTGCGCATCGGCACCATCCTCGACCCCGAGTTCACCCGCCTGGGTGCCTTCCTGCGCGAACTCGTCGCCCTGGCCCCCGAGCTCGAACCCGAGCTCCAGCATGGGGTCAGCGGCGAGGTGCTCGAGCGCCTGCAGGCCAAGAGCATCGACGTGGGCTACTACCTCGGCGACCCCAAGGAAACGCCCCCCGGCGGCGCGCGGCGCCCACCCGGCCCCTTCCACGACGAGGTGCTGGCCCGCTTCACCTACCGCGTCATCGCCCCCGCCGGCTGGGGCCCGCAGGTGCAGGGCCGCGGCTGGGCCGACCTGGTGCGCCTGCCCTGGGTGCTCACACCCCCGCAATCGGTGCACTCGCGCCTGCTGCACGCGGCCCTGGAGCCGCTGGGCCTGCAGCAGAACCGCGTCGCCCTGGTCGACCAGGAAGCCTCCATGCTGGCCCTGGTGCGCTCCGGCGTGGGGCTTTCGCTGGCGCGCGACGCCGTGGCCATGCGCGAGAGCCAGCGCGAGGGCCTGGTCATCGCCGACCGCGTGGAACTGCCCTGCGACCTGCGCTTCGTCTGCCTCGAATCCCAGCGCGAGCGCGCCGCGGTGGACCTGGCCTGGCAGGCCATCCACCGCGCCTGGCGCCGCCCCGCCAGCGCCTGAAGCCCACCGCGCCGGCTCAAAGCCTCTCGACGATGGTCACGTTGGCCATGCCCCCGCCCTCGCACATGGTCTGCAGCCCGTAGCGCGCCCCGCGCCGACGCAGCCCATGCACCAGGGTGCTCATCAGGCGCGCGCCCGACGCCCCCAGCGGGCCCGCAAGACCTTGTAGGCGCGGAGCGTCAGGATGTTCGCCGGCATCTTCTCGCGGAGCGAGTCGCCGCTCATCATGACCCCACTCCTGGCGTGTGATTCGGGTTGGGCCTCTTCAAGATGGATCGGACGCTCATCACAAACGACTCGGCCTGCTCGACCATGGTGTGGGCGTCAGCCAGATTCACGGCGTTGTCGCTATAGTCGGCAACATACCGGAACGCTTCCGCTTGCTTGAGCAAGCGACCCGCCTCCTTGGGGATCGGGCCGTCCTTCACGAGAAGATCGTTGAAGGCATTGAGCACGCCACGGTGCGTCTTGCCGACATCGTGCCCCACGGCACGCAGCGCGGCGCGAGCGGCATCGAACATGGCGTAGTAGGCGCGGTTGCAAGCACCGTCAGCATCGCCGATCGTGAGCAGCGTGCGGGCGGATTCGGCCGCCTGTGCCGCCTTGGCCATCAGATCGTCCACGTTCACAGGCGGACCCCTTCCCGTGCGATGTTGCGCAGCAGCGCGGGGTTTGAATAGGTCTCGGGATGCTCCCACTCATCCAGCCAGATCGGAAGCGGAGTGATGTTGACGCCAGTCTCCAGCAACACGTCATAGGCGGCATCGGCCATCGCCAGGGTCGTCGGCAGCAATCGCTGGTGTTCCCCGCGCAGCAGCACCGCAACGTCGGCGTCGCTGTCGGGGCGGTGCGTGCCCCGCGCACGACTACCGTACAGCATGGCTCCAGCCAAGTCATAGCGACCGGCCAGCAGCCCCAGGAACTGCTTGACCGCCCTCTGCGTGTCCGGGTCAATCGCGTACGTCCCCATGCCCAGCCTCCACGTGCAAATCCGGTTTCAGTCTAGCAAGATGAGCCTATGTGCATAGCAGCCAAATCCGGTTTTTCCATTTATGTCGTGAGAGACGCGAGACGTCCCGGGTGCACAATGCTGGCAACCCGGAACGCCCCATGCTGGCCCTGGTGCGCTCCGGCGTGGGGCTTTCGCTGGCGCGCGACGCCGTGGCCATGCGCGAAAGCCAGCGCGAGGGCCTAGTCATCGCCGACCGCGCCGGCTCAAAGCCTCTCGACGATGGTCACGTTGGCCATGCCCCCGCCCTCGCACATGGTCTGCAGCCCGTAGCGTGCCCCGCGCCGACGCAGCCCATGCACCAGGGTGCTCATCAGGCGCGCGCCCGACGCCCCCAGCGGATGCCCGAGGGCGATCGCCCCGCCATGCACGTTCAGGCGCTCGGGGTCGGCCTCCAGCTCGCGCGCCCAGGCCAGCGGCACCGGCGCGAAAGCCTCGTTGACCTCGTACAGATCGATGTCCCCCAGCGTCATGCCGCTGCGCGCCAGGGCGCGGCGCGTGGCCTCCAGCGGTGCCAGCAGCATGACCACCGGGTCGCCGCCCAGCACGCTCATCATTTGCTCCGAGAAACCTCGACGTTCAGGGCGAGGAGGAAGGGAGCGCCGACCGAAGGGCGGCACTGGGTTGACTCTCACACGAAACAATTCTATTGTGTGAACTATGCAGGTCAAGCGTGCCTATCGCTTTCGCTTCTACCCCACGCCCGAGCAGGAGCAGATCCTGGCTCGCACGTTCGGATGCGCGCGCTTCGTCTACAACCACATGCTGCGACTTCGCAGCGATGCGTGGATGCAGCGCCAGGAACGCGTGGGCTACCACGAGACCTCCGCGGCGCTCACGCTGCTCAAGAAAACCCCCGAGCACGCTTGGCTAGGCGAGGTCAGCAGCGTGCCGGTGCAGCAAGCTCTGCGCCACCTGAACACCTCATTCCTGAACTTCTTCGCCAAGCGCGCCCGGTACCCGTCGTTCAAACGCAAGGACGGTCCGCAGGCGGCCGAGTACACGACTTCGGCGTTCCGCTGGGATGCGCAGCAGCGCGAGCTGCGCCTGGCAAAGATGGACGAGCCTCTGGCCATCCGCTGGTCGCGCACGATCCCCAGGGGCGCCAAGCTCTCGACCGTGACGATCTCGCGCGACGCGGCGGGCCGGTACTTCGCCTCGCTGTTGTGCGACGACACGGTGACATCCAAACCCAAGACCCGAGGCCAGGTCGGCATCGATCTCGGATTGACCCATTTTGCCGTCCTCTCGACGGGAGAAAAGGTGGCTTCTCCCAAGACGTTTCGACGCGAGGAAAAGCGTCTGGGCAAGTGGCAGCGCCGCATGGCGCGAGCCAAGCTCGGCTCGAAGAACCGAGCGAAGTGCAAGATCAAGGTTGCACGGGTGCATGCCCACATTGCGGACGCACGCAGGGACTTCCTGCACAAGCTCTCGACCCGGTTGATCAGCGAGAACCAAGTGATCGCCATCGAGACGCTGTCCGTATCGAACATGCAGCGCAACCCAAGCCTGGCCAAGTCCATCAGCGATGCCAGTTGGTCGGAGTTTGTCAGGCAGCTGGAGTACAAGGCGCAGTGGAATAGGCGCACGCTCGTGGGCATCGATCGCTGGTATCCGTCCAGCAAGCGATGCTCGGCGTGTGGCCATACCCAGGCCGCGATGCCGCTGTCGGTGCGCACTTGGCACTGTCCCGAGTGCGGTACGCACCACGACCGCGACGTCAATGCCGCGCGCAATGTATTGGCCGCAGGACTTGCGGTGTCAGCCCATGGAGAGGCTGTAAGTCCCGTTTCGCTGTAAGGCGACATGGGCTGGGCTCTGTGAAGTGGGAATCCCGTTCCTTTAGGAAGGGGAGCAGTCAAATGGTGGATGCGCGCCAGCGGCTCGGCCCCCAGGCTGCGCAGCCCGCGCTCATTGGCCACCAGCACGGCGGCCGCGCCGTCGCAGATCTGGCTGGCGTTGCCGGCGGTGATCACCCCGCAGTCCTGCAGGGTCTTGAGGCCCGCAGGGCCTGCGCGCTGGCGTCGGCCCGCACGCCTTCGTCACGCAGATGCGGCGGACCTTCGCTGCCGTCGGCCAGGCGCGCCGGCATGGGCAGGATCTCCTCGTCGAAGGCGCCCTCGTCCGCCGCCCGCGCCGCACGCCGGTGGCTTTGCAGCGCATAGGCATCGAGTTGCTCGCGCGACAGGCCGAAGCGCTGCGCGATGGCCTCCGCCCCGCGGAACTGGCTGAACTCGCGCACCCCGTAGCGCCGCTGCATGCGCGGGCTGAGGTAGCGCCCCAGCCCCTCGCGCTCCGGCAGGCTGTGCGGCAGGCCCATGGGCACCCGGCTCATGCTTTCCACGCCGGCCGCGATCACCACGTCCATGGTCCCGGACATCACCGCCTGCGCGGCGAAGTGGATGGCCTGCTGCGAGGAACCGCACTGGCGGTCCACCGAACAGCCCGGCACGCTCTCGGGCAAGCTGGAGGCCAGCACCACGTTGCGCGCCACATTGGTCGACTGCTCCCCCGCCTGGGACACGCAGCCCAGGATCAGATCCTCGATGCAGGCCGGGTCGGCCCTGCTGCGTTCCAGCAAGCCGTCCACCACGCTGGCCGCCAGGTCCACCGGATGCCACCCGGAAAGACGTCCGCCTCGGCGGCCCCCGGCGGTGCGCAGCGCGCCAACGATATAAGCCTCCGACATGCACGACTCCTGGTCCATGGCCGAAGCCGCCGCGCGACGGGCGGCACCCATGCGCGGGCCTCGGCCGGCGGCGCCTTCAGCGCCCCTCGAAACGCGGCGCTCGCTTGTTCAGGAAGGCCGCCACCCCCAGCTGGAAATCCTGCGTGCGCGCGCCCTCCAGGAAAGCCTGGCGCTCGCGCTCGAGCTGCCCGCCCAGCGCATGCTCGAAGGAGCCGCGCATCAGGCGCTTGAGCCGCCCGTAGGCCAGGGTCGGGCCCTCGGCCAGTTGCCGGGCAACGGCCATCGCCTGCTCGCGCAACTGCGCCGCCGGAACCAGGCGGTTGACCACGCCCAGCTCCAGCGCCTGCGCCGCGTCCAGGCGCTCGCCCAGCAAGGCGATCTGCAGCGCCCGGCGCAACCCGACCATGCGCGGCAGCGCCCACGAGGCGTTCACGTCGCAACTCGCCCCGATCTGCGCGTAGGCCAGCGTGAACACCGCGTCGTCGGCCGCCAGCGCCAGGTCGGCGGCCAGCGCCAGGCTCCAGCTGCCGCCGGCCACCACGCCTTGCAGCGCGGCCACCACCGGCGCATCCAGCGCCGCCAGGCGCTGCACCGATTCGTGCAGCGCGGCGATCAGCTCCCCCGCCACCTCCGCCGCGTCGCCCTCGGCCATGGCCCGCAGGTCGCCCCCCACGCCGAAGCTGCGCCCCGCGCCGCACAGCAGCACGGCACGCACCGAAGCGTCACCGGAGAGTTCGCGGCAGGCGGCCAGGAAGGCCCGCGCCGTGGGCAGGTCCACCACGTTCAGCGCTTGCGGGCGGTTCAGTTCCAGCACCGCCACCGCGCCATCGCGCTGCAGGCGTACGGGGGACGACGAAGATTCAGAGCTCATCGGAAACCTGGGAGTGGAATGCACCCCAGCGTACGCGAGCCCGGCCCCACGCCGCAAGACGGTTCCACTCAGCAACCCGCCCAGGGGCCCGGCGCACGCGCGGGCGCGATGCGCACTAGGATTTCCCAAAACCCGGCGTGGCGCCCGCGCCGGCACCGCCGTCCCCTCCCACCCGAGACCCCCCATGAAATACCTGCACACCATGGTCCGCGTGACCGACCTGGACACCTCCCTTGCCTTCTACCGCGACGCCCTGGGCCTGCACGAAGTACGCCGAATGGACCACCAGCAGGGCCGCTTCACCCTGGTCTACCTGGCCGCCCCCGGCGACGAGGACGCCCAGGTCGAGCTCACCTACAACTGGGACCCCGAGACCTACACCGGAGGGCGCAATTTCGGGCACCTCGCCTACGCGGTGGACAACATCTACGAAGCCTGCACCCGCCTGCAGTCCCATGGCGTGACCATCCTGCGCCCGCCCCGCGACGGCCGCATGGCCTTCGTGCGCTCGCCCGACCAGATCTCCATCGAGCTGCTGCAAAAGGGCGAGGCCCTGCCCCCCGCCAAGCCCTGGACCGACATGCCCAACGTGGGCAGCTGGTAATCCCCGCCGCACCCACGCTACCGACCGGCACCGGCAGGCTCCAGGACCCATGCTGCGAGAAGCCCTGCGCCGCCGCGTGCGCATCGTCGCCGGTGGCGACGGACGCGCGCCGCTGCAATACCTGCAGCCGCCCGGAGACCCCGGCCTGTTCGGCCCCGATTCGCAGACCTGGCGGGTGCACGCCGACTTCCCCTCCATGATGGTCGGGGGCATCGGCGCGCTGATGCTGCAGGCCCTGCACCCGCTGGCCCTGGCCGGCGTGTGGGATCACTCCAGCTTCCGCCAGGACCTGCGCGGGCGCCTGGCCCGCACCGCGCGCTTCATCGCCGAGACCAGCTACGGCTCCAGCGCCATGGCCGAGCAGGCCCTGGCGCGGGTGCGCGCCATCCACGAACAGGTGCGCGGCCGCCACCCCGACGGCCGCGAA
The DNA here is from genome assembly GCA_021846965.1 of Pseudomonadota bacterium. Taxonomy (GTDB): domain Bacteria; phylum Pseudomonadota; class Gammaproteobacteria; order Burkholderiales; family Burkholderiaceae_C; genus Thiomonas_A. Next base: position 19,448 of record JAJZWA010000015.1, on the reverse strand, counting down.
TACCGCGCCGACGACCCGCGCCTGCTCTACTGGGTGCACCTGAGCGAGACCTGGAGTTTCCTGCACGCGCACCGTGTGTTCGTCGACCCCGGCATGCCGCTCGAAGGCCGCGACCGGTATTTCGAGGAAATGGCCCGCATCCCCCTCGCGCTGGGCTGCGTGGAACAGGCCCTGCCCCACGCGCGCATCGCCCGCAGCGAGCGGCAGGCCCGCGAGGACCTGCTCGCCTACCGCGACGAGCTGGACTATTCCGAACGCTCCCGTTTCGTGCTCGACCTGCTGCGCACCATGCCCGCGGCCGACGCCCCGGGCGGGCTGCAGCAGCTGTTCGTGCAGGCCGCCCTGCACGAGCTGCCCGACTGGGCCTACCCCATGCTGCGCATGCCCACACCCTCGCCGATGCGCCGCGAGGCCCTGCGCGCCAGCATCCGCGTACTCGCCCAGCCGCTGCGCTGGGCCCTGCGCGACGGCGTGGCCGCCCACGCGCGCCGGCGCATGGGGTAAGACCAGGATCCAGCTAGTGCCATTTCATGAATGGCGTTTCCGTGATGATTGAGAATGGTGTTGAAAATCACCTTGTTAGCATTGGCGCCGTGCAGATGCGACCAGGACAGCTGCCCATGCAATCAGCCTGTCAGCGCCTGCGAGACAGCAGCCTCAAGGCTGCAAGACCATTACGGAAGTAGCGTTCAGCCCCGCTGCAAAAGGACTGCCTGCCACCTGCGTTAGCTCGCCTGTGATTGCGTTGACGCTATAGACCGAAACATTGTTGCTTCCTAAGTTCGCCACGAAGGCTAGCGTTCCCTCAGGATTTACCGTCACGGATTGGGGCCCAGTCCCTGTTGTGAAGGGGCTCCCCGGGACCTGCGACAGAGTACCCGTGCTGGAGTTGATGCCGTAGACGGAGACGTTGCTGCTCTGGTAATTAGCCACAAAGGCGAGCGTGCCCGCCGGATTCACGGTCACGGAAACGGGGTTCGCTCCCGCTGCAAAGGGACTCCCGGGGACCTGCGTCAGTGCGCCCGTGTTAGCGTTGATGCTGTAGACCGAGACGTCGCCGCTGGCGTAATCCGTCACGAAGGCCAGTGTGCCCGCCGGGTTCACCGCCACGGAAGAAGGACTCGCCCCCGCTGGGAAGGGACTCCCGGGAATCTGCGTCAGCGCGCCCGTGCTCGGATTGATGCTGTAGACCGATACGTCGTTGTCTCCAGCATTTGCCACGAACGCCAGTGTCCCCGCCGGATTCACCGTTACAGCGTACGGATTTGCCCCCACTGGGAAGGGGCTGCCAGGAACCTGAGTCATTGCCCCCGTGCTGGAGTTGATGCTGTAGACCGACACGTTACTACTCTGATAATTCGCCACGAAGGCCAGCGTGCTTGCTTGGTTCACCGTCACGGAAGCGGGATTTGCCCCCGCTGCAAACGGGCTACCGGGGACCTGCGTAAGCGCGCCACTAGCGGCATTGATGCTATAGATTGAGACGTTGTTGCTGTTGTAATTCGCAACGAAGGCTAGAGTTCCGGTCGAGTTCACCGACACGGAAATAGGGTTCGCTCCCGCTGCGAAGGGACTTCCCGGAACCGGCATCAACGCGGACGTACCGACGTTAATGCTGTAGACCGAGACGTCGTTGCTACCCTGGTTCGTCACAATGGCATAGCTCGGACCAGTGATGCACGCAACCGTCACCGTGATGGCGTGTCCACTGGACACCGTACCGGAGCCGTTACCGACACTGCAGATCTGCCCGGCAGGCTGCGAGCCCACCGTCACCGCGTAGCTCGCTCCGTCGTCCAGGGGCGTGCTAAAAGCGAAGCTGCCATCAGTCGAAACTTTGAGCGAGTCGCCGCCGTTGTCAAGCAGCGTCACCGAGGTTCCTGCCTTTAGTCCGCTCAAGGTCCCGCGAATCGCAGACACCTGCGTGGAGGCAGGGGAGGCGCTGCTGCCCATGCCACTGCCACCTCCGCCACATGCCACGAGCAACTCGCACAGAACCAGCACCAGCCAAGCACCCGCCACCCGCTTGCACGACATTTCTGCTCCTCTGCCAAGGCGAATTCGACTTTCGATGGATGTTTTCGCCACTACCCATCGCAATTGGACAAAGGTCAGAGGACCCTCGTCGGATTCCACTGCAAACATCCCAAGCCAGCAGCCCAAGTTCGAAAACAAGGTGGCAATCGTTTCCGCGCATGACCAGCACCACGTCTCCGCATCTGCCGGGCTGCCGACCGCTGCGGCCCTTGCGCTCGAGCGAGCCGTGGCCCAGCGGAAGCAGGTCCAGCAAATCGCGCTGCTGCATCACAACGCTCCATCACCGTGTGCGTAAGCCTGCAACGCACATCGCGATCAGAGCCATGCCAGGCTGTAATGCGTGATCAGCCCGCCGAGAAAGACCTGCACGATGAACGTGAGCCAGAACAGCACCGGCTGCTCGGTGCGCTCCACGGTTCGCTGCCAGCCGCCGCGCCCTAGAGGCAAGCTTCCCCGCACCAATCCCTGCAGGGCAACGGCCAGAATGCCCACGCCAAGAATGAGGATGAATCCTCCCTTGATGCGCGCGATCGCGTGAACTGACAACGGCGGCGGTGCCATGGTCACGGCGCTCAGCACTCGATCCGCATGCCAGCTGCGGCACCGGCCCTGCCGCCCTGGGTGCGCTCATGCTCAGCGCCGGCACGGTGTTGTGGCACGCGACCTCGGTAGCACGACATGTTCGCTCCTCCGGAAGCGCGAAATTGACGACCGATGGTAGATTTTGAGCATGCCCGTCGCAATGAGACGACCGTCGTAAGACCTTTGTCGGATCGTCCCGCGAACAGGGGAAGCCAACAGCCGAAGCTCGAGAACAAGGTGGCGATCGTTTCCGCGCATCTCCAGCATGACGACACCACGGCGGCAGCCGCAACGCTGAACGCCGTCCCCCTTGCACCCGAGCGAACCGTGGCCCAGCGGCAGTTGATCGAGCAAACCGCGCTGCTGTATCGCAACGCCCCGATCACCCTGGGCGGAAGCCTGGCCATGGCGGCGATCCTCGCCGCAGCCATTCCAGTGGCGCCGCAACTCCGGCTGGCCTGGTTCGCGGCCATGGTGTTGGTCACAGCGATTCGCGCGCTGCTCGTGCTGCGCTATCGCCGCAGATCCTGCGAGGATGCGCGCTGGGTGAGGCACAGCGCACTGGGTTCGCTGGCCTCCGGGATGGCATGGGGCACCGCCGGCGTGCTGCTCTACGACGCGCATTCGCTGGCGTTCCAGCTTCTCTTGTGGTTGACTCTGCTCGGCATGGCTTCCAGCTCGGTGTACGCGCTGACCGCCTACCTTCCCGCCTTGTACGCCTTCTTGTTCAGCAGCCTTCTGCCCGTGGCGCTGATGCAGGCCTTCGGCGCCGACCGCGCGCACTGGGTGCTCGCATCCATGACCCTGCTGTACCTGGCCGCGACCGTCGCTTTCGGCTGGAACTTCCACCGCCTGCTGGTGGACTCCATCCTGCAGCGCTTCGAGAACGACGATCTGATTGTCCGCTTGCAGCGCGAGAAGGAACTGGCCGAACAGGCCAACGCCAGCAAGTCGCGGTTTCTCGCGGCCGCCAGCCACGACCTGCGGCAACCGGTGCATGCCATCGCTTTGTTCGTCGAGCAGTTGCGCGGTCATCTCGAGGACCGCATCGAGCCGCGACGAGTGCTCGATTACATCGAGCGTTCCATCGATGAAATGGGGGGCCTTTTCAACGCACTTCTCGACATCTCGCGCCTGGACGCGGGCGTCGTGTCCGCGCACAGCCAGCCCATGCCCGTACGTCCGGTGCTCGATCGCCTCCAAACGCTGTTTCTGCCGATTGCCGCGCAGCGCGGCCTGCGTCTTCGCGTACGCTGCTCCGGCGCGTGGGTGCAGGCGGATCCGGTGCTGCTCGAACAGGTGCTGGCGAACCTGCTGTCCAACGCCATCAAGTTCACCACGAGCGGCGGCGTGCTCGTCGGCTGCCGCCGCCGCGGCCCGTCGCTGACGGTGCAGGTGTGGGATACCGGCCGCGGCATCGCCTCTCTCCACCATGAGCAGGTTTTCGAGGAATTCTTCCAGATCGACAACCCTGAGCGAGACCGGACGAAGGGCCTGGGACTGGGCCTGTCGATCGTGCGTCGCATGGCAGGGTTGATGGACGCGAAGCTCGAACTGCGATCCGTCGAGCAGCGCGGTTCCATGTTCAGCATCACCCTCCCGCTGGCAGCGCCCAGCCCCGAGTTCACCGCCGACCCGACGGCTCTGGCACCGCTGCAGGCGCCCAACCGCCTGCGAGACAAGCTCATCGCCGTGGTCGACGATGAAGCCCTCATCCGCCAGGCGCTGCAGGGTGCACTGGAACGATTCGGATGCCGTGTTCTCTGCGCCGACGGATCCGGCGAGATGCTGGCGGCGCTCAAGCGCTGCGGAGAAACCCCCGCGGCCGTGATCACCGACTACCGGTTGCGCGCCGGCGAGAACGGCCTCGATCTGCTGCAGCGCCTGCGCGAGGCCTTGCGCCAGGACATCCCCGCCATCCTGCTCACCGGCGACACCGCCCCCGAACGCATCCGCGAAGCCCAGCAGAGCGGACTGCCCATCCTGCACAAACCCGTGGCTCCCGCACGCCTGCGAAGCCTGCTGGACGCCATCCTTCGCGAAACGGAGGTGAACTCTTGCTGAATATCCTGGTGGTCGAGGACCACGCCCTGTTTCGTGAGGCCCTGCGTGGCGTGGTGCAGTCGCTGGGCGCCACAGAGGTGGTCGAGGCGCGAGACTTCGCGCAGGCCTGCGCCCGCCTGGCACAGGAGCCGGCCGTCGACCTGCTGCTGCTCGACCTGCACCTGCCCGATCGAGTCGGGCTGGGTATCGTGCACGAGCTACGCAGGCTCCATCCGGCGGTACCGATGGTGGTGATTTCAGCCGACGAGGACCCGCACTCCATGCGCGAAGCGCTCGACGCGGGAGTGATGGGCTACATCCCCAAGTCCGCGTCTCGCGAAGTCATCTTGCGGGCGCTCGCACTCGTGCTCGCGGGGGAAATCTTCGTGCCCCGGCATGCCCTCGACGCGGCGCCCGCATGCAGCCCCACGCGTGTCACGCCACGCCCGCAACTGTCACCGCGGCAGTGGAGCATTGCCCGCTTGCTCGCCGAAGGCTGCCCGAACCGGGAAATCGCGCGACGACTCGACATCGCCGAGGCTACGGTCAAGGCCCACGTCACCCGGGTGTTCCAGATCCTGGGCGTGGAAAATCGCGCCCAAGCCGCGCTCGCCGCGCAGGCGCTACTCGCCTTGCACGACGATGTGTTGCCGACCTCCGCGCAACAGGCGCGAGGATAGGCCTACGGCAACGTCGCATGGAGGAAGAATCCCTGCCACTGCGAAGCCTAGCCTTCTTCCCACCTGTGGTGTCCCCAAAAGGTATTCGCTGCGCAGGAAAATCGGTCTCACCCCCTTCGATCGTAAGGTGCATGCGCTCCAAGAGGCCGACGCTGCTGTTCAGTTGATCTCGAACACCGCGCCCTTGCCGTGCGTGCCGCCTTTGAAGGTGGTCCCGTAAACGTTGCCGGAGCTATCCATGATCAGGCCGGCATAGGGAACTTGCCCATCCGGCATCGCGCCGAACGACCACAGCACGGACTCAGTGCCGTATCCGCTGGCGGTTTTCGGAATCTCGAATACCCCGCCCTGGCCGTTGGCTCCGCCGTTGGTGGTCGTCCCGTAGAGGTTGCCGGAGCCGTCCATGAGCAGCCCCGCGTAGGGAACTTGCCCATCCGGCATCGCGCCGAACGACCACAGCACGGACTCAGTGCCGTATCCGCTGGCGGTCTTCGGAATCTCGAATACCGCGCCCTGGCCGTTGGCTCCGCCTCTGCTGGTCGTTCCGTACAGGTTGCCGGAGTTGTCCATGAGCAGACCGGCTTGGGGATTTTGCCCATCCCCTGGTGCGCCGAACGACCACAGCACGGACTCGGTGCCGTATCCGCTGGCGGTCCTCGGAATCTCGAACACCGCGCCCTGGGCGCTGGCGCCGCCGCTGCTGGTCGTCCCGTAGAGGTTGCCGGAGCTGTCCATGAGCAGGCCGGCGGCGGGATTTTGCCCATCCCCCGGTGAGCCGAACGACCACAGCACGGACTCCGTGCCGTATCCGCTGGCGGTCTTCGGAATCTCGAACACCACGCCCGGTGCGTTTGCGCCACCGTAGGTCACCCCGTAGAGATTACCGGAGCTGTCCATGATCAGGCCGGCTTTGGGATATTGGCCATCCCCCGGTGCGCCGAACGACCACAGCACGGACTCGGGGCCGTATCCGCTGGCGGCCTTCGGAATCTCGAACGCCGCGCCATAGCCGTAGGCGCCGCCATACTGGGTCGTCCCGTAGAGATTGCCAGAGCTGTCCATGATGAGGGCGGCTTGCGGATTTTGCCCATCCCCCGGTGCGCCGAACGACCACAGCACGGACTCGGGGCCGTATCCGTTGGTGCTCGTCGGAATCTCGAACACTGCGCCTGCGCCGTTGGCGCCACCTTGGCTTGTCGTCCCGTAGAGGTTGCCGGAGGTATCCATGATCAGTCCGGCTTGGGGATTTTGCCCATCCTTCGGTCCGCCGAACGACCACAGCGCAGACTCGGTGCCCGCTCGACACGTGGCGGTCACGGTGATGTTGGCGTACTGCAGCGAGCCGCTTGCATTGGTGGACATCGCGCAGACAATGCCCGGCGTGTGCGATTGGACGGTGATGTTGTAGTCGTTTTGATCGGTCCGCAGGGATAACCATAGCTGCGGGAAAGATGTCACACCGTTGGCAGAGAATGTCTCGGCAGTCGCCCCGTTGTCCAGCAAGGTGACCGATTCTCCGCGCGCCAAGCCCTCGACGCTGATCTGGTCGACACCGCCTTGTCCTACACAGCCCGCCAGAACCGCAACAGTGCAGCCAAGCAGGGTCATCACCAGACTACGCTTGACAAGAAAACGTCGGCGGGTTCTTTGCATGACTAGCGTCTCCACGAGGTAAGAGGTGATGTCCTGTTCTCTGTTGAACCGTGGTTTGCGACGGGTCGATGACCTTGCCCGCGGTTTCCGGATCCCATAGCTGAGACCGTTACGCAGCCTGCCTGTTCTGGGCGGCAAACCAAGCCCGTTCGAATTGCATCGGGCTGACGTAGCCCAACGACGAATGAAGCCGCCGGTGGTTGTAGAACGTCAGCCAGTCGACGATCTCGTCCATAGCGTCACGCCGGGTCTTGAATCGTTTGCCGTGCAGCCTGCCCACCTTGAGCGAGCCCCACAGACTTGCCGTGGGCGCATTGTCCCAGCAGTTGCCCTTGCGGCTCATCGAGCTGCGCATGCCGTAGGCGGTCAGCGCCTTCTGGAAGTCGGCACTGCAGTATTGGCTGCCGCGATCGCTGTGGCAGATCAGTCCCGGTGGCGGATGGCGGCGGAACCAGGCCATGCGCAGCGCGTCGATGACCAGCTCGCGCCGCATGTGCGGCTGCATCGACCAGCCCACGACCTGGCGGCTGAACAGGTCGATGATCACCGCCAGGTACAGCCAGCCCTCGTCGGTGGCCACATACGTGATGTCGCTCGTCCACACGGCGTTCGGCGTGGCCGGCTTGAACTGCCGATCCAGAAGGTTCGGCGCCACCGGCAGCTTGTGGTTGCTGTCGGTCGTGGCCTTGAACTTGCGCTTGCCTCGGGCGCGGATGCCGTGCAGGCTCATGAGCTTGCGAACCCGCTCCTTGCCCACGCGAATGCCGCGTGCCAGCAGTTCCTTCCAGATCCGCGGCCAGCCGTACTCGCCACGCGTCTCGGCGTGAATGGCCCGGATATGAACCAGCAGCGCATCGTTGCTGATGCCGCGTCGCGGTTGCGCCTGGCGAACGCGGTGGTCGTGGTAGCCGCTGGGGCTCACACCCAGGACTGCGCACGCCACCGACACCGGCCAGCGCTTGCGGTTGCGCTCGATCCAGGCGTACTTCACCCCCGCTCCTTCGCGAAGTACGCCGTCGCTTTTCCCAGGATGTCGCGCTCCATCTTCACGCGTGCAAGCTCCGCACGCAGTCGCGCAATCTCCATCTGCTCCGGGCTCACAGGCTTCGCACCAGCCCCCGCCAGACGACCGTCTCGATCCGCACGGATCCAGTTGTGCAGCGTCTGTTCCGCAATCCCCAGGATCTTCGCCGTCGCCGACATGCTCTGGCCAGCCTTGACCAGCCTGACCGCTTCCAGCTTGAACTCCAGCGTGTAGCGCGCCCTCGTTGCCTTCATCACTTCCGTTCTCCTTGCCTGTATTCAACCACTCAGCAAGGGATCCGGTTTCCAGGGGCAAGGTCACGATGGAGGAAACAACTAGGTCCCAACAACCCGGTATCGAAGCGTGGTGATAGCCGGGGTTCTTCTCCCGGAACGCCGCGCGTTGCTTGATCGCACAGGCGAATTCTTCATGGGCATGAGTGAGGCCCTTTGCGGGTACGCTATGCGCTGCAACCTGCACAATGGCCTGCCCACGAACCACCATGCGCCCGAGCCCAACTGCCCGTACCTTTGATCGCACCAAGCCCTTGCTGCGCAGGGCGAGCCTGGGGTTTTTGATGGGCTCCACCATGATCCTCGCAACGCTGGCCCCGGGCCTGCGGGGGACATCTTGGGCAGCCGGGATGGCATTCGTCGCCACAGGTGTGTTCCTCGGATCCTCGTGGCTATGCTGGTCGGCCCACAAGTGCAAGCGCTGAAGGGTTCGCCGTGCGCGCCGCAGCCGGAGCCTAGGAAATGCTGGGGCGGGGCCCCACGCCTCGAGTAGGGTTGCCAGAATCGACCAGCCGGCTGGATGTCTAAGTTGCGCATGCGAAGGGACGGCGGCAATGAACGAGCAGTTGCTCAGGCACGTAGAGCGGGGGTAGTTTTTCCCCCATGACGCCAACCATCATTGGGGGACACCGTTCCCGAGCAGGCTCGAACGACTGCGATCTGCATACGTAGCGTGCCGATACCTCTGACATTCCGAACCACTATTTCGCCGGATGTTAGGTTTGCACAGTAATCGTCGCAATCGAACAAAGGTCTTAAGACTTTTGTTGCATCCCACCGCGAACGCGGCAAGGTCGACCTTGCCGCTCGCAAGGTCGAGCGAGCGCCCCAGCAAGTCATCAACGACGCCCTCGGGCGCCTGATGGCCTCGCTCGACTGACGGATCCGGAACCTTGAAGGTGCTCGCTGCCTGAGCAAGCTCCAGGCGCCCTAATCCGGCTCGCGCTCGAACCGCCGCACCCCGGCGGCACGCGCCGCCTCGGCCAGCGCGCCGTTCAAGGTGGCCAGCGCGAACTGCTCGCGCATGGCCAGCTCCAGGTAGGCCGCGTCGTGCGCGCTGATGCCGTAGCGCCGCGCCAGGTCCAGCGTGCGCCCCAGGCCGTGCAAGGCCGTGGCCTCGTCGATGTGCAGATCCAGGCGCCCCAGCAGCTCCACGAAGGCGCGGGCACGCGCCGCGCTGACCACGCCGTCGCTCTCCGCGCGAACCACCAGGTTGGCGGTGTCCAGGGTCCAGGAAGCCGGTACCCAGGCGCTGACCAGCCCCAGCTCGTCGAGCACGGACTCGGCGTAGGCGATTCCCGCCGGCCGACTCTGCGGCAGCAGCCACAAGGCCGACACCGAATGATCGACGACCAGGCTCACAGTGGGCCTTCGCGCAGCAACTCCGCCGAGCCCAGCACCCTCTCGTGCAACTCGGGCGCCAGCCCGGCCGGCGCCTGCCCCGCCGCGCCGCCCGCGTCCAGCATGAAGCGCCGCATGCTCTCGGCCGCCTGCCGGCGATCCTTGCCCCGCGAGGCGCGCGGCGGCACCAGCTCGGCGATGGCCCGCCCGCGCAGGGTAATCACATACTGCTTGCCGGCGCTCACATCCCGCAGGAGTTCGGCCAGTTTGGTCTTGGCCTCGTAGGAGCCGATTTCATTCAGCATGGATTCCATCCCCCATCAAGCCGGCCTTCGACCATATGGCCGACCAGTCGGTTGGCGATAACTCCCGGTCTGGTTGCGAGCATCCTATCCCCGCCCCCGAGATTCGGGCCGCGAGTTTGTATTGCGATGTAACAAATGTATTTTCATGCGACGCCGGAATACAGAAATCGCGAACACCGGATCATTACGATCCATTCTTGAATAACTCCCCGCGCCGAAGACCCCGCTCCACCGTGACGGCGCGCAATTTCGCGGACGATCCGTCCCCTTCGCCGCCTCTGCCGAAGCTCGAGCGAAGCCCGTTCATGACAGCCGAGACAATTTCTGTCCTTGGTAACCGCATTTTTGGACATTCTCCCCGGGGTCGCGGGCTGAAGCCGGAAGCAATCTCCTGATCTTCCCGAATGACACGACCGTCGCGCGTGTTATGTCATCCACAGTTCTGTCGTATTTCCCTGTTAAATTCCTTGCCGCAATCAATCATGTCTTTCCGGCGCGCGCGTGCGCAGGGGCCCGGGCATTCCCTGGAATGCCCTCCAGGTGGGCCGCGCTGCGCCGGTGAATATCCCATCCCTGCGACGTAGCGAACCTTGGCCAGCACTGCCTCCCCCCATCCCGTCGCCATCGTCGGCATCGCCATGCGCCTGCCGGGCGACCTGCGCCACGAGCACGAGCTCTGGCAAGCCCTGCTGGCCGGCCGCGACCTGGTCAGCCACATCGACCCCGCCCGCTGGGCCACCGACACCCTGCAGCACCCCAGCCGCGCCGAACCCGGGCGCAGCATCACCTTCGCCGCCGGCGTGCTCAGCGCCATCGACCAGTTCGACGCCGGCTTCTTCGGCATCTCGCCGCGCGAAGCCCAGCTCATGGACCCGCAGCAGCGCCTGTTGCTGGAACTGGCCTGGGAAGCCCTGGAGGACGCCGGCCTGCCCCCCTCGAAGCTGGCCGGCAGCGACTGCGCGGTGTACCTGGGCATCTCCGGGCTGGACTACGGCATGCGCGTGCTCGACGACCTGTCGGTGATGGGCGCGCACAGCATGACCGGCAACACCATGAGCGTGGCGGCCAACCGCCTGTCCTACGTGTTCGACCTGCACGGCCCCAGCGTGGCCGTGGACACCGCCTGCTCCTCCTCGCTGGTCGCGCTGCACCAGGCCTGCGTCGCGCTGCAACGCGGCGATGCCGGGGCGGCGCTGGTGGGCGGGGTCAACGTCCTGCTGCACCCCTACCCCTTCGTGGGCTTCACCAAGGCCTCGATGCTGTCCGCGCAGGGCCGCTGCCGCCCCTTCTCCGAGGGCGCCGACGGCTACGTGCGCGCCGAGGGCGCGGCCGTGCTGCTGCTCAAACCCCTGGAACAGGCGCTGCGCGACGGCGATCGCATCCACGCCGTCATCCGCGCAAGCGGGGTCAACACCGACGGCGCGCGCAAGAGCGGCCTGACCATCCCCAGCGGCCAGGCCCAGGCCGAACTCATGCGCCGGGTGCTCGCGCAAGCCGGCCTGCAGCCCGGCGAGGTCGACTACCTCGAAGCCCACGGCACCGGCACGCGCATCGGCGACCCCATCGAGGCCAAGGCCATCGCCGCCGCCTACGCGCAAGAGCGCGACGACGCGCTGCCCATCGGCTCCATCAAGAGCAACCTCGGGCACCTGGAGCCCGCCTCCGGCATGGCCGGCCTGCTCAAGGGCCTGCTGGTGCTCAAGCACGGCGTGGTGCCGCCCACCCTGGTGCCCGGCGCGCTCAACCCCGACATCGACTTCGAGGCCCTGCGCCTGCAGGTGGTGCGCGAGCCGCGCCCGCTCGAACCCAGGGCCCGCGCGCTGCGCGTCGGCGTGAACTCCTTCGGCTTCGGCGGGGTCAACGCCCACGTGGTGCTGGAACAGGCCCCCACCACTGCGACCCCGCCACGAGCGCAACGCAGGCCGCAGGCGCCGCGCGGCGCTGCGGCCGCCGCGCCCGCCGACACCCCGGTGCCGCTGCTGCTCAGCGCTCACGACGAAGCCGCGCTGCGCGAACTCGCGCGCCGCTACCTGCCCCTGCTGCAGACCCACGAGCCCGCCGCCCTGGCCCACGCCGCCTGGCACGCGCGCGAGCGCCTGCCCGAAGGCCTGCTGCTGCCCGACCTGCGCGCCCCCGAGGCCGCGCAGGCGCTGCGGCGCTACGCCGACGGCGGCCCCGCCGCCCCCGAACTGCTGCGCGAGCACCGCCTCGTCGGCGCCGGCTCGCATGCGCCCCTGGCCTGGATCTACAGCGGCAACGGCGCCCAATGGGTGGGCATGGGCCGGCGCCTGCGAGCGCAGAGCCCGGTGTTCGAAGCCGCGCTGCGCCAGGCCGCCGAAGGCATCGCCGCCTGTGGCGGCCCCGACGTGCTCGCCGCCCTCGACGCCCAGGCCGCCGACACCTTCGACGACACCGCCGTGGCCCAGCCCGCGCTGTTCGCGCTGCAGGTGGCGACCACCGAAGTGCTGCGTGCCAGCGGCCTGCGCGCCGAGGCCGCGATGGGCCACAGCGTCGGAGAGATCGCCGCCGCCTGGTCCATGGGCATGCTCGATCTGGCCGACGCCTGCCGGGTCATCGTCGCACGCAGCGCCGCGCAGGCCACCACCCGTGGCAGCGGGCGCATGGCCGCCGCCGGCCTGGGCGCCGAGGCCATGGCGCAGCGCATCGCCGCGCTGGGCCTGGAGCACGAGGTCGAGGTGGCCGCCGACAACGCCCCCAACCACTGCACCGTCAGCGGCGCGCCCGCCGCGCTGCGCAGCCTGCGCGAGGCCCTGCGCGCCCAGGGCCTGAGCTGGCAGGAGCTCGACCTCGACTACGCCTTCCACAGCCGCGCCATGGACGCGCTGCGCCAGCCCTTGCTGGGCACGCTCGACGCCCTGCGCCCCCGCGCCGGCGAGGGCCGCTTGTATTCCAGCGTCACCGGCGCGGCGCTGCAGGGCCCGGAGCTCGACGCCGACTACTGGTGGCGCAACGTGCGCGCCTGCGTGCGCTTCGGCCCCGCGCTGCAGGCCATGGCCGCCGACGGCCTGCGCCTGTTCCTGGAGATCGGCCCCCACGCCATCCTGCAGCGCTACCTGCGCGAAGGCCTGCAGGCCGCCGGCGTGCAGGCCCAGGGACTGGCCGTCGCGCCGCGCCGCGAGGACAGCCTGGAGCGCCTGCGCGAAGCCGCGCTGCGCGCCACCCTGCTGGGCGCGCAGCTCGAGCCCGGCGCCTGGCTGCCCGCGGCCCCGCCGCAACGCGTGGAGCTGCCCGCCTACCCCTGGCAGCGCCAGCGCCACTGGTTCGAGCCCAGCGCCGAGGCCTACCGCCTGCTCGAGCGCCGCGCCCTGCACCCGCTGCTGGGCGCGCGCCTGCACGAACACCCCGCCGCCTGGGAACAGCACCTCGACCCGCGCAGCCAGCCCTGGCTGAGCGGGCACAAGGTGGGCGGCGCCATCGTGCTGCCCGCCGCCGCCTACGTGGAAATGGCCCTGGCCGCCTCGCGGGACCAGTTCCCCGACGCGCAGGGCTACACCCTCGAAGGCCTCGACATCATCTCCCCCGTGGTGTTCGACGGCGAGCACGCGCGCACCCTGCGCCTGCTGTTCAACCCGCAGGACCTGCGTTTCCGGATCGAGGGGCGCCAGCGCCTGAGCCACGACGCCTGGCCCCTGCATGCCCAGGGCCGGCTGCGCGGCCCGGTGCCCGCCGGCGAGGGCCGCGAGCCCCTGCTGGCGCTGGAGCCCGCGCGCAGCCGCGTGCAGGCCCAGGCCCACTACGGCCTGTGCGAACACCTGGGGCTGGACTACACCGACGGGTTCCGCGGCATCGAGCACATCGACGTGGCCGCCGGCTCGCTGCACGCCCAGCTGCGCCCCGCCCCCGAGGACTCCGGCGCGCAGGCGGCCTGGCTGCTGCCCCCGCAGGTGCTGGACCAGGCCTTCCAGTCCGTGCTCGGCTGGCTGGGCGCACTGGGCGGCCCGCAGGCCGGCGGCGAGCCCCTGGGCTACCTGCCCGTGGGCATCGGCCGGCTGGACCTGTGGCTGCCCGAAGCCCCGATCACCCAGCTGCGCGCCCGCCTCGTGCGCAGCAGCCCGCGCTCGGTGCTGGTGGACTTCGAGCTGCTCGACGCCGAGCACCGCGTGCTGGCCCGCCTGCGCGACTGCCGCTTCCGCGCCGCCGCGCTGGTGAGCCGCGAGCGCGCCGTGGGCGCCTGGACCACCCAGGCCTGCCTGCGCCCGCTGCACCCCGGCCCCGAGCTTCCCGGCGCGCCCACCCTGCTGCAGCGCATGGCGGCGCAGCCGGTGGATGCCGAACAGCAGGCCCTGCACGGCCGCTACCTGGACGAAGCCGCCCCGCTGCTGGAACTGCTGCCCCTGGCCTACGCCCGCGATGCGCTGGCCGGCCAACCCGGCCCCCTCCCCGAAGCGCGCATCCAGCAATGGCAGGCCCGGCACCCGCTGCTGCACTGGCTGCTGCGTCTGCTGCGCGAGGAAGGCCTGCTCGAGCCGGGCGCCGCAGGCTGGGTGCTGCGCGACGACCCGCAACTGCCCCCCGCGCAAGCCATCTGGCGCGCCGCGCTGGCCGCCAGCCCGCAAAGCGCCGCCGAATTGCTGCAGGCCGGGCACACCGGGCGCGCGCTGGCCGCCTGGCTGGCCGACGGCCCCGCGCCCGCCGCGCCGGCCGATGCCGGCGCCCTGCTGCGCGGCCCCGCCTACGCCCGCGCCGACCAGGAACTGCTGCGCGCGCTGGGCGCGCTGGCCGCCCACTGGCCCCAGGGCCGGCGCCTGCGCGTGCTGGAACTCTTCGCCGGCGGCGACAGCCTGTACCCCGCCGCGCGAGCCCAGCTCGAGGCCCTCGATCACCCGCGCGCGCAAGATGTGGACTGGGTGGCCGCCTGCGCCGATGCCGACGCGCTGGCCGGGCTGCAGGCCCTGCAGGCCGAGGCCCCGCGCCTGCGCGCCGCCGCGCTGGCCCCCGCCACGCTGCTCCCCGAACTGCCCGCCGACGAGCCGGCCTTCGACCTCGTGCTGGTGCGCCACCTGCTGCACCGCGCCCAGCACCCGCAGGAGGCGCTGCGCGTGCTGCGCGGGCGCCTGCGCGCCGATGCCTGGCTGCTGCTGGCCGAGCGCCGCCCCGACCACTGCGCCCAGTTCACCCTGGGCCTGGACCCCGACTGGTGGCACAGCCACGACGCCACCCCGCGCCCCCGCCTGCTCGGCCAGGGCGCCTGGTGCCGCTGGCTGCTCGAGCAAGGCTGGAGCGAGGTGCAGGCCCTCGAAGGCCCGGCTCCCGGCGCCCCGGAGGAACTCTCCACCGCCAGCCTGCTGGGCAGTTTCACGGTGCTGGCCCGCCCGCCGCGCGAGAGCGAGCTCGCGCCGGCGCCCGAGGCCGCCGACGCCGGCTCCAGCCCCTCCTCCTCCCCTGAAACCTGGGCCCTGCACGTACTGCACCCCGCCTGGCTGGCCACCGCCCACGCGCTGGCCGAGGCCCTGCGCGAACGCGGCCACCAGGTGCTGGTCGAGGAGCAGGTCGAGGCGCAGAGCCCCACCGCCACCCGCCACCTGCTGTTCACCGGCACCGACACCCCCGACGCCGATGCCGCGCAGCTCGCCGGGCAGGCTGATGCGCTGCGCCGCGCGCTGCTCGCCCTGGCCGCCCACGCCGAGGGCCGTCACGCCTGGGTCATCACCCGCGGCGGCAGCCTGATCGACGACACGGATCCCGCCGACTCCCTCAGTCCCACCGACACCCCCGCCTTCCCCGCAGCCGCCGCGCTCTGGGGCCTGGCGCGCGTGGCCGCCAACGAATGCCACCCGCTGCGCCTGCGCCTGGTGGACCTGTGCGCCGACGCCGAAGACCCGCCCGCCCAGGCCGCGCTGCTGCTCGACGAGCTGCTGCACGGCGACGGCGAGGAGGAAGTGCGCCTGAGCCGGCGCAACGCCCAGTTGCTGCGCCAGGTGCCGCGCCTGCACGCGGCGCAGCTGCAACTGCCCACGCAGCAGCCCGACCCCAGCGCCGGCTGGCGCCTGGACTTCCGCCTGCCCGGCCAGTTGCGCAACCTGCACTGGCAGCAGGTGCCGCGCCGCGAGCCCGGCCCCGGCGAGGTGGAGATCCGCGCCATGGCCGCGGGCCTGAACTTCCGCGACCTCATGTACGCCATGGGCCTGCTGGCCGACGAGGCCGTGGAGCAGGGCTTCGCCGGCGCCAGCCTGGGCCTGGAAGTGGCCGGGCGGGTGCTGCGCTGCGGCCCCGGCGTGCGCGAGCTGCGCCCCGGCGACGAGGTGCTGGCCTTCGCCGGCGCCAGTTTCGCGAGCCACGTGGTGGTGCCCGAGCGCGCGGTGGCGCGCAAGCCCGCGCACTGGAGTTTCGCCGAGGCCGCCACCGTGCCCACGGTGTTTTTCACCGTCTGGTACGCCCTCAAGCACCTGGCCCGGCTGCAGCGCGGCGAACGCCTGCTGGTGCACGGCGCCGCCGGCGGCGTGGGCCTGGCCGCCATCCAGATCGCGCAGCTGCTCGGCGCCGAGGTCTACGCCAGCGCCGGCAGCGCCTCCAAGCGCGAGTTCGTGCGCCTGTGCGGCGCCGACCACGTGGTCGACTCGCGCAGCCTGGACTTCGACCGCGAGGTGCTGCGCCTCAGCGGCGGCGAAGGCGTGGACGTGGTGCTCAACTCCCTGGCCGGCGAGGCCATCACCCGCAACCTCGCGGCCCTCAAGCCCTTCGGGCGTTTCATCGAACTGGGCAAGCGCGACTTCTACGAGAACACCCCCGTCGGCCTGCGCCCCTTCCGCAACAACCTGAGTTATTTCGGGGTGGACGCCGACCAGCTCATGCAACTGCGCCCCGAGCTGGCCCGCGACATCTTCGCCGAAGTCATGCAGGCCTTCGCCGACGGCTCCCTGCACCCCCTGCCCCACCGCGTGTTCCCCGCCGACCAGGCCGTGGAAGCCTTCCGCCACATGCAGCAGGCGCGCCAGATCGGCAAGGTGGTGCTGGCGCTGGACCGCCCGCCCCGCCAGCTGCAACCGGCCCAGGCGCCGCGCCTGCGCCTGCGCGAGCAGGCCACCTACCTGGTCACCGGAGGCCTCGGCGGCTTCGGGCTCGCCACCGCCCAATGGCTGGCCGAGCGCGGCGCGCGCCACCTGGCCCTGCTGGGCCGGCGCGGCGCCGACACCCCCGGCCTGGACCAGGCCCTGCCCGCGCTGCGCGAGGCCGGGGTGCAGGTGCGCGTGTACGCCTGCGACGTCAGCCAGCGCGAACAGCTCGCCCGCACCCTGCTGGACATCCGCGGCTCCATGCCCCCGCTGCGCGGCGTGGTGCACGCCGCCATGGTGCTCGACGACGCGCTGCTGTCCGGCCTGGACGAGCAGCGCTTGCGCCGCGTGCTGCAACCCAAGCTGGATGGCGCCTGGAACCTGCACGAGCTCACCCGCGAGCAGGCGCTGGACCTGTTCGTGCTCTTCTCCTCCGCCACCACCCTGCTGGGCAACCCCGGCCAGGCCAACTACGTGGCCGCCAACGCCGCGCTCGAGGCGCTGGCCCGGCTGCGCCGCGCCCAGGGCCTGCCGGCCTGCGCCCCCGCCTGGGGCCCCATCGCCGACGTGGGCGTGCTCACCACCAACGAGCTGGCGCGAGACAGCCTGGCCGCGCGCCTGGGCGCGCCCGCGCTGCCCGCCCGCGACGCCCTGGCCATGCTCGAGCGCCTGCTGCTGCAGGACCTGCCCGGCGCCGCCCTCCTGGACTTCAGCTGGAGCGCCCTGCAGCGCCTGCTGCCCTCGGCCTCGGCCAAGCGTTTCGCGGAACTGCGCGCGCAGGCCGACCAGGGCGACGACGAGCGCGAGCAGGACCTGCGCCGCCACCTCGCCGAGCTGCCGCCCCACGAGGCCCGCGAACTCGTACTGCAACACCTGTGCCGCGAGGTGGCCGGCATCCTGCGCCTGCCCGCCGACAAGCTCAACCCCTCGCAATGCGTGTTCGACCTGGGCATGGACTCGCTCATGGCCGTGGAACTCGGCCTGGCCCTGGAGCGCCGCTTCGGCATCCGCGTGCCCCCTATGCTGCTCAACGAGAACCCCAGCATCGAGCGCATCGCCGAGCGCCTGCTCGCCACCCTGGGCCCGCAGCCCGAGGCGCAGGCACCGGACCCCACCCAGCAACTGGTGCAGGGCCTGCTGGCGCAGCACGCCGAGCACCACGCCGAGACCACGGCCGCCGAACTCGCCGAACAAGTGCGCGAAGCCGCCGACAGCGGCGCACGCCTGATCGCCTGAACGCCCACGCACGCCACCCCACACCATGAACCCCAACGACCCCGAAACCCGCCCCGCCGGCGCGCACTCGCTGGGAGGCATCGCCGCGGTCGCGCGCAAACGCCTGCTGGAGCGCCTGCGCAGCCACGGCGAGGCCGAGGCCCCGCCACCCGCGCAAGCCCCCGCCACCGCCCCTTCCGCGGCCAAGGTGCCCGACGCCTGGTGCCGCTTCGAGACCCTGCCCGCCTACCAGCGCCTGCTGGCCTCGCAGGCCGCGGCCCGGCGCATCGGGGTGGAGAATCCATTTTTCCGGGTGCACGAAAGCGCGGCGGGGGCCACCACCCGCGTGGGCGGGCGGGAATACCTCAACTTCTCCAGCTACGACTACCTGGGGCTCAACGGCCACCCGCGCATCGAGCAGGCCGTGCTGCAGGCCCTGCACCGCTACGGCACCTCCGCCTCGGCCAGCCGCCTGGTGGCCGGCGAGCGCCCCGTGCAGCGCGAACTCGAACGCGAGCTGGCCGACTGGTACGGCACCGAGGAATGCGTGGCCTTTGTCAGCGGCCACGCCACCAACGTCAGCACCATCGGCAGCCTGTTCGGCCCCAAGGATCTGGTGCTGCACGACGCCCTGATCCACAACAGCGTGCTCGAGGGCATACGCCTCTCCGGCGCCCACCGCCGCAGCTTCCCCCACAACGACTGGGCCCGGCTGGACCAGTTGCTGCACGACATCCGCGCCGACTTCGAACGCGTGCTCATCGTGATCGAAGGCCTGTACAGCATGGACGGCGACATGCCCGAGCTGCCGCGCTTCGTCGACATCAAGCGCCGTCACAAGGCCTTCCTCATGGTCGACGAAGCCCACGCCCTGGGCGTTCTGGGCAAGACCGGCCGCGGCCTGGCCGAGCAATGGAACGTGCCCACCACCGAGGTGGACATCTGGATGGGCACCCTCAGCAAATCCCTGGCCGGCTGCGGGGGCTTCATCGCCGGCAGCCGCAGCCTGGTGGAACTGCTCAAGTACACCGCCCCCGGCTTCGTCTACAGCGTGGGCCTGTCTCCCGCACTCGCCGCCGCCTCCCTCGAAGCCCTGCGCATGCTGCGCGAGCAGCCCGAACGCGTGCAGGCCCTGCAGCAAAACGGCGCCTTCCTCTGCGGCTACGCCAAATCCAAGGGCATCGACACCGGCCTGTCCCTGGGCTACGCCGTCACCCCCGCCATCCTCGGCTCCTCGCTACGCGCGGTGCGCGCCTCCAACG
>JAJZWA010000014.1 GCA_021846965.1 Pseudomonadota bacterium | reverse complement strand
CTACCGTCGCCGCGCTGCGATGCCGGCTCGCCGGCATCGCAGCGAACCCAAGCAACCATGATCAACGCCCGACCGCACCGCTCAAGATAGTTGACGTCGGTAGCTCACGATAGTTGACGCCGGGCACACGGATGGCATGGTTAAAGAAGATGGGATTCCCCACCCCGTGCTGGAGATGCTCACCAAGTTGAACCCTCGAGGTTGATGGCCTTGGGTCCATCTGGCAGAAGTGCGACGCACGACGGGTCGGTGCGGCAGCGAGCCTCAGCGTCGCAGGGGAGTAGGCGCCTTCGCAGGCACAGCCTTTCTGCATGCACGGGCCGCGGCTCACGTGTCGAGTGACAACAGGTCGGGTATGCATCGAACATCTGGAGTGCTGCGTCGTCAGCACCCCTGACGATGGCCTCCGCGGATGCCTCAGACTCTCCCTTGAGCCGAACGTCAGCGCCGGCTTCTTTGCCTGCAGGTGGCAGCAGGGCTCTGCGTCTCAAGCGAGCTAGCTGCTCTGAGCACGCGAAAGAGGCAAGCCTCAGGCTGCGCGTCTATTTTTTCGTCAGCAGCGGGGGAAAAGAGGTCTAACCCATTGATTTGTATGGGTTTTGGTCATCTGCTTATTAACACCCGTTCTCGGGCGCCATGATGTCTCTGATGCACCATGAACTGGTCGCGCAACCCGACCTCCAACGCATGAGGTCGCGAAGGCGGGGCCTGGGCTCAATGCCCCTCGGGCAGTTCGAACACGGCGATGGACTCGACGTGCGAGGTGTGGGGGAACATATTGACCACCCCCGCTGCCTTCAAGGCGTAGCCCCCCTGGTGCACCAGCACGCCGGCATCGCGCGCCAGCGTGGCCGGGTTGCACGAGACGTAGACGATGCGCCGGGGCGGCGTGAACTCCGGCAGCGCGGCGGGCTGCGCCGGCTCTGCCTCGAAGGCCGTCGTGTCGCAGGGGGCCGCGTCCTCGCCCGTCGCCCGCCCCATCGCCCCCACCAGCGCCTTGCACAAGGCCAGCGCTCCCTCGCGCGGCGGGTCGACCAGCCATTTGTCGAAAGGGCCACAGTCCCGCAGGAAGGATGTGTCGGCCTCGAACAGATTCGAGACCCGGAAGGCCACGTGGGCGGCCAGCCCGCTGGCTCGCGCATTGTCCATCGCGCGTGCCAGCAGGGACTCGCTGCCCTCGACCCCCATCACGAAGCCGGCGCGGGTGGCCAGCGGCAGGGTGAAATTGCCCAGGCCGCAGAACCAGTCGGCCACGCGGTCGCCGGGGGCCAGCTGCAGCAGGCGCAAGGCGCGCGAGACCAGGGCCCGGTTGACGCTGTGGTTGACCTGGGTGAAATCCGTGGGCCGGAAGGGCATGCGCAGCCCGAACTCGGGCAGAGTGTAGAAAGGCAGTGCCTGCTGCGCCTCGAGGGGCTGGGCGGTGTGCGGGCCACCGGGCTGCAACCACCACTGCACCTGGTGCTCGGCGGCGAAATCCCGCAGGCGTTGCAGGTCCTGGGCGTCGAGTTCCTGCAGGTTGCGCAGCACCAGCACGATGCTGTCGTCGCCCATGGCCAGCTCGATCTGCGGCAGCCGGTCGGGGCAGGACAGCGTGCCCACCAGCGCGCGCAGGGGCAGCAGCAGCGCCGAGACCCGGGGCGGCAGGATCTGGCAGGAGCGCATGTCGGCCACGTAGCTGGATCCGCGCTCGTGGAAACCCACCAGCACCCCGCCCTTCTTGGGCACCAGGCGCACCGTCAGGCGCGCACGCCGGCGATAGCCCCAGTCGGGCCCGGCCAGGGGCCGCAGCATCAGCTCGGGGCGCAGCTGCGCCAGGTGCCGCAGGTCGTCCTCCAGGGTGCGCTGCTTGAAAGCCAGCTGCGCGCGCAACTCGATGTGCTGCATGCTGCAGCCGCCACAGGTCCCGAAATGCTCGCAGCGCGGCTTCACCCTCGTGGAGGCCTCGTTGCGGCGCTGAAGCACCTCCGCCTGCTCCCACTTGGGCTTGCCGCGCAACACCCGCACGCGCACCTGCTCGCCGGGCAGCGCGTCGTGGATGAACACGACCTTGCCATCGGCGCGGTGCGCGACACCGCGCGCTTCCAGATCCAGGGACTCGACGCGCAACCACTCCAGCTCGGCTTCGGCCGCAGCGGGGCTGGGAGCTCCGCTCGCGCCGGGTCTGGCACCTCGACGGCCGGCTCGTCGATTCATGACCAGGCCCGCATGTACTCGGCCCAGTGCGGCTCCTCGGCCGCCCACTCTCCCACGGTGCGCCGCACCAGCTCGACCTCGTCGGCATGTTCCTGGGCGCTCAGCCCGCCGCGCATGAGCTGGAATCGGCAATACAGGAGGTAGGTGTTCAGCACATCGGTCTCGCAATAACGTCGGATCGGCTCCAGCTCGCCGCGCTGCCAGGCGGGGAACACCTGCGAACCGTCCATGCCCAGCTTGCCCGGCAGGCCGCACAACTGCGCGAGGGTGTCCATGCCGGCATTGGCCCGCGCCTGGTACAGCGCGAGCAGGTCCATCAGGTCCAGGTGCCGGCTGTGGTAGCGCGAGATGTAGTTGTTCCACTTGTACTCGCGGTCGTCCTCGCCCATGTCCCAGTACTTGGGCGCCTGCACGCCATGCACCAGGCCCCGGTAGTGCAGCACCGGCAGGTCGAAGCCGCCGCCGTTCCACGACACCAGCTGGGGCTCGTGGCGGTCGATCAGGCGAAAGAAGCCCTGCACCACGGCCGCTTCCTGGCCGCCGCGGTCGACGAAGGAATGCACCTTCAGCCCCTTGCTGGCCTCGCGGAACATGCAGGAGATGACCAGCACGCGCTGGCACACGATGGGCAGGAAATCGCTGCCCGTGGCCTCCAGCCTGCGCTGCTGCGCCTGCGCGATGGCGGCGGCGTCGTCCAGCCCGGCATCGGCCAGGCCGGCCGCGCGCACGGCGCGCGCGTCGGGAATGGTCTCGATGTCGAACACGACGATCGGTGCGGCCATGGGCTTGCCCTTCAGAGTACGGAGGATTTGTCGACCCCGCCACCGGAGAGGCGGCGCTTGAGCTTGCCCAGCGCCTCCTGCTGGATCTGGCGCACACGCTCGCGCGTCAGCTCCAGCCTTCGCGCCAGGCTCTCCAGGGTCTCGAGCTCGCGCCCGTGCAGCCCGAAGCGGGCCTCGACCACTTCGCGCTCGCGCTCGCCCAGCGTGCCCAGCCAGCCTTCGAGCAGGCGCTCGAGTTC
This sequence comes from Pseudomonadota bacterium, assembly GCA_021846965.1. GTDB lineage: Bacteria > Pseudomonadota > Gammaproteobacteria > Burkholderiales > Burkholderiaceae_C > Thiomonas_A. The sequence goes on along the minus strand of JAJZWA010000014.1, from coordinate 59,660 downwards.
GTGGGCCTGCGCGGTATCGTCCGGCGAGGGGGCCTGCTGGTCGGGGAATTGCTCCACGAAACTCTCGCCCCCGGCGTTCTCGCGCATCAGGTCGAGCGAAACCGGCAACTCGCCCAGGGTGAGCAGATCCGAAACCTCCTCGGAGCTGCGCCCGGTCAGGCTCGCGATGTCCTCCACGGAGGCGCTGCCGTCGGGGCTGGAGTCCTCCAGGTGCCGGCGCGCGCGAAGCACCTGATTGAGCTCGCGGATGACGTGCACGGGCAGCCGGATGGTGCGCGCCTGCTGCATGATCGCGCGCTCGACGTTCTGCCGGATCCACCAGCTCGCGTAGGTGGAGAAGCGGAAGCCGCGCTCGGGCTCGAATTTCTCGATGGCGTGCATCAGGCCGAGGTTGCCTTCCTCGATCAGGTCGGCGAGCGCGACGCCGCGTCCGCCATAGCCCTTGGCGATCGACACCACGAGCCGCAGGTTGTGTTCCACCATCGCCTGGCGCGCCTCGAAGTCTCCCTGGCGGGCACGCACGGCCGTGTCGAATTCCTGCTGGGCGCTGAGCAGTGGCTTGCCGCGGATGCGGTTCAGATAGGCCTGCAGCACGCTCTGGCTGGCGGAATCGGTGTCGGCCTCGAATGCACGCGGCGGCTCGTCGGCGGCCGCATCGGCACCCTCGCGAAACTCCTCCTGCGGCGTCTGCTCGTCGGCCTGCGAGCCGCGCGCATCGCGCGCGGCTTGCGCGCCCCGCGCGGAGCGTGAGCGCCGCGTGGCATCGGAGCCGGGGGGCTGGCGCGATCGTGTGGGCATGGACGGGGCGCGGGGCTCGGGCCGTTCAGCGCGGCGGCAGCACCTGCGTCGGGTCGATCGGCTTGCCGCGAAGGCGGACCTCGAAATGCAGCTCCACGCGCGAGGCGTCGGTCGAACCCATCAGCGCGATGGTCTGGCCGCGCCGGACTTGTTCGCCTTCGTGCACCAGCAGCTTCTGGTTGTGTGCGTAGACGGAGATGTACTCGGCGTTGTGCTTGACGATGACCAGATTGCCGAAGCCGCGCAACTCGTTGCCCGCGTAGACCACCTTGCCGGCAGCCGCGGCACGCACGGGCTCGCCGGCCGCGCCGGCGATGTCCAGTCCCTTGCTGGTGCTGCCGTTGTAGGCCTGCACGATGCGCCCTTGCGCGGGCCAGGACCAGCTCAGGCCTCCGGCCGCGGCATGCGCGCCGGGTGCCGGCGTGGTGGGGCCGGTGGCGGTCGGTGCTGCGGTCGGTGCGGTCGGCGCGGCCTGCACCGCAGGCACCGCGGCCGAGGCGGGCGCGGGCTCGCGCCGCGCGCTGCTGGCCGGCGCCGGCGCCTGGGCCGGCTGCTGCGTGGCGCTTGCGGCCGGCGCCAGCGCCACGACCTGCGGCGCGGAAGGCGCGGCGGCGGGTGCCGCCACGGCCGCGCCGCTGGCAGCGCCCAGGGGCGCGGCCGTGGCCGACACCCGCAACACCTGCCCGACCTCGATGACGTTAGGGTTGCTCAGTTGATTCCAGGCCGCCAGCTGCCGCCAGCTCTGGCCGGTGCTGCGGGCGATCGAACGCAAGGTGTCGCCGCGCTGCACCCGGTAATAGCCGGCGGGCAGCGCAGCGCTCGCGGCAGCCGAGGCGGCGGATGCGCCCGCCACGGGCGGCATCGACGAGCCCACGGGGGTGGCGGTGCGACTGACCACCGGCGCCGGATTGAGCGCCACGGTGGAACAGCCGGCCAGGGTTGCGCAGAACAGCAGGATGGCAGCGGGCAGCAGACGCATGGTGGAGTGCGGGCAGGAGCCTGTTTCAGGGTCTCGCGAGATCACAGGACGCCAGATTTTAGAGGGACGAAGCGCGCATCCTCGACGCTCCAGGTCTCGACCCTGCCCCCGCCGAGCTTGCGCATGGCGGTCAGGCGCTGGGGCTGGCCCAGCGGCGCCAGCAGCACGCCCCCGAGGCGCAGCTGTTCCAGCCAGGCCGGTGGCGCCTGTTCGCCGGCCGCGGCGCTGATCACCGCGTCGAAGGGCGCGCCGCCCGGCGCGCCGAGCATGCCATCGCCCAGCAGCAGGCGCAGATTGGGCAGGCGCAGCATGCGCAGGTTGCGCCGCGCCAGCTCGTGCAGCGCGCGTATGCGCTCGATGCTGTAGACCTCGCCCGCCACGCCCGCCAGCACCGCCGCCTGGTAGCCGCAGCCGGTGCCGATCTCCAGCACCCTGGCCGGACGCCCGCCGAGCGCCTGCAGCAGCACGGAGGCCGCGCGCGCGACCACCGAGGGCTTGGAGATGGTCTGTCCATGCCCGATGGGCAGGGCGTTGTCCAGGTAGGCCTGCGCGGCCAGACCCGGCTCCAGGAACAGATGCCGGGGCACGCGCTGCATGGACTCCAGCACCGCGTTGTCCATGCCGCCGAGAGCGCGCAGGCGTTCGACCATCGCGCTGCGCACCGCCTGGGAATCCATGCCCGCGCCGCTGGGCGGCGGCGGCGCGAGGGGCCGCGCCGTGGGCAGCACCGAAGCGCGCACCGCGCCGGCCGTCCCGGCAGCGCTCGCCGGGCTCCCTGCCGAGGGCAGACGCGCCGGGAAGCTCGCGCGTTTCGGGGTGGAGCCGGTCGCCATGCGCGTCGCGTCAGGACGACTGCGCGAGTTCCGCGAAACGCTCGCGGCTGGGCTCGAGCAGACGATGGTGGGTCAGGTCCAGCTGCAGGGGCGTCAACGCGGCGAAGCCCTGCGCGATGGCGTGGAAATCGGTGCCGGGCTGGTCGTCCAGCGCATCGCCGGCCGAGCCGATCCAGTACACCGGCTCGTTGCGCGGATTGCGTTGCATCACCACCGGCTGGCTCGGGTGGCGCTTGCCCAGGCGGGCGACCTGCACGCCGCGCAGCCGGGCGGAGGGCAGGTTCGGCACGTTCAGGTTGTACAGCGCCGGCGGCGCGTCGGGGTCGCGCATCATGTGCTCGACCACCCGAACCGCGACCTCCACGGCGGTGTCCACGTGCTCCCAGCCCTTGTGCACGAGGGACACCGCCAGGGCCGGCAACCCGAACAGGAAGCCTTCGGTGGCCGCTGCCACGGTGCCGGAGTAGATCGTGTCGTCGCCGAGGTTGGCGCCGTTGTTGACCCCACTGACAACGAGGTCCGGGCGGAAATCCAGCAGTCCGGTCAGCGCGATGTGCACGCAATCCGACGGCGTGCCGTTGATGTACAGGAAGCCGTTCTCGGCGCGGAACACCGAGAGGGGGCGGCTCAGGGTCAGGGCGTTGGACGCGGCGCTGGCGTTTTGCTCCGGCGCCACCACCGTGACCTCGCCCAGGCGTCTCAACCCGGCGTACAAGGCGTGCAGGCCGGGAGCCAGGTAGCCGTCGTCGTTGGATAGCAGGATGCGCATGCCCGCAGTGTATCGGGCCGGCGCGGCGCGGGCTTCAGGCGAGCAGTTCGCGCAATAGGGGCAAGGCGTGCTCGGCGGCCCGCAGGCCCTCGGCCATGGCGAGTTCGCCGCGGTGGAAGTCCAGTGGTCCGATGCCCGACACGCGGGGGCGGATCACCACGTCGGCGGGTTCGCCGGCCAGGCGGCTGTTGGTGATGCGCACCTGCATGATGTTGAGGCTGGCGGTGAGCACGCCCAGCATGGAGGGCATCGGCAGCGCGGGCGGCGCGTCGCTGCTGGGCCACAGCCGACTCCACAAGGCCTCCAGGCTGCGCTTGCGACCGCGCGACCCCGCCCCCGCCCCCTCCCCGGCCTGCTCCTGGGAGTCTTCGCCGGCCTCCGCGGGGCGGATCGGCTCGGCATAGAGCGAGGGCGCCGGACGCAGGCGCCTGCCCACCAGGTCCCAGTTGAGGTCCACCGCGATCACCACGTCGGCGCCCATGGCGCGGCACAGGGACACCGGCACGGGATTGACCAGGCCGCCGTCGACCAGCAGGCGTCCGTCGCGCTGTGCCGGCGTGAACAGGCCTGGCAGCGCGATGGAAGCGCGCACCGCGTCGATCACCGGGCCATCGCGCAGCCAGACCTCGCGCCCCGTGTCGAGTTCGGTGGCCACGCAGGCGTAGGGTCGCTGCAGGGACTCGATGCCATGGTCCTCGAATTGCCCACGGAAATAATCCACGAGCTTGCGGCCCTCGATCATGCCGGCCGACAGTTTCAGGTCGATCAGGCTCATCACGCCCTGGCGGGTCAGCGAGGTCACCCAGCGCTCCAGGCGATCGATCTCTCCGGCCGCATAGGCGGCGCCGACCAGCGCACCGATCGAGCTTCCGCAGACCAGGTCCGGTTCGATGCCCGCGCGCAGCAGCGCGCGGATCACCCCCACGTGCGACCAGCCGCGCGCGGAACCGCTGCCCAGGGCCAGTCCGATGCGAATCCTGCGATGTGCGTCCAAGGCCTGTCCTCCCTACGCCTGCGGACCATAGCAGCTCGCGCCGCTTCGGCTGGGGCCCTTCGAGCGGCTCGAGCGGCTACAGTTGGCCCTTTGCACACGGGGCTGCCCGAATCCGGCCTTCCGCCGATGAGCTATGTCGACCGTCACCTGCTGAGCCAGGAGCGCGTGGTGTACCGCGCCCGCCTGAGCCGTGTCGTGTTCGCCCTGCCGCTGGGCATGCTGCTCGCGGCCGCCGCCCTGCCGCTGGTGGGAGGCGCGGCCCTCGGCCTCGGCGCGCTGCTGGCCTTGTTCGCGCTGGCCTACGGGCTGCGCGCATGGGTGCGCTATGCCGGAGCCGAGTTCGCGGTCACCGATCGCCGCGTGATCATGAAACTGGGGCTGATCCGCCGCATGTCGCTGGAAATCGTGCTCGATCGCGTGGAAAGCCTGATCGTCGAGCAAGGCCTGCTCGGGCGCCTGTTCGACTTCGGCTCCGTGTCCATCGTCGGCACCGGGGGCACGAAGGACCCCTTCCATCTGATCGCCGACCCCCTGGGTTTTCGTCGCGCCGTGCAGGAACAGCTGGCGCGCCCGCCCCGCGGCTGAGCCCCGAGACCCCACGCGTCATGGACGACGAATCGCAGATCCAGGTCCCGCCCTCCTTCATCGCGCTGTTCCTCGAACCGGGGCGCATCAAGCCGAGGGCCTCACGCGCCCACATCACGGAGCGTTACGAGTACTGCGAGGACCTGGCCCAGCTGCTGGCCCAGCGCGCCACCGAGATCCGCGCCGACCTGGGCATCACCCCGGCCGACGTGCTCGAGCGCATGGGCCGCGGCCTGGCCGACGGCTCCGCCGGCGTGGACGCGGCCGAGGCGCAGTGGGTGGCCACGCGCCTGGCCGAACTGCTGGGCTGGCAGGCCGACTGAGCCCGCAGCCCTCAGGAGGGCAGCACGTCCCCGCGGGTCTCCAGCGCGAAGGGGATCACCAGCAGCCCCGCGATGAAGGCCACTGCGGTCCAGGCCACGGGGGTCCCCAGCGTGCCCATGCGGGCAACCCCGGCGGCCAGGATGAAGTTCACCACCGCGCCGAGAAAGCGCCCGATCGAGGTGTTGAAGGCGAAGGCCGTGGCGCGCACCCGGGTTTCGTACTGCTCGGGCAACCAAAGGCTGAACATCGCGAAATTGCCCCCGAAAAAGCCCAGGAAGAACAGCGTGGCGATGAACAGGTTCAGGCCGTCGGGCACGTAGAAGGCCCAGCCGAAGCTCAGGACGATGCACAGCGCCATTCCCAGGAAGTACAGCGCCAGCGTGCTCTTGCGTCCGAAGCGCTCGGCGAGCGGCGGCAGCGCCAGGCAGCCCAGGATGGTGCCGATGGACAGGATGCCGGTGCCGATCGAGGCCATGTGCACGGCCTGCAGGTGGCTCATGCCCTGCTTGAGCGCAAGCTGGATGATGGCCGCCGGCTCGTAGACCGCGCCGGCCCACAGGCCGATGATGGCCACCGTCAGCAGGGTCGCGTTGACCAGGGTGCGGCGCCGATACTGGGCGCTGAAAATCTCCGACAGCGGGCTGCGGCGGGTCGGCGCCCCGGCATGCTGCCACTTCTCCGGCTCGCCCACCTTGAGCATGGTGTAGATGGACACCACCACCGGGAACAGGCCGCACAGGAACATGGCGCGCCAGCCGTAGTGCGCGCCCACGGTGAAGTTCAGCGCCGCGGCGATGAAGAATCCCGCGTAATAGCCGGTCTGCAGGAAGCCCGCGCCCATCTTGCGACGATCCTCGGGCCAGGATTCGGCCACGTAGGTTCCGGCGAGCGCCCACTCGCCGCCGATGCCGATGCCGGCCAGCAGCCGGAACAGGCCGAGCTCCCAGACGTTCTGCGACATCGCGGCCAGGCCCGTGAACAGCGCGTAGCCGAAAATGGTCGCGGCCAGCACGCGGGTGCGGCCGAAGCGGTCGGCGATGGGACCCCAGATGAAGGACAGGCCCCAACCCACCAGGAACAGGGCGAACAGGATGGACCCCGCCAGCCCGATATGAGCCGGCGTGGGAGCGATGCCCGACCTGGGCAGCAGCTCGGTCAGCGCCGGCACCAGCACGAGGGCGTAGATGATCGAGTCCATGCCGTCGAGGGTCCAGCCGAACCAGGCGGCCCAGAAGCCGCGGATCTGTTGGGCATTGAGCGGTGTTCGCGAGCGTCGCACGGCGCCGCCCAGGGTGGTCTGATTCATGGTGTCGTCTCCTCCATGCGGGTGCATCCCGCTTGTGTCAAAGTGTCTGCACGCTACTGCCGGGATCGCGCCCGCTGCGCCCGAAGGACCAGCGAACGCAGACTCGATTCCTCGCTGTCCAGGACTTCCACGCGACAGCTGAGCTGTCGCACCATGCGCCCGAGCGCCTGCCCGGGCGGCATTTCGATCACGCACTGAACGCCGAGTTCCAGCAACAGCCGGCTGGCGTCGCTCCAGCGCACCGGGCGCATGACGCCTTCGGCCAGGTCGCGCGCGATGTCGGATGCGGCGCGCAGCGCGCGCGCCGTGGTGTTGGCGATATAGGGCAGCTGGGCGTCGCGCAGGCGCAGCTCGCCCAGCGCCTGGGCCAATTGCTCGCTGCAGTGCGCCAGCAGCGGGCAATGCGAGGGCACCGCCACGTCCAGGCGCTCGACCTGCCGGGCACCCGCGGCGCGCGCCGCCACGACCAGCTCGCCGAGTGGGGCATCCGCGCCCGCGACGACGAACTGCGCGTCCCCGTTGAGATTCGCCAGGTACACCCGCTCGCGCGCTTGCGCGCGAGCGGCGTTGACCTGCTCCAGCAGCCCTTCCAGCGCCCCCTGCCGCAGGCCGGACACGGCCAGCATGCCATAGCCGCGCGGGAAATCCTGCTCCATGCAGCGCGCCCGCAGGCGCACCAGGCGCAGCGCGTCGGCGAACTCCAGGCTGCCGCAGACCACCGCGGCGCCGAAGGCGCCGACCGACAGACCGGCCACCGCATCGGGCCGCACGTCCTCGGCGGCCAGGCATCGCGCCTGCGCCACCGCCGCCACCAGCAGGCCGAGTTGCACGCCCACCGTCGAGCCCAGCGCCGGCTCGCGGTCGTAGAGTTCCACCGTTTCGCCGAGTACCTCCGAGGCCTCCTGCAAGGTCTCGCGCACACGGACATGGTCCGGCAGGCGCCGCAGATAGCCCTCGGACTGCGCGCCCTGCCCCGGGAACAGAAAGGCCAGTTGCATCAGGCGCTCCGCGCCGCGGGGCGCAACAGGGCCCCCTGGGGCCGACGCAGCAGGTAGGCGCCGCCGGCGACGAACTCCGCCAGCGCCGCGCCTCCGGCCGGCCATTCCAGCACCACGTCGATGCGCGCCTGGCTGTCGCGCGGCAGGGCCTCCAGCCAGGCGCGCGCCCGCGCGCGCGAAGGGGCGCGCGGGCAGCGCACCACGATGTCCAGATCGCTGCCGGGGCCCGTGCTGGGACAGCCGCTGGCCAGCTCGAAACCCGCGCTGCCCGCGGGGCCCCAGTCGCGCGGACCCACCCGGCCCCAGGCCAGCTCCAGTTGTTCCAGCGCACGAAAGGCGCCCAGCGCCGAGCGTTCCGGGTCCAGGCCGGCGGCGCGCCGGCGCAGCTCGGCCGGGCGCAGCAACTCCCGCACCTGCTCCGCCTCCACCCAGGCTGCCAGCCTCTGGCTGCGCTGCGCGCCGCGCACGCCGACGGCGATGCGCCCGGCGCGCACGGCGGCACGTCGCGTCACGACCCAGGGAGTCGCAGCCAGCGCCGCCTGGGCCCAGGGTTCGGGGCCATGCTCCCATTGCAGCAGGCGCGGCGAGGCCAGGCGCAGCAGATCGTGCACCCGGATCCCGCGCTCCGCGCTCAACGCGCCCATTGCTCGGCCATGCGTCGTCGTACCTCGACGGAGGCGGCCCTGCCCTCGCGGGCCCTGGCCGAGGTCCAGCGCACCGAGAGGTCGCGTTCGCCGGCTCCGATATCCCGCAAGGCCTCGACCAGGGCCTCGCGCACCGTCTGCAGTTGTTGCGCGCTCGGCGCCTGCGCGTCCACCCCGGGAATCAGCCGGTGCAGCAGGCCCAGCCCGGCGTAGTCGGCGATGCGGTAGGACATCGGCGGCTGCGCGCCGGCAAGCTCGTCGAGCTCGGCCAGGCTGCGCCGCGTCACCCGCGCGGCGGCCTCCCGGCCCATCGCATGCACCATCACGCCCGGATCGTCCAGCGCGAGCAGGCGGTGCGCCTGGTAGCCATGCGCCAGGAAGGCGCCCGACATGGCGCCGCCCACCAGCAGCGCCACCACCTTGTGCCCGGCCTGGCGCGCGCTGGCATAGGCGTCCACCGCGGCCGCGCAAGCCAGGTGGATGCCCAGCATTTCCTCGCGTCGGCCGTAGGCCTGCCCGCGCACGTCCACCACCGCGACCAGCGCTCGGCGCGCCCCGTCGTGGTCGGCCTGTACGGCATCGCGCACCGCCGCGGCCAGACCCCAGGCCTCGCGCAGCCCGACCTCGCCGTTGCGGGCCCTGGCGAAAGGGCTTTGCGGATCGGGCACGACGGCGAGAAAGCGCGCCGGGCCGCCGTCCAGCTGGCCGTCGGCCGCGAGCACCGAGGCAGGCAGTCCATCCACCGGCCTGGCGTCCGCGGCCAGGTGATCGAACCAGATCCTTCCGCGCGTGCGGGGCGTGTTCATGCCTTGTCTCCCTGTGCCTGGCGCGGCGTATCCCAGGCCGCGCGCAATTCTCCCGGCCCCAGATCCTCGCGCGTGGCCAGCGCGTCGATGCGAGCGCGCCAGGCCGCCACCCGGGTACTGCGGGCAGCGGCCGGGGCCTGCAGCGCGAAGGCCCGCAATTGTTCGCGCACCTGCGCCGCGTCGTCCTCGACCAGCGCGTCGGCCAGGCCGGTGGCCACGCGCTGCTCGCCGCCGATCAGGCTCCAGACCAGGCGGCGGTCGGCGGCGTCGAGTTCCTCCACGCCGGCTTCCTGCTCGATCACCTCGGGGCCGTTCATGCCCAGCCGGGCCTGGCGCGTGATCACGATGTGCGAGCACAGACCGGCCACCAGCGACATGCCGCCGAAACAGCCGACCATGCCCGCGATCACCGCAACCACCGGCACGTGGCGACGCAAGGCGACCACCGCCGACTGGATTTCCGCGATCACCGCCAGCCCCAGGTTCGCCTCCTGCAGACGCACCCCGCCGGTCTCCAGCAACAACACCGGCAGCACCGGGCGCCCGGCCTCGCAGTCGCGCAGCGCCAGCTCCAGCGCGGCGGAGATCTTGGCACCGCACACCTCGCCGATGCTGCCGCCCTGGAAACGCCCTTCCAGCGCCGCGACCACCGCCTCGCGTCCGTCCAGGCGCCCGCGCAGCACGACCACGCCGTCGTCGGACTGGGGCACGATCCCCTGGCGCGGCAACCAGGGCGATTGCATGCCGTCGAAGGGCCCGAGCAGTTCGCGCTGGCCCTCGGCGTCGAGCAGGCTGCGGGCGCGTTCGCGCGCACTCATCTCGATGAAACTCTGGCGCGCCAGCACGGAAGACTGGGGCGCGATCTGGGCGGCATTCATGGGCGCGAGGCCTCCAGGGCTTGTTCCAGGCGCAGGGCGACGACGCCCGGCGTGGCGCCGAAATCGTTGATCTGCAGCGTCGCGGCCACCGGATGGCGTTCGAAGAAGCGCTGCAGCACGCGGCGCCAGATCTCGCCATAGCCGTCCACGCTGGTGCATACGCGCACCCGTGCGCCGCCCTCGGCGGGCTGGATGAGGATTTCCAGGTCCCCGGATCCGACCACCCCGATATGCGCTCGCTGCGCCACGGGGCGATCCGCCCGGAATTCGAATTCGAGGTTTTCCATGATGGAGCGTGGATCGATGGGTTTCAGCTCGTGGTCACCGCATGCAGGAACAGACTGGCCGCCAGCAGGTCCGCGCTGCCGCCCGGCGAGGCCTTGCGCGCCAGGAGTTCGGCGTCCAGGCACAGCAGTTGCGCATGCCCCGCCCGGGTGGCGGCGCCGCCCAGCTCCAGCACCCGTCGCGCGCCGGCCTGCGCGGCCGCCAGCGCCTTGTCGCCTCCGCGGTGCAGCAGGCAGGTGTCGTCGAGCTCGGCCATGATCGCCAGCAGGGCGTCCAGTCGCGCGTGCTCGACGCGCGCGCCGTCGCGCAGGCGTCGGCGCAGCATCGGCAGCCCCGCGTGCAGCACCTGCGGGAATCCCGCGCAGGCCTGGCCGCGCGCCCCGCCGACCCCGAAGCGACGCATCGCGCGCGCTCCGTGACTGCCCGGGTTCGGCTCCTGCGCGGCATCGTCGTGACGCGCGATGCACGCGGCGGTCTCGCAGACTTGCGCCGCCCCGGCGCCGGCGCCCAGCTGGGCGCGCGCGCCCAGCAGCAGGCCCAGCGCCCAGATGGCGCCACGATGCGCGTTGCTTCCCTGCGTGGCCAGCAGCATGCGCTGCTCGGCCACGCGCCCGATGGCGGCCAGGCGCGTGCGCAGCGCGGCGTCCGGGCGCGCCGTGCGGGCGGCCAGTGCCATGTCGGCGAAAGGCAGGCGCAGCGAGTTCGCCGAACGCAGCATGCGCGCCAGGTCCAGGTCGGCGTGCGCACCGCTGCCGCGCGCGTCCACCAGGGCGGGCTTCGGGCTGAGCAGGGCCTCCTCGCGCAGCGCCTGCACCGCGCGGTCGGCCAGGTAGGCAGCCTGCGCGCGCGCGCTCGTGCGCGCCAGGGATTCGGTCGACAACGCCGCCTGCATCGCGCTCACCAGCTGCGAAAGCGTGCCGGGGGCTGGTACAGCCCCCCGGACCAGGCCACCAGGTCCTCGATGCTGCGTGCGGCCAGCATGGAGCGCTGGGCCTGCAGCGGGCTGACCCCCAGGTCGGAAGCGAAGGCGACCAGGCCGCGCTGACGCAACTGCTCGACCCGCTGCGCATTCACCCGCTGCCCGATCGGCGTCACGCCAGCTACCGCGGCCAGGGCATCGCGCCGCTCCTGTTCGCCCTGCGCCTTGTACAGATAGGCGATGCCTTCCTCGGTGACCACATGGGTGACGTCATCCCCGTAGATCATCACCGGCGCGATGGGCATGCCGCTCCGGCGGCCGACCTCGACGGCGTCCAGGGACTCCACCAGCGCCGGCACGCCTCCGCTCTGGAAGGTCTCGATGAGCTGCACCACCAGTTTGCGGCCACGCACCACCGGGCTGTCCGCGGTGATCAGTTGCAGCCAGGCGGGCGTGGCGTGGCGCCGCCCCCGCGGGTCGTGCCCCATGTTCGGCGCGCCGCCGAATCCCGTCAGTCGACCCAGGGTGACGGTGGAGGAGTTGGCGTCGCCATCCATTTGCAGGGTGGAGCCGATGAACATGTCCACCCCGTACTGCCCGGCCATCTGGCACAACACGCGATTGGAGCGCAAGCTGCCGTCGCGCCCCACGAAGAAGATGTCCGGGCGCGCCTCGATGTAGCGCTCCATGCCCACCTCGCTGCCGAAGCAGTGCACGCTTTCCACCCAGCCGCTTTCGATGGCCGGGATCAGGGTCGGATGCGGGTTCAGCGCCCAGTTGCGGCAGATCTTGCCCTTGAGGCCCAGGGATTCACCATAGGTGGGCAGCAACAGCTCGATGGCCGCCGTGTCGAAGCCGATGCCGTGGTTCAGCGAGGTGATGCCGTAGCGCTCGTAGATGCCCCGAATGGCCATCATGCCCATGAGCACCTGCAGGTCGGTGATGTGCCGGGGATCGCGGGTGAACAGGGGCTCGATGGCGAAGGGACGATCGGCCACCACCACGAAATCGACCCACGAGCCCGGGATGTCCACGCGCGGCAGCTCGCCGCAGATCTCGTTGACCTGCGCGATGACGATGCCCTGGCGAAAGGCCGTGGCCTCGACGATGGTGGGGGTGTCCTCGGTATTCGGTCCGGTGTACAGATTGCCCTGAGCGTCGGCCTTGTCGGCGCACACCAGGGCCACGTCGGGCTGCAGGTCGATGAGCATGCGCGCGTACAGCTCGACGTAGGTGTGGATGGCGCCGACCTCGAGGCGTCCGTCCTCGATGAGCTGGGCCACGCGCAGGCTTTGCGGCCCGGCGAAGGAAAAGTCCAGACGGCGCGCGATGCCGCGTTCGAACAGGTCGAGGTGCTCCGGGCGGCTGATGCTGGAGATCAACAGGTGCAGGTCATGCACCCGTGCGGGATCCAGGCGCGCCAGGCTGCGCGAGAGAAAATCGGCCTGCTTCTGGTTGTTGCCCTCCAGGGCAACGCGGTCGCCGGGACGCAGCACCAGCGCCAGCGCCTGTTCCAGGCTGCGGGTCGGCAGGACACAACCATCCGCCAGGTGGGCCACTGCGCCCAGCCTCTGGGCCTTCGCGGCGGCGCGCCGCGACCAGCGCGGGGCCTGGCCGGCAGGGGTGGCTACGGATTCGCTGAGCATGATCGTGCCGACTCCGAAAAATACAAGATCGTGTTTCCTGTATTTTTCACTGAATCATATGTATTGACATCCCAGGGTTTTCCTGTACAGAAGTCGGGGATAGGTGCATTTCGGCCTTGCACGCCCTACGATGGAGCCCATGGACAAGAACGCTTCCCTGGCCGACCAGCTGCGCGAGAACATCGAGGAATCGATCGCCACCGGGACCCTGGCGCCCGGCGCGCCGCTGGACGAAGTCGAACTGGCCCGTCAGTACAAGGTATCGCGCACGCCCGTGCGCGAGGCGCTGCTGCAACTCGCCGCCACCGGCATGGTGGACATGCGACACCGTCGCGGAGCCGCGGTGGCCGAGCTCGGCGCGCGGCGCCTGATCGAGATGTTCGAGGTCATGGCCGAGCTCGAGGCCATGTGCGGGCGCCATGCCTCGCGACGCATGAGCGACGAGGAGCGCGTGGAGCTGCTGGCGGCGCATCGAGCCTGCGAGGCCGCGCGCAGCGACGGCGACGCCGACCGCTACTACCACCTCAACGAGCGCTTCCATCACCTGATCTACGCGGGCAGCCACAGCGAATTCCTGCATGAGCAGGCGCTCGCGCTGAGCCGCCGGCTGCGTCCGTACCGGCGCCTGCAGCTGCGCGTGAAGGGCCGGCTCGGCGCCTCCTATTCCGAGCACCAGGCCGTGGTGGACGCGATCATCGCCGGCGAGGGGGACGTGGCTGCGCAGGCGCTGCGCGCCCACGTGGTCGTGCAGGGCGAGCGCTTCGCCGACCTCATGGCCGCGCTGGCCCACTGGCAGGCCAGCCAGCCGACCGCGGCAGAGACCGTCGGCGCATGAGCCCGGCGCTCGCCGCCCTGCTGCTGGCGGCGGCCGCCTGCGCCTGGCCTGTCGAGGCCGGCACCCTTCCCGGTACACGCCCCGCCGCGCATCCGGGTGCGGGAGCCGACGTGGCGCCCGGCGGAGCGGGCGCGCAGCCCCCGCAGCGCTGTGCCAGCGGCCCGGGGCGCGAAAACTACGTCAGCCTGCGCGCGACGACCCCCTCCGATCTGGCCTCGCTGGTGGCCGGCTGCGAGCGCCTGGGTTACCGGCGCATCGGCGGCGTGGCGCGCGCGGTGGTGGCCAATCCGGGCGCGGCCTCGGCGCAGTGGTACTTCCAGGTCATGATCGTGCCGGCCGGCAGCGCCAGCGCCCCGCTGGCGGCTGGCTCCGCCGGGCACTGAGCCACGCGGCCTCTCCGGCGGCGGCGCTCGCCTCGGCCGGGCATCGCGCCCGCCGCTTCAGCCAGGCTCGTCCACCGGCAGGAAGGGGTGGCGCTTGATCGCCTCGGTGAAACCGCTGCGCGCGTGGCTGGCGCGCTCGATCAGTCCGACACGGCGCTGCACGCTCGCGCCGGGCAGCTCCAGCACGCGCAGCGCACGGTCGCCGCTCCAGTTCACATGGGCCAGCCGGGGCACGATGGACACCCCGAAGCCCTGGCGCACGATCTCGATGATCGCCTCCACCGAATTGAGCTCCATCTCGTCGCGCGACTGCGCGCCGCAGCGCCGCAGCACCTCGTCGACCAGCAATCCGGTCCAGGTATGGCGGTCGAAGCGGATGAACGGCGACTGCTGCAAGACGCCCAGCGCCTGCGCGGGAAGCTCGAATTGCGGCTTGCGGGGCACGATCAGCACCATCGGCTCGGTGTACAGCTCGGTCCAGCGCAAGCCGGGTCGCAGCCCCTGGGGCGGACGCGTGACCACCGCGGCGTCGAGCTCGCCACGCTCGACCCGGGCCACGAAATCGCTGGACAGCCCCGCGAAGATCTTCACCTGCAGGCGGGGATGGTCGCGCTTGACCGCGCGCAGCGCATCGGCGAAGGAGCCCATCAGCGCGGATACCAGCGCTCCCACGACCACGGTCCCGCTCAAGCTGCCGTCATCTCCCGGCCCGGCCAGCGCCTCGTAGGAGCTCAACAGCTGCTCGACACGCCCGACCATGGCCCGGCCGCTGGGATTGAGCAGCACCGAGCGCGCGCCGCGTTCGAACAGCGCCTGCCCCAGGTCCTGCTCCAGCGCGCGCATGCGCAGGCCCACGGCGGCCGCGGTCAGCCCCACCTCGGCGCCGGCGGCGGCGAAGGAACCCAGACGGGCGACGGCCAGGAAGGTGCGCAGGCTGCGGATGGACGACATGGCGGAGGAACCGTGAACGCTCGCTCATCCTAAAGTTTTTCTTGGGCTTGCACAAACAAACATTCGCTTTTGATTTTCCTTGCGCTCCCCCACAATGCCATCGCATGCTCCCTCGAAGCGATTGACCATGTCCGCAGCCCCCGATCCCGATCCCGCCCCGGCCATGTTGCGCGTGTCGGTCTGGCGCGGAAAGCAGAGCGGCGACTTCGTGCGCTACGAGGTCCCCCGCCTGCCCAGCCAGACCGTGCTCGACGTGGTCACCCACATCCAGCGCCGGCTCGATCCCGACCTGAGCTATCGCTACGCCTGCCGCGTGGGCATGTGCGGCTCCTGCGCCATGCAGGTCAACGGCGTGGCGCGCTGGACCTGCCGCACCCACGTTTCGCGCGTGGCCTCGGCCGACGGCGAACTGGAGATCGCGCCCCTGCCCAACCTGCCGGTGATCAAGGACCTGGCGGTGGACATGCGCGAGTTCTTCGACAAATGGGCCGGCGCCATGGGCCGCTTCCACGGCAGCCGAAGCCGGCATGAGGAGTTCGCGCGGGTGGACCCGGCCAGCGCCGCGCGCCGCGCGGCCGATGCCGGCATCGAGTGCATCGGCTGCGGGGTTTGTTACGGCTCCTGCGACGTGGTGTCGTGGCGCCCGCAGTTCCTGGGGCCTGCAGCGCTCAACCGTGCCTGGACCCTGGTCAACGACGAACGTGACGTGCAGCGCGAGGCGCGCCTGGAGGCGGTCTCGGGCAACCGCGGTTGCCACGCCTGCCACACCCAGGGATCGTGCACCGAGCGCTGCCCCAAGGGCATCGCCCCCACGGCTTCGATCGCCGGGCTCAAACGCCTGAGCCTGAGGACCCGGCCATGAGCGCTCGGCCCCTCGCATCCGACACCCGGCTGCAGGTGCGCCTGTGGTTGCTGCAAAGGGCCAGCGCCGCCCTGCTGGCACCGCTGGTGCTGGTCCACCTGGTGCTCATCGTCTACGCCGTGCGCCAGGGCCTGAGCGCCCAGGCGATCCTGGCCCGCCTGCACCACAGCCTGGGCTTCGGCGCCTTCTACGCCCTGTTCGTGCTGGCCTGCGCGGCGCACGTGCCGGTGGGCGTGGCGCGCATCGCCGAGGAATGGCTGGGCTGGAGCGAGCGCGCGGCCCTCGCGCTGGGCGCGGTGTTCTCCCTGCTCCTGCTGGCGGCTGGCCTGCGTGCCGTCTGGGGACTGACATGGGCCTGAGCCCCCGCCAGACTCCCGCGCGCCGGCGCAACGATCTGCGCGCGCGTCGGCACCCTGCCTGGTGGGCATTCTGGCTGCATCGGGTGTCCGGATTGCTGCTCGCGGTATTCCTGCCCCTGCACTTCTGGGCCCTGGGCCAGGCCTTGCACGGCGCCGATGCCCTGCAGGGCTTCCTGCGCTGGGCGGACCAGCCGCTGGTGCACGTGGCCGAATGGGGGCTGGTCAGCCTGCTGGCCCTGCACATGACCGGGGGGCTTCGGCTGCTGCTGATCGAATTCGGCCCCTGGTCGGGATTGCGCAAGGACTGGATCGCCGTTTCGCTGGGGGTCGCGCTGGCCGCCGGCATGGCCTATGCGCTGGCGCTGCTGGGTTGAGCGGCGCGGCAAGGAACCCACGCACATGGACGTACAAGCACAACTGGTCGAGGACATCGCGCGCGAGCTGTACATACGCGCGCTCAAGGTGCTGCCTCCCGACATCAAGCAGGGCTTCTCGCGCCTGCAGGCCTCCGAGACCTCGGAGCGCGCGCAGTCGGTGCTGCGCACCATGGTCACCAACATCGAGGTGGCCGAGCGCACCGACAACCTGCTGTGCCAGGACACCGGCGTGCCCATCTACAACCTGCGCATCGGCAGCGGCCTGCGCTTCGACGGCCATGCCCTGAAGGCCGCGATTCGCCGCGGCTGCGAGCGCGCCACCCGCGAGCATCCCCTGCGCTCCTCCGTGGTGCATCCGCTGACTCGGCGCAACGAGCACAGCTCCTGCGGCATCGAGGTGCCGGTGATCCACGTGGATTTCATCGACACCCCGGGGTTGCTGGAACTGGAGATGATCCCCAAGGGCAGCGGCTCGGAGAACAACTCCTTCCTCAAGATGGCGATCCCCGCCGAGGGCATCGATGCCATCAAGACCTTCGTCATCGACTGTGTGATCGCCGCCGGGGGCAAGACCTGCCCGCCCACCATCGTCGGCGTGGGCATCGGCGGCACCTCGGACCTGTGCGTGGCGCTGGCCAAACGGGCCGCCACGCGGGCGCTGGGCACGAGCTGCGCCGATCCCGACGGCGCCGCGCTGGAGGCCCAGCTCTCCCAGGCTGTCAACGCCCTGGGCGTGGGCCCGCAGGGCCTGGGGGGCGATTCCACCGCCTTTGCCGTGCACATCGAGCTCGCAGCCACCCACATCACCATGAATCCGGTGGCCGTGAACATGCAATGCCACTCGGCCCGCCGCGCCAGCGCGCGCCTGAGCGCGGCCGGCGTGCAATGGGGGTTCTGAACACCATGGCCCACCACGAGATCACCACCCCCGCCACCGAGGCCCAGGTACGCGCGCTGCGCGTGGGCGACACGGTGACCTTGCAGCGCACGCTGTTCGGCATCCGCGACGCCACGCAGATCCACATGTTCGACCGCGGCCGCAGCACCCGCTTCGACCTGCGCGGCCACGCGGTGATCCACACCGCGCCCAATGTGCGCAAGGTGCCCGTGGATGCCCGCAACCCGGCCGGCTACGCGCCGGTGTGCATCGGCACCACCACCTCGGATCGCATGGAACGCTTCACCCGGCCGCTGATGCAACAGTACGGGGTGCGCATGATCGTCGGCAAGGGGGGGCTGCGCGAGGACTCGCTGCGCGCCTTCGGCGAACTCGGCGGCGTGTACCTGGCCATCGTGGGCGGCACCGCGGCGCTGGAGAGCACCTGGATCGAGCAGATCGAGGACGTCGACCTCGACGATCTCAACCCCGAGTCGCTGTGGAAATTCCGCATCCGCGACTTCGGGCCGCTGCTGGTGGGCATGGACAGCCACGGAGCCAGCCTGTACGACGAGGTCCGCGCGCAGGTGCGCGATCGCCGCTCCGAGGTGCTGGCCGCGCTCGGCGTGGGAGGAGCGCGCTGATGAGCACGGAGCTCGGGGCACTGCGCCAGCTGGACACCGACATCCTGATCCTGGGCTCGGGAGGAGCCGGCCTTTTCGCGGCGCTGCACGCGCACCAGGCCGCACCCGAGCTGTCGATCACCGTGGCGGTCAAGGGGCTGCTGGGCAAATGCGGCTGCACCCGCATGGTGCAAGGCGGCTACAACGTGGCGCTGGCCCCCGGCGACTCGGTGGAACGCCACTTCATGGACACCATCGAGGGCAGCAAGTGGCTGGCGCGCCAGGATCTGGCCTGGACCCTGGTGACCAAGGCGGTGGAGCGCATCCATGAACTGGAGAACGAGCTCGGCTGCTTCTTCGACCGCAACCCCGACGGCACCGTGCACCAGAAGGCCTTCGCCGGCCAGACCTTCGACCGCACCGTGCACAAGGGGGACCTGACCGGCATCGAGATCATCAACCGCCTGGCCGAGCAGGTCTGGGCGCGCGGCATCGGCCGTCTCGAGGAGCACCGAGCGGTCGAGCTGATTCCCGCCGCCGACGGCAGCGGCCTGGCCGCGGTGCTGATGATCGACATGCGCACGGGTGAATTCGTGCTGGTGCGAGCGGGCGCCGTGCTGCTGGCCACCGGCGGCGGACCCACCATGTATCGGTTCCACACGCCCTCGGGGGACAAGAGCTGCGACGGTCTGGCCATGGCGCTGCGCGCCGGGCTGCACCTGCGCGACATGGAGATGGTGCAGTTCCACCCCACCGGGCTGCTGGCCGGCGAACACACGCGCATGACCGGCACCGTGCTGGAGGAAGGGCTGCGCGGCGCCGGCGGCTGGCTGCTCAATGGGGCCGGCGAGCGCTTCATGCACAACTACGATCCGCGAGCCGAACGCGCCACGCGCGACGTGGTGTCGCGCTCCATCTACGCGGAAATGCGCGCCGGGCGCACCACGCCGTCGGGCGGGGTGTACATCCAGATGTCCCACCTGGGCCCCGACAAGGTGCGCAGCCAGTTCAAGGGCATGGTCGAACGCTGCGCCGACTGCGGCTTCGACCTGGCCGGCGGGCTGGTCGAGGTCGTGCCGACCGCCCACTACATGATGGGGGGCGTGGAGTTCGAGGTCGATTGCAGCACCGCCATGCACGGGCTGTTCGCCGCCGGCGAGGACACTGGCGGGGTGCACGGTGCGAATCGCCTGGGCGGCAACGGCGTGGCCAACTCCACGGTCTTCGGCGGCATCGCCGGGGAAACCATGGCCGCCTGGCTGCGGCGCAACCCCGGGCGCCGCGCGCCCGACGCGGATGCCGTGGCGCGGGCGCTGCTCGAGCATGAACGTCCCCTGCGCCAGCCCCCGGGCGATCTGGAGGACATCCGCGAGCAGCTCTATGCCTGCATGTGGGACGACGTGGGCATCCTGCGCGACGCCGCCGGGCTGGCGCGCGCGCAGGCGCGCCTTCGCGATCTGCAGGAACGCCTGCTGGCCTCCGGCGTGGGCGCCACCGACCGTGCCTTCAACCTGCGCTGGCACGACTGGATGAACCTGCGCAACCTGATCCAGGTCAGCCGCGCCATCACGGCCGCCGCGGCGAGTCGGGAGAATTCGCGCGGCGCGCATTTCCGCGAGGACCATCCCGAGGCCGGCGATCTGCTGGCCTCGAGCTACACGGTGGTGCGTGAAGTCGACGGTGACCCGGTGGTGCGCCACCAGCCGGTGGAGTTCTCGAAGGTGCGACCCGGCCACAGCCTGCTCGACGAGGCGGCGGCGTGAGCGCGGGCGGCGCAGACGCCGTGCTGCCCGCGGACGTACTGCCCGCCGCGTTGCGCGCGGCGCGCGGCGCCGGCCGGCAACTGCGCGAGGCGCTGGCCCGACGCGGCAGCTGGCAGGTGCATTCCAAGGGCGCCGGAGACGTGGTCACCGACGTCGACCACCGCGCCGAAGCCAGCATCCGTGCCGAGCTGCTGCAGGCCTTCCCGCAGCACGCGGTGCTCGGCGAGGAAGGCGGGCTGGACGGCGACGCGGCGGCCGAGTACACCTGGATCGTCGACCCCATCGACGGCACGATGAACTTCGCCCACGGCCTGCCGCATTTCTGCGTGTCCATCGCGCTCACGCGCGCCGGCCTGCCCTTGTGCGCGGTGGCCTACGACCCGATGCGCGACGAGATGTTCCACGCCGCGCGGGGCGAAGGCGCCTGGCTGGGAGCGCAGCGGCTGCGGGTGAGCGGCTGCGCACGCCTCGAGCAGGCGCTGCTCGCCGCCGTGTTCCCCAAGCCCGGCTCGAAGTGGCTGGAGCGCTTCCAGCCCACGCTGCTGCGCGCGCTGCGCGAATGCGCCGGGCTGCGGCGCAGCGGCTCGATGGTGCTCGACCTGGCCTGGGTCGCCGCGGGGCGCCTGGATGGTTTCTGGCAATGGGGCATGCAGCCCTGGGACATTGCCGCCGGCGCGCTGCTGGTGAGCGAGGCCGGCGGGCATGTCGCGCCGATCGACCCTGCAGCTTCGTTGTTGCAGGCGCACAGCCTGCTGGCCTGCCCACCGGAGCTGCGCGAGGCGCTCGAGGCCCTAACCGGCCGCTGAAACACCGGAGGGGGCCGCGCCGGCGCAGCGACGGACCGAGAACCGGGTGGCCCCGTACGGCCACCGCAGCAGCCAGGCCAGTCCGAGCATCGAAGTGACCAGGCCCGAGGCCGAGAGCCCCCTGTCCAGCCAGCCGGCTGCTGCCGATTCGAGGTGCAGGCCGAAGACCGCCACGGCGACCAGCAGCATGGCACCCGCCATCAACACCATGCTGCGCCAGGTCATTCCCCACCACAGCGCCCAGCCTATGCCGGCCGCCAGCGGATGCGGCTCGGGCCCGCCGTCGCGCTCGACGCACAGTTCCACCGGGCCCTGGCGGGACCGAAAGGGCTTGCGAAACACCCAGCGCTGAAGAATGACCACCTGTGCGACCCCCACCAGCACCAGGCCTGCGAGTGGCATGAGGGCGGGGATCGGCGAGTCTCGGGGTGCGAAGGCCAGGGCGAGCGCCAACAGCGCGAAAGACATCAGCGCCACCGGCAGGCTGCGCCAAGTCAGGCGCAGCCAGGCACGAAGTGCGACGAAGAAGATCAGTGGTTCCATGCGCCATTGTGGGCTGCGGACGATACCTTGGAGACCAGGGGGGACAAGAGCCCCCACCGCTTCAGCGCCCAAGGCGTTACAGATTGCGCAGCAACAGGCTGGTGCCAGCCGCCAGCAGCACCGCCCACACCGCCTGCACCACGCGCTGCGCGGGCAGGCGACGGTTCAGGTGCGTACCCAGCCACAAGCCCCCCAGCATGCAGGGAAACAGCAGGAGCGCGCGAGGCAGCACCTGTGGCTGGTGGTACAGCCCCGCGGAGGAGAACAGGAGCAGGCGCACCAGCCCGCTGCCGAAGATCAGGGTACTGATGGTCGCGCGCAAGGCCTGCGGCTGTTCGATGCGCCGCGCCAGGTAGATCACGTACACCGGCCCCCCGGTGCCGAACATGGAGGTGAACAGGCCTCCGGTGAAGGCCAGGGGAAGGGCCCATGCCGCGCGCAGCGGACGCACCGGCGGGCGCAGCACCAGGGTCCACAGCGCGTAGGCGAAGATGAAACTCCCCAGCGCCAGGAGCAGGGCCCGTTGCGGCGCGTACAGGAGCAGGCTGAGCCCCAGCAGCATGCCCGCGGCCATGAACGGGGCCATGCGCGCGAGTTCGCGCCACTGCACCTGGCTGCGGTTGCGCAGGCCCACCAGGATGCCTCCGGTGAGGTCGAACAACAGCATCATCGGCACCACCTCGCGCAAGGGGAGGAATTGCGTGAGCAGTGGAACCGCGGTGATCGACGAGCCGAAGCCCGTCAGGCCATACACCGTGTAGGCAAGCAGGATGACGCCGCCGGCCGCGACCAGCGCGGCATCGGGGGCCGGCCAGGCGATGAGCATCGCCGCGGGCCGGGGATCAGGCGGCCGCCGCGGCGAGTTGGCGCAACTGGCGCTCCAGCGCCTCCGGCACCGTGACGCCGTCTCGCTGCGCACGCGCGGCCAGCTCGAAGCGGCGCTGGCCCGGCAGGCGCACCCCCTCGTCGGCGCACATCGCCGTGAGCAGGGTCTCGATGCGCTCGTGGAACACGTCGACGCCGGCCAGGGCTCCCGGGTCGATGGCCAGGAAGGCCTGGCCGATGCGCGGCCGGTTGCCCTCGTCCACGAAAAAGGAATCCGCCTCGAAGCCGAAGGAAGCCCCGGTGAGCGCGCAGCACAGCAGTTCCACCATCAGCGCCAGCATGGCGCCCTTGACGCCGCCGGCCGGCAGCATGGAGCCTTCCAGTCCGGCCTGCGGGTCCGTGGTCGGCCGGCCTTCGCGGTCCACCGCCCAGCCCAGGGGAATGCTGCGCCCCTCCTTGGCCGCCACCATGAGCTTGCCACGCGCCACTTCCGACAACGACAAGTCGATGACCAGCGGCGGCGCGTCGCGGCGCGGGAACACGGCGGCAATGGGGTTGGTGCCGAACAGCGCGCGCTTGCCTCCCCAGGCCGGCATGGCCGCGGGCGAGTTGCCGAAGCCCAGGCCCACCATGCCCGCCTCGGCCAGGGGCATCAAGTGGTGCGCGGCCGCGCCGAAGTGGTGGCTGCGGGTGACCGCGGCAAAAGCGCTGCCGCATTCGCCGGCGCGCCGCCGTGCCTCGCGCACGGCCAGCTCGCAGGCCGGAAAGGCCAGCCCATCGTCGGCATCGACCAGGCAGGCCGCCGCGCGGGCATGGATCACCCGCGCCTGGGCGCTGCCGTTGACCCGCCCCAGGCGCAGGTGGGCGCTGTACTGAGGCACGCGGGAAAGGCCATGCGAAGCCAGGCCCTGCGCCTCGGCGGCGACCAGGGCCTGCGCTGTGGACTGGGCCATGGCGGCGCCGGCGCCGGCGCCTCGCAGGGCGGCCGTGGCGAGCTCGGTGGCTTGGGAAAGACTCAGAACGGACATGGAAGGTGGGTGCGAGGGGTTGCAGGGGTCGACGACGGGCGCGGCTCAGGCACGCAGGAAGGCGCCGACCTGATCGGCGATCAGGCTGCTCACGCGCAGGTTGGATTCGCGTGTCAGGCCGGCGATATGCGGAGTGAGCAACAGCCCGGGAACGTCCGCGAGCGCCGAGCCGGCAGCCAACGGCTCCTGTTCGAACACGTCCAGCGCGGCGCCGGCCAGGTGCCCCGAGCGCAGCGCCTCGGCCAGCGCGACCTCGTCGACCACGCCTCCGCGGGCCGTGTTGATCAGCACGGCGCCGCGGCGCATGCGCGCCAGGCGCCTGGCGTCCAGCAGCGAGCGCGTGCCGGGGGTCAGGGGCACATGCAGGCTGAGCACGTCGCATTCCTGGAGCAGCTCATCGAGCTCCAGGCGCCGCACCCCCGTCTCGCCCCAGACCGGGGCGTCCGCCGCGAGCGCCGGGTCATGGGCCAGCACCACCATGCCGATGGACTGCGCCAGGCGGGCCGTGCGGCGCCCGATGTCGCCGAAACCCAGCAGCCCCAGGGTCTTGCCGCCGATCTCGCGCCCTTCGGACAAGGCCGTGCGCGGCCAGGCTCCCGCGGCCACCTGCGCGCTGCTGGCGAAGGCTCCGCGCAACAGCAGCATGGCGCTGGCGATGACGTATTCGGCGACGGCCTGCGCGTTGGCGCCCAGCGCGGGGATGACGCGAATCCCGCGCTGTGCGCACAGCTCCATGTCGATGTTGTCCAGCCCCACGCCCAGCCTTCCGACCACCCGCAACTGCGGCGCGTGGTCGAGCAGGCCGGCACGCACCTGCGTGCGGTTGCGCACGATCAGCGCCTGCGCCCCGGCGAGGGCATCGCGAAGCGCC
Source organism: Pseudomonadota bacterium (assembly GCA_021846965.1). Lineage (GTDB taxonomy): Bacteria > Pseudomonadota > Gammaproteobacteria > Burkholderiales > Burkholderiaceae_C > Thiomonas_A. The sequence continues at coordinate 35,793 of JAJZWA010000014.1, read as the reverse complement.
TGCGGATCGTCCACCAGGCCGGGCTCGTAGCGAAGCTCGAACTGTTCGCGCAAGGCCTCCACGGCCTGTGGGTCCATGAATTCGCTGATGACGATCCTGCTCACGCCTGCATCCCCCACTTGCGGACCGTGTGGCGCTCGATGGTGTGGAAGATCAGGTTCTCGACCACCAGCCCGATGATGATGATGGTCAGCAGGCCCGCGAACACCTTGGAGATCTCCAGCAGGTTCTTGCTCTCGTAGATGTACCAGCCCAGGCCGCCCGATCCCGAGCTCACCCCGAACACCAGTTCGGAGGCGATCAGGGTGCGCCAGGCGAAGGCCCAGCCCACCTTGAGCCCGGTGAGAATGCTCGGGAAGGCCGCGGGAATCAGGATCTTCGAGATGTAGGGCAGGCCGCGCAGGCCGTAATTGCGCCCGACCATGCGCATGGTGTTGGACACCGCCATGAATCCCGACTGGGTGTTCAGGGACACCGCCCACACCACCGAGTGCACCAGCACGAACACCAGGCTGCCGTCGCCCAGACCGAACCAGATCAAGGCGATGGGCAGCAGGGCGATGGCCGGCAGCGGATTGAACATGGCCGTGAGCGTCTCCAGCAGATCGGCTCCCACGCGCGTGGCCACGCCGAAGCCCGTGAGCACGGCGGCCAGAGCCACCCCCATGCCGTAGCCCAGCAGCAGCACCTTCAGGGAAACCCAGACCTTGAGCAGGAGTTCGCCGCTGAGCAGACCGCGTACCAGCGCCACCACGGTGGAGGAAAAGGTGGGCAGCAGCAGGTCGTTGTGCAGGGCGCGCGCGCCGATCTCCCAGGCCAGGGCGAGCAGCACGATGATCACGCCCTTGCGCAGCGCCACGCTGTTGAAACAGGTCTCGAGGCGCGAAAGCGGCTTTTCCACCACGCCGAACTGGCTGGAGTCGGTGGGTTCCCGATAGATCTCGGGACGCTGCAGGGTCACGGTGGGTCCTTCAGCCATGCTGGCTCTCCTGGTGCAGGCTCTCGCCCGCGAACAGCAATTCGTTGATGCGCGCCTCGAGCGCCTCCGCCGCGGCGCGGTCGTGGTGCCCTCGCGGCAGACCCTCGAGCTCGGCGCGGACCTGGCCCGGATGGGGGGACAGCAGCAGGATGCGGTTGCCCAGCTTGATCGCCTCGGGGATCGAGTGGGTCACGAAGATCACCGTGAAACGGGTGTCGTCCCACAGCTGCAGGAGCTCATCCTGCATCTTGCGTCGGGTCAGCGCGTCCAGCGCGGCGTAGGGCTCGTCCATGAGCAGCACGTCCGGCTCCATGGCCATGCCGCGGGCGATGGCCACGCGCTGCTTCATGCCCCCGGAAAGCATGTGGGGATGGTGATCGGCGAACTTGGTCAGTCCGACCTTGTCCAGGTAATGCATCGCCTTGGCCTCGGCCTCGGCTCCGCGCACCTTGCCGGAGGACACCAGCGGGAACATCACGTTGCCCTTCACGGTCTTCCAGGGCAACAGCTGGTCGAACTCCTGGAACACCATCATGCGGTCGCTGCCGGGCTTGGTCACGACGCGTTCCTTCAGGCGGATCTCCCCCTCGGTGGGAGTGAGGAAACCGCCGATGGCCTTGAGCAGCGTGGACTTGCCACAGCCCGAGGGCCCCAGCAGGATGTAGCGGTCGGATCGGCACACCTGGAAATCCACCCGGTAGGTGGCGGTGACCAGGTGATTCGTCGTCTTGTACTGCAGGGTCACTCCCCGCACGTCCACGAGGACCTGGGGGGCAGCTTGGGATTGCGGAATGCTCACTGCGTTCATCCTCACCACGCGGGTCGTACGCACGCCGGCCTGGGCCGGCCCAAGGGCCGCGGCACTCCCTGCCGCGGCCCGCCTGGCACGCTGCCTCAGCTGCCGGCCAGCTTGTCCGCGTTCGGGAAGAACAGTTCCTTCCACGACTTCGGCAGCGCCTTGATCGTGCCCACCTCGTGCATGAAGCGCACGTACTTCATCACGTGCTGCGGAGTGGTCGTGTAGACCAGTTGCGGGTCGTCGAGCATCTTCAGGATGAAATCGACGGAGTCCTTCTTGTCGTGCGTGTCCTTGAGGTACTGCTCCGCCGCGGCCTTCTTGTTGTGGTTGATCTCGTCGATGGCCTGGTCCAGCGCGGCGACGAAGGCGGCATAGACCTTCGGGTTGTCCTTGTAGAACTTGCTCGTGGTCCACACCAGGTTGAAGCTGGCCGGGCCGCCCAGCACGTCATAGGAGTTCAGCACCGTGTGCACTCCCGGCATCTGGAGCTCCTGGTACTCGAAGGGCGGAGCCCCGAAATGCGCGGTGATCGCATGCGAGGCCAGCGCGGCCATCGCGTCGGGGTGGCTCATGGTCACGGTCAGCGGGTCCAGCTTGTGCTCCTGCCCGGGGCCGAAAGCCTTCTCGGCGGCCATCTGCAAGGTCACGGCCTGGATCGACACCTTGACCGCCGGCAGGCCGATCTTGTCCTTCGAGCTGAAGTCCTTGATGGTCTTCACGTCGGGGTTGTTGGTGTTCAGATACAGCGGCATGGAGTTGAGCGCCGCCACCCCCTTGATGCCGTAGTTGTCCCTCGTGCGCGCCCAGGCGATGACCATCGGAGCCACGCCGCCGGAGGCGAATTGCAGGCTTCCCGACAGCAGCGCCTCGTTCATGACGTTGCCGCCGGCGAACTTGACCCATTCCACCTTCAGGTCCTTGATTCCGCGCGAGGCCGCCTGCTTCTCGATCAGGTGCTGGTCCTGCATGATCATCAGCGGCAAGTAGCTGATGCCGTACTCGCGCGCCACCGCGATCTTGCTCACTTCGGCATGCGCGGCGGTCGCCGCACCCAGGCTCAGGCCGGCGCACAGCGCGGCGGCGATCAGGCGATGATTCATGGTGTCTCCTCATCCGTGAAAGGCGAAGATGCGGACGGCGTGGTCGCCGCCTCGTCGTGCATGCAGGGCCGTTTCGCCGGCGGCCCACGCGCCGGCCCGAGGACCGGCGCGGCGCAATCATGGCCCCGTTCAGGCGCTTTCGTACAGCCGGGTCAACACGAACTCGCGGTGGCCCAGGGCCTCCGCCGCGGTGAGTCGGCCGTTGGCGGTGCGCAGCAAGCTCTCGAGCAGCTTGTCGCCGGCCTGGTCGAGGTTGATGTCACGCTGCAGCAGGCCGCTGACGTCCACGTCGATGTGCTCGCTCATCAGGCGCACGGTGCGCGGGTTGGCGCAGATCTTGATCACCGGCAGGATGGGGTTGCCGATGACGTTGCCCTGGCCCGTCGGGAAAAAGTGCACCGCGTAGCCGGCGGCCGCGCACAGCGTGACCATCTCGGCGGCCGCCGAGGAGGAGTCCATGAACCACAGGCCCGGATGGGTGGGCGCCTCGGCCTTGTCCAGCACGCCGTCGACCACGCACTTCTTGCCGATCTTCTGGATGTTGCCCAGCGCCTTTTCCTCGATCGTGGTCAGGCCCCCGGCGATGTTGCCCTTGGTGGGCTGGCTCTCCGACAGGTCGGTGGTCTTGTGGCGGTTGATCATGTCCTGGTAACGGTTGAACATGAACATGAAGCGCTCGCGCACGGCGTCGTTGGCGCAGCGCGCCGCCACGAGGCTCTCACCGCCGGTGATCTCCGAGGTCTCGCCGAACACCAGGGTGCTGCCCAGGCCGTAGAGCTTGTCGAAGGCGTTGCCCACGCTGGGGTTGGCCCCGCAGCCCGAGGTGGTGTCGCTCTCGCCGCACTTGGTCGAGACCCACAGCTCGTGGATCGGGCAGGCCTCGCGCTGCTTCTCGCTGGCCCATTGCACGAATTCCCGCGCCGCCTTGCTGGCGCGCTGGATGGTGTCGTGGTCGCCGTGGCCCTCGATGCCGAAGCCCACCACCGGCTTGCCCGTGGCCTGGATGCCCTGCACCACCTTCTGGGTCCAGCCATCCTCGATGCCGATGACCACCACCGCGGCCACGTTGGGGTTGCAGCCCGTGCCGATGAGGGTGCGAAAGTGCAGATCCAGGTCCTCGCCGAACTGCAGACGGCCGTAGGGGTGCGGAATGGCCAGCGCCCCCTTGATGTTGTGAGCCACCGCCTCGGCCGCCGCGTTGGACAGATCGTCCAGCGGCAGGATGATGACGTGATTGCGTACCCCGACGCGGCCGTTCTCGCGGCGATAGCCGAGGAAAGTAGTGTCTTTGGAAATGACGGACATGGAAGGTCTCCAGGACGTTTGCGAACCAGGCGGCTTACCAGCGCTTGGTCTTGATGTTGTGCACGTGGGCGTGCTCGCCGGCACGGATCGGCGCCACCACCTTGCCGATGTCCACGGCGTACTTCCATACCGTATCGCCGGGCGCCATGTCCTTGAGCGCCACCTTGTGGCCGATCGGAATGTCCTGGATGGCTTTCACGCTGGTCATGCGGTCCTCGTCCATGATCCAGCCATTGAGGTCCATGCCCGCCTTGACGCCCTCGACGACGACCACGGCCACGGAATCCTTTGCATCGTGCAGCACGAAGTGAATCATTTTTTCCTCCGGGTGGGATCAACCGCGGGGCTTTCGTGCCGCCCGGCAGTTGTCAAGCCGCAGCATAGGCAACTAGATCATCTAGGTCAACTAGATGACTTGGAGGACTGAGTGGGTAGAATGCCAAGCATCAATTTCGAGACGCCCTCGCGCATCCCGCCACGCACCATCGTCTTGTGCAAGCAGCTCCGCCCCATTGCCCCTCATGAGCGACACCCTCTCCGCTGGCCAGGCCCTCGGCAACCACCTGTACAAGGAGGTCAAGCACAAGATCCTCGAGTCGCTGCGCACCGGGGAATGGAAGCCCGGCGAAGTGATCCCCTCGGAGAAGAAGCTCGGCGAGCGCTTCGCCGTGAGCATCGGCACGGTGCGCAAGGCGGTCGACGAACTCAGCGCGGAAAACGTGCTGATCCGCCAGCAGGGCCGGGGCACCTTCGTGGCCTCGCATGGGCGGGGCAAGTACTTCTTCTCCTTTTTCCACATCGTGCGCCAGGACGGGCTGCGCGAATTTCCCAGCGTGGAACTGGTGGACTTCGCGCGGGGCCAGGCCGACGCCACCGCCGCCGCGGCGCTGGACATCCACCCGGGCGACAAGGTCTGGCGCTACACCAACTTGCTCAGCCTGCAGGACCAGGCCGTGATCCTGGACGAGATCACCGTGCCGGTCGAGTTGTTTCCTCGCCTGAGCGAGCGCGTGCTGCGCGAACGCCGCAGCACGGTCTACCAGCTGTACCAGGAGCACGCGGGGGTGAATGTGATCCGCACCCGCGAGCGCGTGCGCGCGACCCAGGCCGATGCCGCCCGCGCCCGCCTGCTGCGGGTGCCGGTGGGCCACCCCCTGCTGCTGGTCGTGCGCATCGCACGCTCCTTCAAGGAGCGCGCGGTCGAGTTGCGTCATTCCTACGTCAACACCGACCGCCACGAGTACGCGGTCGATCTGCTGGGCGACGGAAGCTAGCGCGTGTGCGGGCGCAAGGCGCGCTCGGCGCTGAACATGCCGGGCGTCGGGCCGCCCGCGAAATTGCCCAGCGCGATCAAGGACTGGCGCCAGTACACGCGCAGCGCACGCCAGGCGCCCTGGGGCGCGCGCCAGGCATGCAGCACGCGGTGGTTGCGCAGGAACAGCACGTCGCCCGGCTGCAGCTGCAACCACACCGCGCGCGCCCGCGCGGCCGCGTCGAGCTCCTGCAGCACGCGCAGCGCGGCCGCATCGCCAGCGCGCGCCGGACGCGTGCAGGCCAGATCCACGGCGGCCAGCACCCCCTGCTCCGGCCCGCCCTCCAGCTTGCGCACCAGGCTGCGCGCCTCGCTGCTGCCCGCGCAGGCAGCCCCCAAGCTCGTGTCGACTCCATGGCAGAAGCGCTCCTGCTGCGCCACCTCGCGCAGCGCCGGACTCAGCGCATCGAAGGCCTCGGCCGCGTCGACCACGCCGACCCCGCCCCGCACGCGGTTGGCGCAGCACATCACCGACACCAGCTCGGGCTGGAAGGCCGGGCGGAACGCGGCCAGCTCCGTATGGAATCTGCCTTCGCCCCCGAGCTGCTGCGCCGCCGCCGCACGGCTTCCGGGCTCGACCGCCTGGAACACCCCCGGCCCCTGCTCCAGCAGTCCGTAGGGCTGGCCGGCACCCAGCCAGTGCGCGGCCACGCAGTTGAGCACGCAGCGATAGAAGTCCAGCGCCGGCCAGGCGCTCGGATCGAAACGGACCAGGCAGGCGCGCTGGGCGAGCTCGGGGCGCGGCGCGGCCGCCAGTTCCCGGATGGCCTCGCGCGAGGCCTGCTGGACGATGCGCAGCGGCACCGGATGCGCGGCCAGTGATTGGGGAGCGACGCGGGCTGCCTGCAAGGCTCGGCGCACCGATTCGGCGCCGACTTCCAGCGTGGGAATGCTCAAGGAGCAGGATACGGAAGACATCGCCACCTCGGTGCCGGTACGGGGAAAAGGCCGATATTCGCACCCCCTGCAAACCATTTTTTGAAAATGGTAATACAACCATTTCCAGAAAATCCGTTAATCCCCGATGATTCCTTGGTGATTCACGATTCCCGGAGCACTTCTGCGCAGGACGACCCCGTCATTCCGCACGCGCTCCATGGCGCAAACCCTCACGAATACTACGTTTTTTGCTCCGGACTGCAAGAATCGGCGATTCCACGATAACGCCCGGGTCATGCATTGTTTCCTAGCATGTTTATTCTGGCATTTTGGCCAGCCTGTTTCATGCGAGCATTCCCATGCACGATCCCCTGTGGAACGAAATCGCCGCCTTTCTGTGTCGCCATGCGGTGATCCCGCGAGGACACCAGCTCGGCCCCGGCACCCGCCTGCTCCAGGATCTGCGCCTGAGCGGCGCGGAGGCACGCGAGCTGCTGGTGCGCTTTTTCGCCTTTTTCCGCATACGCGGCGACGCCTCCGAGCCCGCCTGCGCCCTGCTGGCGTCCAGGCGCCGCTGGCCCTGGGCGCGGCGCCGTGGCGCGCCCGGCGCCGACATCAGCGCATCCATGCTGCTGCGCGCCGCGCGCGAGGGTCGCTGGCCGGCCCCGGCGCGGGATGCGGGCGACAGCCGCCGAGCTGGCTAGCCCTCTTCCAGCAAAGGCAGGCGCTCACCCCAGCCGTTGCCCCGCCCCACCAGCCAGCCCCTGCGGGCCATGGCCAGCATTTCCCGGTCACCCCGGGTGTCGCCATAGGCGTAGTCCAGCGCCTGCTCCCCCAGCAACTCGCGCAGGCGCCGGGCCTTTTCCGGGCCCCAGCAGTTGAGCCCGTCGAAGCTCCCGCTGGCCAGGCCCTGGGGGTCGAACTCCAGTTCCGTGCCGATGCTCGCGCGAAAGCCCATGGCATGCGCCCATGGCGCCGTGTACAGGCTGGGCGATGCCGTCACCAGCACGCAATGGTGTCCGGCTGCCTGGTGCGCCCGCAGGCGCCGGATCATGGGCGCGCGCAAGCCCCGCGGCAGGGCTTCCACCGCGAAGCGCTGCCCGGCCTCCTGCAGCCGCGCCAGCGGCAGGCCGCGCAGGCAGCGTCGCAGCAGCCGCTGCTTGGCCACGTCATTGCCCACCCAGCCGGCTGCGTAGCCCAGCAGCCAGGGTGCTTCGCGCACCAGCGCGGCCCCCAGGCTCGTCGGCCCCAGCAGGTCGCGCAGGAAACCCACCAGCGAGTCCCCGCGACGCAAGGTGCCGTCGAAATCGAAAGCGGCCCACACCGCGGTACTCCCGGGACGATGCGGTGAAAAGCTCATACCCCTAGCTTCCCGGTGGCGACCATTGCAGCAGCTGTCGTCCCGCCATGGGCTTCAAGGTCGCCTCGGGCATCTGCTGGCGCAGGCGTGCGGCGAGTTCCGCGCTGTCGCGATCACTCACCAGCAGCGCCCGGGCGGCTGCGGCGATGTTCCGCAACTCGGCATCGCTCCACGGCCCCGGCGGAATCTGGCGCACCGTCCAGCCGGTGAGGAATTGCACCATCATCGGCCGCTCGCTCAGTACCACGCCCTGCACCGGAGGCACGCTGATGGGCTGGATGTTCAGATAGACCAGCAGTGGCTTGCGCGGCCACTGGGGGGTCCCCGTGCTTCGCCATGCATGCCATGCCTCGTCCCCCTGGGCGGCCGCCCGCTGCAGGGACAGGGCCATCAGCGCCACGAAAGGCAGGGCCAGCACGGCGCGCTCCCAGACCCCGTGACGCGGAGAGCGACCATGGAGCACCGCGCCCGCGCAGATGGCCAGGCCCAGCAGGTAGACCGCCGGGCTCATCAGCCGGGTATCCAGTCCATCGAAATGCACCAGGGTGCGCAACAGCACCATGCCTGCCGCGTAGACCAGCGCAAGCACCAGTGCGAGCCGGGCCAGCCACGCGGCGGGCTCGGCTGGCTCGGCCGGCTGCTCGGCCATGCCCCTATCGACGCCCCGCACGCGCGCCAGCCAGGCCAGCGCCGCCACCGCCAGCGCCGCCAGGCCGGCCACCACGAACACGGCCACCCAGGGAGAAGCCACCGCAAAGGCGGATGCCATGGCCAGCACGGCGTCGCTGAGGTTGGTTGCCAGTGAGCGCCCCGCGGCCTGGCGCACCGCGCCCGTGACATGGTGGCCCTGCAGCAGGTTGTGCACCAGCAACGGCGCGAACAACACCACCATCGCCAGCGGCGTGAGCAGCGCAAGGCTCACGCGGCGCCCACGGGCTCGCAACGGAGCCATCCACATGGCCAGCATCAGACCCGGCACCAGCAGAACCATGGCATAACGCGCATAGATCGACAGCGCGCAGGCCAGCATGCCCAGCCCCCAGCGCCACCACGCATTGGACTCGCGGAGGCCCGCCAGCGACCACAGCATCAGCGAAGCCATCAGCAAGGCCAGTACCTCGCTCCATACGTAGCTGGCATCCACCAGCAGTGGCATGGACAAGGCGCACGACCAGGCGAGCAGCACCGCCACCACGGGATTCACGCGCAGGGTGCCGGCGAACATGGCAAAGACCACCGCCCCGAGCGCGCCCAGCGCGAGCGCCTGCAACCAGATCGGCGCCACGCCCGACGCCAGCACCAGGGGAAACAGCGGAGGCCAGGTGGTGAAAGCCTGCGCCGCATGCCCGAACAAGGCAAAGGTGGGCATGCTCAGGCCCTTGCCGCCGGCGATCTGCCCGGCCACCGTGAGGTACGCGATCGAATCGGGAGTGATCGCCAGCCGCCCCGCCGGAGGCAGGTTCAGCACGATCACGGCTGGCAGCAACAGCGCCAGCAAGGCACCCAGGATGAGCGAGTCGGTCGACCTGCGTTGCGAACGGGCCATGGCGCCGGAGGGACGATAGGGAGAGCCGGAAGGATGCAAGGTGCTTCGCGCTACAGCGTGCCGGGAAAGGCCCCGCCGTCCAGCAGGATGTTCTGCCCGGTGACAAAGCCACTGGTGGCAGCGCAGAGGAAGGCGCAAGCGGCACCGAACTCCTTCGGATCCCCGAAGCGTCCCGCGGGGTTCTCCGCAGCGCGGCGCGCCAGCAGTTCCTCGACCGGGATTCCCAGCGCCGCGGATTGCCCCCGCGCGGTGGCCGCCAGGCGGTCGGTGGAGAAGGGGCCGGGCAGCAGGTTGTTGATGGTGACGTTGCGCCGCACCGTCTTGCGGGACAGTCCGGCCACGAAACCGGTCAGACCGCTGCGGGCGCCGTTGGACAGGCCCAGGATGTCGATGGGCGCCTTCACCGCGGCCGAGGTGATGTTCACGATGCGCCCGAAACCCCGCTCCATCATGCCATCCACGGTGGCCTTGATGAGTTCGATGGGGGTCAGCATGTTCGCGTCCAGTGCGCGGATCCAATCCTCGCGTTGCCAGTCGCGGAAATCCCCCGGGGGCGGCCCGCCGGCGTTGTTGACCAGGATGTCGATGGGGCCGGCAGCCTCCAGCGCGGCCTCGCGTCCCCGTGGCGTGGTGATGTCCCCCACCACCTCGCGCACCTCGACCCCGCAGGTGTCGCGGATGAGAGCGGCGGTCTCGGCCAGCGCCTGCGCGCCCCGCGCCGTCACGGTCACATGCACCCCTTCCGCCGCCAGCGCCAGCGCGCAGGCGCGGCCCAGTCCCTTGCTCGATGCGCACACGAGCGCCCGGCGCCCGGCAATGCCCAGATCCATGGTCTCTCCCTGTCCCTTCACGCGCCCCCTCGGGCACGGCCGACGCTCATGGTACGCATTCGTCCGCTCGCCGCATGGAGCCGTCGCCGGCGCCGCGGCCCGCCGGGCAGGCCGCGCCGGCTCAGGCGCCGGCCAGCAGCGACAGTTCCGCCTCGCCCAGATAGCACCAGGCACCCTCGGGCAGGTTCAGCGCATCCAGGCGCAGGCCCCCGATCGCCACGCGCCGAAGCGCGACGCAGTGATTGCCGGCGGCGGCCAGCATGCGCTTGACCTGGTGGTACTTGCCTTGTTCCAGCACGATGGCGAGCAGATGCTCCCCCTGCTGCTCGCAGGACACCGCGGCCAGTGGCTCCGGCTCGTCGTGCAGGCTCACCCCCGCCAGCAGGGCCGCCACCAGTTCGGGCGTGACCGGGTCGTGGGTCGTGGCGACGTACACCTTGGGCACCTTGCGCCGGGGCGAGGTCTGCGCATGGATGAACGCTCCGTCGTCGGACAGCAGCAACAGCCCGGTGGTGTCGTGATCCAGTCGCCCGACGGCCTGCACCGCGCGTGCGCGCAGCGCATCGGGCAGCAGGCCGAGCACTCCAGGATGGTGGCTGGGCCGGCGCGAACACTCGTAGCCCGCGGGCTTGTTCAGCGCCAGGTACACCTGTTCGCGATAGGTCCAGTCCTGGTCGAGCACCTGGAATTGCAGGCCCTGCGTGTCCACCAACAGCCCGGGATCGTCCACCGCCACGCCCGCCACGCGCACATGCCCGGCGAGGACCAGCTGCCGGCATTGCCTGCGGGTCCCGAAACCCTGCGACTGGAGCATCCGCTCCAGGGCGATACGACTCATGAGCGGCCCCGGCGTAACGGCCGGACCGAAACCCCGCTCGCGAACCGGGCGGGTGCAGGCGCGCAGGCCTTGGAGCGGGCGAAGGAAGGCGGCAATCCCATGCCGCGAAGTGTAGGCCCTGCGCTGGGCGCCCCGGACCGGGGCCAGCCCCGCGGGGCTGGGAACTGGGCGTGATGCCGCCCCCTGGCTTTGGAGGTTTTTCCAGGGCGCGCGCGCAAGCGCGGCGGGTGCACCACTACATTGACCGGTTCCTTTCACCTTCGCGCAGCCGTCCATACGCCGCGCCAGCGGCACGGGAGCTCCGTCATGCATCCTTCCCTGAATGCCCCCCTCGTACGCCAGCCCTGGTGGCGTGTTGGCTCGATCTACCAGATCTATCTCCGCAGTTTCCAGGACAGCAACGCCGACGGCGTCGGAGATCTGCCCGGCGTGCTGCTGCGCCTTCCCTATGTCGCGCAACTGGGCGTGGACGCGATCTGGCTGACACCGTTTTTCCGCAGCCCGATGAAGGACTGCGGCTACGACGTCAGCGACTACCGCGAAGTCGATCCCCTGTTCGGCAAGCTCGACGACTTCCGGCGCGTCGTCGCCTGCGCCCACGAGCTGGGGCTCAAGGTGATGATCGACCAGGTCCTGTCCCACACCTCCGACCGCCACCCCTGGTTCCGCGAGAGTTGCAGCGATGCGTCCGGCTCCCGGGCCGACTGGTACGTATGGGCCGACCCCCGCGAGGACGGCTCGCCGCCGAACAACTGGCTGAGCGTGTTCGGCGGCAGCGCCTGGGAGTGGAACTCGCGTCGCCAGAAGTACTACCTGCACAACTTCCTGGCCAGCCAGCCGGACTTGAACTTCCACAACCCCCAGGTGCAGCGGGCGGTGCTCGACGACGTGCGCTTCTGGCTCGAGCAGGGCGTCGACGGACTGCGGCTGGACACCGCGAACTTCTATTTCCACGACCCGCTGCTGCGCTCCAATCCGGCACGTGCCTGGCCCGTCGAGAGCGACCCGGCGGTCACGGCGGTCAATCCCTACGCATGGCAGCGTCACGTGTACGACAAGAGCCGGCCCGAGAACCTGCAGTTCCTGCGCAGCCTGCGCGCCCTGCTGGACAGCTACCCCGGGACCGCGATGGTCGGCGAGATCGGCGATGACGACGGGCTCGGCCGCATGGCCGAGTACACCCAGGGCGGCGACAAGCTGCACATGGCCTACGGCTTCGATCTCCTGGGCCCCCGGCACGACGCCCCCTACCTCCACGCCATGCTCGAGCGCCTGCTGGGCATCCTCGGCGATGGCTGGGCCTGCTGGTCGCTGTCCAACCACGACGTGCCTCGACTGGCCAGCCGCTGGGGCGGCGAGCACCCGGACCAGGCCCTGCTGCGCCAGGCCGCGCTGCTGCAGATGACCCTGCTGGGCACGCCCTGCCTCTACCAGGGCGACGAGCTCGGCCTGGAGGAGGCCGAGCTGTCCGAGGCCGAACTCCGCGATCCCTACGGCATCGCCATGTGGCCCATATTCAAGGGTCGCGACGGCTGCCGCACCCCCATGCCCTGGGACGCCTCCCAGGCCTGCGCCGGATTCAGCGAAGGCACGCCGTGGCTTCCCCTGTGCGACAGGCACCGCGCGCATGCCGTGGCCCAGCAGCAGCCCGGCGGACTGCTGGACTTCTACCGCGAGCTGCTGGCCTGGCGCCGGCTCCAGCCCGCGCTGCAGGCAGGCACCATGCAACTTCTGCCTGCCCACGACCAACTGCTGGCCTACATCCGCGAATCCCACGAGCCGGCCCAGCGCCTGCTGTGTGCCTTCAACTGCAGTGCGCAAGGCCTGCAATGGAAACTGCCCGCGGGATTCGAAGCCATGACGCAGGCGCCCTGCCACGGGGCCGATCTGGTCGACGGCACCGTGCATCTGGAGCCCTGGGGCGTGTTGCTGGCCCACACGCGCGGTGAATGCCGGCACGCGCCATCAGGCTGCCTGGACGCGGCCGCGGAACCGGGGCACGAGCGAGGCCCCCGAGGCCGCCATCGGCCCGAGGCCTGCGAGCATCCGGTCACGGGAATCACCAAGCGATAGACCATGCCCCGCAGAGCGCTCAGGGTGGCGTTCAGCGCAGCCGTGGTCCAAACGCGGCACCAGCGACTTCCCGCCCTGCAGGCGGTCGGGCAGCCATGCGAACAGCCGCTGCGGGGGCTCCGGCCGGCAAGCTTCGCTGCGGCTCGGGCCGCCACCCTCGCAGGCGCGGGGTGGATCGCGGCCCGGGGTCGAAGCTACGATGGGTCAGGACACGCGCGATGCCTGGGTGCCATCGACCTCGGCGTGTCGACGCCAGCCGGCGGGGGCCGGCATTCAGGAGGGACATCCAGATGCTCAAGCTCAGGGGTGTGCTGGTCCTGGTCCTGGGCGCGGGCATGCTGCTCGTCGCACTGCAGGGCCTGGCGAAGGGCGAATTGCCCGCCGGCCGTGGTGGCTGGAGTTCGCCGGACGGCAAGGTCCGGCGGGCGGATCAGCCGCTGAGCTTCTGGCTCATGTTCCTGATGGACACCGTCATCGGCGTGCTCTGCCTGCGCTACGCGCTGCGCTGGCTCTGAGCTGGGGGTTGCCCGCCGGCCTGCTGGCCTGCGGCCAGCGTGTCGACGCGCTGGGCAATGAAGTCCTGGAACGTGCCGCGGCCGCCGCTCACGGATACCCAGGACGCGAAAGCTTCATTCAAGGCCATTTTCCCGCGGTAGATATCGCGAAGCTGGAGCTTGTGCTTCTCGCTCAAGGCATCGTCCGTTGCCACGAGTTGCAGGATGTAGGCATAGGCGGAGCGAGCCACGCCCGCCGAATCGCCTTGATGGGAAAGCGACCCGCCGCGGATGCGATATTCATGCAACGGTGAGGCATGCCAGTAGGCGCCCCCGTTGGCCAGCATCGCACGGTAATTGAACAGTGAATCCTCCGAGAAGCGCAGGCTCTCGACGTAGCGGTGCCCATTCAGGACATCACGGCGAAACACCGGAGCCACCGGACCCGGTGCCTGCGCGAAGAAATCCAGGCCGTGGAAGCCATCCCGGAGATCTCCCAGGGTCGAATCATGACGCGCGCCGTCATCGAGCACCACCCTGCAATTGTCGAGCGCCATGCCGTACTGCGCCGCCAGCGGAATCAGGACCTCGAGCTTGCGCGGAAGAAATGCATCGTCAGCGTCCAGAAACGCGATGAAGTCTCCGCGAGCCGCGTCCATCCCTGCATTGCGCGCAGCGGACGGGCCGCGTTGCACACCGCCGCTGCTCAAGCCCCGAATTCGCGGATCGGGGAAGCGCCGAGCGTAATCGCGCCCATCATCCGAGACCAGGAGCAATTCCCAGTTTCGCAGCGTCTGGTCCAGCACGGACGCCACGCAACCCTGCAACGTCGCCCATTCCTCCATGAATACTGGGACGATGATCGATGCAAGCATGTTCTGCGAATCTCGGGAATGGACGAATCATCATAACGGGTCGTGCCTGGACACAGGGATCCATGCTGCCGCGGGAGCCCTTTGCATGCTTCGGCCCCGGACGAAGCGACCTTTCGCAATTCCGGGACAATGCGCTTCATGGCAAACGCTGCCCGTACGCAGGTGACCCAGGACCCGGATATCGCGCTTGTCGCTGCGCTGGTGGGGGAGCCGGCGCGCGCGGCAATTCTTCTGGCACTGGCTGACGGCAGGGCGTTGCCGGCCGGCGAACTGGCTGCCTGCGCGGGAATCACCGCGGCCACGGCGAGCGAGCACCTGCGTCTGATGCGCGAAGGCGGCTTGCTGTGCGGGGTCCGGCAGGGGCGGCATCACTACTACCGCCTGGCTTCGCCGGAGGTGGCGGCGATGCTGGAGTCGCTCATGCTGGTTGCCGCGCAAGGTCCGGCGGGAAGGCCGACCTCGCGGGTGCCGTCGCGCCTGCAGGCGGGACGCCGGTGCTACAGCCATCTCGCGGGGCGCCTGGGTGTCGGCTTGTGCGATGCGCTGCTGCGGGAGCAATGCCTGGGCATCCATGACGACATCGCCCGGCTGACGCCGCACGGCCTGGATTTCCTGCGCGATCTCGGGCTGGACGTGCGAGCGTGGGAGCGACGTCCGGAGTCGAAGACCTGTATCGACTGGAGCGAACGCCGCCACCACCTGGCGGGGCCGCTCGGCGCGGCCCTGCTGCGCCGCTTGACGGAGCTGGGCTGGGTCCGGCAGGACCTGGACAGCCGTGCGGTGACGCTGACCGCGCCCGGCCTGCGCGGGTTGCAAAGCCGCTTCGGCTCCTGGCCCGCGAACTGAGGCAGGACGCCGAGGGGCGCGCCAACTCCGAGGCGGCGCGGGCGCTACGAGCAGGCGTTGCGCCCCTGACGCTGCGTGGCGCCTCGGCAAGCTCACGTCACGCCGGCAGCGTCACAGCCCGCGCTCCACCATGTCGATCAGGCGCTCGCCCAGCGCCTGTGCCTGCTCGCGCTGCAGGCCTTTCAGCGGTCCGTCGCTGACCAGCAACGCCAGCCCGTGCACGGCCGACCAGGCGATGAATTCCGCCTGCGCGCGACGTGCCGGCGGCAATACGCCGGCCGCCGCCAGTCCGTCGAGCGCGGCACCCAGCAGTTGGAAGGGGTTGAGGCCGCTGCGCCCGGCCTTCGCCGGGTCGTTGTCGAGTTCCGCCGCCATCTCGCCTGGGCGCAGGAAGGCGATGCGGAACAGCCCCGGCTCGCTCCACGCATAGCGCAGGTACCCCCGCCCGACGGCGCGCACGCGGGCCCGCGCGTGCGCGATGGCTGCCGGGCCTCGTGGCTTGGTGCGCGGGCCCGGCGGCGGCACGGCGTCGAGTTCGTCTTCCATCGAGCGCGCCACCGCCGCCAGCGCTTCGGCGCGCACCGCCTGCAGCCATTGCGCGTGGTTCGCGAAATGCCGATACGCGGCATTGGGAACCACCCCGACGCGCCGCGTGGCTTCTCGCAGGGTCACCGCGTCCGGCCCCCCTTCGCGGGCCAGCGCGAGCCCGGCGTCCAGCAGCGCGCGCCGCAGGTCGCCATGGCGGTAGGTGCTGCGGGTGGGGGGCACAAGGGGTGGGCGGGGCATGAACGGGATTCTTGTGGACGGCGTCCATTTTCCACGATACATTTTGTGGACGCCGTCCACAAACGGCCGATCCATCCATCCGAGCGGAGGCCATCCATGCAAGCCTGTTGCCCTTATCTGTTCTTCGACGGCCAGGCCGACGAAGCCATGCGGACCTATCAGCGCATCCTCGGAGGGGATCTCAAGGTGATGCGCTACGGCGACCAGCCGGCCGACGCCGGCACGCCGCCTCCAGGCTGCGAGCCTTCCGACCGCAACCGCGTGATGCATGCGTTCCTGCAGTTCCCGGGCGGCCTGCTGATGTGCTCCGACGCACCCAACACCTCCATGTTCGAGGCCGCGCGCGGCATGTCGGTGAACCTGACGCTGGACGACGCCACGCAGGCGCGGCACGTGTTCGATCAGCTCGCTCCCGGCGCGCAGGTGCGCATGCCCTTCGGGCCCACGTTCTGGGCCGACGGATTCGGCATGTTGGTGGACCGCTTCGGCACGCCATGGATGGTCGGCGGCGGCATGCGCACGCCCTGAGCGCAGCAGGCCTTCCCGACCCTACGCCATGATCCAGCGCACCAGGCAGCAGCCATGCCCCTGTGGCAGCGGCCGGCCGTTCTCCGCCTGCTGCGCGCCCCTGCTCGACGGCGATGTTGCGGCGCCCACGGCCGAAGCGCTGATGCGTTCGCGCTACAGCGCCTACGCGCTCGCGCGCGAGGATTACCTCCTGGCCACCTGGCACGCCTCGACGCGGCCGGTGTCCCTCGCCCTGCACGAGCCGCCGCGACCGCGCTGGATCGGCCTCGACATCCGCCGCCATGAGCCGCAGGGCGATGCGCGGGCCGTGGTGGAATTCGTCGCACGCTTTCGCGTCGACGGGCGCGCCCATGTGCTGCACGAAACCAGCCGCTTCGTACGCGAAGGCGGGCGCTGGTACTACGTCGACGGCAACTTCGCGCCGTAGGCACCCGGAGTGCGTCAGCCAACAGCGCGAACCGATAAGCGATAGCAAGCTCGACGCAGTGCTCGAGGCTCGGCTCGTATCCCGTGGCAGCGAGAGTCTCGAAGCTCGCCACGAAGCCCGCCCCTGGATCACCCACGGCTCCCAAGCTCCATCCCTCAGGTTCGGGGCAACCGGCAGGGAAGGACACCGTGGCCACTCGTACCATGGACACGCTTCGGAAGAGACGACATGAGCCACTGGACACCCACGCAAGCCCTGGAGCAGTTGCGCGCGGAAGGAAGCGAGTTCTCGACGCTTTTTCAGCACGGCAGCCTGGAAATCGAGTTCTACAGGCCGAACCAGGTTGACCGGCAACAGCCCCACACTCGGGACGAGATCTACGTCGTCGCCGCTGGCCATGGCCGATTCATGGTGCAAGGCCGCGAGTGCAGCTTTCAGCCCGGCGACGTGCTGTTCGTCCCAGCTGGCGCCGAACATCGCTTCTACGACTTCAGCGAGGAATTCGGAACGTGGGTCTTCTTCTACGGCCCGCAAGGGGGCGAGGCGGCGTGACTTCTACGTTGGCCTGGGTCTGGAAGAGTCGCCACTGGACCCCATGACCTTGATGACAACGGTTGACGACCTTCGCATGGCCTGCGACGTGGCGCCCCCGCCGTCGGTTCGGGTGAAGCGGCGGTAGCCCATCCGACCGCCCCGCAAACGACGGCTACCGAAGCCCCGTACAGTTCGAACAAGCGCAAAGAGCTTAGGCCCGTGTCCACCGAAGCGGCAGCAGCCCACTGCGCCATGTCCAGCAGAAACTGCGAACCATCCGAAAGGCGCAGCCCCGTCCTCAGGCCGCCGGCCACAGATCCGAATAGCAAGGCATCAGATCCTGGTCGACCATGCGGATGTCGATGCTGGCCGCCGCTTCGATGTGCCGTGGGTTGTCGCCGTCGAAGACTTCATCCACGACGCTGAGCACCAGCGTCCCCCGGCGCCTGCCATCACGACCGGCCATCGGCACCAGCGCCGCAGCCTCGGGAACCTGCTGCGCCGTGATCTCCAGCGGCAGGTACAGCATCCAGGCCACTCCGGGCTTGTCGGGGAACACCTGCTCGGAATAGTCGGTGGGATAGACCTGAATCCACAGCGGATCGAACTGCTCCACGATCGGAGTGAGCATACTGATCACAAGAGCAGGGCCGATGGCATCCTCCTCTGACATCAGATCCACCTTCAAGGTGTGCGCATCCTCAGGTGGTCCGACATGGCAGGCCATGCTGCAGTCCACTCGGGGGGCTTTCAATCCATCCCAGATGGCCACGAAGCTTCGATTCTGCTCTTTCTGAAACTGTAGTCGAAGCACAGCCAGCCCGATACGCGACGGGCCATTCGTATCGAACACAGGAAACAGCTTGGCTAGATCCTCGGTATCCCCTTTCAATCTCCAATTCGTCTTGTCGTGCTCCGGATAGCTCCGCGCCAGCGCCTCAATCACCTTGCCCTGCCTGCGGAGCATTTTCTCGAAATCGCGGATGCCCAGAGAAGGTTCGCGAAACTTGGCTCGCAACTGGATAAACATGGCAGCCCTCAGGGAAAATGCTCGAACTCGACCCCGCTCTCCAGCAGCGTCCTGCGCATCGCTGCCAGCGTTCTCGGACCCTGGAAGTAGTACCTCACTCGCATCGGTGGGTTGGCCCTGGCGATTCTGCCGCGCTCGGCGATTTCCCTTTCCATTTGCTCAAAGCCCGCGAAGCTCTTCCTCGCCCATTCCATGACCAGGAACTGGTCGTAATTTCCCTTGGCCTCCTGAATGAGGCAAGGGTCGCTGACCAAGGCATCGAACCATGTTCCATCCCATTTCCACTCCTCGCTCCAACCCTGCTCGACGCTGTACGGCCAGCCGGTGACCCGGCCCTGGTACTCCCGCGGAGGCGGATTCATGTAGTGCGTCGCCCGCCCCCTGAAGCCGGCCGTCGGAGGGCAATCCTTGCAAGACCGGTCGGCGCGCACCAGCTCCCGCGCGGATGTGCGCGCCCGGGAGTCGTCCTTTTCCTTACCGGCCATCTGCGCCACGCCTGCGCCCGCCATGACTGCCGCCGCCCGCAGCAGCCAGTCGCCCAGCGCCACCACTGCCGACTCGATCAACGGTATCGCGAATGCGGCCATGCTTCACTCCTTGTTGGCGCCCCAGGCACCGCCCTGACGGCGCACGAGGCACGGGTAGTCGGCAAAGCGCTGCGACGCACTGCGCCCGGGTCCCACCGCCGCGTACGGCCCCCCGATCCACGGCAACACTCGCCTTCCCGATCCGTCCGGCACGATGGGGAAATCGCCCTTGCACTCCGGGCACGACACCTTGCGCCCCACGCAGGCGATGGCGCGACCATCCAGGGTGCGCGTGTCGGCACCATCCAGCACGACCCCGCCATGCGAGGTGCTTCCGCTCACCAGAATCAACACGCGTCGCGCCATGAGGCATGCTCCAGGAAGTGGCCCTGACCACATCATGAAGCCAAGCCGGCCCCGGCATCTTGGCAGCAGGCCTCCAACATCAAGACCTGCCGGGGAATCGGGCTTTGCGCGTGTCAAGCGACGTCGAGATCTAACCCCCTGCCGACATCGAGAACTGACCCCCGTTGGTTTATTGGGTAGAAGTGCTTTCCTGGATCGGGCTGGCCTGGTGCACCAGGCCAGCCCGGCACTTGGCCGGGCTTCGTCGATCAATGCTTGGGGTGCGGAGCGGGGCGAAGATGCGAACTGGGTGGTTTCGCTAACGCCCTGACCAGCACCCTTGCCCCATGGGGCCTGTCAGGGCATGTCGCGGCACAGACTGCATCGATGTAAAATGCTGTCATCGCTGTCTTTATGAAAAACTGCTGACATGGCCATTCTCACGGTTCGAAATCTCCCGGACGATGTCCATCGCGCACTGCGAGTGCGCGCGGCGCAGCACGGCCGCAGCACCGAGGCAGAGGTTCGCGACATCCTGGAGCGCGCAGCAAAGCCAGAGGGTCGGCTCAAACTCGGTTCGCTGCTGGCATCGATCGCTCGGGAAGCCGGCGGCTTGACCGACGCCGAAGTCGAGCAGTTCAACCAGCTCCGCGACAAGACGCCCGCCATGCCGCTCAGCATCGAATGATCCTCGTCGACACCAACGTCGTTTCCGAACTGTGGCGGGTCGCGCCCGATCCCGGCGTGTTGTCCTGGGTCGATGCGCAGGCCGTGGAGACGCTGTACCTGTCGGCGGTCACCGTGGCCGAGTTGCGCTTCGGCGTGGCCAGCATGCCTGAAGGCCGGCGGCGCTCGATCTATCAGGACCGCCTGGAACGCGAGGTCCTGCCAGCCTTCACGGGCCGCGTTCTGCCCTTCGATCTCGATGCGTCGCAGAGCTACGGGACCCTGATGGCGCGGGCGCGACGCGAGGGCAAGGCCATCAGCACGGCGGACGGCTACATCGCAGCAACCGCCGCTTCGCGAGCCTTGATGGTCGCCACGCGCGACGTGGCGCCGTTTCAGGCCATCGGCCTCAAGGTCATCAACCCATGGGATGCGTAGGCAAGGCCTATCCCGAGCCGCGTTACGTGGCGCTCGGGCAGGTCGACGGACGCTTGCATGTGCTTCGCTTCACGCCGATCCGCGAGGGCATTCGTGTGATCAGCTTGCGCAAAGCCAACCCACGAGAGGTGAGCCACCATGAAGCCGCAGGGTAGTCGCAAGCCACCCAAGCCACGCTTGCCGTTGGTGGGTGCCGATGGAGAAGTGCGCGAGCTCGATCCTGACGATGTCGCCGAGTTCCGAGCGGCGAAGGACGTGCTGCCGCCGAAGCTGTATGGAGAGCTCCTCGCGATGAATCGTCGCGCCGGCGTGCGAGGCCCGCAGAAGGCTCCGACCAAGGAGCGCATCACCATCCGCCTGTCACCCGATGTGGTCAGTAGTTTCCGCGCTTCCGGACCCGGGTCTGAAATTTCGAGGAGGTGGGGCGATCAGGCATCCGGTACACACGCGCCGAGACCATCGCTGCCCTGGCATCAGAAGGATCGTCACGCGCTCCGGTCACGTCCGATGGCTTTGCACTCACCGCGCTAGGCGCCGAGGCTGCGCTGCTGACCTATCGCACGGCCGAACGTCTGGCGGACGGCTAGTACATCAGGCATGCGCACCGCTGTTCCCTGGGGCTGCGCGTCGAAGGGCGATGGCAAGTGCGCTACCACCCGGCCACGACCGAAAACCCGGATGAGCCGGCCAAAAGTGCGAAAGCCCAGCGCTGGCTGGGCTTTCGGCTTTCATGCGTTGGGGTGCGGTGCAGGACGAAGATGCGAACTGGAGCGCCACGCTGACACCGTGACCATTCCAAGCCTGGCCCCATCGCCCCCATGTGCTTTCAGGCCATGGCACACCGTAACGACAATGTCGTTACGCAATGGTAGACTGCAAGCCAACTCACCGCGAAAGACCGGAGCGCACGACATGACTGCAGCCACCACCGACAAGCCTCGTCGGGACACGCTGAATCTGCGCATACCGGCAGCTGAACGCAATTTGATCGATCGAGCCGCCGCGTCCGCCGGCAAGACGCGCACGGACTTCATCCTCGAAGCTGCGCGACGCGCCGCGGAGGATGCGCTGCTCGACCGCGCGCTCACCGTCGTCAGCCCGCAGGCTTACGCGAAGTTCGTCGAACGCCTCGATCAGCCCGCACAGCCGAACCAACGCCTGCAAAAGACCATGCGCTCGAAAGCGCCCTGGAAGCGCGCCTGAACGATGCTGCGCACGCCGGAGCCCTTGAGCGCCAGCCACGTCCTGGCGGGGTTCGATTGCGGCATGGCTTCGCTGAACCAGTGGCTTGTACGCCGCGCAAGCGCCAACCAGGTCAGCGGGGCCTCGCGCACCTTCGTGGTCTGCGACGACACGCGCGTGGTCGGCTACTACGCCCTCGCCTCCAGCGCCGTCGCACCGGCCGCGGCAGCGGGTCGCTTTCGCCTCAACATGCCGGACCCCATACCGGTGGTCGTGCTCGGGAGACTGGCCATCGCCATCTCGCACCACGGCCAGGGCCTGGGAAAGGCCCTGTTCCAGGACGCAGCGCTGCGCGTGATCCAGGCCGCCGATGCGATCGGCATACGCGGCATGATCGTGCATGCCTTGTCGGAGGCGGCGCGAGACTTCTACCTCAGCCTCGGGCTGGAGGAGTCACCGCTGGACCCCATGACCTTGATGACGACGGTTGCCGACCTTCGTGCGGCCTGCGACGTCGCGCCCCCGCCGTCGCTTCGGGTGAAGCGGCGGTAGCCCATCGGACCCGCCCCGCAAACGAAGAAGCCCGGCACTTGCCCGGGCTTCTTCGTTCAATGCTTGGGGTGCGACGCGCAACGAAGATGCGAACTGGAGCATGATGCTGGCGCCCTGACGAACACGCCATCCATGACGCAGAAGACGGGACCAGGTTGCCCATGCACGCGGAACGGACTTTGGTATATTGTATCGAATTCGATACGATGGGTTCGTGTGTTACGTCATCCAACAGACCGTGGCCTTCGCCAAGTGGCGTGCGAGCCTCAAGGACCTGCGGGCGGCGACGGCGATCCGACGTCGCCTCGAGCGCGCCCAGGCAGGCAATCTCGGAGACTTCAAACCGGTCCAGGGCGACATATCCGAAATGCGCATCGACGTCGGGCCCGGCTACCGCCTGTACTTCACAATCCGGGACAGGGTCGTGATGTTCCTGTTGACGGGCGGAAGCAAGTCCACGCAAAGCGCCGATATCCGGCGCGCCGTGAAGATGGCCAGGGAGATCTGAACCATGAACCAGAAATTCATCCCCTTCGACATCGTCAGCGAACTCGACTCGGACAAGGCCATCGCCGAGTACCTGCGCCAGGTGTTCACCGACGGCGACTCCGACGAGATCATCCGTGCCCTGGGGCATGTGGCACGTGCCCGCGGCATGGCGAAGCTGGCCGCCGATAGCGGGCTTGGCCGGGAGAATCTCTACAACGCGCTGAAGCCGGGGGCCAAGCCGCGGTTCGACACCATCCTGCGCGTGTGCCGAGCCCTGGGCGTCGACCTGGTCACACAGCCGCACGATGCTCGGACGACGGCCTGACGGCCGGGGAGCACGCCGATAAAGCGCAACCTGGCCGCTGAGCTCGCCGAAGGCTGCGAAGCACTCGCCGTAAACCGTCTCAGCCAACGCGCACTGCAGCCGCCTTAAGTCGAATCAATGACGCCGCCTTCCGGTCTCATGGAAAACCTCGTCGCCCTGGAAAGGGAGCTTCACGATCCGGCTGCCCGCCGCAATCGCGCTCGCGTCGACGCGCTGCTGCACCACGGTTTCGAGGAGGTGGGGCGATCGGGCATCCGGTACACGCGCGCCGAGACCATCGCCGCCCTGGCAGCGGAGGGAACGTCACACGCCGCGATCATGTCCGATGCCTTCGCGCTCACGGCGCTGGGCGCCGACGCTGCGCTGCTGACCTACCGCACGGCCGAACGTCTGGCGGACGGTTCGGACATCAGGCATGCGCACCGCTGCTCGCTGTGGCTGCGCGTCGACGGTCGTTGGCAGGTGCGCTATCACCAGGCCACGCCCACGGCCGAGCACCCGGAGTGAGTTAGCCAATAGCACGAAAGCCCAGCGGTGCCTGGGCTTTCGGTGTTCATTCGTTGGGGTGCGGTGCGGGACGAAGATGCGAACTGGGTGGCAGAGCTCATCCCGCAATGACGAGCGGTCAGGGGGTGACGATGGCAAGCGCCCAACTGCGCCGCTCAGCGGCGCGCTCAAGGAGGACCCAGTGCGGACAGATAAGCAGTAGCAACCTCGACGCAGTGTTCGAGGCGCGGCTCGTATCCCGTGGCAGCGATAGCCTCGAAACTCGCCACGAAGCCCGCCCCTGGTTGGCTGATTTGCTGCAGGAACCGGTCTCGGTGACGCATGAGGAACGGCGCGGCAGCCGCCAGCGCTTCAGGCTCTCGCTCGATGACCATCGCGAGATCGAATAGATCGCGCGCCGTTGCCCGGTCGCCGCGGTGGAACATCTTCTTGGCGACCACCTCCGCCGCGGTTTCCACACGTACCGCCCGCCCCTGGATCACCCACGGCTCCCAAGCTCCGTCCGTCAGGTTCGGGGCAGCGACAAAATCGATTTCCCCTTCCTCGAACTGTAGCTTGACGAACGAACTGGGCATTTCCGTGTAATCCTCGGTCAAGGATGCCGCGGTGTCGCTCAGTCTTGGCGTCACGTAGCCGAGGTACTGCGGATCCGGTACGAAGATGTCGATGTCCTTGCTGACACGGTGACCGTACCTGAACATCAAGACTGTTCCGCCGCCCAAGGTCCAGAAGGGGTCCGAGACGCCCCCGTAGCGCTCGATTTCATCCATCAGCAGAACCGCCCGCGGGAACAGAGCTTCCCAGGGCCCGGGAGGCAACGGCTTCATCATGCCGATAACTCTTCGCGTTGGACGGCCAGTGACCTGGCGAGCTTCACGACATTGCGCCAAACGGCCTTCGGTGCCACACCCTCGTTCATGGCAGCCTCTTCGACGGCCATCACGATCAGCGGCACCGGCGCCTCGCCGAGCAGATGGCTCAGGTGGGCGGCGTAGCCTCTGGGCACGGTGCCGCTGACCAGTGCGTGGCCGAGCGCCTCCGGGGGCACCTCGTGAACGTAGCTGACGCTGGCGTTCTTCGCCGCCATCCACAGCCCGCGCTTGCGCGACCGTGCCACCTGGCTGGGCGGATCGAGATCCAGCCCCAGCACGGAAAGGAGCTGAGCCACGCGATTGAAGCCCAGGTCGTTCAGCGCGCCCGCCTCCAGGCCGACCAAGGTCTGCCGCGACAGCCCGCTCAGGTGCGCGAGCCTGGACTGCGTCAGTCCCAACTCCTCGCGCCGCTCGCGGACGATCATGCCCAGGTTGGAGAGGTTCATGGTCAAGCTGAAACGTCCAATATTTTGGACATTATAGAAGTTCCGAAGGCCCGCGGCAGGAGGCGAACAGCATCTCCCTGGCGCCATGCCCCAGGATGACCTGCGAATGCAGCACGCGCCGCCCACCAAAGGGACCTTCGGCTCCGCTGCGAACAGCGTGGCCTGCGCGAGTCAGTGCCCGTTCACCACCCTGCCCCTCCCGTCGCTGGTGGGCCTCGCCTACATCGCCGGGCCCGTTCAATGCGCCAGAATGTGAAATGACTACCAGTTGCGCGAGCCATACCCCCGTGAAGGCAAGATAGTCAACAACGCCGCGACGCAAAATGAGAAGCGTCAGCATTGCGGCCAAGAAGATCACGGTACTCCAGACAAGGTGATTGCCCATTGGAAAAGCGGCGGGCTCGTGCAACTTCGATCGCATCATCTCTCCGGTCGGTCACCGCACGCGGTGTGAGCGCCGTACAAATTTCAGATATGCCTCGACGGCTTCCCGTGTGACCTCGTGATACGGTGGTGCAACTGTGGTCATATAGCTTCCGAGAACCCCCGGCCATGACGGCCATGCGGTCAATCTCTTCCACAGCGGCGCAGGCACCTTCCCGTGGCGCAGTGCGTGACAGTGATCCAGAAAGGCGCGAACCGGAGTCGTTCGGCTTTCCTCGGCCGCGCTTGCCCTGGCCGCCAGGGCTTGCAGGTAGCGTACCCACATGCGCTCGCTGCAAGCCCAGGTCGATGGCTGCAGCAGTCCGCCCATGGTCATCCAGAACCACAGCCCTTCGTTCCAGCCGTCGATGAACTCGGCTCGCATGAAGCGCCACAGTCCGGGGCCGCCGAGGACTCGTGCGCTCGCGATGACCGCAGCCGACACGCCGAGGAGGCAGGCCCAGAAGGTTCCGTGCCGGGCTGGGTGATCGACCAAGCTGCCCGCCCAGTCAAGCAGTCTCCAATGGATCATGGCCGAACCTCCCGGCCTTGCCCCTGCCACTCAACGGAGCCCTGCCCGGAACTACGGCTATGTCGAAACCCGTGCTGCAGCATGGCCAATGCGTGCGCGGCGCGCGCCCTGTGCGCCAGGTCGGCGCGTGAAGCCACCTCGAACACGTAGCGGTGGCACGGAAGATCGCGGGACAGAGGAAAGCTCGGATCCCAGCCGTGGGCGATGACCTCGGCGGCGGCTCGTGCCGAGGGGGCGATAGCCGATGCATACCAATCCGCGGGACTGAACCACTGCGCGCGCGTGGAATCCCTGGGCACCGGGCCCGGTTGGGGCGATAGTTACCGCGCCGACGCCGAGGAGTCTCAGCTCGAAAGTTCCCTGGGAGTTCCCCAGAAAACAAAAACGCGCACCTAAGTGCGCGCTCTTCTTCAGGAATTCGTGGGGTGGCTGATGGGACTCGAACCCACGACAACAGGAATCACAATCCTGGACTCTACCAACTGAGCTACAGCCACCACCGGAAACCGAGCATTATAGGCATGTTCGCGGCTCAGCCGGAAGTGTTTGCGCTCGGCTTGTAGAAGATCTTCACGCCGTACTCCTTCTTGAGGGAGTCCACATAGGCCTGTTCGTAGGCCTGGCCCAGGATCTGGTCCAGGGTGGCCTGCTGCGCCGCGAGATCGCCGGCGCTGGGCTTGGCGTGGGTCACGGCGTCGACGCTGACGACCGCGTAACCCTGGCCGGGCAGCTTCACGCCCAGCAGTTGCGGCAGCTTGTCGGGGTTGGCGCGGAACACGGCTTCCAGCACGGACTGGGGCACGGTGCTCGACTGGGACTGGGCCAGCGAGAGTTGCTGGGTCGGGCCCCACTGGGGCTGCGCCTTGCCGGCGCGCGCCTGCGCCAGGGCCTGCTCGCCGGCCTGGATCGCGCGCTGCGCAGCCATCTGTTGCACCAGCATCTGGCGGGCGCGGTCCTGCGCCTGCGCGAAACTCAGCGTGGTGGCGGGCTGCAGGCTGACGATACGCCCGGAAGCCAGCACGTCGGGCGCGATCTGCACCGAGGGGATATTGCGGCGGTCGCGCACGCTGAGCTTGCCGAACAGGGCCTTGACGAAGGCGGGGCTGGCCAGCGGGTCGGTGGAGGGGTCGCCGCTGCGCGGCTGTTCGGTCACGTCGGTGGCGGTCTGCACCTGCAGGTGCAGTTTCGCGGCCACCTTGTCGAAGCTGCGGCTGTCCTCGTAGACCATCGAGCTGAACTTGTCGGAGGAGTCGTGGAACAGCTTGGCGGCCTGCTGCTTGCGCAGCGCGGCGTCGATCTCGGGACGGGCCTGCGCCAGGGTCTTGGTCTCGGCCGGGCGGATGCCGGTGAGCTCCAGCACGTGGAACCCGAACTGGGAGCGCACGGGCCCTGCGATCTGGCCGACCTTTTGCAGCGCGAACACGGCGTCGGCCACGGGCTTGACCATGGCGTCGGGCGTGAACCAGCCCAGGTCCCCTCCGGAAGCGGCGGTGCCCGGATCCTGCGAATCCTTGCGCGCCAGCTGGGCGAACTCGGCCGGGTCCTTGCGCAATTGCGCGGCGATGGCCTCGGCCTTGGCCTGGGCCTGCGCCACCTGCGCCGGCGTGGGCTGGGGCGGCAGGGTGATCAGGATGTGGCTGGCGCGGCGCTGCTCGGGGCTGTTGAACTCGCTCTTGTGCGCGTCGTAGTAGGCCTGCTCCTGCTGCGGCGTGATCTGCACGCCGGCCTGGAGCTGGGCGGCGCTGAACACCACGTACTGGATCGTGGCCTTCTCGGGCACGCGGAACTGCTCGGCGTGGGCCTTGTAGTAGGCCTGCACTTGCGCGGCATCGGGGTTGAGGCCCTTCTCGAAATCAGCCGCCTGGAACTGGGCCAGACGCACGCTGCGGGTCTGCGTGCGCCAATCGATCAGCTGGGCCGCGACCGCGCGGCTGCCCAGCGCGTTGTCGGCCAGCCCGCCCTGCGCCTGCTGCAGCAGCAGCTGGGCGCGCACGCTGGCCTCGAACTGGCCGGTGGTCATGCCCTGCTCCTGGATCAGCTTGCGAAAGGCTGCAACGTCGAAGGTGCCGTCCTTGTTGCGCAGCGCGGCGATCTGCGGGATCTGCAGGATGGCCTGCTGCAGCGCGCTGTCGTCGACCTGCAGGTGCTGCTTGTTCACGGCGACCTGGAGCAGCGCCTCGCGCACCATGGCGTCCAGGGTGCGCAGGCGCATCTGCGGCGTGTCCAGCGCGGCGGCATCGGCGTTGCCGCCCAGCGCCTGCTGCATGCGCGCCACCTGGTCGCGCTCGGCGGCGTCGAGCTGTTCCCTGGAGATCGGAATGCCGTCGACCTTGGCCGCGAGATTGCCGTCGCCCGTGAAATGGTTGTAGCCCTGGATGCCGAACAGCACGAAGGAGGGGAAGATCAGCAGGAACAGCACGACCTGCAGGAGCTTGTTGTGCTTGCGGACGAATTCGAACATGGCGGCTAGGGACGGTTCCGGCTCGGTGGCCGGGCGCACGGGAAGCGGAATCGGGAGGCACCAAAACAAAAGGCGAACCGAGGTTCGCCTTCGTGTGCCCCAGCGTGGGGCGCGGCCTGCGGGTGGTGGGTGCTGAGGGGTTCGAACCCCCGACCTACGCCTTGTAAGGGCGCCGCTCTACCAACTGAGCTAAGCACCCGAACGTGCTCCGGCAAACCGCGCGAGCCTGGCGCGCAGTTTAGTGCATCAGTTCAGGGCGTCCTTCAGACCCTTGCCGGCGCGGAACTTCGGCACCTTGGCGGCCTTGATCTTGATGGTCGCGCCGGTGCGGGGGTTGCGGCCGGTACGCGCCGGACGCTTGGTCACGGCGAAGGTGCCGAAACCGATCAGGGTGACGCTGCCGCCCTTCTTCAGGGTGACCTTGACGCCTTCGATCATCGAATCCAGGGCACGAGCAGCCGCGGCCTTGGAAATATCGCTTTTCTTCGCGATGTGTTCGATCAGTTCTGTTTTATTCACTCTGGCCCCCTGCATGAGGATGGTGTGGTTGAACGAGTTGAGCACGACACGACGCCACGGCCTTTGCGCCCGCCCGCGGACACGTCGCGATGTCTCCGGAAAATTGCGCATACGCCCCAGGCCGGCGATGAGCCGTTGCGCCCGGGGACCCTGCGCGGCGACCCGGAGGCTGGATTCCGAACCGGACCAGAGGTCCGTCGAAGCCCCGCCCGCGTTGTCGCGATCACCCCGAGCGCCGCGGATTTCAAGGCTTGCGGCGCCAGCCCACGCATTAGAGCGAGCGCCGCAGCGCGTGTCAATCAAGGGAACCGCGAGCGCGCGACCCGCGTGGCGCCCAAGCCGCGGGCCCAGCGCCGGCGCGGCTCGCGCATGGCTTCAGGCGCGTGCCACTTCGGCCGCGATGGCCTGGCCGAGATCGCGGGTACTGGCCTTGCCCCCCAGGTCGGGCGTGCGGGGTGCCTGGGAATCGGGATGCAGCGCCGACTCGATGGCGCCCAGCATGGCGTCGTGCGCGTCGCGATGCCCGAGAAAGTCCAGCATCATGGCGGCGCACCAGATCTGCCCGATCGGATTGGCCAGGCCCTTGCCGGCGATGTCCGGCGCCGAGCCGTGCACCGGTTCGAACAGCGACGGGGCGCTGCGCGTGGGGTTGAGATTGGCCGAGGGCCCGATGCCCAGGGTTCCGCACAGGGCCGGTGCGAGGTCGCTGAGAATGTCCCCGAACAGGTTGGAGCCGACGATGACGTCGAAATCCTGCGGGCGCTGCACCAGGCGCGCGCACAGGGCGTCGATGTGGAACTGGTTCCAGCGCACCTGCCCATGCGCCTGGGCCACCGCCCGCACCCTCTCGTCCCAGTAGGGCATGGTGATGGAGATGCCGTTGGACTTGGTGGCCGAGCTGAGCAGGCGCCGCGGGCGCCGCTCGGCCTGCTCGAAGGCGAAGTGCAGCACGCGGTCCACGCCGATGCGGGTCATGATGGTGTCCTGCACGACCATTTCCCGGTCGGTGCCGGCGAACATGCGGCCGCCGGAATCGGAGTACTCGCCTTCGGTGTTCTCGCGCACGATCAGCAGGTCGATGTCCCCGGGATCCCGCCCCGCCAGCGGCGAGCGCACGCCGGGCATCAGGCGCGCCGGGCGCAGGTTCACGTACTGGTCGAACACGCGGCGGAACTGCAGCAGCGAGCCCCACAGGGAAATGTGGTCGGGCACCTTGTCGGGCCAGCCGACGGCACCGAACAGGATGGCGTCGAAGTCGCCCAGCAGCTGCTCCCAGTTCGCCGGCAGCATGCTGCCGTGGCGCAGGTAGTAGTCGCAGGAGGCGAAATCGAACTCCTCCAGGTGCAGGGCGATGCCGAAGCGCCCGGCCGCGGCCTGCAGCACGCGCAGGCCTTCGGGCATGACTTCCTGGCCGATGCCGTCGCCGGGGATCACGGCGATGCGCCACGGGCGCGCCTGGGCGGGCGCGGCGGAGGAAGGCGATTGCAGGCTCATGGGGTCCTCAGTCGGAAAGTTTGATGCCCGCCAGCGCGAGCTTGAAGTAATACAGCATGGACCACAGGGTCAGCGCGGCGGCCACGTCGAGCAGCCAGCCGCCCCACCAGGCCGCCGGCAGCACGCCGAACAGACGCCCGTCGTAGAGCAGCAGCGGAATGGCCACCATCTGCGTGGCCGTCTTGACCTTGCCCAGCCAGTTCACCGCCACCGCGCGGGATCTCCCGATGCGGGCCATCCATTCGCGCAGGGCGGAGATGGCGATCTCGCGCCCGATGATGATCAGCGCCACCAGCGAGCCGATGCGCCCCAGCTGCAGCAGCACCAGCAGCGCCGCCGAGACCATGAGCTTGTCGGCCACCGGGTCGAGGAAAGCACCGAAGGCGGAGGTCTGGTTCCAGCGCCGCGCCAGGAATCCGTCGAACCAGTCGGTCAGGCCGGCGAGCACGAACAGCAGCGCGGCGCACAGGTTGCGCTCGGGCAGGCTCAGCCAGTGCAGGGGCAGCGCGTAGACCCCGACGACCAGGGGAATGGCCGCCACGCGCAGCCAGGTCAGGAGGGTCGGCACGTTCATGGTGCACAGCATTATTCCATCGCCGGGCGCCGTGCCCCATGGGGGCAAGCCCGGCATCCGGGCCGCCGCCCCGGGTCAATGCAGCGCCGAGTAGATGGCCTGCGCAAGTTCGCGGGAAATGCCCTCGACGGTCATCAGGTCCTCCACGCTGGCCTGCTCCACCCCGCGCAGCCCGCCGAATCGGGCCAGCAGGCGCGAGCGCCGCTTCGGCCCGATGCCGGCGATGTCCTCCAGGCGAGAGCCCCCCGTGCGCGCCTTGGCGCGCCGCGCGCGCATGCCGGTGATGGCGAAGCGATGGGCCTCGTCGCGGATCTGCGCGACCAGCAGCAGCGCAGGGCTGTCGGGCGGCAGGCTGAGCTTGGGGCGCTGGTCGGCGAACACCAGTTCCTCGAGCCCGACCTTGCGGCCTTCGCCCTTCTCCACGCCGACGATGCGGGCGATGTCCAGGCCGAGTTCCTCGAACACGGACCGCGCCACGCCCACCTGGCCGCGCCCGCCGTCGATCAGCACCACATCGGGCAGGCCTTCGCCGCTGTTCTCGGCGACGCGGGAATAACGCCGGGTCAATACCTGGCGCATGGCCGCGTAGTCGTCGCCGGGGGTGATGCCCTCCACCGTGTAGCGCCGGTAGCGCGAGGGCTGCATCGCATGCTGGTGGAACACCACGCAGGAGCCTTGCGTGGCCTCGCCCGCGGTGTGGCTGATGTCGAAGCATTCCACGCTCAGCGAGGCCAGGTCGTCGAGCTGCAGGCCCAGCGCCTGCGCCAGGGCATCGGTGCGCAGGTGTTGCGCGCCCTCGTCGGCCAGCAGCCGCGCCAGCGCCAGGCGCGCGCCCTGCTCGGCCTGCTCCAGCCAGCGTCGGCGCGTGCCGCGGGGGTTGACCACCACGCGGCAGCGCTGGCCGCGGTGCTGCTCCAGCGCCTCGACCAGCTCGGACTGCAGCTCGCAGCAACTGACCAGCACGGAGGGCAGGGGCAGCTCCAGGTAGTGCTGCGCGACAAAGGCCTCGAGCACGGCCTGCTCCGGCGCAAGACCCTCGGGGGCATCGTCCAGCCCGGCGAGCTGGCTGGGGTAGTAGGCACGGTCGCCGAGGTGGCGCCCACCGCGCACCATGGCCAGGTTCACGCAGGCGCGCGCGCCCTGCACGGCCACGGCGAGGATGTCGGCGTCCTGGTCGGCGTCGACCTCCATGCTCTGTTGCTGCAGCACCCTGGAGAGGGCGCCGATCTGGTCGCGCAGCACCGCGGCCTCCTCGAATCGCAGTTCGGAGGACAGTTGCTCCATGCGCTGCTGCAGCTCGCGCAGCACGCTGTCGTGCTCACCGCGCAGGAAGCGGGTGGCGGCCTCGACGTCGGCGGCGTAGTCCTGCGCCGAGATGAGGCCGACGCAGGGGCCCGAGCAGCGCTGGATCTGGTGCAGCAGGCAGGGCCGGCTGCGGTTGGCGAACACGGTGTCCTCGCAGGTGCGCAGGCGGAACACCTTCTGCAGCACGGTGATGCTTTCCTTGACCGCCCAGGCGCTGGGATAGGGCCCGAAATAACGGTTGCGCCGGTCCACCGCACCCCGGAAATAGGCCATCCGGGGGTAGTCGTGGCTGGTGCCGAGCTTGAGGTAGGGGTAGGACTTGTCGTCGCGGAACAGGATGTTGAACCGCGGGTTGAGGGTCTTGATGAGGTTGTTCTCGAGCAGCAGGGCCTCCGCCTCGGAGGAGGTGACCGTGGTCTCCATGCGCTCGATGCGCGAAACCATGTGCCCGATGCGCGTTCCGCCGTGATCCTTCTGGAAATAGCTGGAAACGCGCTTTCGCAGGTCGCGCGCCTTGCCCACGTACAGCAGCGTGCCGTCGGCCGCGAAATAACGGTACACCCCCGGCAGGTGGGGCAGCGCGGCCACCTGGCGCGCCAGGGCGTCGTCGGCGGCCATCTCAGCCCCCCGCGGCGCGCGCCTCGGCGGCGGCGCGCTGGAAGACGTCCCGGAACATGTCCGGCGTCAGGCGTCCGGTGTTCTGGTTGTAGCGGCTGCAGTGGTAGCTGTCGTACAGGCGCAGCAGGCCCAGCTCGTGGCGCGCGCCGTGGGCGAAACGGGCCGAGGAGGCCTTCAGCCCCAGCGCCTGCAGCACGGCCCCGTGGGCCACCGTGCCCAGCGCCAGCACCACGGCCAGGTCGGGCATCGCCTGCAACTCGGCGCGCAGGTAGGCATTGCATTCGCGCACTTCCGCGGGCAGCGGCTTGTTGCCGGGGGGCAGGCATTTCACGCTGTTGCAGATGCGGCAGTCGAGCATGCGCATGCCGTCGTCGGCGCGGATGCTGGCTGGAGGGTCGCCGACGCGCACCGCGGGCTCGCGCTCGGCCAGCCCCAGACCGCCCAGCGTGGCATACAGCAAGGGGCCTGCGCCGTCGCCGGTGAAGGGTCGGTTGCTGGCGTTGGCGCCGTGCAGCCCGGGCGCCAGACCCACCACCAGCAGGCGCGCCGACAGCGGGCCGAAGGAGGGCACGGGCAGGCAGGCGTACGCGGGATGGCGCTGGTGCACTTCGTCGCGGAACTCCGCCAGGCGTGAACAACGGCGACAATGGGAGTCGTAGACCGGATGTCCGGATGGCGCCGCGGGTTCCGCGGCGCTCATCGTGGACACGCGCCCTCGTGTGGATTGCTTGTGATGAACCATCCCCTGAACTGCGATCTGTTTTGCCATGTCGTGGACAATTTCGGCGACATCGGCGTGGCCTGGCGCCTGGCGAAGCAGCTGGCGCACGAGCACGGCTGCGTCGTCCGGCTGTTCGTCGACGATTTGAACACCTTCGCGGCGATCTGCCCGCAGATCCAGCCGCGCATGGGCCAGCAGACCATCGACTCGGTCAGTATTCTGCCGTGGTCGCGCCAGCAGCAGCTCGACCCCGCCGATGTGGTGGTCGAAATGTTCGGCTGCCACCTGCTGCCGGGTTTCATCGAGCGCATCCAGCGCCTGGGCGCGCGGCGGGTGCGCTGGGTGAACCTGGAACACCTCAGCGCCGAGGCCTGGGTGGAAGGCGCGCACCTGCGTCCCTCGCCCCAGCCCGGCGGCATCAACAAGCTGTTCTTCTTCCCCGGTTTCGGCCCCGGCACCGGTGGCCTGCTGCGCGAGCGCGACTTGCTGGCCCGCCGTGCCTCCTGGGAACGCCTGCCCAGCGCGCGGCGCATCGCGCTGCGCTCGCTGGGCCTGCCTCCGCCGCCGGAACATGCCCTGACGGTGCTGCTGTTCAGCTACGCGCGCGCCGGCGTGGCGGGCTGGCTGCAGGCCATGGCCTCGGCCAGCCGCCCCACCACGCTGTGGATCTGCCCGGGGCCCATGCGCGCCGAGGTCGATGCCTGGCTGCACATGCAGCTGGCCACCGGCCAGAGCACCGTGCGCGGCAGCCTCACCCTGTGCGCCCTGCCCTTCGTGCCGCAGGAACGCTTCGACGAATTGCTGTGGTCGGCCGATGTGTGCATCGTGCGCGGCGAGGATTCCTTCGTGCGCGCGCAATGGGCCGCGCGCCCGATGCTCTGGCACGCCTACCCGCAGCAGGACCACGCGCACCTGGACAAGATCGACGCCTTCCTGCGCCGCTACCTGCGCGAAGCGGACCCGGCCGTGCGCGAGGCGGTCACCGCCCTGTCCGAGGCCTGGAACGACGGTGGGGAACTGGTGCCGGCCTGGCAGGCCTTCTGCGCCGCGCTGCCCGCCGTCCGGGCCCATGCGCGCTCCTGGTGCGAGCGCCTGGCCATGCAGCCGGACCTGGCGCAGCAACTGCTGCAGGCGCTGGGCGTGGCCCCCGCGCAGGAGCCTCCGGGGGCGGCCGAGGTGCGGAGCCCGGCGGCCTGTTAAAATCATCGATTGACTTTTCCCGGAACTTATTCAAAGTCTATGAAACTCGCTCAAGAAATCCGTGCCGGCAATGTGATCATGGTCGGCAAGGATCCGATGGTCGTGCAGAGGACCGAGTACAGCCGCGGCGGGCGCAATGCCGCCACGGTGAAGATGAAGCTCAAGAACCTGCTGACCAGCGGGGGCACCGAACTCGTGTACAAGGCCGACGACAAGCTCGATCCGATCGTGCTCGAGCGCAAGGAGTGCACCTACTCCTACTTCGCCGATCCCATGTACGTGTTCATGGACACCGAGTACAACCAGTACGAGGTGGAAAAGGACAACCTCGGCGATGCCCTGCTGTACCTGGAAGACGGCATGCCGGTGGAAGTCGTGTTCTACGACGGCAAGGCCATCTCGGTGGAAATGCCCACCACGGTGGTGCGCGAGGTGATGTACACCGAGCCTGCCGTCAAGGGCGACACCTCCGGCAAGGTGCTCAAGCCGGCCAAGATCTCCACCGGCGCGGAAATCCCCGTGCCCATCTTCGTGGCCATCGGCGACAAGATCGAGATCGACACCCGCACCGGCGAGTACAAGGGCCGGGTGTAAGCCCAGCCGCCGCGAGGGGGCACCGCCCTCTCGCGTGCGAATGGCGGCTGCCGCGCGCGGAACTGTTGGGTTCAGGCCGCCGCAGGCGGCTCTCCACCCCGCCTGAAACCCCCTCTTCCCCGCACCACGCCCCGCTGCCAGGAGCACACCCGCCGCAGGGCCGCCCCAAGGCGGGGTGCGTCCCCCTTGGGGGGACGGAGCCGGGCTCGCGCCCGGCCTGCGGCGCGCGGGCGAGCGGAACTGTTGGGTTCAAGCCGCCGCAGGCGGCTCTCCACCCCGCCTGAAACCCCCTCTTCCCCGCACCACGCCCCGCTGCCAGGAGCACACCCGCCGCCGGGCCGCCCCAAGGCGGGGTGCGTCCCCCTCAATGGGATGGACGCCCCCACCCGCGACGGCATCGATGTGCCAAAGTGGAGGTGTTGTCCGACCACTTGAACGAGGGGAGCGTCCGCCATGAAGATT
>JAJZWA010000124.1 GCA_021846965.1 Pseudomonadota bacterium | reverse complement strand
GCGCGAAGGCGGGGCCCCGCGGCGCCCCCACATCCAGTCTGCGAGTGGCCGTGGGCCCTGGTGAACAAGCCCGCCTGACGGCTGGAGGCGCCGGTTCCCGGGCGAGCCTGGCGCTTCGGCTTCCCCTGGGCGCCAGCCCATCGGCGCAACGATTGGGGCTGGAGTTTCCCCTCGATATCTGGCGCATCGCCCTGCGACTCGTGCCCCGGGGTGCCGTGGGCGAGGTGTTCATCTGTCCCTCCGCGCAGGCCTCGGCTTCGTGCCTGTCCGAGCACGCCGGGAACCCTGCGCTGACCTCGAAGCCCTCCGACCCGCGGGTGATCGAGGCGCACGCTCCGATCGGTTCCACCGGGCTGCGCCTGGTCCTGCGCGTCCCGGCGAGGGACCTGTACGGGGCCCTGCTCGACGGTGAGCGCTGGGTGGGCCTGGCGCTGCCCTTGCTGGCGCTGCTCGGGCTGGTGGCCCTGGGAGTGCAACTGCGACCGCTGGTGCGGCGCCTGCATCGCAGCGAGGTTCGCCTGCGAAGTGCCTTCGAGGAATCGGGTCTGGGCGTGCTCATGTTCGAGCGGGGTGGGCGTATCGTCATGGCCAACGCGGCGCTTTGCCATCTGCTTGGCCGCGTTGAGCGGGAGCTGCTGTCGCTGCGCCATGTCGCCGATCTCGTGCATCCCGACGAAGGTACCCTGGCGCGGGCGGCGCTGGCCGATGCCTTCGCCGCCGACGGAGGCGGCGCGTACTGCGCGCAGAGGCGTTACGCGCGGGGAGACGGCGGCTTCGCCACGGTGCGCCTGCATGTGTCACCGATGATCAACCACCGAGGTCGGGCGGATATGGCCGTGGCCTTCGTCCAGGATGTCACGGGCATGCTCGAGCAAGAGCATGCCTTCCGCCGAGAGCATGCCTTCTTGCTGGCCGTGCTGGGCCAGATGCGCGATGGCGTGGTCGCCATCGACGAGTCCGGGCGCCTGCGCTACGTCAATCAGGCGGCGTCGGCGCACCTGGGCTATGCCCCGACGCGGCCCGATGTCCAGGCCGATTGGAAGCATGCCGCGGACCTGTACCACCTGGACATGCGAGTGC
Organism: Pseudomonadota bacterium; assembly: GCA_021846965.1. Classification (GTDB taxonomy): domain Bacteria; phylum Pseudomonadota; class Gammaproteobacteria; order Burkholderiales; family Burkholderiaceae_C; genus Thiomonas_A. The sequence goes on along the minus strand of JAJZWA010000124.1, from coordinate 1,504 downwards.
TCGAGCGCGCCGAGCACCCGCTGCGGCGCGCGCTGGAGGGCCACGCCGTCGCTCGCATGGAGTTGCTGGCAGGCCAGGGCCACGATGATTCCGGGCTGCTGCATCTGCAGGCCAGCAGCGAGCCGCTGCGCGACCCGGCGGGCAAGGCCATCGGCGCGGTCCTGATCACCCACGATGTGACGGAGGTGCGCCGCAGCCGCCGCAGGCTCCAGTGGCTGGCCAGCCATGACGCGTTGACGGGGCTGGCCAACCGACACCAGCTTGTCGAGCGGCTGCGCGCGGCGCTGGAGCGCCTCGCGGGCAGCGGGGGCATGCTGGCGGTGCTTTTCCTCGATCTGGATCGTTTCAAGACCATCAACGAATCCCTGGGCCACGAAGCGGGTGACAACTTGCTGGTGGAGGTATCGGCCCGCCTGCAGTCCGTGCTGCACGAGGGGGATACCCTGGCGCGCCTGGGGGGTGATGACTTCGTGGTCCTGCTGGATGACCTGGGCGACTCAGGCGCTGCAGCGCAGGCCGCCGAGCGCTTGATCGGGGCGCTGCGAGCGCCCTTCCAGGTACGCGGGCGTCCGGTGTACACCGGAGCCAGCGTGGGCATTGCCGTGTGCCCGGCCGACGGCACCGAGGTCGAGCGCTTGTTGCAAAGGGCCGATGCCGCCCTGTTCCTGGCCAAGCAGGCGTCGCCCGGAAGCTGGCGCTACTTCAGCGAGACCGATGCGCGCACGATCGAAGACCGCCTGGCGATGGAAGGCGACCTGCGCGTGGCCGCGGCTGCCGGGGATTTCACGCTGTACTTCCAGCCCAAGATCGACGTGCGTGGCGGTGGACTGCGCGGGGCCGAGGCCTTGCTGCGCTGGGACCGGCCCGGACACGGGCGCGTGCCGCCCAACGTGTTCATTCCCCTGCTCGAGGAAATGGGCCTGGTGTCTTCCGTGGGGGCGTGGGTGATCGACGCGGCGTGCGCGCAGCAGGCGCGCTGGCGCGAGCAGGGCCTGGAGCCGGTGCCGGTTGCCGTGAACTGCTCGGCCCGCCAGTTCCACGGCTCGTCGCTGGTGCAGCAGGTCGCACGCTCGTTGCGGAACCATCGCCTCGACGGGCGCCTGCTCGAGGTCGAGGTGACCGAAAGCGTGCTCATGGTGGAACCCGATCGCGTCGGCGGCGTGCTGCGCGAGCTGCAGCGCCTGGGGGTGGAGTCGGCGATCGACGATTTTGGCACCGGGTATTCCTCCCTCGCCTATCTCAAGCGCCTGCCCGTGGGCGCGGTCAAGATCGACCGCGCATTCATCCGCAACCTGCCCGGCGACGCCGAGGATGCGGCGATTGTCCAGGCGATATTGGCGCTGGCCCGTACCTTGCGCCACAGGGTGGTGGCCGAAGGCGTGGAGAGCTCGGAACAACTGGCCTTCCTGCGCGCCCATGGTTGTGACGAATACCAGGGTTTCCTGTGTGCTCCGCCCCTGGCGCCGGAGGCCTTCGCGCGGCTCTTGCGCCCGGCAGGCCATCT
>JAJZWA010000123.1 GCA_021846965.1 Pseudomonadota bacterium | reverse complement strand
CCGCTGCGGCGCTCGAGCAGCGCCTCGCCTTCCTCGCGCCCGTCGCGCCCGAAGTACTTGTGCAGCAGGTACACCATGGCCCACAGGTGGCGGCCTTCCTCGACGTTGACCTGGAACAGGTTGCGCAGGTCGTACAGGCTGGGGGCGGTGAGGCCCAGGTGGCGCTGCTGCTCCACCGAGGCGGGTTCGGTGTCGCCCTGGGTGACGATGATGCGCCGCAGGTTGGCGCGGTGTTCACCGGGCACGTCCTGCCAGGCGTCCTCGCCCTTGTGGTCGCCGAAGTGGATCTTGCGTTCCTTCTCGGCCGGGTTCAGGAAGATGCCCCAGCGGTACTCGGGCATCTTGACGTAGCCGAACTGCGCCCAGCCCTGCGGGTCGACGCTGACGGCGGTGCGCAGGTAGACGTCGAAGTCCTGCGAGCCGTCGGGGCCCATGTCGTTCCACCAGCTCAGGTAGTTGGGCTGCCACTGCTCGAGCGCGCGCTGCAGCGTGCGGTCCTCGGCCAGGTTGACGTTGTTGGGAATCTTGGTGCTGTAGTCGATGGTGGACATCATGGTCTCCGTGAGGTCTTGCGCGCTCGGTCCTGCTCAAATCCGGTTCCAGTCGAAGGCGGCCTTCTCGCCCTTGCCATACACCTTCAGGGCGCCCTTGTCGCCGACGGCGTTGGGGCGCTGGAAAATCCAGTTCTGCCACGCCGTCAGACGCCCGAACACCCGGGTGAGCATGGTCTCCGGGCCGTTGAATCGCAGATTGGCTTCCATGCCGGTGAGCGCGTCGGGCGACATGGCCACGCGCTCCTCGATGGCGATGCGGATTTCCTCGTCCCAGTCGATGTCGTCGGGGTTGCTGGTGACCAGGCCCAGCGCGAAGGCGGCGTCGGCGTCCAGCGGCCGCCCGGCCGCCTCGCGCAGCGCCTGCATGGCGGGGGCCTCGGCGTAGAACCTGCGCTCCAGGCGGCTCTGGCCCGTGGCCATCGGGTACAGCCCGAAATTGGCCTCGTCCAGGCGGATGTTCGGCGCGCGCTCGGGGTCGTCGGGCAGCGCCAGGTGGTAGATGCGGTCGCAGGCCAGCGCGGGCTCGAGCAGGGTGCCGGCGAAGCAGGAGCCCTCGTCGACCAGCGCGAACAGGCTGCGCGAGGACACGTCCAGGCGGCTGAAGCCGCGGCGCAGCATGCCGATGGTCTCGCGCACCAGCCAGTGATCGCGATGGGCCATGAGCAGGGCGTCGAGCTCGGCCACCCTGGCGGCGCTGCCGCGGGTGCGCATCAGCCAGGTGCCGATGTCCAGCTCGTTGGTGCGCATGGACAGGATGGCGTCGTCCAGCTCGCGCGCCAGGCGCAGCGCGTACCACTCGGCGCCCAGGGCCTCGATGGCCGCCGTATCCGCGGGCTGTTCCCCCTCGGGAGCGCTGAGGGTGAAGGTGGCCGTGCGGCGTGTGCGGTCGATGTCCACGCGCACCGTGGAGTAGACCAGCGCATCGGCCTCGATGCTGCGGCGCAGCGGCGTCAGCGCCACGCCTCGCGCGCCCTCGGGGCGGTCGCTCAGGCCGGCCAGGCGCAGCGCGTGCTCGCGCACGGCCTGCGCGAACACGGCGGGCTTGGCAACGTGGTCCACCAGGCGCCATTCCTGGGCCTTGCGCCCGCGCACTCCCTCGGCGGTGGTGCAGAAGATGTCGGCCAGGTCGTGGCGCACATGGCGCTTGTCGGTGATGCGCGTGAGTCCGCCGGTGCCGGGCAGCACCCCCAGCAGGGGAACCTCGGGCAGGCTGACCGCGCTGGAGCGGTCGTCGACCAGCAGGATCTCGTCGCAGGCCAGGGCCAGCTCGTAGCCGCCGCCGGCGCAGGCGCCGTTGACGGCGGCGAGGAACTTGAGCCCGCCGTGGCGCGAGGAATCCTCCATGCCGTTGCGGGTCTCGTTGGTGAACTTGCAGAAGTTGACCTTCCAGGCGTGGCTGGACAGGCCCAGCATGAAGATGTTGGCGCCGGAGCAGAACACCCGGTCCTTCAGGCTGGTGAGCACCACGGTGCGCACTTCGGGGTGCTCGAAGCGGATGCGGTTGAGCGCATCGGCCAGTTCGATGTCCACCCCGAGGTCGTAGCTGTTGAGCTTGAGCTTGTAGCCCGGGCGCAGGCCCGCGTCCTCGTTGAAATCGGCGGCCAGGGTGGCGATGGGGCCTTCGAAGGAGAGCTTCCAGTGACGGTAGCGCGAGGGTTCGGTCTGGTAGTCGACGCGGGGCGATTCGTTCACGGGGTGCTCCTGAAGATGAAACAAAGTGCAGAATTTGCGGAAGGGATGGGACGCAGCATAGTGCATGTATCTGGGTTTCGCAAGTCTATGCTTTCCCGTACTCGCGAAGACCGCTCTGATTTATGCACTATAGTGCTTGACATCGAGAAATTCAAAACCTACAGTGCTTTCACGCACGATGCTGCATGTCGCGGCACTTCGCGCGCACGGCGCCCCGCGGGCGCCGATGAAACCACCAGGAGACGAACACCGTGCAAGACGCCCAGCCCCCCGTGATCGAGCCACCCTGGGAGCGCGTGCCTGGCGCGACCCCGCGCTTCAATTTCGCCCAGTACCTGATGGACTGCAACGCGGGGCGGGGCG
>JAJZWA010000013.1 GCA_021846965.1 Pseudomonadota bacterium | reverse complement strand
ATTCTTTGCCAGGTCAATGCCAACCGTCGTAATCTTCATGGCGGACGCTCCCCTCGTTCAAGTGGTCGGACAACACCTCCACTTTGGCACATCGATGCCGTCGCGGGTGGGGGCGTCCATCCCATTGGGGGGGACGCACCCCACCTTGGGGCGGCCCTGCGGTGGGTGTGCTCTCGACAGCGGGCGCTGTCGCAATGGCCATCGGTTTCAGGTGGCGGTGCATGGGGACGGCCCCCTCCGTCGCCGGGCGCGACCCCCGCTCCGTCCCCCCAGGGGGGACGCACCCCACCTTGGGGCGGCCCTGCGGTGGGTGTGCTCTCGACAGCGGGCGCTGTCGCAATGGCCATCGGTTTCAGGTGGCGGTGCATGGCCGCCCCCCAAGGGGGCAGCCCCCGCCAGTCACCGCTTGACTTCCAACACGGTTACTAAGGCGGGGTGCGTCCCCCTCGGGGGACGGAGCCGGGCTCGCGCCCGGCGACGGAGGGGGCCCTCACCCTCCGCCAGCCGTCGTTGAGGGTTTTCAGGAAGGCGATGATGTCGCGCATGTCGCGCGTGCTCATCGCCGGCGCCTGCCCCGCCCGGCGATCGAAGGGCGGGTCGCTGCGATCGACGTTGGCCTGGTAGCGCGCGGGAAGGTCGTCGTACTTGTCGACCTTGCCGTTCACCACCGGATAGATGCGCCCCGGGCGCGTGTCCCGAAAGTCATAGAAGTCGAGCACCTGCGCCAGGCTGTGGTAGACGCCGTTGTGGAAGAACACATGGCGCGTGGCCGCGTTGCGCAAGGTGGGGGTGAGGAACATGCCGCAGTACTGGGTCTGCCGGGCCAGGTCGGTGCGGTAGGGCCCGCACAGGCCCAGGTCGTGATAGTGCGGGTCGCGGTTGGCCGGGATCGCCGGGTTGCGCGGCACGCCCAGCGCCTCGTATTGGGTGTCGGTGAACAGCGGCGGCTGGCCATCGGCGCCGGGACGGTCGAGGTGGCAAGCGGCGCAGTCGCCCTTGCGGGGATCATTGAAGGCGACGTAGCCGCGGGCCTGCGAGGGTGTGAAGCGCGCCTTGCCCTGCAGCCAGGCGTCGTACTTGCTGCTGAAGGGATGGAAGCTGGGGTCCTCGATCTGGAACCGCGCCAGCGCGAACAGGGCCTCGCTGACCAGGAAGTGCGAGTTGCCCAGCATGCCGGGACCGAACAACTGCTCGAACTGCCTGGCATAGCCCGCAGTGCGCAACTTGGCGGCCACCGTGGCCACGCTGCCCGCGTCCATTTCCAGCGGGTTGAACAGCGGGCCGTCGGCCTGCTGCTGCAAGGTGTTGACCCGGCCGTCCCAGAACAGGCCGCCCTGGGGCACCAGGTTGGCGGCCGTGGCCGCCGTGTCCCGCGCGGTCTTGCGCAGACGCCGGGACTGCCTGCCCAGCTGCACCAGCTGCTGCAGGGTGATGGTCTCGTTTTCCTCGTTGTCGGGTCCGATGCTGAAATTCTGCTGACGGTACAGGTATTCCAGCGAGGGCACCGCGCGCACGCCGAAACGGTTCATGCGCGAACCGCCGATCTGCACCGGCAGCGCGTTCGGCGGGCCGTAGGCATGCCGGGGGCTGTGGCAGGAGGCGCAGGACACGCGACCCGATCCCGAGAGCCTCGGGTCGAAGAACAGGGCACGCCCGAGCCTGGCCACGGCGCTCAGCGGCTTGCGCGGCGGCAGCACCAGATGCACGGGGTGCGGATTGCCGCCATCAGGCAGCACCGGCGCGGAGGCGCTCGGCGAAGCCATGGCGGCCGGAGTCCTGGTCGGCGCGGAGCCGCCGGGCACGAGGCCCGGCGGCTCCGCGGCCCAGGCCGCGCCCGTCAGGAAGGCGGCCGTGGCCGCCACCAGCAAGGCGCGCAAGCCCATCAGCTGGAGCTCGGCGAGTTGCTGCCGGCCGGCGCACGGCGCAGCACGGCGCCGGTGGTCGGATCCAGGAACAGCCGGGCATCCCCACGGCCGCCGTGACCGTGCCAGTCGCGATGCTGCCGGCCACGGTCGTCGCCATCGTGGTCGCCGGCGAAGCGGAACATGTTCATGATGCTGCCGGTGGTGGCGTCGAAGGAGCCGCCGCCCAGACGCTCGCCGTGCAGCCAGTTGTCCTCGATGAAACGGGTCACCGAGGCCAGCGAGATGCGCTGGTGGCTCACGTAGTTGGTCTTGGCCCAGGGCGAGATGACGAGGAAGGGAATGCGCGTGCCGGGACCGCAACGGCCATTGACCGGCTTGCCCTTCAGGCCCGGCATCGGCGTGCCCCTGCCGCACTCGCCGGGACCGTTGAGCTGGTCGGCCTGCGAGTCGAAGGACGGGTTGGTCGGCGTGGCGAAGGCATGGTCGTACCAGCCATCCGAGTCGTCATAGGTGACGATCACCGCGGTGTCCTTCCATTGGGGCTGCTGCTCCAGGAAATTCACCACCTTGGCCACGAAGGCCTGCTCGTCCAGCGGATCGGAGTACCCGGCGTGGGCGTCCTGGAAGGCCGGCGCCTTCAGGAAACTGACGGCCGGGAAATTGCCCGCCTTGACCGCCGCGAAGAAGTCGTTCAGGCCGTACTCGTGGTTCGCCGGATCGGGCGTGCGCGTGCCCGGCTCGTCGGTGTGGCCGATCGCCTGCACCGACGACGGACGCGCGTGCGTCGGGTTGGCCGTCGAGGGGAAGTACTGGAACCAGTTGTGGTGCGGGATGTAGTCGGCGGTGGTGCCGGTGTAGCTCGAGGTCGAGCTGCGCTTGCAGCCGGTGGTGCCGTTGGCGTTGACGGTGCTCAGGTTGAAGCCGCCCATGAAACCGCCCCAGGAGATGTCGCGGGCGTTGAGCAGGTCGCCGATGTTGCGACCCTGCATGAGGATCTGGTCGGTGGGACTGGAGCACAGGTCGTAGGCGGGATCGACATCGCTGATCAGCGCATAGCCGCCGGCGCCGTCACGGATGTAGTAGGAACCCGCGGCCAGCGTGAAGGGCTGCTTGGTCGTCTTCACCAGGGTCACGCCGTCGGTCTGGCCCGAGACGACTTCCAGCGCGCCGGGCGTGGACGGACCGTAGGTGTCGGTGTAGGCGTCGTCGCTCATCGCGAAATGCTGCGCGTAGTTCCACAGCGCCGTCACGGTGTTGCCGTCGTAGTAACCCATGACCTGGCCGTTGGTGCCGAAGGCTCCGACCACGCCGGTCGTGCCGCGCCCGGTGTACTTGGGAAACAGATCGGCCTTGCCGCCGTCGTAGGCCAACTGCTCGGGCGTGTAGGCGTGGTTCTGGTCGGCGGTCGCGGCCTGGCTGGGATCGAGCCGGAAGGGATTGGCCGCGCCACTTTCGTTGGCGGGGTTGGTGTAGTTGGGGTTGTTGCTGAGCAGCGCGGCGTCCAGGCCGTTGACCGCGGGGGTTCCGCGACGCGCGTGGAAGGGCGTCTCGCCGCCCGGGTTCGTCGCCTTCGGGTAGGTGGCGAAATAATGGTCGAAGGACACGTTTTCGTTGAACAGCACCACGATGTGCTTGATCGGCGTGGCCGTCGGGTACGCCTCGGCACGAAGGCCGAAGTGGTGGTGGTCGCGGTCGTGGTCGTCGCCGCGGTGGAAGGGCGAGGCGCTCGCCATGGAGGCGGAGGCGCCAGCCCCGATCGCGGCGGCGATCACGGCAGTGGCGAGCAAGGTCTTGCGCAGCATGTGGAAGGCTCCCTGAAGCGAAACGAGGCAGGAACCCCGCCGGCGCCGCTTCCTGCGCGGCTGCCATGCGAGGGCCGGTGGCGATTGTTCGAAGCCAAGATGCAAGGCTCGTGACAAGCGAGCCCGTGTATTGCCCGGTTTCCTTTGTTGCACCTTGTCGCTTGTTCCGCGCGCGCCGGGCCGGGCAGGCCGCGAGGCGGGCGGGCTGCAAGCCCACGGCGATTCGGCTAGATTGTCGCTGGCCCAGCTCGTGTCGAACACTGCTCATGAATTCCATGCATCCACGCATCACCGTTGTCGGCGCCGGGTCGGTCGGCAGCTATTTCGGCGCCATGCTCGCGCGTGCGGGCCATGCCGTCACCCTGGTCGGGCGCGCCGAACATGTCCATGCCATCGAAAGCTTCGGCTTGAAGGTCCGTAGAACGGATTCGGAATTCACCGTGCGAACTCCGGCGACCACCGAACTGGAAGCGGTACGTGGCGCCGATCTGGTGCTGCTGTGCGTGAAGTCCCGCGACACCGAGGAGCTGGCGCGGCGCATGGCACCACTGCTCGAGCCCGGGGCCCTGGTGATGAGCCTGCAGAACGGAGTGGAGAACCCCGCCGCGATCGCCCGCCACCTGCGCCAGCCGGTCGTGCCCACCGCGGTCTACGTGGCCACGGCGATGCCGGCGCCCGGCGAGGTGCGGCATTACGGGCGCGGGGAACTGGTGATCGGCCCGGCCACGCCGGGCGAAGCCGCCGACCCCGGGCTGCGCCAGCGCCTGCAGGACATCGTCGGCTGGTTCGGCAGTGCCGGCGTGCCGGTGCGGGTGTCCGACGCGGTGATGGATGAGCTCTGGGCCAAGCTGCTGGTCAATTGCGCCTACAACGCGATCTCCGCGCTGACCCAGCAGGCCTACGGGCCGATGGCGGCACTGCTGCCCATCCGCGAATTGCAGCAAACCCTGGTAGACGAAGTGCTGCAGGTGGCGCGGGCCAGCGGGCATGCGCTCGACGCGAAGGCGGCCCGCGCCTCGGTCGAGCACATCGCGCGCAGCATGCCCGGCCAGCTCTCGTCCACCGCGCAGGATCTGGCGCGCGGAAAACCCACGGAAATCGACGATCTCAACGGCCTGATCGTGCGTCGCGGCGCCGCGTTGGGCATCCCGACCCCGGCCAACCAGAGCCTGTACGCGCTGGTCAAGCTGGCCGAGGCGGCTCGCGCCTCAGCGTGAGGCCAGCATGAGGAACAGCGGCAGCGACACCGCCCCGAGCAGGGTGGACAGGGACACCAGTCCCGCCACGTAGGGGCCGTCGCCCCCCATGCGCATGGCCAGCACGTAGGCACTGGACGCCGTCGGCACCGCCGTGAACACGAGCAGCGCCAGCAGGTGGGTGCCGTCCAGTCCCAGGGCCCGCGCCAGGCCCCAGGCGGCCAGCGGCACCAGCAGGTGGCGAATGGCCAGCAGCCAGCCCGACAAGGCCCAGTCCCGATGCAGGCCCTGCAGGCGCAGGCCCGCACCCACCGTCAGCAGACCCAGCGCGATGGACGCGCCGCCCAGGCGGTCGAAGACCGGCTGCACCAGCTGGGGCAGGCGCAGGCCGGCCGCGTGCAGCACCAGTCCCGCCGCGGTGGACATGAGCAAGGGGTTGCGCAGCAGCTCGCGCCACAGGCTGCGCCCGCCGTGGCGCGACAAGGCCCAGACCGCCGCGGCATTGCACAGCGGCACGCCGATGGCGATCAGCACCCCGACCATCGACACCATCGGAGCACCGCCGATGCTGGCGGCCACCGCGAGCACGATGTAGGAATTGAAGCGAAACGCGCACTGCATGCCGCTGGCGGTTCGCACCGGGTCGGCGCCCAGCCAGTGCGCGGCCCACGCCAGCGCGATGCCCACCAGCAGCGCGCCCACGCCCGCCAGCACCAGGGCCGAGGCCGAGGCCAGGGTGTAGGAGGCGCCCACGCTGGTGGAAAAGAGCAAGGCCGGGAACAGCACGTAATACACCAGGCGCTCGACCCCGCTCCACACCTCGCGCCCCAGCGGCGTCAGATGCATCAGCGCATAGCCCAGAGCGATCAGCGCGAAATCGGGAAACAACAGCAGTGCGTCGTGCATCGCGGAGGCAGCGGGAATCGGTTCGACAACGCTTCAGCGTAGCAGGCCGTCGAACATTCCGGGCCGGGGCCGGGGACTCACGAAGCCCTGACGGGCACCGGCGGGACGGGCCACTAAGATGCCCGCTTGCCCGGTGCGTACCGGGAAGGACCAGGAGCTCAGGGATGAGAGTCTGCATCATCGGCGCCGGGGCGATCGGCGGGCTGATCGGGGCGCGGCTGGCCGCCCGCACCGACTGCCGGCCGGCAGTGCTGGCCCGTGGAGAGACCTTGCGCGCGCTGCGCGAACACGGCTGGCGCGCCGATACCGCCGGTGAGGTCCTGAGGGCGCCCGCGCGCGCCTTCGAGCGTGCCGAGGACATCGGCGAGCAGGATCTGGTGATCGTGGCCGTCAAGGGTCCGGCCCTGCGCGACGTGGCCCAGGGGCTGGCACCGCTGCTGGGCGAGCACACCATCGTGATGCCGGCCATGAACGGCGTGCCCTGGTGGTTCTGTGCCGCGCACCCGGGGCTGGACCCCACGCCCCTGCGCAGCGTGGACCCCGGGGGGCGCATCGCGGCGGCGATCGAACTGCGTCGCGTGCTCGGCTGCGTGGTGCACGCCACCACCTCGGTACCCGAGCCCGGCCTGGCCCTTCATCGCGGCCCGGCGCGCCTGATCATCGGAGAGCCCGGCGGCGGCCACAGCCCGCGCGCCGAACGGGTGTGCGCGCTGATGCAGCAGGCGGGTTTCGACGCGGTGCATTCCGACGACGTGCGCCGCGACATCTGGTACAAGCTGTGGGGCAACCTGACCATGAATCCGGTGTCGGCCCTGACTGGAGCGACCATCGAACAGATGCTGGGCGACCCGCTGGTCCTGGCCTTTTGCAACAACGCCATGCGCGAGGCGCGCGAACTGGGCGCGCGACTGGGCTGCCCGATCGAGCAGACCCCGGAGGAGCGCAACAAGATCACCGTGCGCCTCGGCGCGTTCAAGACCTCGATGCTGCAGGACCTGGAAGCCTCCCGCGCGCTGGAACTCGACGGCATCGTCGGCGCCGTGCAGGAACTCGCGCGGCGCATGGATCTGCCCACGCCGACCATCGATGCCGTGTTCGGGCTGACACGACTCATGGCGCGCGTGCGGGGCCTGTACCCCTGGCCGGAACCCGGGGCCGAGGGCTGAGGGCCTGCCCGGGCCGAATTCCCGGGCGGGCCGCGCAGGCCGCTCGGCCGACCCTGGCCCCAGGTGGGCCTCAGGTGGGCCTCAGGTGGGACTCAGGTGGGCCTCAGGTGGCCGCGAGCAGGTGCTCGACCTCGGCGAAGCTCTGCGGCTTGTCGCTGGCCTCGATGGGCACGCCCAGCAGGCGCCCGATGTGCGTGGCCGAGAAGATCCCGCAGACCCGCGGCGGCTTGCCCTGCTGCACCACCAGGGCATGCTGGCGCCCGCTTTCGCGCAGCGTGTGGACCATGTCCCCGATGCTGGCGTGCTGCACGTCGTTCCAGTCGAGCACCTGGATGCGCTCGCGCGGCACCATCACCCGGCGCACCGCGAGCTGGTCGCGCGCCACGCCGTCCTCCACCGCGGCGCGGATCGGCGCCTCGCCCATCAGGTCGCGCGCGGTGATCAGGCCCAGCAGCTCGCCGGCCGGGTCGGTGACCAGCAGCATGCGCACCCGCGCATGCACCATGCGCTGCTGCGCAGCCTCCAGCGTGGCGTCGGGATGGATCGCCACCGCCGCCACGCGCCGCAGGTCGGTCATGGCATCGGGCGCCGGCCGGTCCATCGTGATGCCCTCGGGCCGCAGGGCCTCGGGCTCGCCGACATGGGCATGGGCGGGCAGCGAATGCAGACGCAGCGTGCGATACGAACTCATGTTGTGCGACTCCCAGGATGCCTGGGCGCCCCGTCCCCGCGAGCGCAGGGAACGCGGAGCGCGCCAGCGAAGGAGCACTTTAGGACCAAGCCGGGACAGGGGTTGTAACCGCACTTGGCAGCCCTGCTGGCGAAAGGAGCATTCCTATTGCGTCGCAGCATGGGCCCGGACCAGGGCGGACCTGTGTCGCGCCGCCCCGCCTCGCTGCTACAGTGCAACGTAGCGAGGCATCAACGACCCGCGCATGCATTCCCGGCCCCGGCGCCGGGTTCCACGGAGCCACGGATGAGCGTCATCACCTGCGTCGAAGACCTGCGCCTGCTGGCGCGCAAGCGCGTTCCGCGCATGTTCTACGACTATGCGGATTCGGGCTCGTGGACCGAAAGCACCTACCGCGCCAACGAACAGGATTTCCAGCGCATCCGGCTGCGCCAGCGCGTGGCCGTGGACATCGAGCGGCGCAGCGTGCGCTCGCACATGCTGGGCCAGGACGTGGCCATGCCGGTGGCGCTGGCCCCGACCGGCCTGACGGGCATGCAGCATGCCGACGGCGAGATCCTCGCCGCGCGTGCCGCCGAGGCCTTCGGCGTGCCCTTCACGCTGTCGACCATGAGCATCTGCTCCATCGAGGACATCGCCGCGCACACGCGGGCGCCGTTCTGGTTCCAGCTGTACGTCATGCGCGACCGCGCCTTCATCGAGCGCCTGATCGAGCGCGCCCGGGCGGCACGCTGCTCGGCCCTGATGCTCACGCTGGACCTGCAGATCCTGGGGCAGCGCCACAAGGACCTCAAGAACGGGCTGTCGGCGCCGCCCAAGCCGACCCTGCGCAACCTGCTGAACCTGGCGACCAAGCCGCGCTGGGTGATGGGCATGGCCCGCACGCCGCGGCGGACCTTCGGAAACATCGTCGGGCATGCCACCGGGGTGTCGGACCTCAGCTCGCTGTCGTCGTGGACCAGCCAGCAGTTCGACCCGAGCCTGAGCTGGAAGGACGTGGAGTGGATCAAGCGCCTGTGGGGCGGCAAGCTCATCGTCAAGGGCGTGCTCGACGCCGAGGACGCGCGCCTGGCCGCCGACAGTGGGGCCGATGCGCTGATCGTGTCCAACCACGGCGGGCGACAGCTCGACGGGGCGCCCAGCTCCATCGCCGCCCTGCCGGCCGTCGTCGAGGCGGTCGGCCGCCGCACGGAGGTCTGGCTGGACGGCGGCATCCGCAGCGGCCAGGACGTGTTCAAGGCCCTGGCCCTGGGCGCGCGTGGCACCCTCATCGGGCGCGCCTTCCTGTACGGCCTGGGCGCCATGGGCGAGGCCGGGGTGACCCGCTGCCTGGAGCTGATCCGCAACGAGCTCGACCTGACCATGGCCTTCTGCGGGCTCGACGACGTCTCGCGCATCGACCGCCGGGCCCTGTTCGAGGAGCCGCCGCGGACCCCGGCCTGAGGTGCACGGCCCGGCCCGCGACCGGGGATCTGAGCCGGCGCAACAGCCCCGTCGCCTGCAAGGTCCGCCCGATTGCCGTCTTGGCCCCCGGCTGCATACACTTGCGTGCGTGCATTCCTGCACGCCCTGTCCGCCCCACGCCATGCCCGACGACACGCCAACCCCAGCGATCCAGGATCTCTACCCCGAGCACCTGGCGCATTGCTACGGCTGCGGTCGGCTCAACGAGCACGGCCACCACATCCGCACGTTCCAGGACGGCGAGCAGACGGTCTCGGAATTCACCCCCGACGCCAGCCACATCGCGGTGCCCGGTTTCGTGTACGGCGGCGTGATCGCCTCGTTGATCGACTGTCATTCCACCGCGACCGCCGCCGCGGCCATGGCGGCGGCCAGCCAGCAGCCCCTGCTCGGCCCCGGCGCCAGGACGCCGCCGCGCTTCGTCACCGGCTCGCTGCACGTGGACTATCTGCGCCCCACGCCCCTGGGCGAGGCGCTGGTGGTGCGTGGCAAGGCGCGGGAGATCCGCGGCCGCAAGGTGATCGTGGAGTCCACGGTCTACGCCGGCGGAGTGGCCACGGCGCGCGGCGAGGTGGTCGCCGTGCTCATGCCCGACAACTTCGGCCAGGGCTGAAGCCCCGCGCATGGTCGTCCCCACCCCGAGCCTCGCTGCCCACACCCCCGTCCCAGGGGCCTACGGCCTGTTCCCGGCGCGATCCGACGAAGACGCCTTCATCGTCGATACCTGGGGAGAACTTGCGCCGCATGCCCATGCGGTGGCACTGTGGGGCGGTCTGATTTTCGCGGCCGGCATGCTGGCCGACTACCTGCTGGTCCAGCCCCTGACCTCGTGGCCGCTGCTGCTGCTGGTGCGCGCGATGGTCCTGGCCGTCGGGCTGCGACTGGCCTGGGTGACGCGGCGGGCCTCCCCTGCCGACCCGCGCGGCCTGCGCATCTGGATGCCCCTGTTCCAGCTGGCGCTGTTGATGGGCCAGCGCGCGGTCGTGCAACTGCATGGATCGGCCTCGTCCTACCAGGCCATCGCGGCCGTCATGGCCTGCCTGATCATCTTCACCTATGCGCCGATGGTGCGTCCGCTGCAGCTGTGGATGATGCCGGCCTGGGTCGCGCTGGCGAGCCTGCAGATGCTCAGCCTGCTGCCCACGCCCCCGAGAACGGTGCTGCTGTTCGTGATGATCCTGAGCTTCGTCAACATCGTCGGCTGGCAGCTGGCCACGCACAACAACCGCTCCCAGCGCAACGCCTGGCTGGACCGCAGGCGCCTGCAATGGGAAGTCGCTGAACGCGTGAGCGCCGAGCAGAACCTGCGCCACCTGTTCGAAGTCAGCCCGGTGCCCCTGATGCTGGCCGGGCAGCGCCGCGGACGCCTGCTGCACCTGAACCAGGCGGCGCTGGACCTGCTCGACCCGCGGCGCCTGCTGCCCGACCCGTCGCAGCTGTCGGCGGAGGATTTCTATGCCGATGCGCAGACCGGGCACATGCTCACACGGGCCCTGGCGCACCACGAGGCTTTCGGCCCCGTGGACATGCGCATCCGCGACAGTTCCCGGCGCCTGCTGGACGTCATGGTCTCGGCCCGCAAGCTGCGCTACGGCGGGCGCCGGGCGGTGCTGGCCAGCCTGGTGGAAATCACCCACCGCAAGCGTCAGGAGCACGAACTGCGGCGCCTTGCGCACACCGATCCGCTGACCGCGCTGCACAACCGGCGCGGCTTCTTCCTGCGCGCCGAGCAGGCTCGGCGCCAATGCGCGCCGGCGCCGCTGGCCCTGCTGGCGCTGGATGTGGACCTGTTCAAGTCGATCAACGACAACCACGGTCATGCCGTGGGCGACCTCGTGCTGCAGCAGCTCGCCGGGCGCCTGGCCGCGGTGCTGCGCGAGCAGGACCTGCTCGCCCGCATCGGTGGCGAGGAATTCGCGGCCTTGCTGCCGGGCATGGACACCGCGCAGGCGATGGAAGCCGCCGAACGCCTGCGCCGCGCCGTGTGCGACCATGCGCTGCGCTGCCAGGGTCTGCGCCTGCAGCTCAGCGTGAGCATCGGCGTGGCGCTGATCGACGGCCCGCACGACGACATCGACGGCGCATTGGCCCGCGCCGACGAGGCCATGTACCGGGCCAAGCAGGCCGGGCGCAACTGCGTGGAGCTGCAAGGTCCTGCGGCGGCCGCTGCCACCGAACCGGTCTCGCGCGTCGCCGGCGCGAGCACCCTGGCCGGCTGAGCCAGCCATGGATTCCCCGGCCGGCACGATTCGCGTGCTGCCAGGCGTCCCGGGGCGGCGGCGTGCCCGGCCCGCCAGCCTCAAGGCGCCAGTTCGCTGACGAAACGCTCCGGCAGAGGCTTCGGACGCGGCTCGCGAAGGCGTGCCGGCGTGCCGATGGCCACGAAGCACACCGCGCGCTCATGCTCGCCCAGCGAGAAACAGGCGCGCAGCGCGCGGCTGTCCATGGCCAGCCCGCTGACCAGCCCGGCCCCGAAGCCTTGCGCGTGCGCCGTCAGCAGCAGATTTTGCAGGGCCGCGCCCAGGCTGACCATGCGCTCGTGCGGGCGGATGTGCTCCTGCCCGTCCCCGCCCTCCCGCACTACGGCCAGCGCCAGGAAGGGCGCGCGCGAGGCCTTGTCACGCGCGCGCTGGCGCTCGTCCTCGCCCGCGTCGGAGTCGCGCTCCAGCAGCGCCTGCTCGAAGGCCTCTCCGAGTCGGGCGCGGGCCTGCTCGCCGATGAGCACGAAACGCCACGGCAGGATCTGCCCATGGTCCGGCGCCGTGGCGGCGGCCTCGAACAACTGCTGGCGCTGCCCCGCGTCGGGGCCGGGCTCGAGCAGATGACGCGGCCCCGTCTGGCTGCGGCGACGCATGGACTCCAGCAGGCTCCCGGGATCACCGGGGCCCGCGCCGGGGGAAGGACTCATGAGCAATCTCGCAACGCGACGCGCAGGTTGGAACCGCCAGGCTCACAGCATAGCGCGCGGGCCGGACACGCCGCCCGCATGCTGTATGCTTGAACAGTTTTCCGAGTCACCGTCGCCCCCGCCCCGCCCATGTCTCCCGTCGCCGATTCCGTGGCTTGCTGCACCGAGCTGTTCGGCCTCGACCGGGAGCAGCGGGCCGCCGTGGCCCACGGAGCCCCCGGACAAGCCTCGCCTGCCCTGCTGCTGATCGCGGGCGCCGGCTCGGGCAAGACGACCACCCTGGCCGCGCGCGTGGCCCGCCTCGTGCTCGACGGCGCCGATGCGCAACGCATGCTGCTGCTGAGTTTCTCGCGCCGCGCCGCCCAGGACCTGCAGCGCCGGGTGGGCGCGGCGCTGCACCGCGCGCTGGAACTGCCGGCCGCGCAGGCGCCGCCGCATCTGCCCTGGGCCGGCACCTTTCATTCCGTGGCCGCGCGCCTGCTGCGCGAATACGCGCCGCGCATCGGCCTGGCCGCCGATTTCAGCGTGCTGGATCGCGGCGATGCCGAGGACCTGCTGGGCCTGCAGCGCCAGGCGCTGGGCCTGGGCGATCGGCGGGCGCGTTTCCCGCTCAAGGGCACCTGCCTGGCCATCCACTCGCGTTGCGTGAACAGCGGGGAGGCGCTGGGCGAGGTGCTGCGCGCGCAGTTCCCCTGGTGCGCCTCGCACGAAGCCGAGTTGCGCCTGCTGTTCCAGTCCTATACCGCGGAAAAACTGCGTCAGCACCTGCTGGATTTCGACGACCTGCTGCTGTGGTGGGCCCAGCTGATGGACGAGCCCGTGCTGGCCGCCAGCGTGGGCAGCCGGTTCGACCACCTGCTGGTGGACGAGTACCAGGACACCAACCGGCTGCAGGCGCGCATCGTGCGCGCGCTCAAGCCGGACGGCCGCGGCGTCACCGCGGTGGGCGACGACGCGCAGTCCATCTATTCCTTCCGGGCCGCCGAGGTGCGCAACATCCTCGACTTCCCGGCCCAGTACCCCAGCCCCGCGCGCGTGCTGGGCCTGACTCGCAACTACCGCAGCACCCAGCCGATCCTGGACGCCGCCAACGCGCTGATGGCGCAGGCGGCCGAGGGCTACTCCAAACGCCTGTGGACCGACCGCGCGTCGAACTGGCTGCCCGAGCTGGTGCACGTGGCCGACGAGTCCGCGCAGGCGGCCCACGTGGCCACCCAGGTGCTGCGCCAGCGCGAGCTCGGCATGCGCCTGCGCCAGCAGGCGGTGCTGTTTCGCGCCTCCCAGCACAGTGCCACGCTGGAGCTGGAGTTGACGCGGCGCGGCATTCCCTTCGTGAAGTTCGGCGGCCTGCGCTTTCTCGACACGGCGCATGTGAAGGACCTGCTCAGCCTGCTGCGCTGGGCGGCCAACCCGCGCCACCGACTGGCGGCCTTCCGCGTGGCGCAACTGCTCCCGGGCATCGGCCCGGCGCAGGCGCGCCGCCTGCTCGACGCGCTGCAGGCGGCCGCCGATCCGGTGCAGGCGCTGCGCGAGTTCCAGCCCCCCGCGGCGGCGCGCGAGGACTGGAATGCGCTGCTCGCGCTGTGGCTGCGGCTGCACGCCCGGCCCCCGTGGCCGGCGCCGGTCGAGCTGGCTCGCGCCTGGTACGAAACCCAGCTGCCGCGCCTGCACGACGACGCGGCTGCCCGCGCCGCCGACCTGCGCCAGCTGGCGCACATCGCCGGCTCCTACGGCAATGCCGAGCGCTTTCTCACCGAACTGACGCTGGACCCGCCGGAGCTGGGCAGCGACCTGGCCGGCCCCGCGCATCGCGACGAGGACTACCTGATCCTGTCCACCATGCACTCGGCCAAGGGGCAGGAATGGAAGGCCGTCTACGTGCTCAACGCGGTGGACGGCTGCATTCCCTCCGACCTCGCTTGCGACGATGCGCGCCAGCTCGATGAGGAGCGACGCCTGCTGTACGTGGCGATGACCCGCGCGCGCGAGCACTTGGAACTGCTGGTGCCGCAGCGCTTTTTCGTGGGCCAGCAGGCACGCCATGGCGATGCCCATGTGTACGCGCTGCCCAGCCGGTTCCTCGACGACGCGGTGCGTGCGCGCATGCACGAGAAGACCGTGGCCGACCTGCGGCAGCCCGGCGCCCCTCCCGCCGCGCCCTGCCCCGCCGACGCACCCGCCACGGACCTGGCCTCCAGGGTCGCCGCGCGCTGGGATTGAGCGACGACGCGGAGCTTCAGGCGAAAAAGGCCTGGACGGCCTGCTCGGGAATGTGCTGGCCGGTGGCGCGGGCGCGCTCCAGCAGCGACCAGTAGTAGCGATAGGAGGCGCGGTCGTGCAGCCTGCCCGCGTGCTGGATGGGCCCCCACTGATTCGCCTGCGCGGCCAGCAGGATCTGCGCGGCCTGCTCCACCTGGTCGAACTCCGGGCGCATGGCCTCGACGATGGGCGCGATCTGCAGCGGGTGGATGCTCCACATGCGCTGGAAGCCGAATTCCTGCCGCGCGCGCAGCGCATCCGAGCGCACGACCTCCGGGTCGCGCAGCTCGGTGCACACGTTGTGCGCGGCCATGCGCCCGTGGGCCAGCGCGGCGGAGGCGATCTCGGCCTTGGCTCGCACCACCAGCGGATGCTCGAACTGGCCCGGGCTGTGCATGGCCCGGGCGTCGATGGCGCCGCGGTGCGCGCTGACCCAGTCCATGATGCCGAAGTCCAGCACCTCGACCTGCGGCAGCGCGGCGATTTCCCACACCCGGCGCAAGGCTCCGTGGGTCTCGATCAGCACGTGCACCGGCAGCGCCGACCTGCGCCCGCCCTCGCGCGCGGCTTCCTGCACCGCCTCGGCCACCTCGAGCACCTCGTGCTCGCTGGCGACCTTGGGAATGGTGACATAGGCCAGGCGGGGGCCGGCCTCGACCACGATGCGCCGCACCTCGTCGCGCCAGCAGGGATGGGAGGGGGCGTGGATGCGCACGCCGACCCGCTCGAAGCGATTGGCCGGGGAATTCACCAGTTCGGCCACCATGCACGCCTGCTCGGCCTCCTGCCCGGCCGCGGCGCCGTCCTCGCAATCGGCGGTGACATCGAACACCGGGCCCAGGCTCGCCTGCAGGGCCAGGGCCTTGTCGAGCAGGCGGCGGCTTCCCGCGTAATGTTCGCAGGCAGCCAGGGCCAGCGGTGGATCGCCGGCGGCGAACAGGGCTTCGCGGGGATGCGGCGCGCCGGCTTGCGCCGGTCCGGGATGGGGCAGGGTCACTTGTTGAGCTCGCGCATCGCGCGCGAGAGTCCGTCGAGGGTCATCGGGAACATGCGTGCGCCGAAGATGCTACGGATGATCTCGATGGAATGGTGGTACTGCCACAGATTGGGAGGGGTCGGGTTGAGCCACACGGCGTGGCGCCAGGTCTGCAGCAGGCGCTGCAGCCAGGCCGCGCCGGGCTCCTCGTTGGCGAATTCGAGCGCGCCGCCCGGCTGCAGGATCTCGTAGGGGCTCATGGTCGCGTCGCCGACCACCACGACCTTGTAGTCCTCGCCGAACTTGTGCATCAGATCGCGCAGGTCCAGGCGCTCGGCGTGGCGCCGCCGGTTGTCCTTCCACACATGGTCGTAGATGCAATTGTGGAAATAGAAATGTTCCAGATGCTTGAACTCGCCGCGCGCGGCCGAGAACAGTTCCTCGCAGATGCGGATGTGCTCGTCCATCGAGCCGCCGACGTCGAGGAACAGCAGCACCTTCACGCGGTTGTGGCGCTGCGCGCGCATGCGCAGGTCCAGCCAGCCGGCGTTGCGCGCGGTGCCCAGCACGGTGCCGTCCAGGTCCAGCTCGTCGGCCGCCCCCTCGCGCGCGAAACGACGCAGCCGGCGCAGCGCCACCTTGATGTTGCGCGTGCCCAGTTCCACCTGGTCGTCCAGGTTGTCGTACTCGCGACGCTCCCATACCTTGACGGCGCTGCGGTTGCCGGCCGAGGGGCCGCCCACGCGGATGCCCTCGGGGTGGTAGCCGCCGTGCCCGAAGGGGCTGCTGCCGCCGGTGCCGATCCAGCGACTGCCGCCGGCGTGGCGCCCTTTCTGCTCCTCCAGGCGCTTGCGGAACTCTTCCATCAGGCGATCCCATCCCAGCTTTTCCAGGCGCGCCCTGTCCTCGGGCGACAGGTGCCTGCGCATCGACGCGCGCAGCCACTCCTCGGGAATCTCCGCCTGCAGGCCCGGCAGGTTCT
Organism: Pseudomonadota bacterium; assembly: GCA_021846965.1. Lineage (GTDB taxonomy): Bacteria > Pseudomonadota > Gammaproteobacteria > Burkholderiales > Burkholderiaceae_C > Thiomonas_A. The sequence continues at coordinate 48,745 of JAJZWA010000013.1, read as the reverse complement.
GCACGCCGCGGAAGTACTGACCGAAAGCGCGGTCGAACTTGTCGTAGTTCGACTCGTCCTTGACCAGCGCGGCACGCGACAGGGCATAGAACTCGTCGATGGAATGCCCGATCACCCGCGCCCGCAGCGCCTCCAGCAAGCCCAGATACTCGCGCGTGGAGACCGCCAGGCCGCAGTCACGCAGATGCAGGAAAAAGTCGATCAGCATGGCGGGCGTGGGGGGCGCCGTTCATCGGTTGTGGCGTGCCATGAACACCAGACGCTCGAACAAATGCACATCCTGCTCGTTCTTCAGCAGCGCCCCGTGCAGCGGCGGCACCACCACCTTGTGGTCGCCGCTGCGCAGCGCCTCGGGGCCGATGTCCTCGGCCACCAGCAGCTTGAGCCAGTCGATCAGTTCCGAGGTGGAGGGCTTCTTCTTCAGGCCCTGCACCTCGCGCAGGCCGAAGAACACCTCCAGCGCCTCGGTCAGCAATTCCTTGCGCAGCCCGGGAAAATGCACGTCCACGATGCGCGCCATGGTCTCGCGGTCGGGAAAGCGGATGTAGTGGAAAAAGCAGCGGCGCAGGAAGGCGTCGGGCAGTTCCTTCTCGTTGTTCGAGGTGATGAACACCACGGGCCGGTGGCGTGCCCGGACGGTCTCGCGGGTCTCGTAGCAATGGAATTCCATGCGGTCGAGTTCACGCAGCAGGTCGTTGGGGAACTCGATGTCGGCCTTGTCGATCTCGTCGATCAGGATCACGCAGGGGCCTTCATGGTCGAAGGCCTCCCACAGCACGCCCTTGACGATGTAGTTGCGGATGTCGTGCACCTTGGCGTCGCCGAGCTGCGAGTCACGCAGACGCGAGACGGCGTCGTACTCGTACAGGCCCTGCTGGGCCTTGGTCGTGGACTTCACATGCCACTGCAGCAGCGGGAGATCGAGGGCGCGCGCCACCTCCTCGGCCAGCATGGTCTTGCCGGTCCCCGGCTCGCCCTTGATCAGCAGCGGACGCTGCAGCGTGATCGCCGCGTTGACGGCGATCTTCAGATCCTCCGTCGCCACGTAATCGGAACTTCCCTCGAAACGCAAGGCCATGCAGGACTCTCCCGGAATCAGCCAGCGGCCAGGCGCGCGCCGAAGGCCAGGAACACCAGGCCGGTGCAGCGATCGAGCGCACGCGCCACGCGCCGGCTGGAAAGCCAGCGCCCGATCGGCGCGGTGGCCGCGATCAACACGGCGAACCAGGCCAGCGAAAGCACCACGTGCACGCAGGCCAGCAGGAACAGGAAGCCCCCGACCCACACGCCGTGGGGCACGAACTGGGGCAGGAAACTCACGTAGAACACCCCGACCTTGGGATTGAGCAGATTGGTCAGCAGCCCGCGCAGCCAGTCCGAAGCCAGACCCGACGCGGCGACGCCCCGCGGCGCTCCCGCCTCGTCGCCGCGCTGCGCCGGCTGCGCGAAGGATCGACCCGGGCGCAGCAGCAGCCGCAGGCCCAGCCAGGCCAGGTAGGCAGCGCCCAGCAGGCGCAAGGCGTCGTAGGCGCGGGACGAGGCCGCGAGCAGCGCGGCCAGGCCGGCCGCGGCGAGCAGGCCCCAGGCCAGGCAACCCATGGCCACGCCCAGCGCGGCCGCCGCTCCGCGCCGTCGCCCCGAGCCGGCCGCGCTGCGCAGCACCACGGCGGTGTCCACCCCCGGGGTGATGGTCAGCACCAGCGCCGCGGCACTGAAGGCGAGCAGAGAGGAGACGATGGGATTCATGGCCGGTACCGGGGTTCGCGCATACGCCCTATTGTGCACGGATCGCGCAGGGCGGGCGCCCCGCTGCGCCGCCCGCGCGGGGCCGCGGCTCAGCCTCCCGCGCCCGTCTCGAAGCCTTGCAGCAGGTTGACCGCGTTGACCCCCAGTTCGGCCACCGCGTAGCCGCCTTCGAAGGTGAACAATGTGGGCAGACCGGCCCGCGCCAGGCGCTCGCCAACCCGCAGGTAGTGCTCGCCGTGCAGCCTGAAGCCGCTGATCGGATCCCCGACGAAGGTATCCAGGCCCATCGGCACCACCAGGGCCTGGGCGCCGAAATCCCGCAACGCGCGCAGCGCCTGCTCCAGCGCCTCGCTCCAGACCTCGAAGCCGCTGCCGCGTGGCAGCGGCAGATTGAGGTTGCAGCCCTGCCCGGCACCGGCGCCGCGCTCGTCGGCGAAGCCCAGGAAGTACGGGTATTCGGTGGCCGGATCGCCATGCAGCGACAGCGTCAGCACGTCGGCGCGCTCGTAGAACAGGGTCTGCGTGCCGTTGCCGTGGTGGTAGTCCACGTCCAGCACGGCCACGCGCGCGCAGCCGCCGTCGCGCAGCGCCTGCGCGGCCAGCGCCGCATTGTTCAGGAAGCAGTAGCCGCCGAAATAGTCGGGGCCGGCATGGTGCCCGGGCGGGCGGGTCAGCGCGAAGGCGCTGCGCGCGCCCGCCAGCAGCTCCCGCGCAGCGGCCAGCGCGCAGGCCGCGCCCGCGCGCGCCGCGACCCAGCTTCCCGCGGTCAGCGGCGTGCCGGCGTCGAAGGCATGCTGGCCCAGGCGAGCCGCGAAATGCCGCGTGGGGGCATCCATGCGAAAGGCATGGCGGTGGCCCAGCGGCCACACCGAGGGCAGCGCATCGCGCTGCGCGTTGTCGGGGTCCAGCGCCACCCAGTCCTGCCAGGCGCCCTGCAGGAAATCGAGGTAGGCGCTGGTGTGCACGCGAAGCAAGGCCTGGCGCAACGCGGCGTCGTCCACGGCCGGCTCGAGCAGCTCGCCCAGCGGACGCCGGCGCAGCTCGGCCAGCACATGGTCGAGACGATCGGGCAACTCGTAACAGGGCACCATGCGCCCGCGGAACATTTCCTGCCGTCCCGCGTGCGCGGCGTGCAGGGGGTTGTGGAAGATCTTCATGCGCGAGGCCTGGGTGGGAACCCGGCATTATCCGAGGCGGCGGCCCGGATTCAATGGAAATCGCGGGACGCGGTGGGCAGTTCCCCCAGCAGCGGCGTGAGATCGAACAGGCGCTCGGCCAGCAGGCTGCCCACCGCGCCGTCGCTCTGCCAACGCCCGGCCACCGCCAGCAGCCGCGCCCGCAGCAACACCTGGCGCTGGCGCTCGCGCAGGCTTTTCCAGCAGATCACCTGCACCACCCCGGTTTCGTCCTCCAGGGAGACGAAAGTGGTTCCGCGCGCCGTCTCGGGTTGCTGGCGCAGCGTGACCAGGCCACAGGCGCGCGCACGGCTGCCGTCGGGCAACGTGGCCAGCTGCGCGGCGCGCAGCCAGCGCGGATGCAGCCGTTCGCGCAACAGCGCCAGCGGGTGCCGGCGCAGGCTCAGGCCGGTGGCGGCGTAGTCGAACACCACGTCCTCCCCCTCCGAGGGCGCGGCCAGGTCCAGCACCGGCTCGGCCGGCGCCGCGTCGCGCAGCAGCGGCGGCAGCGCGTGCACCGCGGCGGCCTGCCACACCTGCTGACGCCGGTGTCCGGCCAGGCTGCGCAAGGCGTCGGCGGCGGCCAGCAGGCGCATGTCGCTGCCCGCCAGCGCGGCGCGGCGCGCCAGATCCACGGCGTCGACGAAGGCGCCGTCGGTGCGTGCCGCCTCGATGCGCCGTGCCGCCGGCTGCCCCAAGCCGCGCACCAGGCGCAGGCCCAGGCGCACGGCGGGGCCTTCGAGCCGGCTGTCCCAGCTGCTGGCCTGCACGTCGGGCGGCAGCACGCGCACGCCGTGGCGCCTTGCGTCCTGCACCAGTTGGGAGGGGGTGTAGAAACCCATGGGCTGGCTGTTGAGCAGCGCGGCCAGGAACTGCGCGGGATGGTGGCGCTTGATCCAGGCACTGGCGTACACCAGCAAGGCGAAGGACGCCGCGTGGCTCTCGGGGAATCCGTATTCGGAAAAGCCCTGCACCTGGGCATAGATCTGCTCGGCGAAAGCCGGGTCGTAACCCCGCTCGACCATGCCGCCGACCAGGCGGTCCCGCCAGACCTGCAGCGATCCCTTGCGGCGCCACGCCGCCATCGCGCGGCGCAGCCCGTCGGCCTGGCCGGCGCTGAACCCGGCCGCCAGCATGCTGATCTGCATCACCTGCTCCTGGAACACCGGCACGCCCAGCGTGCGCTCCAGCGCCTGGCGCAGCGCCGGGCTGGGGTAGTGCACCGGCTCCAGGCCCTGGCGCCGCCGCAGGTAGGGATGCACCATGCCGCCCTGGATCGGCCCCGGGCGCACGATCGCCACCTCCACCACCAGGTCGTAGAAACAGCGCGGGCGCAGGCGCGGCAGCATGCCCTGCTGGGCGCGCGACTCCACCTGGAACACCCCCACCGAGTCGGCCGCGCACAGCATGTCGTAGGTGGCCGGGTCCTCGGGCGGGATGTCCTGCATCGCGAAGGGCCGTCCGCGCGCGGCGCCGATCAGATCCAGGGACTTGCGGATCGCCGTGAGCATGCCCAGCGCCAGCACGTCCACCTTGAGCATGCCCATCGCGTCCAGATCGTCCTTGTCCCACTCGATCACCGTGCGCCCGGGCATGGCCGCGTTTTCCACCGGCACCAGCTCGTGCAGCGGGTCACCGCTGAGCACGAAGCCCCCGGTGTGCTGCGACAGGTGGCGGGGAAAACCCAGCAGCGCGCGCACCAGCGCCATCCACTGGCGCACCCCCAGATCGGCGGGGTCCAGTCCGACCTCGAGCAGGCGTTCGGCGGCGATCTCGCGCCCATCCCACCATTGCACGTTGCGCGCCAGGCGCTCGACGGATTCCGGAGCGAAACCCAGCGCCTTGCCGACGTCGCGGATGGCGCTGCGCGGCCGGTAGGTGATCACGCTGGCGGTCAGCGCCGCGCGCTCGCGCCCGTACTTGGCGTAGAGGTACTGGATCACCTCCTCGCGGCGCTCGTGCTCGAAGTCGACATCGATGTCTGGCGGCTCGTTGCGCTCGCGGCTGATGAATCGCTCGAACAGCACCTGCATGCGCGCCGGGTCCACCTCGGTCACCCCCAGGCACCAGCACACCACGCTGTTGGCCGCCGAGCCGCGCCCCTGGCACAGGATGCCGCGCGAGCGCGCGAAGCCGACGATGTCGTCGACGGTCAGGAAGTAATGCGCGTAGCCGAGCTCGGCGATCAGCGCGAGTTCGTGCTCGATGAGTTCGCGCATCGCCGCGTCGGGGCCGCCCGGCCAGCGCCGCCAGGCCCCCTCGAGCACGCGCCGGCGCAGGTACTCGTCGGCCTGCAGGCCTGGCGGCACGACTTCGCGCGGATAGTTGTAGCGCAACTCCTCGAGGGAGAAGGTGCAGCTGTCCGCCAGCTGCGCGCTGCGCTCGAGGCATTCGGCCGGATAGCGCCGGCCCAGCTGCTCCAGGTCCTGCAGCGCGCGCTCGGCATTGGGTTGCAGCTCCAGGCCGCAGCGCGCCAGCTCCCGCCCCAGGCGGATGGCGCACAGGGTGTCGTGCAGAGGCTGGCGCGAGGCGACGTGCATCTGCACGTCGGGACAGGCCACCAGTTCCATGTCCAGCTGCCCCGACAGCGCGCGCAGGCGCTGCAGCCAGCGCGCGTCGTCCAGCTCGCGGTGCAGCTCCACGCCCAGCCGCAGCGTGGGGCCGAGACCCTCGCGCAGCGCGGCGGCCCAGCCGAGCAGCCGCGCATCGTCGGCACGGCGCGGCAGGCACAGCAGGCCCAGGCAGGCGCCGGGAGGCTGGCGCAGCAGGGCCTCGAGCTCCAGGCGATAGCTGCCCTTGGGCGAGGCCCGGCGCAATGCGGTGATGAATCGGCACAAGGCGGCATAGTCGGCGCGATGCCGCGCCAGCAGCACCAGCACCGCCTCGTGCTCGTGGTCCAGGCGCAGACGGAACTGGCTTCCCAGCAGCAGCTTCACCCCGGCCTCGCGCGCCGCCACGTGGGCGCGCACCACGCCGGCCAGGGAGCATTCGTCGGTCAGCGCCAGGGCCGCGTAGCCCAGTTCGCCGGCACGGCGCACCAGTTCCTCGGGATGGCTGGCGCCACGCAGGAAACTGAAATTGGACATGCAGCGCAGCGCCGCGTACGCCTGGGACATGAGGCCTCCCCGTGTCCGCGGGCTCAGGCGAACACGCCGTGCAGGAACCACTGGGCGCAGGCATCGCGCTCGCGGCTGCGAAACACCCACAGCAGGCCGGAGCGCTCGTTGGCGGCCACCCAGTAGTCGCGTGCCACGTGGTGCGTGCCCCCGGCCTCGTCGCGCTGCCACCAGCCGCCTTCGATGCGCTGGGGCCCCAGCAGCAGGCGCAGCTCGCCCTGCCACATCGGCCGTCCGCCGCGGCTGCGCAGGGGCAAGGGATGCGGCAGCAGGAAACCCGGGCGCGGCCCGGCGGATCCCGCGCCCGCCATCGCCGCGTTGCGCGGGGCCTCGCCCAGCGCATGCCAGGCCTGCTGCCATTCGGGCCGGTGCTCGGGCAGCACGACCCCCTGCAGCACCTGGCGCGGCCCCAGGCGCGCGGCCACGCGCTGCAGGGCCAGCAGCAGCTCGCGCGACGCGCCCGCCTCCGGCGTCGAGAGGCCCGGCAGCAGGCTGGCGGTGGTGCCGGCCAGGGGCAGCATGTCCTGCAACTCCAGTTCCAGCTCGGTCACCGGGGCCGGCAGGCGCAGGTGGGCCAGGTGCTCGGCCAGCAGGCGCGCGAGCTGTTCGGCGCCGCGCAGCGGCAATGCCGTGCGCATGGCCAGCTCGCCCCATCCGTCGTCGCCCCGCGGGGTGTCGAAGCGCCAGCGCAGACGCAGCCCGGTGGCACCGGCCTGGCGCGCGCCCAGCCACCCTTCCAGTTGCAACAACAGGCGACGCGCGCCGAACAGCAGCGCCTGCGCATCCTCCACCCGGGCCGGCAGCTCCAGGCGGGCACGAAAGACCTGCGGCAGGCTGAACCAGGCATGCTGCTCGGCCCGCAGGCCATAGGCCTGGTCGATGTGCTGCAACAACTGCGGCCCGCAGCGTCGGGCCAGGCCCTCGCGAGGCAGGCGCCGCACATCGCCCAGCCGACGGCAGCCCAGGCGCTGCAGCAGCGCCTCCTGCGCGGCGGCGGCATCCAGGCAGGACAGGGGCAGCGCATCCAGCGCCCGCCCCAGGTCGCGCGGCGGCGTCGGTGTCGCCGCCGCGCGCGCCAGCGCCAGCGCCCCCAGCGCCGTGCCGGCCCAGGCCCGGCCCGCCGCCCCGAGTTCGGCCGACTGCGTCTCGATGCGTCGCCGCAGGGCGTCCTGGCCGCCGAAGAGGCGCAGGCTGCGTTCGAGCTCGAGCAGCACCGCGCGCTCCAGCAGCACCACGCGCGGCGTGAACTGCAGGCCCCAGACGGCCAGCGCATGCGCGGTGGCCGCGGCCGATGCGGCCGATGCCGCCGGCTCAGGCCAGGCGCAGGCCAGCAAGGCGACCCACAGCATGCTCATGCTCCTGTGCAGGCATCTCGACCATGGCCTGCGCGAGCCCCGCGGGCCGCGAAGCCAGCCGCAGCTCCTGCTCATGCGCCGGGCCGCGGCGCTTGAGCACCTGCACGCGCAACTCCCAGGGCTCGCCGGGTCGCGCACGCACGCGCAACGGCGCCGGCGAAGCCTCGGCGCATGCCTGCTCGGGGCGCAGCGCAAACACCAGGGCGCGGCCGTCCTGGGCGTGGACATGCAGGCGGCGCAAGGCTTCGGCGCGACAGCTAGGCAGCCAGGCCAGCACGGCCGCCGCCCCGCCCGCGCGCAGGACCTGCTCGGCCGCCCACAGGCTCTGGCCTGCGTCGCGGCTGCGCACCCACACCAGTCGCCCGGGATCGATGCCCTGCTCCTGCAGCCCCGGAAGGTACGGTACCGCCGGCGGTCCCACCAGCACCAGCAGGCCTCCCGCTCGCAGCGCGGCGCGCAAGGCCGTGCCCAGCAGGCGCCATTCCAGCAGCGCGGCCCGCGGGACGAGCAACTCGGTCAGGGCCCCGCAAGGCCAGCCGCCCCCGGGCAGTTCGGCGTCGAGCCGGGCCCAGCCGCTGCGCAGCACCGGCGCGCCGGCATGCCCGAGATCGGTGCCGCGCCAGACACTGGCGGCGAGCCCGGAAGACAGCAGGGAGGAAACGGCGGCGGACATCGGACGGCCTCGCGAACATCGATGACGCCCGGATGTCCGGGCGGGAAGCGAAGCCTACCGAAAAACTGGATAAAAATACAGTGCTCGATCCCCGCGGGGCGGCCGCCCGCCGCCCCACGGCCCCGCCAGCCCGTCTCAGAGCGGATAGTCGGTGCGCCTGCTCACGGTGCGCAGCGCGAATACCCCCTTGATGCGCTCGACATGCGGCAGGCGCGCGAGCTCACGCTTTTGCACGCGCTCATACTCCTGCTGGTCCGGCACCGCGACGCGCAACAGGTAGTCGAAGTCGCCGGAAGTCAGGTGGCATTCCAGCACGTCGGGACAGGCGCTGGCGGCCTGCTCGAAGGCCGCCAGCGCCTCCTCGGTCTGCGACCCCAGCGTCACCTCGACGAATACGGTGCTGGCGCGCCCCACCGCCTGGGCATCGAGCAAGGCCACGTAGCCGGCGATGATGCCCACCTTTTCCAGGCGTTGCACGCGTCGCAGACAGGCCGACGGGGACAACCCCACGCGCTCGGCCAATTCGGTGTTGGCCATGCGCGCATTGCCTTGCAACAAGGACAGAATGCTGCGGTCGAAACGATCAAGTTCGGTCATCCCAGTAGCCTCCGTTGGAATGCCAGCAATTCTGCGCCTTTAACTGCAAATAATTCGTTGATGAATTGCAGAAAATAGTGTTTTCTTCATGTGATTTCCAATGTCCCCAGCGCGATACTTGGATCGTGTCCTGCGCCATGATGGCGTTCGATCGGGGGCGTCGCCCGAACCAGGAGTGCGCAGCATGCTGATAGGAGTTCCCAAGGAGATCAAGGTGCACGAATACCGGGTCGGGCTGACGCCCGGGTCGGTGCGCGAACTCGTGCACCACGGCCACGAGGTGCTGGTGCAGGCCGGTGCCGGCGAGGGGATCGGCGCGGACGACGCGAGCTACGAGGCCGCCGGCGCGCGCATCGCCGCCGAGGCGCCGGAGGTGTTCGCCCGCGCCGACATGGTGGTCAAGGTCAAGGAGCCGCAGCCGGCCGAATGCCGCATGCTGCGCCCGGGGCAGGTGCTGTTCACCTACCTGCACCTGGCGCCCGACCCGGGCCAGGCGCAGGCCCTGCTGCACAGCGGCTGCACCGCCATCGCCTACGAGACCGTCACCGACGCGCGCGGCCGGTTGCCACTGCTTGCACCGATGAGCGAGGTGGCCGGACGCATGGCCGTGCAGGTCGGCGCGGTGGCCTTGCAAAAGGCCGGCGGCGGGCGCGGCGTGCTGCTGGGGGGCGTGCCCGGCGTGCCCCCCGGCGAGGTGCTGGTGATCGGCGGCGGCACCGTGGGCACGCACGCCGCGCGCATGGCCGCGGGCCTGGGCGCGCGCGTGACCGTGCTGGACAAATCCCTGCCCCGCCTGCGCGAGCTCGACGAGCTGTTCCAGGGCCGCGCCAGCACGCAATACGCGACCCTGCACGCGCTGGAATCCGCGCTGGAGCAGTCCGATCTGGTGATCGGCGCGGTGCTGGTGCCGGGGGCCGCCGCGCCCAAGCTGGTCCGGCGCGACATGCTGGCGCGCATGCGCCCGGGCGCGGTGGTGGTCGACGTGGCCATCGACCAGGGCGGCTGCTTCGAGACCTCGCGCCCGACCACCCACGACCATCCGACCTACGTCGAATGCGGCGTGGTGCACTACTGCGTGGCCAATATGCCCGGCGCGGTGGCGCGTTCGTCCGCGCATGCGCTGAACAACGCCACGCTGCCCTTCGTGCTGGACCTGGCCGGCAAGGGCTGGGCCCGCGCCTGCGCGGAGGACCCGCATCTGCTGGCCGGGCTGAACGTGCACCGCGGGCACATCACCCACCCGGCGGTGGCGCAGGCGCTGGGCCTGCAGTTCCTGCCGGCCCGGCAGGCGCTGGCGCTGTAGGGGGCCGCGAGCCCGGCCGGACGCGGGCGACGGACGGCTAAAATGCCGCCCGCGCACCGTTGCGCACCCCGCCGTGACCGACTCCACCTCCGAAGAAAGCCTCCGAGACCCCCTGCCCTCGCGCCGCGCCCTGATGGTGCTGGGCGCGCTGCTGGCCATCCTGTGGCTGGGCGTACTGGGCCTGCGCGACCTGGTGCCCACCGACGAAGGGCGCTACGCCGAGATCCCCCGCGAAATGGTGGCCACCGGCGACTGGGTCACCCCGCGCCTGGACGGATTCAAGTACTTCGAGAAACCCCCGCTGCAATACTGGGCCACCGCCGCCAGCTACGAGCTGTTCGGCATCGGCCAATGGCAGGCGCGCCTGTGGACCGGGCTCAGCGGCCTGTTCGGCATCGCCTTCACCGCCCTCGCCGGCTGCCTGTTGTGGGGGCGCCGCGCCGGGCTGTACGCAGGCGCCGTGCTGGCGAGTTGCGTGTACTGGCTGGCCATGGGCCACATCAACACCCTGGACATGGGCGTGTCGGCCTGCCTCGGCGGCAGCCTGCTGAGCTTCCTGCTGGCCCAGCGCGACGGTGTGTCGCGCGCCGCCGAGCGGGGCTGGATGCTCGCCTGCTGGGCGTTCATGGGGCTGTCGCTGCTGTCCAAGGGGCTCATCGGGCTGGCCTTCCCCGGCATGACCCTGGTGCTGTACACGCTGTGGAGCCTGGAATGGGGACTGTGGCGACGCCTGCACATCCTCCCGGGGCTGGCCTTGCTGCTGGCCGTCGCGCTGCCCTGGCACGTGATGGTGCAACTGCGCAACCCCGAGTTCTTCCACTTCTACTTCATCTACCAGCAGTTCGACCGTTTCGCCACGCCCGACCTCTCCCGCCCCGGCCCCTGGTACTACTTCGTGCCCATCGTGCTGCTGGGCATCATGCCCTGGCTGGGAGCGCTGGCGCCGGCGCTGTGGCGCAGCGGCATGCGCGGCCTGCGCCCGCCGGTCGACGAAAGCCCCGGTTCGCTGCGCACGCGGCGGGTGCTGGTGGTCTGGACCGGGTTCATCTTCGTGTTCTTCAGCGCCTCGCACTCCAAGCTGCCGTCCTACGTGCTGCCCCTGTTCCCGGCGCTGGCGCTGCTGCTGGGCGAATATCTGGCTCGCGCGCGAGCGCGCGCCCTGGGCTGGCAGTTCGCGCTGTGGGCGCTGCTCAGCCTGGCCGCGGGCATCGGCTTCACCCAGTTGTGGCGGGCCGGCACTGCGGTGACCCCGGGTGCGCTGTACCAGCGCTTCGGCTGGTGGCTGGAGATCACGGCGGTGCTGGGTGTGGGCGGCTCGCTCGCCGCCTGGCGCTGGGAGCGGCGCGGGCGCCGCAGCCTGGCGGTGCTGGCCCTGGCGGGCAGCATGTTCGTCGGGCTGACCGTGGCGACCCAGGCCTTCCAGATCCTCGGGCGCACCGCCTCCACGCGCGACGTGGTCGCGGCCATCCGGCCCTGGCTGCACAAGGGCCAGCCTTTCTACACCGTGGCCACCTACGACCAGACCCTGCCCTTCTACCTGCGCCGCGAGGTCACGGTGGTGCAATACCGCGGCGAACTCGATTTCGGCATCGGCCAGCAGCCCTCGTTGTGGGTGCCCACGCTGCGCGACTTCGCCGCGCGCTGGCGCAGCGCGAAGCTTCCGCTGGCCTTCATGCCCAGTGGCGAGCTGCCGGCGCTGCGCGCGCTCGGGCTGCCGCTGCTGGTGATAGACAGCACCCCCCGCTACGTGGTCGTGGCCCGACCCGACCAGGACTACGGCGCCGCGGCGCGCCAGGCCCGCTCGCGCCTGCCGGCGGCGTGGAATGCCCCATCCCCCCAGGAGAAGCGACCTTGACCCCCGTGGCCTTCGCGCTCGTGCTCACCGGCGTCATGCTCAACGCCGCCGCCCAGCTGCTGATCAAGGCCGGTGCCGACACCGCCGGCCATTTCACCTTCACCGCCGGCCACATCCTGCGCGCCGGGCTGCATTTCGCGATGCAGTGGCAGATCCTCGCCGGCCTGGCCTGCTATGCGGTATCGGTGGTGGTGTGGATCCTCGCGCTGACGCGTGTGCAGGTATCCATCGCCTACCCGATGCTCTCGCTGGGCTACGTGGTCACCGCCTTCGCCGCCTGGGGCTTGTTCGGAGAGTCCCTGAGCGCGCAGAAATTGCTGGGAATCGCCATCATCATCGCCGGCGTCGTCCTGCTCGCCCGTACCTGAAAGCCCCCTATGTCCTCCTCCAGCGCCGCCGGCGACCCGCCCGCCGAATTCCTGCCCTTCACCCGCCCCGACATCGACGAGCAGACCATCGCCGGGGTGGTCGAGGTCCTGCGTTCGGGCTGGCTGACCACCGGGCCGTGGAATGCCCGCTTCGAGCAGGCGCTGTCGGAGTACTTCGGCGGGCGCACGGTTCGCGCCTTCAATTCCGGCACCGTGACCATGGAGATCGCGCTGCGCATGATGGGCGTGGGCGCGGGCGACGAGGTCATCACCAGCCCGCTTTCCTGGGTGGCCACGGCCAATGTGATCCTCACGGTGGGCGCCCGCCCGGTGTTCGTGGACATCGACCCGGCCACGCGCAACCTGGACGCCGGGCTGGTCGAGGCGGCGGTCGGCCCGCGCACGCGGGCCCTGCTCCCGGTGCACCTGGCCGGCCTGCCCTGCGACCTGGATCGCCTGTACGACATCGCCGCGCGCCGCGGCCTGCGGGTGCTGGAGGATGCCGCGCAGGCCATCGGCAGCAGCTGGCGCGGGCGCCGCGTGGGCAGTTTCGGCGACTACGCCTCCTTCAGTTTCCATCCCAACAAGAACGCCACCAGCATCGAGGGCGGCTGCCTGGTGCTTCCAGCCGACGCCGACCCGGCGCTGGCCGAGCGCTACCGCCTGCAAGGGGTGCGGCGTTTCGGCCTCGACGGCATGGACGTCGACCTGGTGGGCGGCAAGGCCAACCTGACCGACGTAGCCGCCCGCGTGGGCTGGGGCCAGCTGCAGCGCGTGGAGTCCTTCAATGCGCGCCGGCGCGAGCTGGCGCGGGCCTACTTCGAGGCCGCGGACGCGGCCGGGCTGGGCGCGCGCGGCGTGGATCTGCCCCCACGCGAATTCACCGATTCCAACTGGCACATGTTCCAGGTGGTGCTGCCCGCGCAGGCACCGCGCGCCGCGGTGATGCAGGCGCTCAAGGACCGCGGCATCGGCAGCGGCGCACACTATCCGCCCATCCACCTGTTCAGCCTGTATCGCAAGCTGGGCTTCGCCCCGGGCGACTTCCCGCACGCCGAGCGCATCGGTGCCGGCATCCTCACGCTGCCCCTGTTCCCCTCGATGCGCGACGGGGACGTCGAACGAGTGCTTCGTGAACTTTCGGCAGTGCTGCGAGAATTCGGGGTATGAGCCAGCAGCCTTCCATCCAACCCGCACTTTCGGTGGTCGTGCCCGTATACAACGAGCAGGACGGCCTGGGCGCCCTGTTCGCGCGCCTGTATCCCGCGCTCGACGCGCTGGGCGAGCGTTACGAGGTCATCTTCATCAACGACGGCAGCCGTGACCGTTCGGCGGCGCTGCTGGCGGCGCAGCAGCGCGAGCGCCCGGACGTGACCCGGGTGATCCTGTTCAACGGCAACTATGGCCAGCACATGGCCATCCTGGCCGGCTTCGAGCATTGCCGCGGCGAGATCATCGTCACGCTGGACGCCGACCTGCAGAATCCCCCGGAGGAGATCGGCAGGCTGGTGGCCAAGATGCGCGAAGGCCACGACTACGTGGGCAGCATCCGTCGCCAGCGCCAGGACAGCTGGTTCCGGCGCAATGCCAGCCTGTGGATGAACCGGCTGCGCGAAACCATCACCCACGTGCGCATGACCGACCAGGGCTGCATGCTGCGGGCCTACGGGCGCCACGTGGTCGACACCATCAACCGTTGCAACGAGGTCAACACCTTCGTGCCGGCGCTGGCCTACACCTTCTCCCTGAACCCCACGGAAATCGAGGTGGGGCACGAGGAGCGCGCGGCCGGCGAATCCAAGTACTCGCTGTTCAAGCTGGTGCGCCTGAACTTCGACCTGGTCACCGGCTTCTCGCTGATCCCGCTGCAGTTCATGTCCTTCCTGGGCATCGCGCTGGCGCTGGCCTCGGGCGCGCTGTTCGTGCTGCTGATGATCGACCGGCTGCTGTTCGGCTCGCAGGTGCAGGGGGTGTTCACGCTGTTCGCCATCACCTTCTGCCTGCTCGGCGTGCTGCTGTTCAGCATGGGCCTGCTGGGCGAGTACATCGGGCGCATCTACGAACAGGTGCGCGGGCGTCCGCGCTACGTGGTGCAGGCCGTGCTCGACGACACCGCGGGCGCCGACGCGGCGCAGGCGCGATGACCCCGGCCCCACCGCAGGCTGCGGCGCCGGCCATGCGCGCGGTGGTGTTCGCCTACCACAACGTGGGCGCGCGCTGCCTGCGCACGCTGCTGGCACGCGGCATGCGCGTGGAACTGGTGCTCACGCACCCCGACGACCCGGGCGAGAACCTGTGGTTCGAGCGCGTGGCCGACGTGGCCGCCGAGCACGGGATTCCCGTGGTGCTGGTCGACCAGGGGCTCGACGAGGCGCAGATCGAGCGGGTGCGGGCGCTGCGAGCCGACTACGTGTTCTCCTTCTACTTCCGGCGCATGCTGCCGCAGGCCGTGCTGGATGCGGCGCGGGTGGCCGCGCTGAACATGCACGGCTCGCTTCTGCCGCGCTACCGCGGGCGCGTGCCGGTGAACTGGGCCGTACTGCACGGGGAGACCGAGACCGGCGCCACGCTGCACCTGATGCAGGCCAAGCCCGACGCCGGGGACATCGTGGCGCAGCAGGCGGTGCCCATCCTGCCCGACGACACCGCGCGCGAGGTGTTCGACAAGGTCACGGTAGCCGCGGAGATCGCGCTGTGGCAGGTGCTGCCCTCGCTGCTGCGCGGCGAGATTCCCAGACGCCCCAATCGCCTCGAGCAGGGCAGCTACTTCGGCGGGCGCAAGCCCGAGGACGGCCGCATCGACTGGAGCCTGCCGGCGGCGCAGGTCTACAACCTCATCCGTGCCGTGGCGCCCCCCTACCCCGGGGCCTTTTTCGAAGCCGGTGGACGCCGCCTGCTGGTGGCGCGTGCCCGCCACGCGGCGCCGGCGCTGGCCGCCGCGCTGGAACCCGGCGCGGGCCACGGCCCGCATGTCCGCGCAGGTGCGCTGCTGGCCCGCTGCGGCGACGGCGGCGTGCTGCACCTGCAGCAGGTCTGGGACAGCGCACAGCTGGGCCTGGCCCTGGAGCCGCAACGCATTGCCCATCTCTTGCACCACTCATCATGAAAAAAGTCCTGATCCTCGGAGTCAACGGCTTCATCGGCCACCACCTGTCCAAGCGCATCCTCGGCGCCACCGACTGGGAGGTGTACGGCATGGACATGAACACCGACCGCATCGCCGACCTGCTGGACAAGCCGCGGTTCCATTTTTTCGAGGGCGACATCACGATCAACAAGGAATGGATCGAATACCACGTGCGCAAATGCGACGTGATCCTTCCGCTGGTGGCCATCGCCACGCCGGCCACCTACGTGAAGGCGCCGCTGCGCGTGTTCGAGCTGGACTTCGAGGCCAACCTGCCGATCGTGCGCGCCGCCGTCAAGCACCGCAAGCGCCTGGTGTTTCCGTCCACCTCCGAGGTCTACGGCATGTGCCCGGACGGGGAATTCGACCCGGAGGCCTCGCCGCTGGTGTACGGCCCCATCAACAAGCCCCGCTGGATCTACGCCTGCTCCAAGCAGTTGATGGACCGCGTGATCGCCGGCTATGGCCAACAGGAAGGGCTGGATTACACCCTGTTCCGACCCTTCAACTGGATCGGCGCCGGGCTGGACACCATTTTCTCGGCCAAGGAAGGCAGCTCGCGCGTGGTCACCCAGTTCCTGGGCCACATCGTGCGCGGCGAGAACATCAGCCTGGTCGACGGCGGCATGCAAAAGCGCGCCTTCACCGACATCGACGACGGCATCGACGCGCTGATGCGCATCATCGAGAACCCGGCAGGCGTGGCCAGCGGCCAGATCTACAACATCGGCAATCCGGCGAACAACCATTCGGTGCGCGACCTGGCCGAGCGCATGCTGCGCATGGCCGCCAGCATTCCCGAATACGCCGAGACCGCGCACAAGGTGCAGCTGGTGGAAACCAGCTCGGGCGCCTACTACGGTGCCGGCTACCAGGACGTGCCCAACCGCGTGCCCAAGATCGCCAACACCATGCGCGACCTTTCCTGGGCGCCGCGCACCGACATGGACACGGCGCTGCGCAAGATCTTCGAGGCCTACCGCGGCCAGATCGCGCAGGCCCGTGCGCTGGTGGACGAAACCGGAAACTGAGGCGCATCCGCACACCATCGAGCCCCTCATGCCCCGCATCGCCCTCAAGGTCGACGTGGACACGCTGCGCGGCACCCTCGAGGGGGTGCCGGCGCTGCTGCGCCAGCTGGCGCGCCACGAGCTGCGCGCGACCTTCCTGTTCAGCCTCGGCCCGGACCACACCGGGCGCGCTCTCAAGCGCATCTTCCGCCCCGGTTTCCTCGCCAAGGTGCGCCGCACCTCGGTGGGCAGCAACTACGGCCTCAGGACCCTGCTGTACGGCACGCTGCTGCCCGGCCCCGACATCGGCCGGCGGGCCGCCGAGCCGATGCGCGCCTGCTGGCGCGCCGGGCACGAGGTGGGCGTGCACACCTGGGACCACGTGCTGTGGCAGGACCACGTGGCGCGCCGCGATCGCGAATGGACCCGACGCCAGCTGCAACTGGCGATCCAGCGCTTCGGCGAGGTGTTCGGGCGCGCGCCGGAAGTGCACGGCGCGGCCGGCTGGCAGATGAATCCACAGGCCTACGAACTCGAGCAGGAGCTGGGCTTCAGCCTGGCTTCGGACTGCCGCGGCGACGCGCCCTTCCTGCCACGCATCGGCGAGCGCGTGCTCGAGGTTCCGCAACTGCCCACCACGCTGCCCACGCTGGACGAACTGATCGGCGTCGACGGCATCGGCGCGGACAACGTGGCCGAGCACCTGCTGCGCCTTTCGCTGGACGGGCGCGACCATGTCTACACGCTGCACGCCGAACTCGAGGGGGGCCAGCTCAGCCCCGTGTTCGAGTCCCTGCTGCAGGGCTGGATGGCCGCCGGACTGCGCATCGGCACGCTGGGAGGCTACGCCGCCACGCTGAACCCGCTCGAACTTCCGGTGCGCGAGGTGGGCATGGGCAGCGTGCCCGGACGCAGCGGCTTGCTGGCGGTACCGCTGCCCGCCGCCTGAAGCGCGGGCTGGCGGCCTCCCGGCCGCCCCCGCGGCCGAGGCCTCGCAGCGGCAGGGCCGCGCGCCGACCCTGCCGAGGCGGCCGCGCCGCGGCCGCCTCCGCGGGCTTCAGTGGTTGCGCGCCAACTGTTCCAGGATGGCCGGGTTTTCCAGGGTCGAGGTGTCCTGGGTGATCTGCTCTCCCTTGGCCAGGGTGCGCAACAGGCGACGCATGATCTTGCCCGAGCGCGTCTTCGGCAGGTTGTCCCCGAAACGGATGTCCCTGGGCTTGGCGATGGGGCCGATCTCGCGCCCGACGTGGTTGCGCAGTTCGTTGGCGATCTGCACGCCCTCCTCGCCGGTGGGCACCGGGCGCTTGAGCACCACGAAGGCGCAGATCGCCTCCCCGGTGAGCTCGTCCGGGCGCCCCACCACCGCGGCCTCGGCCACCAGCGGATGCGAGACCAGCGCGGACTCGATCTCCATCGTGCCCATGCGGTGGCCCGACACGTTGAGCACGTCGTCGATGCGCCCCGTGATGGTGAAGTAGCCGGTGTTGGGGTCGCGGATGGCGCCGTCGCCGGCCAGGTAGTAGCCCTTGAGCTCCTCGGGGTAATAGCTCTTCTTGAAACGCTCCGGGTCGCCCCAGATGGTACGGATCATCGACGGCCAGGGCTTCTTGATCACCAGGATGCCCCCGGTGCCCCAGGGCAGGTCGTGCCCGGTCTCGTCGACCACCTCGGCGAACACGCCCGGCAGCGGCAGGGTGCACGAGCCCGGCACCATCGGGGTGGCACCCGGCAGCGGGGTCATCATGTGCCCGCCCGTCTCGGTCTGCCACCAGGTGTCGACCACCGGGCAGCGGCTGCCGCCGATGTTCTCGTAGTACCACTCCCAGGCGGCGGGGTTGATCGGCTCGCCCACGGTGCCCAGGATGCGCAGCGAATCCAGCTTGTAGTTGCGCGGATGCGCCGCGGGGTTCGCCTCGGCCGCCTTGATCAGCGAACGGATGGCCGTGGGCGCGGTGTAGAAGATCGTGACCTTGTGATCCTGGATCATTTTCCAGAACCGGCCCGCGTCGGGGAAGGTCGGCACGCCCTCGAACACGATCTCGGTGGCGCCGCAGGCCAGCGGCCCGTAGGTGATGTAGGTATGCCCGGTGACCCAGCCGATGTCCGCCGTGCACCAGAACAGGTCGTCGGGACGGATGTCGAAGGTCCACTGCATGGTCAGCTGGGCCCACAGCAGATAGCCCGCCGTGGAGTGCTGCACGCCCTTGGGCTTGCCCGTGGACCCGGAGGTATAGAGCAGGAACAGCGGATGCTCGGCCTCGACCCATTCGGGCGCGCATTGCGTGCCCTGCGCCTCGACCAGCTCGTGCAGCCACAGGTCGCCCTTGGGATTGAAAGCCACGTTGCCGCCGGTGCGCCGGTACACGACCACGTTGCGCACGCTGTCGCAGCCGCCCAGAGCCAGCGCCTCGTCGACGATGGCCTTCAGCGGAAGCGACTTGCCGCCGCGGCGCTGTTCGTCGGCGGTGATCACCAGCACCGCCCCGGCATCCTCGATGCGGTCGCGCAGCGACTGTGCCGAGAAGCCGCCGAACACGACGGAGTGGGTGGCGCCGATACGCGCGCAGGCCTGCATCGCCACGACCCCTTCGATCGACATGGGCATGTAGATCACCACGCGATCGCCCTTCTTCACCCCCAGGCTCTTGAGGCCGTTGGCCATCTTGCAGGTGCGCTCGAGCAGCTCGCGGTAGCTCACGCGCGTGACCTTGCCGTCGTCGGCCTCGAACACGATGGCGGTGCGATCGCCCTTGCCAGCCTCCACGTGGCGGTCCAGGCAGTTGTAGGACACGTTGATCAGCCCGTCGCTGAACCACTTGTAGAAGGGCGCGCCGCTGGCGTCCAGCGTGTGGGTGAAGGGTTTGTGCCAGCTCAGCCCCTCGCGCGCCAGGCGGGCCCAGAAGCCCTCGAAGTCGCGTTCAGCCTCGTCCACCAGCGCGCGGTACGCATCCATGCCCGAGATGCGCGCTGCGTCGACCGCCTGTGCCGACGGGTAGTAGGTCTTCAGCGGCTGGTGTTCGGGGGCTTGTTGTTCGCTCATGGCTGTCTCCAGAGTGTTGGGCGGATCGTGCCGCGTTCGGGTACCCGGCGGGCTCTCGCGCCCGCTGTCCGGTCCCACTGTAGGCTGTGGAAGGCCGATTGTGTACTCGGGGCTCTTACAGCGCCCTGACGTCGCGCGGCGCAACGCCTGCGGCGCGGTGGCCGCACGCCACGGCCCGGCGTGGCGCTGCGTTTACACTTGGAATCAAACGCGGCGCGCCGAGGCCGCGGCCATGCCCGGCGTGCCATCGCCCTTGCCCCCTGCCCGAAGCCAGCCCCATGAGCCAAGCCCCGACTCCCGCGCCCGCCACCCCGCCGATCCCGCCGGTCGCGCGCCTGCTGTTCCTCAGCCGCTGGCTGCAGCTGCCGCTGTACCTCGGGCTGATCGTCGCCCTGGGCGTGTACGTGGTGCATTTCTGGGCCGAACTGATCGACCTGGTGCGCGCGGCCATGGGCAGCCAGCAGGCGCTGCAGCACCTTCTGGAGGGGCAGGCCGCCGGCCAGGCGGCGGCGGCCGCGGCCGAGGCCGGCGCGGGACACGCGCGCCTGGGCGAGACCACCATCATGCTGGTGGCGCTGAGCCTGATCGACGTGGTGATGATCGCCAACCTGCTGATCATGGTCATCGTGGGCGGCTACGAGACCTTCGTGTCGCGCACCTATCTGGAGCAGCATCCCGACCATCCGGAATGGCTGTCGCATGTCAATGCCTCGGTGCTCAAGGTCAAGCTGGCCATGGCCATCATCGGCATCTCGTCCATCCACCTGCTGCGCACCTTCATCAACGCCGACGCCTACAGTGTCAAGGCGCTGGTCGCGCAGACCGTCATCCACCTCACCTTCCTGCTGTCGGCGCTGGCCGTGGCCTGGACCGATCGGGTGATGACCCGCACCATCCATCTCAGCGCGGGGCACGAGTCCGGCAGCCCCTGACGGACCCTGCCGGGCCCGCGGCGGGCTTAACATGCCGGGATAACCCGAAGACCATCCGCCTCCCGGAGACCGCCCCCATGACCAGCACCGTGATCCGCCAGGAAGACCTGGTGGAATCCATCGCAGCCGCACTGCAGTTCATCAGCTACTACCACCCGGCGGACTACATCCGCCACCTGGCGATGGCCTACGAGCGCGAGCAGAGCCCGGCCGCGCGCGACGCCATCGCCCAGATCCTCACCAACAGCCGCATGTGCGCCGAGGGCCACCGCCCGATCTGCCAGGACACCGGCATCGTCAACGTGTTCCTGCGCGTGGGCATGGACGTGCGCTTCGAGGGCCTGAGCGGCTCGCTGCAGGACGCCGTCGACGAAGGCGTGCGCCGCGGCTACCTGAACCCGGACAACAAGCTGCGTGCCTCCGTGCTCGCCGACCCGCTGTTCGAGCGCAAGAACACCCGCGACAACACCCCGGCCGTGCTGCAGGTCGAACTGGTTCCCGGCAACACGGTGGACGTGCAGGTCGCGGCCAAGGGCGGCGGCTCGGAGGCCAAGTCCAAGTTCGCCATGCTCAACCCCTCGGACAACCTGGTCGACTGGGTGCTCAAGACGGTGCCGACCATGGGCGCCGGCTGGTGCCCCCCGGGCATGCTGGGCATCGGCATCGGCGGCACCGCCGAGAAGGCCATGCTGATGGCCAAGCAGGCGCTGATGGACGACATCGACATGAGCGAGCTGCTCACGCGCGGCCCGCGCGACCGTTTCGAGGAACTGCGCATCGAGCTGTACGAGAAGGTCAACGCGCTGGGCATCGGCGCGCAGGGACTGGGCGGCCTGACCACGGTGCTGGACGTGAAGATCCGCCATTGGCCCTGCCACGCGGCCAACCTGCCGGTGGCCATGATCCCCAATTGCGCCGCCACGCGCCACGCCCATTTCGTGCTCGACGGCCAGGGCCCCGTGTACCTGGAGCCGCCCAGCCTGGATCTGTGGCCCGCCGTGCACTGGACCGCCGACACGCAGAGGAGCCGGCGCGTGAACCTGGACACTCTCACCCCCGAGCAGGTCGCCGCCTTCAAGCCCGGCGAGACCCTGCTGCTGTCGGGCAAGCTGCTCACCGGGCGCGACGCCGCGCATGCCCGTATCAGCTCCATGCTGGCCAAGGGCGAGAAACTGCCGGTGGACTTCACCAACCGGGTGATCTACTACGTCGGCCCGGTCGATCCGGTGCGCGACGAGGCCGTGGGCCCGGCCGGGCCGACCACGTCCACGCGCATGGACAAGTTCACCGAGACCATGCTGGCGCGCACCGGGCTGATCGCCATGGTCGGCAAGGCCGAACGCGGACCGGTGGCGCTGGAAGCCATCCGCAAGCACAAGAGCGCCTACCTGATCGCCGTCGGGGGTGCCGCCTACCTGGTGTCCAAGGCCATCAAGAGCTCGCGCCTGCTGGCCTTCCCCGATCTGGGGATGGAAGCGATCTACGAGTTCGAGGTGCAGGACATGCCGGTCACCGTGGCGGTGGATTCGCAGGGCGACTCGGTGCACAAGAGCGGTCCCGCCGAATGGCAGGCCCGCATCGGCAAGATCCCCGTGACCACCGCCTGAAGGCGGCCAGCGCGGCGACGAGGCTCCGGTGATCGAGATCACGCCAGCTACGGCGTCCGGGCCCGGCGCCGCGGCCGCCGACGCGGCACCCTGCATCGGGGTGTTCGACTCGGGCCTGGGCGGGCTGACGGTGCTGGCGGCGCTGCGCCGGCGCCTGCCGCACGCGCGCCTGCTCTATGCGGCCGACTCCGCCTTCGCGCCCTACGGCGAGCGCGACGCCGCCTACGTGCAGGAGCGCTCGCGGGTGCTCACCCGGTTCCTGCTCGCGCAAGGGGCCCAGATGATCGTGGTGGCCTGCAACACCGCCACCGCACTGGCCATCGCCGAGTTGCGTGCCGAGTGGCCCGGGCTGCCCTTCGTGGGGATCGAGCCCGCCATCAAACCGGCGCTGGCGGCGCGCGCCCAGGCCGACGGTCCGGTGGGCGTTCTGGCGACCAGCGCCACGCTGGCCAGCGGCCGTTTCCGCGCCCTGCTGGCGCAGCACGGCGCGGGGGCCCGGGTGGTGCTGCAGGCCTGCCCGGGGCTGGTCGAGGCCATCGAGACCCGCGGCCCCCAGGCGCCGCCCACCCTCGAACTGCTGCGCCGATTCTGCCAGCCCTTGCGAGACGCCGGCTGCACCAGCGTGGTGCTTGGCTGCACCCACTACCCCCTGCTGACCGACGCCATCCGCGCCGTGGTCGGCGACTCGGTGCGCCTGCTCGACCCGGCCGACGCGGTCGCCGCCCAGGCCGAGCGACTGGCCCGGGCGCTTCCCGCGCAGACCCGGGGCGCTGGGCTGCTGGCCTGGAGCAACGGCGAAGCCGCGCTGCTGCTGCGCGTGGCCGAGGCCTGCGCGTTGCCCATCGAACACGTGCTGGCGCTGCCGCAGGAGAGTCCGGAAGCGGCCTAGACCAGGCTCGGGAGGCATCCGCAGGGGCGCGTCCTTGCGACCCAAGCGGATACGCGACGTGGGGGAAATCAGTCAGGCGTGGCGGGCCTAGGCTGGCGCGAATCCCCACGCCCCGTCGCCATGGCCATGCGCTGCAGCACCCCGCCCCGTCCCCGACCCGACGCCGGCCATCTTCTTCCTGCCCTGTGCCGGGCCGCGGTGCTGGCGGCACTGGCCACGGCCACGGTGGCCTGCCGGGGGTTCACCATCGATTTTCTCAGCCAGCCCGCGACGTCCGGGCCGGGCCTGGCCTACATGCTGTCCTCGCGGGGGCCTTGTGCCGTCGATGCGCCCTGCGCCGGCCCATGGGGCGACCCCATCCGCAACGAGGCCGGATTCAACTGCGGCGGCATGGGCGATCACCACCGCAACATCAGCTGGCCCGGCGCAGCCGGCCTGGTCGTGCTCAGCCGCATGTCCATGGGCATGACCCATGACGGCCTGTACCGCTGCAACGCCGATCGCCTGCTGGAGCTGGACGTCGCCGCCCTCGGCGACCTTGACGTCCTCTACCTGCGCTGCGACGCCAGCGGCGTCTGCCGGGCCTGGGTCAACCAGGCATGGCCCTGAAACCGGATCTGTAGGAAACCTTCAGAATCATCCAGAAACGCCTTTGCATTCGACGCAGTCCCACGCCTTCAGGGTTAGCCCCGTGGCCGCAAGTCTGTAGCAATCCTACATTGGAGGGCTATGACTTCCCCCTGGAATCTGAACATCGGCCCGCGTCTGGCGCTGGGCTTCGGGCTGCTGGTGCTGATGCTGCTCGGCCTGCTGGGCCTGGCGGTGCGCGACATGCAGCAACTCAAGACCAGCCTCGAGATGGTGGCCGGCACCCACGCGCGAGCCGAGCGCCTGGCGGACGGAGCCTTGCTGAGCACCGAGAAGATCGCCTCGGCCGCGCGCGACGTGGTGCTGCTGATCGATCCTTCGTCCATCCAGGGCGCGGCCGGGCGCCTGGCCGCCCAGGAGCATGACTACGCGCAGCAGATGCAGCGCCTGGAAGGCCATGTGCACGCTCCGGCCGACCGCGCCCGTCTGGCCGCCATCGCGGCCATCGCCGCCAGCACCGAGGCGAGCATGCACAAGGTCGTGGGCTTCGCATTGCACGGCCAGGGCATGCTGGCCACCGTGCATCTGTTGCGCGACGTGCGCCCGCTGCAGGCGCGCTGGCAAGGCGCGCTGCAGGCATTCGTGGCGGTGCGCAAGCGGGCCGACGATGCGGCCACGGCCAGCGCGCTGGCCTCCTATCGCCGAGCGCTGGGCTTCGCCATCGCGCTGGGCGCCGCCGCGGTGCTGATCGCGGCCTTGCTGGCCGTGGCCATCACGCGCTCCATCACCCGGCCGCTGGCCCAGGCCGTCAGCGTGCTGCACCGCGTCGCCGCCGGTGACCTGGCGCTGGAAGTACCGCAAGGCCGCGGCGACGAGACCGGCCAGCTGCTGGGCGCCATGCGCGACATGGTCCAGGGCCTGGGCGCCACCATCGGGCAGGTGCGCGGCACCGCGACCCAGCTCGCCACCGCCTCCGAGCAGGTGGCCGAGACCGCCCAGAGCGTGTCGCAGGGGGCCTCCGAGCAGGCGGCCTCGATCGAGCAGACCTCGGCCACGCTGGAAGCCTCCAACGACTCGGTACGCAGCAGCGCCGACAGCGCCCGCCTGACCGCCTCGATGGCCCAGGAGGCGGCGCAGCAGGCCCGCGGCACCGGCGAGGCCGTGCAACGCACGCTGCAGGACATGCGTGCCATCGCCGAACGCATCTCGGTGGTCGACGACATCGCCTACCAGACCAATATGCTGGCGCTGAACGCCGCCATCGAAGCCGCGCGGGCCGGACAGTCCGGCAAGGGTTTCGCGGTGGTGGCCGGCGAGGTCCGCAAGCTCGCCGAGCGCTCGCAACTGGCCGCGCGCGAGATCGGCCAGCTGGCCGCCTCTTCGCTCAAGCAGGCCGAGGCAGCCGGCGCGCTGCTGCAAAGCATGGTGCCCAGCATCGTCAAGACCAGCACCCTGATCGCCGAGATCGACGCGGCCGGAGCTGCCCAGGCCAGTGGGATCGCCCAGATCCACGCGGCCATGACCCAGGTCAACGCCGCCACCCAGCACAACGCCTCGGCCTCCGAACAACTCGCCGCCACCGCCGAGCAGATGCGCGGCCAGGCCGCCGCGCTGCGCGCCAACGTCGAGCGCTTTCGCCTGCAGACCTGAGGGGTCTTACGGGGGCGGGCCCTCCCTTCGGCAGGGCCCCCTGTACAGTGGGCGCATGGACATGGAACCTGCCCGTCTGGGCCGCGAGGAATTCCAGGCGCACGTACTGGCCATGGAACGTGGCATGGATCTGCGCGTTGCAAGCATCGACGAGCGCATGACCGGCCTCGAGGGCCGTATCGAGGCGCGCATCGTAGGCCTCGAGGGGCGCATCGAGGCGCGCATCGTAGGGCTCGAGGAGCGCATCGAGGCGCGCATCGCGGGCCTCGAGGGGCGCATCGCGGGCCTCGAGGGGCGCATCGAAGCGCGCATCGCAGGCCTCGAGGGGCGCGTCGATGCGCGCATCGCGGGCCTCGAGGGGCGCATCGAGGCCCATATGGCCGCATCCTCCGAACGGGATCGGCGCATCGAGCTGATCGCCACGAGCGTGGCCGAATCCGCGAAGGAAGCCCGATCGCTGAAGTCGAACATGTGGCTGGCCGTGCTCACCGTGATGCTCACGGTGGTCGCAACGACCTTTGCTTCGTACTTCGCCAGCCGGCAGTCGAACCTCGCCATCGTGCAGGCCGTGCAGAGCAGCTACCAGCAGGGCCGCGTGCACGCGGCGCCCCCGGGTTCGCTGCCCTGAGCCCGGCCGCGCAGTCGGCCCGGGCAGGCGCGCCCTGGAGCTACAGTCGTGGGATGCACAGGCCGCCGCGCATCCGCGCGTGCAGCCCGAGGCACCGCGAACTCCCTTGCTCCCGTTCATGAAAATCGCCACCTGGAACGTCAACTCCCTGGCCGTGCGCCTGCCGCAATTGCTCGAATGGCTGGCAGCGCAGCAGCCGGACATCGTCGTGCTGCAGGAGACCAAGCTGGTCGATGCGCGCTTTCCTCATGCCGAGTTGCTGGCCGCCGGCTGGCAGGCGCAATGCTTCGGGCAGCCCACCTACAACGGAGTGGCCTTGCTGTCGCGCACGCCGGCCTGCGAGGTGCAGCGCAATCTGCCGACGCTGGACGACCCGCAGGCGCGACTGATCGCCGCCAGCGTCGGCGGCCTGCGCGTGGTCGGAGCCTATTTCCCCAACGGCCAGGAACCGGGAAGTTCCAAATTCGCCTACAAGATGGGTTGGCTGCAGGCGCTGGAAACGTGGCTGGAGCAACAACTGGCCGAACATCCCGAACTGGTGCTGCTGGGCGATTTCAACGTGGCACCCGAGGATCGCGACGTCTACGATCCCGAGGCCTGGCGGGGCAAGATCCACTGCACCGACGAGGAGCGCGCGCATTTCCGCAAGCTGCTCGAACTGGGAATGGTGGACGCCTTCCGCCTGTTCGAGCAGCCCGAGAAAAGCTGGAGCTGGTGGGACTACCGCAACCTGGCCTTCCGCCGCAACCAGGGCCTGCGCATCGACCACGTGCTGGTCTCGGAGGCGCTGCGCGGCCGCGTGCGCGCCTGCGCCATCGACCGGGGGCCGCGCAGGAACGAGCGCCCCAGCGACCACGCGCCGGTGTGGGTGGAACTGGCCACGCCCGGCGCCTGAGCCCCCGGGGCCGCGGAGTCAGTCGTCCAGCCCCAGTTCCTGGATCTTGCGGGTGATGGTGTTGCGCCCGATGCCCAGGCGCTGGGCCGCCTCGATGCGCCGGCCGTGGGTGATGTCCAGCGCAGCCAGGATCACCGCGCGCTCGAAGCGCTGGCTGAGCTGATCCATGACCTGCGTGCCGCCAGCCTGCAGCATGGACCGCGCCTCGCCGGCCAGTTCGGACTCCCATGCTGCCGGCCCGGGCGCCGCGACGGGTGGCTCGACCTCGGCACCCGGCTGCGCCGCGGTGTCGGCGGACATCCCGGGCGCCGGGGCCGCGCCGGAGGCGACCGTGGAAACCGCGACCGGCGGCTGCGCACTGCCACTCAGCTCGGGCGGAAGGTCCTTCACGTCGATGACCTGGCCCGGCGCCATGACCGTGAGCCAGTGGCACAGGTTCTGCAGCTCGCGCACATTGCCGGGAAAGGGGTAGACCTGCAGCACGGCCAGCGCGGCCTCCGACAGGCGCTTGGTCTCCACGCCCAGTTCGGCCGCGCTCTTGTGCAGGAAATGCCGCACCAGCAGTTCGATGTCCTCGCGACGCTCGCGCAGCGGCGGCAGGCGCAGCCGGATCACGTTGAGACGATGGAACAGATCCTCGCGAAACAGCCCGTCGCGTACGCGCTGCTCCAGGTTCTGGTGCGTGGCCGCGATCACCCGCACGTTGGCGCGGATCGGAGCGTGCCCACCCACCCGGTAGAACTGCCCGTCGGACAACACGCGCAGCAGGCGGGTCTGCAGTTCGTAGGGCATGTCGCCGATCTCGTCCAGGAACAGCGTGCCGCCCTCGGCCTGCTCGAATCGCCCCCGGCGCGCGGCCTGCGCGCCGGTGAAGGCGCCTCGCTCGTGCCCGAACAGCTCGCTCTCCAGGAGATCGCGCGGGATCGCCGCCGTATTGATGGCCACGAAGGGCCCCTGCGCACGCGGACTGTGGCGGTGCAGGGCCTGCGCGACCAGTTCCTTGCCACTGCCCGACTCGCCGGTGATCAGCACGGTCACCAGCGACGGGGACAGACGGCCGATGGCCCGGAACACGTCCTGCATGGCCGGCGCCTGGCCCAGCAGCTCGGGCGTATCCATGCCCGCGCTCTGCGCGCCCTGCTCGCGCAGGCTCTCGTCGACCGCGCGCCGGATCAGATCCACCGCCTTGTCCACGTCGAAGGGCTTGCTGAGGTATTCGAAGGCCCCGCTCTGGAACG
Source organism: Pseudomonadota bacterium (assembly GCA_021846965.1). Taxonomy (GTDB): domain Bacteria; phylum Pseudomonadota; class Gammaproteobacteria; order Burkholderiales; family Burkholderiaceae_C; genus Thiomonas_A. The sequence goes on along the minus strand of JAJZWA010000013.1, from coordinate 20,953 downwards.
CCGACACCGCGCTGTCCAGATCGGAGTAGGCGGTCATGATGATCACCGGCAGGTGCGGCTGGGTGCGCTTGAGCTCCTGCAGCAGCGCGATGCCGCTGCCTCCCGGCATGCGAATGTCGGACACCAGCACCTGCGGCTGCTCGGTGGCCAGCGCCGCCTGCACCTCGCGGGTGCTGGCGAAGCTGCGCACGGGAATCTCCGCCTTCTCCAGGGCCTTTTGCAGCACGAAACGGATGGATTGATCGTCGTCGACGATCCAGATGGGCTTCATCGCCGCTCCCCCGCCAGGTTCAGGCCAGAGGCAGCAGGATGCGGAAATCGGTGTGTCCGGGCTGGCTGTCGCACTCGATGGTCCCCTGATGCTGTTGGATGAAGGTCTGCGCCAGGGTCAGACCCAGGCCAGAGCCACCGTCCCGCCCCGAGACCAGCGGAAAGAACATGCGGTCCTTGATGTGTTCCGGGACCCCGGGGCCGTTGTCCATCACATGCAAGACCAATGCCAGGCGATGGCGCTGCTTGGCCACCGTGACCTGGCGTGCGATGCGTGTCTTGAACACGATGCGCGCATCCCCGGCCGCGCGGCGCTCGGCCAGGGCCAGCGCCGCGTTGTGCGCGATGTTCAGTACGGCCTGGATGAGTTGCTCGCGATCGCCACGCAGCTCGGGCAGGCTGGCGTCGTAGTCGCGCACGACCTCCAGGCCGCGTGGGAATTCCGCCAGGATCACCGAGCGCACGCGCTCGAGCACCTCGTGGATATTCAGTTCGGCCACCACGTGGGGCCGCCGGTGCGGCGCCAGCAATCGATCCACCAGACTTTGCAGCCGATCGGCTTCGTGGATGATCACCCGCGTGTATTCCCGCAGCTCCCGGCTGTCCAGCTCGGCCTGCAGCAATTGCGCGGCGCCGCGGATGCCTCCCAGAGGATTCTTGATCTCGTGGGCCAGATTGCGGATCAGGTCCTTGCTCGCCTGGGCCTGGCGATGCCACTGCTCCTCGCGCTCCTGGCGGCTTTGCTGCCCCAGCTCCAGCAGTTCGACCAGCAGCCATCCGGGCGAATCGGTGCGCGAGACCACCACCTGCACCGGAATCGCCTCCGAGCCGGCGCGGGCGATCATGGCGTCATCGAAACGCTTGCTGGAGAATTCCTCCTCCTGCACCTGGCGCAGGGCCTCGCGCAACGGCCCGTGGCGGCTCAGCCAGTGCTCGAGCTCCTGGCCGAGCAACTGGCGCCGCGAAAGCCCCAGGCCGGCCTCCAGCGCTGCGTTGGCATGGGCCACGCGCCCGCCGCAATCCACCAGCGCGACCATGCTGGCCAGCCAGTCGAAGGCTGCCGCAGCCTGCGGCGCGGCACCTGGCGGCGCATCGTCGCCGCCGTCCGCGGGCAGTGCGGCCTGGTTCACACCTTCATTTCGAATAATGCTGCAGCTCGCGCTGCAGCGCGTCGATGTTCGACCTGGTCAGGTCGATCTGCTGCTTCATCGACTGCACGCGGTCGAGATAGGTCTGGTAGTTGCGCTCATTGCCCAGGCGCTGGGGCTGCCCGTTGTTGTACTCCTGCAGCTGCTGGGTCAGCTTGGCCTGCTGGGTCTGCAGTTCGCTCTCCAGCAACTGGCGCGCCTCCGCATCGCGCTCGCTTTGCGCGCCGGAGCTGACCTGGTCGGGGCCGGATGCATGGCGCGGGGACAGCGCCGGACGGCGCGTCCTGGAAGCGGCCGGGGCCACCGGCGACGGCGACAGCACGCTGATGTTGGCGTTGTCCACCGGCTTGCAATTCTTCTCCCGCACCACGCTGAGCATGTTGGTGTAGGAGTTGTCGGGACAGCGGTACACGCGGCCGGGGTCGATGTCCTGCGCCGATGCGCTGGCCACGGCGCAGGCAGCCAGGCAAGCCGGGAGGAGGAGACGGCCAAGGGAAACGGTGCGCATCGCAAACCCTGGAAAAACGTACCGGTCAAGGGAGAAGTCGGCGGTACCCGCGAGACCGCGGGCATGTGCCCGAGTGTAAAGTAAACCGGCGCCGCAATCTCGCGACTGCGGCGCCGGCGGCTGCGAAGCACCGGTCCGCCGAAGGCCCCCGCGGGGGCCTGGCGGACACGGGACTCACAGCGAGTAGTACATGTCGAACTCGACCGGGTGGGTAGTCATGCGGAAGCGCGTGACTTCCTCCATCTTCAGCGCGATGTAGGCATCGATGAAGTCGTTGCTGAACACGCCGCCGCGGGTCAGGAAGCCGCGGTCCTGGTCCAGGTAGCCCAGCGCCTGGTCGAGACTGGAGCACACGGTCGGGATCTTCGCGTCTTCTTCCGGCGGCAGGTCGTACAGGTTCTTGCTCGCGGCTTCACCCGGGTGGATCTTGTTCTCGACGCCGTCGAGGCCAGCCATCAGCATGGCGGCGAAGCCCAGGTACGGGTTGCAGGTCGGATCGGGGAAGCGCACTTCGATGCGGCGCGCCTTGTCGCTTTGCACGTAGGGCACGCGGATCGACGCCGAACGGTTGCGCGCCGAGTAGGCCAGCTTCACCGGAGCCTCGAAGCCCGGCACCAGGCGCTTGTAGCTGTTGGTGCCCGGGTTGGTGATGGCGTTGAGCGCGCGGGCATGCTTGATGATGCCGCCGATGTAGTACAGCGCGAAATCCGACAGACCCGCGTAGCCATTGCCGGCGAACAGGTTCTTGCCGTCCTTCCAGATCGACTGGTGCACGTGCATGCCCGAGCCGTTGTCGCCCACCACCGGCTTGGGCATGAAGGTGGCCGTCTTGCCGTAGCTGTGGGCCACGTTCTGCACCACGTACTTGAGCACCTGGGTCCAGTCGGCGCGCTGCACCAGGGTGGAGAACATGGTGCCGATCTCGCACTGGCCGGCGCCCGCCACTTCGTGGTGGTGCACCTCGACCGGCACGCCCATCTGCTCGAGGATGAGGCACATCTCGGAGCGGATGTCCTGCAGGCTGTCCACGGGAGGCACGGGGAAGTAGCCGCCCTTGACCGCCGGACGGTGACCCATGTTGCCGCCTTCGATCTTCTCACCGGTGGACCACGAGGCCTCGTCGGAGTCGATCTTCACGAAACAGCCGGACATGTCGACGTTCCAGCGCACCTGGTCGAAGATGAAGAACTCGGGTTCCGGACCGAAATAGGCGGTGTCGCCGATGCCCGAAGCCTTCAGGAAGGCTTCGGCCTTCTTGGCGATGGAGCGGGGGTCGCGATCGTAGGGCTTGCCGTCGCCGGGTTCGAGCACGTCGCACTGCAGCAGCAGCGTGGTCTCTTCCATGAACGGGTCGATGTTGGCGGTGCTGGCGTCGGGCATCAGCAGCATGTCCGAGGCCTCGATGCCCTTCCAGCCGGCGACCGAGGAACCGTCGAAGGCATGACCCTGGGTGAACTTGCTTTCATCGAACGCCGACACCGGCACGGTCACGTGCTGTTCCTTGCCGCGGGTGTCCGTGAAGCGGAAATCGACGAACTTGACGTCGTTTTCCTTCACCATGTTCAGTACGTCGGCAACCTGTTTGGTCATGCAAGTTCTCCAAGAATGTTGTGCGGCTGTGTGGGTGGATTGGCCCGCGGCTTCGGCCCGGTCGGGAGCGGCGGGAAGCTCCGACCCTGCGGCTGCTCCCGGGCTCGCTCGACCCTGCTCGCAAATCTAGCAGAATCCATGCCATCCCCCGATGATTTCGCGCCGCGTCCGGTGGCCATGCGCGCAAGTCCGGCGCGCCTGGGCGCGATCGCGCGACGCGCTGGACAGGGCTCGCCCGGGCGATCGGGCACGCGCACTGCTTCGGTGCCACATGCACCGAAACGGGGCGTTTCAGATGGAACGCACCGTTTCGGTGCGCAAATTCGCGCCGAGTGCGACCAAGCCCTGTCGCAGGGCGTCGAAGGCCGCCTGCACGCGCAGGGGTTCGCCCTTGACGCCGATCTCGATGTGCCGGCCCCATTGGGGGTCGTCCACGCTGGGCAGGCTGTACACCTTGACCTGCGCGTGCTCGAGTTCGATGCGCAGCATGAGCGGGGTGAGTTCGGACTCCATCGCGCCCTGCACGATCAGGCCACGTTCCAGGTATCCCGCCGGGCGGTGCAGATGCTGCAGGCGCGTGTCCAGCACCCACTCGATCATCGGCCAGGCCATCACCGGGAAGCCGGGCACGAAGTAGTGTTCCCGGAGGAAAAAGCCCGGGATCTGGTTGTAGGGGTTGGGAATGATCTGCGCGCCCTGCGGAAAATTGCCCATCTGCAGGCGCTGCTGGTTGGCCGCGGAGTCGGGCTCCCCCAGCGAAGCCGTCAGGATGCGCTGGCGGATCAGCGCGACCGCCTCGGGATGCAGTTCCAGCGGCAGGCCGAGCGCCGCGGCGGCCGCCGCGCGGGTGTGATCGTCCGGCGTGGCGCCGATGCCCCCGCAGCTCAGCACCGTGTCCCCGCGCTCGAAACTGGCGCGCAGGGACTCACGCAGCACCTGGGCGTCGTCGCCCAGGTACTGCGCCCATTGCAATTGCATTCCTCGCGCGGCCAGCAATTGCTGCACGCGGGAAAAATGCTTGTCCTGCCGCTTGCCGGACAGGATTTCGTCACCGATGATGTACAGACCCAGAGCCATGAGCGGGAGAGGCGCAAGTGAACGGAACGATCTGGCAGCGCAAGCCCGGCAATCCGGCATGCGCGCCAGGGCCAAGTCGATGCCGTACATTGTTCCGCATTCCGAGGAAACTTCCATGAACGCACGCGAGAATTCCCAGTCCCCCGCGCCCTCGACCCCTGCGGCGGCGCCGCCGATGCAGGCGTTGTGGATGCCCTTCACCGCCAACCGCGCCTTCAAGAGCGCGCCGCGCCTGCTGGTGCAGGCCAGCGGCATGTACTACCGCAGCGACGACGGGCGCCAGATCCTCGACGGCGTGGCGGGACTGTGGTGCGTGAATGCCGGCCACTGCCGCGAGCCCATCACCCGCGCGATCCAGGAGCAGGCCGCGAGCATGGACTACGCGCCCTCCTTCCAGCTCGGACACCCGCTGGAGTTCGAGGCCGCGCAGGTGCTGGCCGACATCGCGCCCGGCCGGCTCAAGCGCGTGTTCTTCACCAACTCGGGCTCGGAGAGCGTGGACACCGCGCTGAAGATCGCGCTGGCCTACCACCGTGCGCGCGGGCAGGGCCAGCGCACCGTGTTCGTCGGCCGGGAGCGCGGCTACCACGGCGTGGGCTTCGGGGGCATCTCGGTAGGCGGCATCCCCGGCAACCGCAAGGTGTTCCACGGCGCGCTGCTGCCCCACGTGGACCATCTCCCGCATACCCACGACCTCGAGCACCAGGGTTTCTCGCGCGGCCAGCCGGCCTGGGGGGCGCACCTAGCCGACGAGCTCGAGCGCATCGTGCAGCTTCACGATGCCTCGAACATCGCCGCGGTGATCGTCGAGCCCGTGGCCGGGTCCACCGGTGTGCTGGTGCCGCCCCAGGGCTACCTGCAGCGCCTGCGTGCGCTGTGCGACAAGCACGGCCTGCTGCTGGTGTTCGACGAGGTGATCACCGGCTACGGTCGCCTGGGCGCGCCCTTCGCGGCACAGGCGCTGGGCGTGATGCCCGACATCATGGTCACCGCCAAGGCGGTCAACAACGGCACCGTGCCCCTGGGCGCGGTATTCGTGCGCGAGGACCTGGTCGACACCGTGCTGGACGCCGCCGCGCAGGGCGCCATCGAACTGCCGCACGGTTACACCTATTCCGGGCACCCGCTGGCCGCGGCCGCCACGCTGGCCACGCAGCGCCTGTACGCCGAGGAAGGACTGCTCGAACGGGTACGCAGGGACGGACTGGACAGCGACTGGGAGCAGGCGCTGCACGCACTGCGGGACGCCCCGCACGTGCGCGACATCCGCAACATCGGCCTCATGGGCGCCGTGGAACTGCAGCCCCGAGCCGACGGCGCCGGCCTGCGCGGGCAGGAGGTGTTCGCGCGCTGCTTTGCACTCGGCGCCCTGGTGCGCTATACCGGAGACACGATCGCGCTGTCGCCACCCCTGATCATCGAGCGCGCGCAGATCGAGCAACTCACCGAGACGCTGCGCCGCGCGCTGCGGGAGACGCGCTGAGCGAGCCGGCCACGGCACGCGCCCGACCCCTGCCCTCACCCGCCCAAGGAGCCTTCCATGCGACGCCTGTACTTCCTGGTTCCGGACGTCTCCACGGCCTCGGCCATCGTCGACGAGCTCCTGCTGGCGCGGGTGCCGGAGAAATCCATCCACGTCGTGGCGCGCGAAGGCACGCCGATGGGCAACCTGCCCGAGGCCGGCCTGGCCGAGAAGAGCGACCTGATCCCGGCCCTCGAGCGCGGCCTCGGGCTGGGGGGCGTCACCGGCACGCTGGCCGGCCTGGTGGTCATCGCCGTGCCCGGAGCGGCCGTGGTGTCGGCCGGAGCCATCGTGCTCAGCCTGGCGGTGGCCGGCGGCGCGGTCGGCGCCTGGGTGAGCAGCATGATCGGCGTCAGCGTGGACAGCCCGAAACTGCGCCCCTATGAGCAGGCCATCGAGCAGGGCAAGCTGTTGATGATGGTCGACGTGCACCCGCACCGCGTCGAGGAAATCGAGCAGCTCGTGCGCAGCCAGCACCCCGAGGCCGAACCCGAGGGAGTTGACCCCGACATTCCCGCCTTCCCCTGAACCGCGCGCCGCACAGGGCCGCCCCCCGGGAGGCACGGCGGCTCAGTCGAAATGGAAGGTGTAGAACAGGTCCACGGCGTTGTCCAGGCCTGACTGCAGGCGCAGCGACAGCCGGTGCGTGAAGGTGTAGCGCACGTTGAACAGGCTGCCGGTGGCGGCCAGCCCCTGCTCGACGCTGACCGACAGGCGCGAGCTGAGCTTCTTGCCCACCGTCAGCACGCTGTTCTGCAGGCCGCCCTGGCCGCTGAGCGTGAGCTGGTCCAGGCCGAGCGCGCCAGCCAGGCGGCTGGTCAGGGGAACACCCTGTCCGCTGGACAACAGCGCCGCCGCCGCGGTCTGCAGCAGCGCGTTCTGGTCGCTGCCCACGGTGCTCGGATCCTGGCCCAGGATCAGCCAGGACAGGATGGCGCCATCGGACATCGGTGGATCGGAGTTCAGACTCACCTTCGGCGCGCGCAGCGTGCCCGTGACCCGCACGCCCACCTGCACCGGGAGATTCTCTCGCTGGGCGGCCAGGTTCAGCCCCGGATTGTCCACCGGCCCGGAGAAATTGACGCTGCTGTCGGCCACCAGCGCCAGCTGCTGGCCATAGGCCGAGTAGCTGCCGCTGCGCACGCCGACACTGCCCTCGGCGGCCAGCGCCTGCCCCGGTTCGGCGCGCAGCAGCAGCGCGCCTCCCAGGCGTGCGTCGACGCCGTAGCCGCGAAGACGGAAGTCGCGCCCCAGGTCGACGTGGACCTTGGCGCTCACCGGCATCGGAGCCGCCGCGGCAGGCGCGCGGGCCGGGCGCCCCTGGACCACCACGTCCGGCGCCAGCCGCGGGGTGTCCGCGCTGGCCAGTTCGATGTCGGCCTTGTCGACGCGCAACGCGGCGTCGAGTGCGACGTGGCCGCGACGCGCGCGCAGCCGCCCGCTGCCGCTGAGCTCGACCTGTCGCCCGGGGCGATCCAGCGCCTGCAACTTGTCCAGGCTCAGGTCCAGGCTGCCGCTGGGCAGTCCGTCGGCCAGGTCCATGCTCCCGCTGGCCCGCAGGGTTCCCCGCCCGGAAGCGTCGTGCACCACCAGCGAGCGCAGCTGCAGGGCGTCGCCCTCGAACAAGGCATCGATGCTGCCTTCGCGCAGGTCCAGTCCCGGGCCGGGCAAGGCCAGGGCCAGCGCGTGTCCGGACAGGCTGCCCTGCAAGCGCGGCGTGGCCGGGGTTCCCGCGGCCTGCAGCTCCCCGCGCAGCGCCCCGGCGACCCGCGCCCCCTGCGGCAGCCATCCCGAGATCCAGGACAGGTCGGGCATGTCCAGCCGCGCCTGGCCGACCAGCGGCGCGTGAGGGTCCACGCGCCATCCCTGCGGCGAATCCAGCAGCCCCAGTTGCGCGCTCGCCCGCAGTTCGCCCAGCCGGGCGCCGGCGGCCTCCAGCGCCGCATGCAGGCCGCCCGCGCCCGCGTCCACATGCAGGCCCAGGCGGGACAGGCCCAGCGGCAGGCCCGCTCCTGCCGGCAGCACGAGGTCGCCGCCGCTGCGCTGAACATCCAGGTGCAGATGCATGGAGGGGCTTGCCCGCAGCTCCCACTGCGCCGCCAGGCGCAGATCCGAGCGCAGCCCGTGCAGCCTCGCGCCGAGCAGGCGTGCCCAGTACACAGGGTCGAGCTGGCTGGCGCTTCCGCGACCCGACCAGGCCTTGGCATCGCGCCGCAGGCTGTGCACGTCCAGGCTGCCACCCGGGCTGCGCAGCAGGACGTGCTCCAGGGAGAAGCTGCCGTGCCTGCCCACGCGCAGGGCGGCCGGCGCCAGCAGGCGCAGTGGCACCGGGCCGGAGTTGTCCAGGGTGTCGATGCTCCCCGCCCAGCCCGTCGCGGGCTGCCAGGACCCCTGCGCGCTGACCCGCAGGCGCAGGCGCGGGGGCGCCACCAGGCGCAGGCTCAGGGTGTGCGCCCGCAGCGTGCCCCGCAACTGCAGCGCCAGCTCGCGCAGGGACTGGCCGGCCACCCGCAGCTGGCTGCCCGTGGCCTGCACGCTCAGCGGGCCCTGCAGGCCCTGCAGCAGCTGGGCATCGAGGTCGAGGCGCCCCAGGCCCAGGCCCTGCGGCCCATGCAGTTCGCGTGCCTGCAGCTCGATCCGGCCGCTGGGCATGGCCAGGCTTCCGTGCAGGCTGGCATGGGCCTGCGCGCTGCCGCTCCAGCCCTCGCCGAATTGCCCCAGCGCGGGCGCCTGCAGGTCCAGGTGCAGGCTGTCCCCCGGCTCGCCGAAGCTGCCCTCGGCCCGCAGGCGGTTGGCGCCCAGGCGCAGGCGCGTCCGCAGCTGGCGCAAGCTGCCGGGTCGGAGCAAGCCGCTGGCGCTGCCCTCCAGCAGTTGCCCGCGCCACTGGCTGGGTTGCAGCTCCAGATCGAATCGGGCCCTCGGCGTGGCCAGGTCGCCCCGCGCCTGCAAGCGCAGGTTGAGTTGCGCCCGCGGCCAGTCGCCGAAGCGCCGTGGATCGAAATCGCGCAGCCTGGCCTGCACGGCAAAAGCCTTGCCGGCGGCTTCGTCGAGCCTGCCGGCCAGGTGCAGCTCGGCTCCCTGGGCCTGCAACAGCGCGCGTTCCAGCTCGATGGTGCTGCCCGCGCGCCGCGCCTGCAACTGCGCCTTCCAGCCCGGCTGGCTCAGCGAGGCATGCAGGCTTTGCGCCTTCGCGCCCAGCGTTGCCTGCAGACGGCCTTGCAGCCGCGTGCTCACCAGGCGGGTGAACAGCGCATGCAGGTCCAGCCCGTGGGCCTGCAGGTCCACCGCGGCGCTGCCGTCCAGCGGCCACGCGAGGCTGCCGTCCAGGCTGGCGCCCCCGGCCAGGGCCAGATGCAGGTCCGGGGCCCGCAACACACCGGCTTGCAGGGTCAGGCTGGAGCTCGCCCCCAGCAGGGGCAGGCGCCCCGCATCGAGGCTGCCTGGCAGCGCGTCGTGCAGGCGCAGCTCACCGCGCAGGCCCTGCGTCGCGGCACCTTGCATCGCGGCACCCTGCAATCGTGCCTGCAGGCTGAGTTCGGCCCTGGGCCAGGCCGGATCGATGCGCTGCGGATCCAGCGCTTGCAGCTCGACGCTGCTCGGGCCCAACCAGAGGCTCCGAAAGGGATGGAGCTCGGCGCGCACCACGGCGCGTGCCTGCACGGCTCGCAGGGTCGCTTCCAGGCGCGGGCTCTCCAGGGTCCCCGCCACGCGGGAATCGAGGCGCAGCTCCCGGCCCCTGGGGGAAAGCTCGGCGCCCAGGGATCCGCGCAGCGCGAAGGGTGCCCGCGAGGCCATGCGCGCTTGCGCGCGCATGCTGCCCCAGGGGCCGTTGCAGTCGGCCGACACCTCCCATTTCGCGGCGTCGGCCGACAGGCGTGCATGCAGGGCGCCCAGATCCAGCCAGGGGCCCTGGCCTGTTCCGCGCCATCGCAGTTGGCGCACCTGCAGCCGGTCCACCCGCAGCGCGATCGGGGGCACCAGCTCCGCGGCCAGGCGCGGCGGGCCCGAGGCGCCTGGCGATGGCCCTTGCTGCACGTCGATCTCGCCCGCCGACAGCTCGATCACATGCAGGCTTGGCGCCAGGTGCCACAGATCCGCCGGGCGCCAGCGCAGCAGCAGGTCGCGGGCATCCACCCGGATCGAGCCACGGCTCCATTGCAGGCGCGACACGCGCAGCGTGCTCCACGCGCTGCCCTGCACCCCCTGCACGCCCAGGCCGGCGCGTGCGCCCAGCCAGCGAATGCCGCCGGGGCTGCCCAGCCAGGCCAGCGCCGCGACGAGGCCGGCCAGCAGAAGGGCCGCACCCCCGCCGAGCCACCAGCCGCGCCGGGCGCCGGGCCGCCTGCGCTCACCGGAGGAGGGGGAATCCGCGCCTCGTGGCATCAGAAACTCACACCGGCGTTGAATTCGAAACGCGTCGAGCCGATGGCGCGTCCATGGGCCAGATTGACGCTGACCAGCCCCACCGGGCTGCGCCAGCGCAGGCCCACGCCGTAGCCCAGCACCGGATGCAGGCTGTGAAAGCTGTCCGCCGCATTTCCGGCGTCGACGAACAGGGCCGCGCCCCAGCGCGGAAGCACCCAGTGCACCGCCTCGACGCCGGCCGTGAACAAGGCGCGCCCGCCCACCACCGCGCCATCCTGCACCACGCCCAGGCTCTGGTAGGGGTAGCCTCGCACCGAACCGATCCCCCCCGCGCGAAACAACTCCTGCTGCGGGATGCCGTTGGCCGAGGGGCTCAGCACCTGGCCCAGCTCGCCGCGCAGGATCAGCTGGTTGTCCGGGCCCAGCGGCAGGTATTGCAGGGCATGCACGTACAGGCGCACGAAGTTCTGGTCCGACAGCAGCGCGCGGGCTCCGCCGCTGATCTGTGCGCTGAGCAGATTGCCACGCGTGGGATCCAGCGGGCTGTCCAGGCGCCGGCGTGTCCAGGTGTAGCCGGGCATCAGGGCCATGTTCGACGACACCGGCCCACCCGTGAGCTGCTGCTGCTCATTGATGAACTGCAGCGACTGGATGGTCTGGATCGGCCCGTCGCTGCGCCGGCGCTGCAGCCCCAGGCTCTGGCTGCGCGTGGTCAGGCCCTGGATGTCCGAATGCAGGACCTGGGCGTCGATGCTGTAGTTCGCGCCGTCGTGGCGGCGCGGAAACTGCAGCGTGGCACCCAGGCTTTGCTGCAAGGTCTCCAGCTTGACCGAGCTGCTCAGGCGCAAGGCCTGCCCGAACAGATCGAGGTTGCCGTAGTCCATCTGGGTACGCGCACCGGTGTTGCTGCTGTAACCCAGGCCGAAGCCCAGGCGCTGGGCGCGCTGCTCGATCACGTTCACGTCCACCGGAAGCTGGTCGCCGCGAGCGCCCGACAGCGGGGCTCCGACGGTGGCACTGCGGAAATAGCGGCTGTCCTGCAGGCGCTGCTGCAGGTGCAGCAGCTGTTCCTGGGAATAGGGGTCGCCCTGCGACCAGGGGGCCAGATTGCGCACCACGTACTCGGGGTAGCGCTGCAGCCCATGCACGCTCAGGGGACCGAAGCGATAGTCGGGGCCGGTCTCGAAATCCACCGACAGGCGCGCAGCGTGCTGCGCCGGATCCACCAGCGCGCGGCTGGCCACGATGCGCGCCGCCGCGTAGCGCCGCGTGCTCAGGCGCAGCAGGGCATCGCTCTTGGCGGACTGCCAGCTCGCGCTATCGAACACGCTGCCCTCGCCCAGGCTCCAGTGACGCAGCAGTTGCGACTGCAGCGCCGTCAGCGGCCGCCCATCGGGCCCGAGCACGCGCAAGCGCACCGCGACGACCCGGCTGGGCTCGCCGGGCTCCACGTGCAGCAGCACGCGCCAGGGCTGGCGCGTGACGTCCAGGCGCACCTCCACCCGGGGCGAAAAATAGCCCAGCGCCTCCAGCACCTGCCGCGCCTGCGCGGGGACCTCCTCGACCAGGGAGCGAAGCTGCTCCTCGCGCAGGTCCCCGTCATCCTTCCATCGCTCCAGATCCAGCCCGCGCCGCAAGGCATCGCGCAGTTCCCTGGGCGCCTGGATGTCCACCACGTAGGTGCCGGCGCGGGGTGCCGGGGCAAGCCGCTGCGGCGCGGCCCCCGCCGCGCAGGCCACGCCCGGCAGCATCAGCACGACTCCCAGCAGCCACCCCGCTCGACGCGTGTTGCGCGATGCGCGGGCGCATCGCGGCACGGGGGATCGTGGTCGCGGGTCGTGGATCGGCATGGGCACATGGCATTATGGCTTTGTCGCAAAATCACCCTGAGCGCGGTCGGGATTACGCCCTCCCCGCAGCCGCGAGCCGAGAGCCGCCCCATGTACCTGCCCCGCCATTTCGCCGTCGATGATCCCTCCGAGGTGCTGCGCCTGCTGCGCGCCCGCCCGCTGGCCACCCTGATCACGCAGGACGCCGAGGGCCTGGACGCCAACCCCGTGGTGCTGCTGGCCGACGTCGACGCGCAGGACCGATTGCTGCGCCTGCGCGGCCATGTGGCGCGCGGCAATCCTCTGTGGCGCCGCGCCGGCGAATCCGGATGCGAGGTGCTGGCGCTGTTCCACGGTGCGCAGGCCTACATCAGCCCGGGCGCGCATCCGCGCAAGGCCGTGGACGGCAAGGTGGTGCCGACCTGGAACTACCTGATCGTGCAGGTGGCCGGACGCCTGCGCGCCGTCGACGACGTCGACTGGCTGCGCGCACTGGTGGGCGAACTGACCGACACCCACGAGGCCGGGAGCGCCCGGCCCTGGGCGGTCTCGGACGCCCCGGAGGATTACGTGCGCTCCATGCTGGCCGGCGTGGTCGGCATCGACATCGAGGTGCAGCGGGTCACGGCCAAGTTCAAGCTCAGCCAGAACCACCCTCAGGAGGCCCGCATGGCACTGGCGCAGGCGCTGCGCGAAGGCTCCGAGGATGCACGCGAGCTGGCCTCGCGCATGCTCGGGCAGGGGTGACCGCGCCCGGGCCCTGCACCCCCGGCTCAGGCCAGAAGCTGGCGATGCTTGCGCAGCGCTTCCAGCACCACCGGCTCGATGCCCTTGCCACCCTGGGCGTCGAGGTACTCCAGCAGTTCGCGCCGCATGCGCGGCTCCCAGAAACGCTTGACGTGCATGGCGATGCCTTCCAGCGCCTCGTCATGGTCCGGCATCGCCTGGAAGAACTGCCCGATGCGATTGACCATGGAGATCAGGTGTTCGGTCTTCATGTGGTGAGCAGGCTGGTCGTGGGTTCGGGGGAAGCTTCGAGGGCGATGCGTGGTGCGCCGCTGTAGACCACCAGGTCCTCACCGCGCGCCAGGCCCACCAGGCACATGCCGACCTCGCGCGCGCTGCGCGCGGCCAGCGCGGTCGGCGCCGATACGGCCACGAGCACCGGCACGCCGGCCTGCGCGGCCTTCTGCACCATCTCGACACTGGCGCGGCTGGTGATAAGCACGAAGCCCTGCGCCGCATCGACGCCGGCGCGCGCCAGCGCGCCGATGAGCTTGTCCAGCGCATTGTGGCGCCCGACGTCCTCGCGCAGCAGCAGCAGGCGCCCGCGCGCATCGCACCAGGCGGCGGCGTGCACGGCCCCGGTGGCGGCATTCAGGCGCTGATGATCGCGCAGGGATCGCAAGGCACGCGCCACCGCGGACGAGGCCAGGGGCGCTCCGCGCGGGGGCGGCAGAGCTTGCAGCGGACGCAGCGCCTGGTCCAGACTGTCGGTGCCGCACAGCCCGCAGCCGGTGCGCCCGGCCAGGCTGCGCCGGCGTTCGCGCAGGCGTTCGAAGCAGCGCGCGGCGACCTCGATCTGCAGGGTCAGGCCGCGCGGCTCACGCAGGACCTCGCAGTCGTAGAGCTCGGCGGCTCGCTCCACGATGCCCTCTCCCAGGCTGAAGCCCAGCGCGAAGTCCTCCAGGTCCAGCGGCGTGGCCAGCATGACGGCGTGCGACACGCCGTTGTACTGCAACGCCACCGGCACCTCCTCGGACAGCCAGTCGTGGACCAGCTGCGCGCGGCCGTCGCGCCAGCGCAGCACTTCCAGACTGCGCGCGCCTTCGCAAGGCATGCTCACCGCCCCTGCGCGCGCACGCCGCGGCCTCGGAACCCTGCCCGGCGAGCGCTCATGTGGCCGCCACTTCCTTGCGCGCCTGCGCGGCATGGGCCTCGCCCATCGCGTGCGCGGCGCGGCGCTGGGCCAGCAGCTGCTCCTGGGTGCGGCTGAATCGCGTGTACTCGCGCTGCCAGCTCGAGGGCTGGCTCACCGGCATGACCTGCACCGCGGTCACCTTGTACTCGGGGCAGTTGGTCGCCCAGTCGGAACTGTCGGTGGTGATCACGTTGGCGCCCGACTCGGGGAAGTGGAAGGTGGTGTAGACCACGCCCGGCTGCATGCGCTCGCTGACCAGCGCGCGCAGCACCGTTTCCCCCGATCGACTGCTGATGCCGACCCAGTCGCCGTCGCGGATGCCCCGGTCCTCGGCGTCGTGGGGGTGGATCTCGAGGCGGTCCTCCTCGTGCCAGCGACTGTTCTCGGTGCGCCGTGTCTGCGCCCCGACGTTGTACTGGGACAGGATGCGCCCGGTGGTCAGCAACAGCGGGTACTTGGGCGTGACCTTCTCGTCGCTGGCGACGTACTCGGTGATCATGAAACGTCCCTTGCCGCGCACGAAGGTATCCACGTGCATGGTGGGAGTGCCCTGCGGCGCCGCCTCGTTGCAAGGCCACTGCACGCTGCCCAGGCGGTCGATCAGGTCGAAGCTCACGCCGTGGAAGGTCGGGGTCAGGGCCGCGATCTCGTCCATGATCTCGCGCGGATGGCTGTAGTGCATCGGATAGCCCAGCGCGTTGGCCAGCAGCTGCGTGGCCTCCCAGTCGGCGTAGCGCCCCAGCGGCGGCATGACCTGGCGCACGCGGGAAATGCGGCGTTCGGCGTTGGTGAAGGTGCCGTCCTTCTCGAGGAAGGACGAACCCGGCAGGAACACGTGCGCGTACTTGGCGGTCTCGTTGAGGAAGATGTCCTGCACCACGATGCATTCCATGGCCGCCAGCGCGGCCGCGACATGCTGGGTGTCGGGGTCGGACTGCACGATGTCCTCGCCCTGGCAGTACAGGCCCTTGAAGGATCCGTCCAGCGCGGCGTCGAACATGTTGGGGATGCGCAGCCCCGGCTCGGGCTGGATGTCCACGCCCCAGGCCTGTTCGAACTGCGAACGCACGGTGCCGTCGGCGACATGGCGGTAGCCGGGCAGCTCATGCGGGAAGGAACCCATGTCGCAGGAGCCCTGCACATTGTTCTGGCCGCGCAGGGGATTGACGCCCACGCCCTCGCGCCCGACGTTGCCGGTGGCCATGGCCAGGTTGGCGATGGCCATCACCGCGGTGGAGCCCTGCGCATGCTCGGTCACGCCCAGGCCGTAGTAGATCGCGGCGTTGGGTCGACGCGCACCCAGCTTGCCCTCGGCGTTGCCGGTGGCGAAAAGGCGTGCCGCGGCGCGCAGTTCCGCCGCGGGCACGCCGGTCACCGCCTCCAGGGCCTCGGGCGAATGCTCCGGGCGCGCGACGAACTCGCGCCATTGCTCGAAGGCCTTGGGCTCGCAGCGCTCGGCCACGAAGGCCTCGTCGACCAGCCCTTCCACCACGATCACGTGGGCCAGCGCGTCGAGCACCGCCACGTTGGTGCCCGGGCGCAAGGCCAGGTGGTACTGCGCCTCGACGTGGGGAGACTTCACCAGGTCGATGCGCCGCGGATCGACCACGATCAGCCGGGCGCCTTCACGCAGGCGCTTTTTCATGCGCGACGCGAACACCGGATGGCCGTCGGTGGGGTTGGCGCCGATGACCATGATCACGTCGGACTTTTCCACCGACTTGAAGGTCTGGGTCCCGGCCGACTCGCCCAGGGTCTGCTTGAGCCCGTAGCCGGTGGGGGAGTGGCAGACCCGGGCACAGGTATCGACGTTGTTGTTGCCGAAGGCCGCGCGCACGAGTTTTTGCACCAGGTAGCCTTCCTCGTTGGTGCAGCGCGACGAGACGATGCCGCCGATCGAGTCGCGCCCGTACTTGGCCTGGATGCGCTTGAACTCGGAGGCCGCGTGGGCGATGGCCTGCTCCCAGCTCACCTCCTGCCAGGGCTCGTCGATGCTCTTGCGGATCATCGGCGTGGTGATGCGATCCTTGTGGGTGGCGTAGCCCCAGGCGAATCGACCCTTGACGCAGCTGTGCCCTTCGTTGGCCGCGCCGTCCTTCCACGGCACCATGCGCACCACCTGGGTGCCCTTCATCTCGGCCTTGAAACCGCAGCCGACGCCGCAGTAGGCGCAGGTGGTGCTGATGCTGTGCTCGGCCTGGCCGAGCTCGATCACGCTCTTCTCCATCAGCGTGGCCGTCGGACAGGCCTGCACGCAGGCGCCGCAGCTCACGCATTCGGAGTCCATGAAGGCCTCGTTCATGCCCGCGGCCACGCGCGACTCGAAACCGCGCCCGCTGATGGTCAGCGCGAAGGTTCCCTGGGTCTCCTCGCAGGCCCGCACGCAGCGGTTGCACACGATGCACTTGGAGGGGTCGTAGGTGAAATAGGGGTTCGACTCATCCTTCCTGTCGCCCAGGTGGTTGGCCCCCGCGTAGCCGTAGCGCACGTTGCGCAGGCCCGTCACCCCGGCCATGTCCTGCAATTCGCAATTGCCGTTGGCCGAGCAGGTCAGGCAATCCAGCGGGTGGTCGGAGATGTACAGCTCCATCACGCCCTTGCGAAGCTCCTGCAGCCGGGGCGACTGGGTACGCACCTTCATGCCGGCTTCGGCGGGGGTCGTGCAGGAGGCCGGGAATCCCTTGCGGCCCTCGATCTCCACCAGGCACAACCTGCAGGAACCGAAGGGCTCCAGACTGTCGGTGGCGCACAGCTTGGGCACCATCACGCCGGCCTCGGCGGCCGCGCGCATCAGCGAGGTGCCCTCGGGGACCGTCACCTGCACCCCGTCGATGTCCAGCGTGACCTCGCGCTCGGCTTCGCGTCGCGGGGTTCCCAGATCGGCTTGCTTGAGTTGCTCGAGCATGGTTCGTGTCTCCGTGTCCGGTGATGCGCCGCTGGCTTCAGGCCGCCGCCGCGCCGGCGGCGTCCAGTCCGAAATCCTGCGGATAGTGGTTCAGGGCCGACAGCACCGGATAGGGGGTCATGCCCCCCATCGCGCACAGGCTGCCGTGGAGCATGGTGTCGCACAGGTCGCGCAGCAGGTGCACCTGCTGCGCGCGTTGCGCCGCGTCGCCCGCGCCGCGGATGCGGTCGATGACCTCCACGCCACGCGTGGAGCCGATGCGGCAGGGCGTGCACTTGCCGCAGGACTCGATGGCGCAGAACTCCATGGCATAGCGGGCCAGGCCCGCCAGATCCACGCTGTCGTCGTGGGCGACGATGCCGCCGTGGCCGACCACCGCACCGACCGCCGCGTAGGCCTCGTAGTCCAGCGGAAGATCCCACTGCGACTCGGGCATGTAGGCGCCCAGCGGGCCGCCCACCTGCACGGCCTTGATCGGGCGCCCGCTGGCGCTGCCGCCGCCGAAATCGAACAGCAGCTCGCGCAGGCTGACGCCGAAGGCCAGCTCCACGAGGCCGGGCCGCTTGAGGTTGCCGGCCAGCTGGATGGGCAGCGTGCCGCGCGAGCGGCCCATGCCGAAATCGCGGTAGAAGGCGGCTCCGCGCGCCAGGATCAGCGGCACCGAGGCGAAGCTGATCACGTTGTTGATCACGGTCGGTTGCCCGAACAAGCCCGCGATCGCCGGCAGCGGAGGCTTGGCGCGCACCACGCCCCGCTTGCCCTCGAGGCTTTCGAGCAGCGCGGTTTCCTCGCCACACACGTAGGATCCGGCGCCCATGCGGGCCTCCAGATCGAAGGCCTTGCCCGAGCCCAGGATGTTCTCGCCCAGGAAGCCGGCCTCCCGCGCCAGGTCGATGGCCCGCTGCATGGTGCGCATGGCATGGGGATATTCCGAGCGGATGTAGACGAAGCCACGGGTCGCGCCGCTGGCCAGGCCGGCGATGGCCATGCCCTCGATGAGCATGAAGGGATCGCCCTCCATGGTCATGCGGTCGGAATAGGTTCCGGAATCGCCTTCGTCGGCGTTGCACACCACGTACTTCTGCTGCGCCGGCGTGTTCAGCACGGTGCGCCACTTGATGGCCGTGGGGAAGGCGGCGCCCCCGCGCCCGCGCAGGCCGGACTCCATGACCTGCTCCACGATCTGCTGGGGCTGCAGGGCCAGCGCCGCGCGCAGTCCCGCCCAGCCCTCGTGGGCCTCGTAGTCGGCCAGGGACAGCGGATCGGTGATGCCCATGCGCGCGAAGCACAGGCGCTGCTGGCGGGCCAGATAGTCGATCTTCTCGGTCGGCCCCTGGCACAAGCCGTGCGCGCCGCCGTGCAGCAGGCCGGCGTCGAGCAGCGCCGGCACCTCGGCCGCCTGCACGGGGCCGTAGGCGATGCGCCCCTCGGGCAAGGCCACCTCGACCAGGGGTTCGAGCCAGAACATCCCGCGCGAGCCGTTGCGCACGATGTCCACGTCCAGGCCGCGGCGGGCACACTCGGCGCGCAAGGCCTGCGCCACCTCGTCGGCGCCCAGCGCCAGCGCTGCGGAATCGCGCGGCACGTACAGGGTGACGGTGCTCATCGCTTGCCCTCCTCCAGGTCCTCTACCAGCGAATCGAAACGCGACGGACTTACCCGGGCATGCAGGCTCTGGTCGATCATCAGCGCCGGCGAGGCCGCGCACAGGCCCAGGCAGTACACCGGCTCCACCTGGTAGGCGCCGTCGGCGCTTCGGCAGGCGTGGCCGGCCGAGGCGTGTTGCGTGCATCCCGTGCGCTGCAGCACATGCTCGTACAGGGCCTCGGCGCCCATGGCCTGGCAGGACTCGGCGCGGCACACCTGGATCACGTGGCGCGCGGGCGCCTGGGTGCGGAAGTGGTGGTAGTAGCTGATCACGCCATGCACCTCGGCACGCGACAGATTCAGGCCGCGAGCGATCTGCGGCACCACCTCGCCGGGAATGTAGCCGACGGCCTCCTGGATCTCGTGCAGGATGGGCAGCAGCGGGCCGGGCCGATCGGCCCAGCGTGCCAGGGCCTGCGCCGCCACGTCCTCGGCGCCTTCGCCGGCAGGCGAGGTGCCTTGCTGGGTTTCTTGCATGGTGTCTCCAGGCTGTGAGGGGGCCTGCGGCCGCGGGGCCAGGATCGGGCCGCCCGAGCCGCCGGACTGCGTTTGTTCTCCAACCACTTTAGGATCCGTGCATGCGATGCGCAATATGCTTCGACAGACGCATTTCATAAGAACCCGGGCTCCTAAGGCATAACCCTATGTTCGAGGTCACCATCGAGGCCCGCTGGACCCTGCGTCTGGACGGAGGCCCGGCCTTGCCGGAACGCACCATCGCGCTGTTGCTGGCGGTGGCCGAGCACGGCAGCCTGCTGCGGGCCTGTGCCGAGGTGGGCATTTCCTACCGCCATGCCTGGGCCCTGATCCGCGAGGGCGAGGCGCTGCTGGGCATGTCGCTGCTCGAGATGGAACGCGGCAAGGGCTCGCGCCTGAGCCCGCTGTCGGAAAAGCTGGTGTGGGCGCAACGTCGCATCGCCGCGCGCCTGTCGCCGACGCTGGACTCGCTGGGCTCGGAGCTGGAAGCCGAGATCGGCCGCGTGCAACACGAGAACGACGCCGTACTGCGCATCCGCGCCAGCCATGGCTTCGCGGTCGAATCCCTGCACCAGAGACTCAACCGCGACGGGGTCCTCAACGAACTGCGCTACTGCAGCAGCACCGACGCCGTGGCCTCGCTGGCCCTGGACAACTGCGACCTGGCGGGGTTCCACATCCCGATCGGGGAATTCGAGCCCGCGGCCATCGAGCACTACCGGCGCTGGCTGCAACCCGGCACGCAGCGGGTGATCGGGCTGGCCACGCGGCGGGTCGGCCTGATCATCGCCCGGGGCAATCCGAAAAAGATCTACGGCATCGAGGATCTGGCGCGCGACGACCTGCGCTTCATCAACCGCCAGCCCGGCTCGGGCACCCGCTTCCTGCTCGACCTGCTGCTGCGTCGAGCGGGCATCGAAGCCGCGAGCGTGCACGGCTACGAGCAGTGCGAACTCACCCATGCCGCCGTGGCGGCCTACGTGGCCAGCGACATGGCCGACGTGGCCTTCGGGGTCGAGACTCCGGCAAGGCGCTTCGACCTGGATTTCGTGCCGGTGCACACCGAGCGCTATTTCCTGCTGTGCCAGGCCCGCCGCCTGCAGGACGCAGCGCTGCAGCAGGCCCTGCGCACCCTGTGCAGCCCGGAGTTCCGCGCCGCGGTGAACCAGCTTGCCGGCTACCAGGCCGACAACGCCGGCCAGGTGTTCGAGCTCGCGCAGGCCTTTCCGGGCCAGTGGTCCAAGCCGGCGCGTTCCGCGCGGTCACGGCCCAAGGCGAGCGCGAACGCGGCCTGAGCCGGCATCGCGCCCTGCCTGCATCGAGCAGGGCACCTCGCTTATTCTTTGTAACAAGTCTTGTATACACGAACCTCGGGTTCCACCTGCTGGATCCGACGGTTCGTATGCGGTTATAACAATCGATGACGCCATGGCCCATGCAGCCGTGGCTCGACCCGTTCATGACGCACTGTCCTTAGGAGACGAAATGTCCGCGCTGTTCAGGGTTGGCGTTGATGACGTCGACTTGCGATAGACTCTGCGGGGTTCAAGGAGAGCCCCGTGAAGACGCATCTGTTTAAAGCGCTGAGTGACTCGGTTGCGGAGCTGAGCCGCTCGCAGATAGACAAGCTGGCGAAGCTGCTCGATGTGCGCCGCAACGAACTCGACAGCGTGCGGGCGCTGGTCACTCACGAG
>JAJZWA010000072.1 GCA_021846965.1 Pseudomonadota bacterium | reverse complement strand
CGTACTCCATGCCCCGCACCCCCGCTCGCCCACCCCGCGCGGCAGCCGCGGCTGCAGCCGCTGCGCGCAAGGTCCGGGCCTGACTGAGGTGTCAGAGTGCCGCTACGCGGGAAAGTTCCGCCGGGCCTGCGATGCGTGGGGGAATGGCCTGTGGGGGAAGGGGGAGGCGCTCGGGATGACTGGAGAGGCCCCGAGTCCCCACGGGGCCAGGGCCGCGGAGGCTCAGGCTCCGCTTTCGTCCAGCACCTCGTCGAGGTGCCCGCAATCGTTCCACCCCACCAGGCCTACGTGGTCGTCGCTGACCAGCAGGCGGTTGATGGCGGCGTTGCGCAGCTCCCAGGTGCGCGGGGCGAGCATGTCCTGCCCGGTGGCGATGCGGTACAGGCAATCGAGCGCGCCGCCGTGGGTCACCACCGCCACGGTCTGCCCGCGATGACGCCGGGCGATGGACAGCAAGGCGCCGTGCACGCGCTCGCGCAGGGCGAACAGGGATTCACCGCCTCCGGGGGCACCCCAGTCGGGGTCGCGCCTGCGCCAGCGCTCGCAGTCCTGCGCGTGCACGACTTCGAGCTCGGTGAAACTGCGCCCCTCGAAACTACCGAAGGCGCGCTCCCGCAAGGCCGGCTCGAGGCACAGGGACAGGCCCCGTGCGCGCGCCAGCGGCTCGGCGGTGTTCCGGGCGCGCCGCAGGTCGCTGCTGTAGACGGCATCCAGGGTCTGGCCGGCCAGTGCCTGCGCGAGCGCCGCAGCCTGCGCCAGGCCGCGGGCGTTGAGGTCGATATCGGTCTGACCCTGGATGCGGCGCACGGCGTTCCACTCGGTCTCGCCGTGACGGATGCAAAGCAGCAGTGTGGGGGAATCCTGGGTCATGCGCGGATCCTAACCCGGGATCCGCGCGGGCATCGGCGCTGCCCTCAATGCGCGGCGCTGGCGTCGACCTTGGCGCCGTTGTGCGTGGGCTTGACCAGCCAGACCAGCACGATGAGCGCGAGAAACAGCCAGGCGCTCAGGCGGAACATCTCGTCCACCGCGATGGTGTAGGACTGCTGCTGCACCAGACGGTCGATCAGGCTCAGGGCCTGCTGATGGTTCAGCCCGAGGTGACTGGCCAGGCTCAGGGCATGGTCCGTGGCCGGGTTGCCCTGCTGGATGTTCTCGGCCAGTTGCACATGGTGCAGGATGGCGCGGTTGGTCCACCAGGTGGTGTAGATCGAGGTACCGAAGGAGCCCGCGGTGATGCGCGCGAAATTCGACAGCCCCGAGGCCGCCGCGATGCGCTGCGGGGGCAGGCCACCGAGCACGATGGACAGCAGCGGGATGAAGAACATCGCCGTGGAGATGCCCTGGATCAGCGTGGGCAGCGAATAGTCCCAGTAGCTGTCGCCGATGGTGAAGCGCGAACGCATCCAGAACACCAGGGCGAACACGGCGAAGGACACCGTGGTCAGCCAGCGCGTGTCCACGGACTGCACGTAGCGCCCGATCACCGGCGAGATGGCCAGCGCGAACAGGCCCACCCAGGCCAGCACTTCCCCGGCGTCGGTGGCGGTGTAGCCCACGAATTCCTGCAACCACAGGGGCAGCAGCACCAGCGAGCCGAAGAACATGGCGTAGGCCAGCGCGAGCATGATGGTGCCGATGGTGAAATTCGGGATCCGGAACAGGCTGAGGTCGACCACCGGATGCTCGTCGTGCAGTTCCCAGATCAGGAACAGCACGAAACCGATGAAGGCGGCGATGGCCAGCAGGCGGATGGTGGTGGAGCCGAACCAGTCCAGCTCCTGCCCCTTGTCCAGCATGATCTGCAGGGCTCCGACCCAGACCACGAGCAGGCCCAGGCCGGTCCAGTCGATGGGCAATTTGCGCGTCGGCGTCTCGCGATTGCGGTAGATGGTCAGGGTCACGCTGGCGCAGATCAGGCCCACCGGCACGTTGATGTAGAAGATCCAGGGCCAGGAGATGTTGTCAGTGATCCAGCCCCCGAGCAGGGGCCCCGTGATGGGAGCCACCAGCGTGGTCATGGACCACATGGCCAGGGCCATGCCCGAGCGCTCGCTGCGATAGCTCGACAGCAGCAGGGTCTGCGACAGCGGAATCATCGGCCCCGCCGACGCCCCCTGCAGCACGCGAAACAGGATCAGCACCGGCAGGCTGGGCGCCTGCCCGCACAGGAAGGAGAACAAGGTGAACAGCAGGATGCTGGTGACGAACACCTTCACCGCGCCGAAGCGCTGGGTCACGAAACCGGTGAGCGGCACCGCGATGGCGTTGGCCACGCCGAAGGAGGTGATGACCCAGGTACCCTGCGACGAACTCACGCCCAGGTCCCCGGCGATGGCCGGCAGCGACACGTTGGCGATGGAGGTGTCGAGCACGTTCATGAACGTGGCCAGGCTCAGCGCCACGGTCCCCAGCACCAGCGCGCTGCCGCGCAGCGGCTGGAGGTGGGTGGGCTGTGCGGGCTCCGGCGTGGCGCCCGCCGCAGCTTCCTCGATGACGACCGTATCGGTCATGGTGGAACTCCGGTGCGCGGGCGTCGATCAGCGGCGCGCGCGGCGGCCGGCGTGCAGCCCGACTTCGCGGGCGGGCATGCCGCTGACGTTCTCGGCGATGATGCGCGCGACCAGCCTGTCGGCCTTGGCCCAGTTGGCCGCGTACATGTCGGTCTGCGCCACCGGCTGGGTGGGGGTGAGGCCGATCACGGGCGTGCCCGAGTGATCGCGGATGTCCACGGTCGCCTCGGTGGACAGGCCCACGCGCAGCGGATGCTTGCGCAGCTGCGCCGGATCCAGCGCGATGCGCACGGCGATGCGTTGCACCACCTTGATCCAGTTGCCCGTGGCGTTCTGGGCCGGCAGCAGCGCGAAGGCCGAGCCGCTGCCCGCGGAAATGCCCACGACCTTGCCGTCATAGCTCACGTGGCTGCCGTAGATGTCGGCGACCACCTTGGCAGGCTGGCCGATGCGCAGCTCGCGCAGCTGGGTTTCCTTGAAATTGGCGTCCACCCAGACGGTGTCGAGCGGCACCACGGTCATCAGCGGCGTGCCGGGGGCGACGCGCTGGCCGAGCTGCACGGTACGTCGCGCGACCACGCCGCTGACCGGCGCGACCACGTCGGTGCGCTCCAGCGCGAGGTAGGCCTCGCGCACACGGGCAGCGGCCAGGCGCACGGTCGGGTTGTGGGCGAGCACCGTGCCCGCGGTCTGCGCCTCGTTGGCCGCGACCTGGGCGCGCGCGGCCTTCACCGCGCTCTGCGCGGTGCGCAGGGAGCTCTGGGCCTCCTGCACGGCGATCTGCGCCTGGCGCAGTTCCTCGGCACCGACCGCGCCGGTTCCGGCCAGCTTGCGGCGGCGTTGCAGCGCGTCCTCGGCCTTGGCCAGGTTGGCTCGCGCCGTGGCGACGTCGGTCTCGCGCACCGCGACCTGCGACTCCAGGGCCGCGGTCTGCGCGTAGGTCACGCGAAGTCCGCGCACGGCCTGGCCCAGCTGGGCCTCGGCCTGCTGCAGGGCCACGCGCGCATCGGCCCCGTCCAGGCGCACCAGGGTCTGGCCGGCGCGCACGACCTGGGTGTCGTCGGCGCCGATCTCCGTGACCGTGCCTCCCACCTGCGGAGTCACCTGCACCAGATTGCCGTTCACATAGGCATCGTCGGTGTTGACCTCCCGCGTCGACTGCCAGTACTGGTAGCCGCCGTAGATCACGCCCAGCACGACGAAGGTGCCGATGGCCCCGAGCATCAGCTTGCGGCGGCGTGCGGCCTTCGCGTCGGCATCGCCGTTCGGGGTCGTGTTGTTGGATTGCGGATTGGCGCTCATGCGAAGCTCCGTGGAATTCTTGGTTGTCTTGGGGTTGTGTACGGGTTCAGCGGGCCTGGGCGGCGACGGTCGGCGAGCCGCTCGCGGCGTCGTAGCCGCCGCCCAGCGCGCGGATCAGCGCGACGTCGTCCACCAGGGCCTGGGTCTTCAGGCGCACGCCGAGTTGCCGCAGTTGCAGCACCGGCTCCTGGGTCTGCAGCACCACCAGTTCGTTGCCCAGCCCGGCGGCGTAGCGCTGTCCGGCGAGGCGATACGCCTGGCTGGCGAGCTTCAGCGCCCGGGTCTGCGCCTGGATCTGCGCCTGGGTCGAGCGCCGCTGCGAGATGGCATCCGCCGCCTCGCGCACGGCACCGACCAGGGTGGCGTTGTAGGCATCGATGGCCTCGTCGGCCTGGGCGTCGTGCGCACGCAGGTTCGCACGCAGCGCCCCACCCTCGAAAATCGGCAGGTCGATGGCCGGGCCGACCCCGAACTCGCGGCTACCCGTGTTCAGGAACTTGCTGAGGCTGATGGAGTCGAAGCCGATGAAGGCCGAGAGATTGATGTCCGGATAGAACCTGGCCTTGGCCTCGGCCACCGAGGCCATCGCGCTCTGCACTTCCCAGCGCGCCGCCACGATGTCGGGCCGGCGCCCGATCAGGCTGAGCGGCAGCTGCGCGGGCAGCTGGGGCAGCGGCACCGCGGCCAGGCGCGGATGCAGCCCGGCGGTGGCCTGCGGGCCTGCGCCGATGAGAGCGGCCAGGGCGTGGCGCGCCTGCTGCTGCGCCTCCAGGTTGGCATCGAGGTCGACGCGCAGCTGCGGGATCTGCGCCTGCGCCTGGCGTTGCTGCAGGGTGTTGTCCAGACCGGCGCGGGCGCGCTCGCCGACCAGGCGCGCGATGCTGCGGCGCTGTTGCAGGCTGGCTTGCAGCACGCGCTGCTGCGCGACCAGCCCGGCCAGCCGGAAGTAGCTGGCGGCGACGTCCGAGGTGAGCATCACCCGCGCCGCCTGCACCTGCGCCTGGGCGGCGCGCTGGCGGCCCACGGCGGCGCGCAGGCGCGCGCGGTTGCGCCCGAAGAAGTCCAGCTCGTAGCTGCCGTTGAGGGTGAGCTGGTCCTCGGTGAAGGTGCTGCCGCCGATGGGCGGCGGGAAATAGCCGTTGGCGCTGAATCGCTCGCGGGTGGTCGACAAGGCGGCGCCCACATGGGGCAGCAGCGCACTGTGGGCGACGCCGGCGGCGGCCTGGGCCTCGCGCTCGCGCGCCTGGGCCTGCTGCAGGTCCGGACTGCCGGCGAGGGCCTGCTGCTCCAGGCGGTCCAGTTCGGCGTCGCCGAAGCGGGTCCACCAGTCCTGGGTCGGGAAGGCCGCGGCCGTGGCCTGCAGCCCGAGCTGTTTCCCGTCCATCATGTGCGCCTGGGGCTCGCTCGACCCGGTCGAGGCACAGCCCCCCAGCATGGCCAGGACGCCGGCCAGCGCGGCCAGGCGCCATGCCGGGCGCGACCGGGAGCCAAAGGGGTGCAACAAAGGCTTGAGGTTCATGGTTGGGGTTCGTCGGAAGGGGCGGTGGCGTCGCCGCAGGCGCCGCCGTTGCTCACGAATCGCCTCAGCAGGCCGAGCAGGGTGTCGAGTTCGTCACGTTGGAACCCGCGCAGGTGGTGGTTCATCACTTCGGCCAGGCAATGGGGAATGCGCGAGGCGATCTCCTGCCCACGGTCGGTCAGACTCACGTGCACGACGCGGCGGTCCTGGGTGCTGCGGCTGCGCTCGATCAGGCCCTTGGCCTCCAGGCGGTCGAGCATGCGGGTCATCGCGCCGGCGTCGATGCCGGCCTCGCGAGCGCATGCCGCCACCGTGTCGGCCTTGCCGCGGCTGATCAGCCACAGCGGGCCCCATTGCATGCCGGTGAGGTCGCAACCCTGCATCTGGTTGTCCAGGTTGCGCTGGAGAGCCAGGTAGGCCTGCTTGATCCAGTAGCCCACCGACTCCTCGCCGGAGTAGTTGGATCCGTCGTAGAAACGGACGGTCTGCCCGCTCTCGTCGGAGCCGCTGGCCGGAGTGGAGATCGCTTTCATGCCCTCCATAATATTTGCTCAGGCAAATATTGCGTGGACATTGACCAGTAACCACATCTGTTGTGTGGTTTTTTGGCAGCGAGCTGCCCTACCAGTCCTGCACGGAAAACAGCTTGCGGTGCTCGCGGATGGCGTAGCGGTCGGTCATGCCCGCCACGTAGTCGGCAATGGCGCGCAATTGACGGTGCTCGCGCTGGTGCTCCACGGGCAGCAGGCGCGGGTCGTCGGCGTAGGCGGCGAACAGCTCGCGCAACACCCGCGAGGCCTTGGTGGTGGTGCGCAGCACGCGGGGGTGCCGATACAGCGCCTTGCGCAGCAGTTGCTGCAATTGCGCGAGCTGCTCGCGCACGGGGGTGCTGAAGGCGGCCA
This sequence comes from Pseudomonadota bacterium, assembly GCA_021846965.1. Classification (GTDB taxonomy): domain Bacteria; phylum Pseudomonadota; class Gammaproteobacteria; order Burkholderiales; family Burkholderiaceae_C; genus Thiomonas_A. The sequence continues at coordinate 9,101 of JAJZWA010000072.1, read as the reverse complement.
GCGCCGGCGCGGCGCGCACCTCCTCCGGGCTGGCCACGCCGCTGTCGCGTATGCGCGCGGCGGTCTGCTCGACCAGGTCGGCGACCAGCGCGGAGATCATGCGCCGGATGGTCTCGGCCAGCACGCGCTTGGCGTTCAGACCGGGATAGGCCGCGCGCACGGCGTGCAGGTGGCCGCCGAAGAAGGGCACCACCTCCAGCTGCTCCAGTTCGAGCAGGCCGGAGCGGATGCCGTCGTCGATGTCGTGGTTGTTGTAGGCGATCTCGTCCGCCAGGTTGGCCACCTGGGCTTCCAGGCTGGGCTGGAGCCCTTGCAGGAAGCGCTCGCCCACGTCGCCCAGACGCTCGGCATTGCGCCGCGAGCAATGCTTGAGCACGCCCTCGCGGGTCTCGAAACACAGGTTCAGCCCGTCGAAGGCGGCATAGCGCTCCTCCAGCCGGTCCACCACCCGCAGGGACTGCAGGTTGTGCTCGAAGCCACCACCGCCCGGCTCCCGCTCGCGCATGCAGGCGGCCAGCGCATCCTGGCCCGCGTGCCCGAAGGGGGTGTGCCCCAGGTCGTGGGCGAGGGAGATGGCCTCGGTGAGATCCTCGTTGAGACCGAGGCCGCGCGCGATGGAGCGGGCGATCTGCGCCACCTCGAGGCTGTGGGTCAGGCGCGTGCGGAACAGATCTCCCTCGTGGTTGAGGAACACCTGGGTCTTGTACTCGAGACGCCGGAAGGCTCCGCAGTGCACGATGCGGTCGCGGTCGCGCTGGAAGTCGTTGCGGTCGCGCGGCGGCGGCTCCTCGTGGCGGCGTCCGCGCGTTCGCGCGGGGTCACAGGCGTAGGGTGCGATCACGCTGGGCTCCCGCGCGCGTTCAGGCCGCGCCCGGCGTCGCGCCATGCGCGAGCAAGGCGGCCGCCGCGGCGGCGTCCGCGGCCGGCAGCAGCCGCGCACTGCCCAGCCCGTCGAGCAGCACGTAGCGGATCTCGCCGGCCTCGGCCTTCTTGTCCACGCGCATGAGTTCGAGATAGCGCCCCACCGGCAGCTCGGGCACGCGTACCGGCAGTCCGGCACGCTGCACCAGATCGCGCAGGCGGCGCAGCACCTCGCGCCCGAGCAGGCCGCGCTCGACCGACAGCTCGGCGGCCACCACCATGCCGGCGCCCACCGCCTCGCCATGCAGCCAGCTGCCATAGCCCATCGCCGCTTCCACGGCATGCCCGAAGGTGTGGCCGAAGTTCAGCAGGGCGCGCGCGCCGCTCTCGGTCTCGTCGCGCGCCACGACCTCGGCCTTGATCTCGCAGCAGCGGCGCACCGCATGCGCCAGGGCCTCGGGATCGAGCGCGCGCAGCGCCTCCATGTGCTGCTCCAGCCAGACGAAGAACCCGGCGTCGGCGATCGCCCCATGCTTGATCACCTCGGCCAGGCCGGCGCTGAGCTCGCGCGCGGGCAAGCTGCGCAGGGTCTCGATGTCCGCCACCACCAGCCGGGGCTGGTGGAAGGCGCCGATCATGTTCTTGCCGGCGGGGTGGTTGATGCCGGTCTTGCCGCCCACCGAGGAGTCCACCTGGGCCAGCAGGGTGGTCGGGACCTGCACGAAGGCCACGCCGCGCATGTAGCAGGCGGCGGCGAAGCCGGCCATGTCGCCGATCACTCCGCCCCCCAGCGCGAACAGCACGCTGCGCCGGTCGCAATGCTGTTCCAGCAGGGTGTCGAACACCCGGTTCAGGGTCTGCCAGTCCTTGTATTGCTCGCCGTCGGGGAGCACGCAATGCAAGACGCGCGCGAAGCGCTCCCGCAGCGATTGCTCGAGGGCCTGCGCATACAGCGGCGCCACCGTGGTGTTGCTCACGATCAGGGCGCTGGCGCGCGGGCGCTCCACCGACGCGAAGGTGGAAGACTGGCGCAGCAGGCCGGCGCCGATCAGGATGTCATAGGAGCGCGAACCGAGTTCGACGCGGACGCTGGTCATGGGCGGAGGGCCTCGGCTTGCGATGGGCGGAAAAGCCTCGCATTGTAGGAGCCGCGCCCCTTCGGGCCGCGCGCAGCGCCCTCAGTGCTGCGCAGGCACCACCCCGGCCAGCTCGAGCTGGGCCAGCACCAGCTGGCTGAGCATGGACGGCGAGGGACGTCCGGTCTCGATCACGAAGTGCGCGCATTCGCGGTACAGCGGGTCGCGCTGGCGGAACAGCTCGCGCAGGCGCGCGCGGGGATCGGCCCCACGCAGCAGGGGGCGCGTGCGGTCGTTGCGCATGCGATGGGCCAGCTCGTCGGGGCCCGCGCGCAGGTAGACCACGGTGCCGCGCTCGTGCAGCGCGCGCCGGTTGGGCTCGCGCATCACGGCTCCGCCGCCGGTGGCCAGCACCACGCCCTCGACGCGCGTGAGCTCGTCGATGACCTGCTGCTCGAGTTCCCGGAACGCGGCCTCGCCGTCCTGGGCGAAGATCTCGCTGACCGTCTGCCCGCGACGGCGCTCGATCTCGTGGTCGCTGTCGAAGAAACGAAGGCCCGTTCGCTGGGCCAGCGAACGTCCTACCGTCGTCTTACCGGCCCCCATCAGGCCGACCAGGAAAATGCTGGGCACGAGCTTGGCCGGCTTCGCGGCGGCGCGCGCAGGCGCGGCCGCCGCGTCCGGGCATCACGGGTTGACGTTCACCAGCAGGGACTTGGAGCCCAGGATGACCCCGCTGCGGCTGACGGTGACGATCACCGTGTCATAGATGTTCGTGCCGAACTGCCCGCCAGCGACGTAATCCGCGTAGACATTGCCGCTGGCGTCGGTGGTGGTCGACGAGAGGGATTGAACCACCGTCGCGGTCGGACTCTTGAGGCCGGCCTCGACCAGAATGCTGGGCGGCGGCGAGGTCGTGGAGCAGGCGGTGGTCTCCTGCACGTAAGCCGAGGATGTCACGCTTCCCATGGAGAAGGTCACGGTCACTCCCGTGGCCGGGCTTGTCGTTCCGGCGTTGACCACGTTGGCAACCAGGCCAACGAAGTTGTTCACCTCCTGCACCCCGTTGCACGGAACGTTGTGCGCCACGGTTTGCGTGGTCGAAGGACTCAGGGTGAGCGTGATGTTGGTGGCGTTGCCGCTGACCACGTTCAAGGCGATCGAGGCGGTCGCCGTGTTGCCGTTGGAATCGGTGACGCTGGCCGTGACGATATCCGTGCCCGTGGTGCTGCCGGCGGTGTACAGCACGCCCGCCTGTCCGGTGCCGGTCGCGGTCGTGGCCGAGACGCTGCTCCCCGAACTCGAGCCGCTGGAAAGGGTGCCGCCGGTCACCGAGGTCGAGAAGGTGAAGGTCACGGTCTTGTTCGCGACAGCGCCCGAGGCCGTGTTGGTCACCGTCGCGGTCAGCTCGCTGCTCGCCCCGGTGGCCAGGGACGTGCCCCCGACCGAGGAAAGCGTGATGGCGTACTGGGTCCCGCCGCTACCCGACACGGGAGTCACCGCGATCGTGGTCGAGCCCACGGGGGTCGCGGTGCCGGAGCTGGAGGTGATCGAGGCGCTGACCACCACGGTGTCGTTGCCGCCGAGCGCGCCGGCGGTGTAGGTGATCGAGGCCTGGCCGTTCGAACCCGTGGTGGCCGTGGCCTGCGACAGCGAGGCTCCGGACAGGTTCGTGCCCAGCACGAAGGTCAGGGTCTGCCCGGCCACCGCCTGGCCGTTGCTGGTCAGGGTGCCGGTGATGGTGGTGGTCTGCCCGCTGTTCAGGGCGGTGGACGCCGCGCTGACCACGAGCACGTAGGACGAACTCGTCGTGGTCCCGGAACTCGTGCTCGAGGTCGACCCGCTTCCCAGCAAGGGGGTACCGTGGGAACTGCCGCCGCCTCCGCAGGCCGCCAGCCATGGCAGGAGCAGGACGGGGACGAGCAGGCGCGTCAGGCGCGAGAGCAGCTTCTTCATTTGGCGAGTTCCGGCTTCAGCGGGTAAGGTCCGCGCCTGTGACGATACGCGGGGTCAGGAACACCATCAGTTCGTCCTTCTGCAGGCTCTTGCTGTTGGTCTTGAACAGATAGCCCAGGACCGGAATGTCGCCCAGCAGGGGAACCTTGTCGGTTTGTTCGGTCTCGGTGGACGAGTAGATGCCCCCAAGCACCACGGTGCCACCGTTCTCCACCTGAACCTGGGTGGTCACGGTGTTGGTGTTGATCGCCGGGCCGTTGTTGGTGTTCTGCCCGACGCTGTCCTTGTGCACCGCCACATTCATGATGATATTGCCATCGGGGGTGATCTGCGGGGTGACGTCCAGGCTGAGCACGGCCTTGGCGAAGGAGACCGCGGTGGCTCCGCTGGAGGTCGCCTGCTGGTAGGGGATCTCCGTGCCCTGCTCGATATGCGCCTCCTGCATGTCGGCGGTGATGACACGCGGCGCGGAGATCACCTTGCCCTTGCCGTCCGCCTCCAGCGCGGAGAGTTCGAGGTTGATGAAACGATTGGCACCGGCGTTGAACAGGCTGATGGCCAGCGTCCCCGGATTGGCCCCGGCCAGCACCGCGTTGGCGATGGTCGTGGCCGGCAGGTTGACGAACTGGGAGTCGGTCAGGGTCGCGCCGGAGGAACCAGGCTGGTTGGTCTGGTTCGCCACGCCCAGGTAATTACCCCCGACGGTCACGTTGGTACCACCGACCAGGTTCAGGCCGGGCACGCCGCCCTGGGCCGCGGCTGCGTCCGTGTACCCCAGCTTGGCACCCAGCGAGCGGCCGAATTGATCCGTCGCCTCGACCACCCGCGCCTCGATCAGCACCTGGCGCACCGGCTTGTCGATCTTGTGGATGAAGTTGGCGATCTCGGTCAGCTTCGACGGCACGTCGGTGACGAAGATCTGGTTGGTGCGCGGATCGGCGATCACCGTGCCGCGCGGCGACAGGATGCGCGAGGTGTTGGACGCGGTGGCCGCGTTGGACAGCACCGGGTACGGCACCGGGACCGTGTTGGGCGAGGCTTGCTGCACGCCGCTGGTGGCGCCGGTCAGCAGCGCCACGACCGAGGCCGCCTTCTGGTAGTTGAGCTGGAAGGTCTCGGTCTTCAGGGGCTCCAGCGCCTGCACCGACTTGGCGGCTTCGAGCTCGCTGCGCTCACGCGCGATGATCTCCTGGCGCGGCGCGATCCACAGCACGTTGCCGTCCTTGCGCTCGCCCAGGCCCTTGGCCTGCAGGATGATGTGCAGCGCCTGGTCCCAGGGCACGTCCTTCAGGCGCAGGGTCAGGTTGCCGGTGACGGAATCGCTGACCACCACGTTCAGGCCGGTGAAGTCGGCGAACACCTGCAGCAGCGACCGGACGTCGATGTTCTGGAAATTCAGCGACAGCTTCTGGCCGTGATAGCCCGGGCCGTTGCCGGCCACCAGCTGGTTGGGCTTGGGAAGCTCCGGATGCACTTCCAGCACGAACTGGTTGTCGGCCTGGTAGGCGCTTTGCTGGTAGGCGCCGGTGGGTTGCACCACCATGCGCACGTTGTCGCCCATCTGGAAGGTGGTCACCGACTTGACCGGCGTGGCGAAGTCGCCCACCTCCATGCGCCGGCGCAGGTCGGCCGGAAGGGTGGTGTTGAGGAAGTCGACGACGATGTTCTGGCCCTGCTGGCGGATGTCCACGCCGACCTGGTTGTTCGGCAGGCCCACGACGATGCGGCCGGAACCGTCGCTGGCGCGGTGGAATTCCACCGTGCGCAGCGCCAGCTGCCGCGAGTTCAGGGACTGCGCGAAGTGCACCGGCGCGCTCACCGGCGTGGTGCTGGCGCTGGGGTTGGCCAGCCCGTTGGCGGGCGCGGCCATGGTCACCCTCAGCTCATTGCCGTGGATGCTGGTCGTGTAGGTGGTGCTCTCGCGCAGGTTCAGCACCACGCGCGATCGCCCCTGCGCCTGCACCACGTCGGCCGAGCGCAGATTGCCCTCGGAGGACTTCAGCGCATGCATGCCCAGATCGGAGCTCACTCCGGGGAAGTCGAGCACCACGGTGGCGGGCTGGTCGATGGTGAAGCCGGCCGGTGGCGCGCTCAGGGGTTCGGCGAACTTGAGGTCGACCACCACCTGGCCGCTCTGGCTGCTGGCGTTGAGGCTTTGCAGGACGTTGGCGGCGTGCGCGGCACAGCTCGCCGCAAGCCCCCACAGCAGCGCCGCGCCGGCCAGGCAACGGGCCACGCTCGCACGTTCAGGCCGAAGGGACATCATTTGCTGCTCTCCTGCAATTGAAGGGTTGCGGTGCGTTGCACCCAGTCGCCGGTAGCGTCCTGCACCAGTTCATTCAGGACCACCTGGTCCTCGGTGATTTGCGTGATGCGCCCGTAATGCTGCCCGGCGTATTCGCCGACGTGCGCCCGGAACAGCAGGTTGCCGGCCTTGAGCAGCGCGTAGCGCTGGCCCTTGATGAGCAGGCTCCCCACCATCTGGATCTGGTCCAGCGAGTACTGTTCCAGCGGCTGCTTGGGCCGGTTCATCTGCGCCAGCACCTCGGGACTGAGGCGATTCATTTCCTGGCGCACCCCGGTCTCGAGCTTGGCGCCCGAGAAGGGATCGACCTGGGAGGCCAGGCTGTAGCTGGCTGGAATGTAGGGCTTGGGCGGTTCGATGGGCTTGACGTGCGGGTGCAGCTGGGCGCGCTGCTGCGCCATCCAGGCGCGCAGGTCCTCGTGCTGGCTGCCGCCGCAGCCGGCGAGCAAGGCGGCCACGCCGACGGCGCAGGACAGCCGCAAAAGGCGCGTGGCCGTCATTTCCTGCCCCCCGGCTTCGGATGTTGCTGCGCCTGCTTGGCGGCGATCTCGTCGGCGTCCAGGTAGCGATAGGTCATCGCCGTGGCGTCCATGCGCAGGCGTCCCTGGGTGCCGTTGCCGATGCTGACGTTGTTGATGGTCACGATGCGCGACAGCTTGGCGATGTCCGACGTGAAGGCCGCCAGGTCGTTGTAGCTGCCCTGCACCTCGATGGCGATGGGCAGGTCGGCGTAGTAGTTGCGCACGTCCACCTGCCCGGGGCGGAACAGGTCGAACTCGAGCCCGCGGCCGATCCCCGCCTGGTTGATGTCCGACAGCAGCGCGTCCATCTCCGCCTTGCCCGGCAATTGCTTTTCCAGCACCAGCACGTACTGCTGCACCTGGGCCTTCTGCGCCTTGAGCAGGTCCAGACTCACCGCCTGCGCCAGCTTGGACTTGTAGGTCGAGCGCAGTTGCACTTCCTGCTGGCGCGCGCTGTCGAGCTGCTGCTTGACGTCGGACAGCCAGAAATACCAGCCGGCCACCAGCGCCAGCACGAGGATCGCCGCGTAGACCGTGAAGCGCGGCAGCGGCGGCCACGTGCCGGGGTCGTTCTGATTCAGGCCGCGGAATTGCCCGGCGACACGCTCCTGGAGCGTGGCGAAATCGATCCGCATCGACAAGGGATTGGCCATGCTGGATGGTTCTCGATCAGTGCGCGCCAGCCTTGGGCGCCGACGCGCCAGGCGCGCCGGGGGCCTTGAGCGTGGCGCGAAGCTGGAACGACGACACCGCCTGGCCGATGCCGGGGCGCTGCGTCGAACGAATCTCGATCAGCTCGGGTTTTTCCAGCCAGCCCTTGCCGTCGGACAGGTTGCGCAGCAGGTCGGCCACGCGTTCCTGGCTCAGCGCGGTGCCCTGGATCAGCACGTTGCGCCCCTGCTGCTGCACGCTGGTCAGCTGCACCCCCGAGGGGGTCTTGCTGGTCAGGTCCTCGAACAGATAGACGGGCAGGTTGCGGTCGGACTGCAGGTCCTCCACCGCCTTCTGACGGGCGCGAAGGCTGTCGATCTCCTGGCGCAGCGTGGCGATGTCGCGGATCTGGTGATCCAGGATCGCGATCTGCGACTGCAGGAAATCGTTGCGCGACTGCTGCGCGTCGATCATCGCGCTGAGCACGCCGTCGCCCAGCGCCAGCAGCAGTCCGCCGAGCACCACCGCGACGACGGCGCCTACGTAGAAGGCCTCGCGGCGCTTCTTGCGCCGCGCCTCTCGGTGCGGCAGCAGATTGATCAGGACGATGTTCATTGCAGGAACCTGCGCATGGCCAGACCGCAACTGGTGAGATAGCTGGGAGCCTGCAGGCGCAGCTTCTTCTCGCGCACCTCGGATCCGATGGCCATGCCCTCGAAGGGATTGAGCACCAGGCAGGCGGTGGAGGTCAGTTCGGTGATGCGCTCGACCAGGCCGGCCAGCGCCGCGGTGCCGCCTGCGAGCAGGATGTAGTCCACCTTGCTGTTGGGCGTGGCGCGGAAGAAGAACTGCAGCGCGCGCATGACTTCCTGCGCCATGCCGGCGACGAAGGGTTCCAGCACCTGGCTGGTGTAGTCATCGGGCAGGTCGGCATTGCGCTTCTTCGCCTCGGCTTCCTCCTGCGAGAAGCCGTAGTGGCGCGCGATGGCCTGGGTGAGCTGCGCGCCGCCGAAGGTCTGGTCGCGGTCGTACAGGGTTTCGCCGTTGCGCAGCACCTGCATGGAAGTGCTGGAGGCGCCGATCTCGAACATGGCCACCAGCAGGTCGTGGCCGCCGCGGGGCAGGCGCTCGATCAGGCGTCCGGCGGCCAGGCGCGAGGCGAAGGCGTCAATGTCCAGGATGCGCGGCTTGAGGCCGGCAGCCTCGGCGATGGCCTGGCGCTCGAGCACCTTGTCCCGGCGCGAGGCGGCAATCAGCACTTCCTGGTCGCCCGGGGAACCCAGGCTGGGGCCCAGCACGCAGAAATCCAGCGCGACGTCCTCGATGGCGAAGGGGATGTACTGGTTGGCCTCGCTCTCGACCTGCACCTCGATCTCCTCCTCGCGCAAGTCGCCGGGCAGGATGATCTTCTTGCTGATGACCGCCGAGGAGGGGAGCGCCAGGGCCACGTCACGGGTGCGCGTGCCGCTGCGCTTGATCAGGCGGCGCACGGCCTCGGCCACGTCGTCGGGCTTCTCGACGGTGCCATCGGCGATCGCGCCCTTCTCCAGGGGCTCGATCGCGGCGCGCACGAGCGTGTAGCGTCCCTGCTGGTCGAGATCCAGCTCCACCAACTTGACGCTGGAGCTGCTGATGTCCAATCCCATCAGCGGCGCATAGCGCTTGCGAAACAGGCTGCCGAAGATGGACAACTCGCCCCCCTGTTGATCCAGAACATCCGCTTTGGCCCAT
>JAJZWA010000071.1 GCA_021846965.1 Pseudomonadota bacterium | reverse complement strand
AAGACGATCGAGACGACGATCCACACGGGCATCCTTGCGGCAGCCATCGCGGCCGTGATTCCGGTGTCGGCGCAGGCGATGGACATGCAGGGCATGGCCATGCCGGCCAGCCCCGCCGCCGCGAAGCAGGCCACGCCCGCGTCTGCCCCGGGCGCCTCCATGGCCGGCATGAGCATGCCGGGCATGTCGATGCCCGCGGCCAGCCCGGCGGCACCTGCTGCCCCCGCGTCGGCAGCTGCGAGGTCCATGGCAGGAATGCAGGGCATGCAAGGCATGGACATGCCCGCGAAGCAGGCGCCGGCCGGCTCCGGCGGCTCGGCAGGTGCGCCTGCGTCGGCGAAGGCCATGCCCGGAATGAATATGCCGGGCATGTCGATGCCTGCGGGACCGGCTTCGGCTGCCGCAGGCACGAGCCCACGTACGGCGAACGCCGATTCGGGCGGCTACACGCTGACGACGGGCCCGTACATCCCGGCCGGCGTGAGGCCGCCGCGCCTGGCCGACCAGGAGAGTTTCGGCTCCGTGCTGGTGGACCGTCTGGAGCGCGCCTACAGCCACGATTCCGGCAACTGGACCACCTACGACGTGCAGGCTTGGTACGGACGTGATTTCAACCGCGCCGTGCTCAAGGCCGAAGGGCAGGCCTCGCAGGGGCGCCTGCAGGATGGGCGTACCGAACTGCTGTGGGGCCACGCCATCGCCGCGTACTGGGACTCGCAGCTCGGCGTGCGCCACGACAACGGCGGCGGCCCCGATCGCAACTGGCTGGCCTTCGGCGTGCAAGGCCTGGCGCCGTACTGGTTCAACGTCGAGGCCACCGGCTACCTGGGCGACCAGGGGCGCAGTGCCTTGCGCCTGAGCGCCAGCTACGAACTGCTGCTGACCCAGCGTGTGGTGCTGCAGCCGCAGATCGAGCTCAACGCCTACGGCAAGGACGATCCGGCGCGCGGCCTCGGCAGCGGCCTGTCCGATGCCACCGCCGGGCTGCGCCTGCGTTACGACATCTCGCGCCAGTTCTCGCCCTACATCGGTGTGGAGTGGAGCGGACGCTTCGGGCGCACCGGTGACTTCGCCCAGGCAGCGGGCGAGCGCCGCGACACCACCGATGTGGTTGCCGGTGTGCATTTCTGGTTCTGATGTTCCTTCAACCCACCTTCTGGATGCACTGCATGTTCAAGATCAAGAATGTTCTGGCGACCCTTGCCCTTGGCGGTCTCTGCGCGAGCGCCTGGTCCGCACCCGCCCCGACGCCGATGGCCTCGATGCCGGGCATGGGTTCGATGCCGGGAATGGCCTCCATGCCGGGCATGGCCTCCATGCCGGGCATGGCCTCGATGCCTCAGGGGCAGACGATGCCGAAACCCGCGGACCCCGGGAACCCGGCGAGCGTGGGCGGACCGGGCACGGCTTCTGCCGTGAGCCAGACGATCCGCATCCTGGCCGACGACAAGATGCGTTTCACACCTGACGTGGTCCACGTCAAGCCGGGCGAGACGGTGCGCATCGTCGTCGTCAACCAGGGCAGGACGCGCCATGAACTCACCATCGGCATCCAGTCCGAGCTCGAGGAGCACGCGAAGATGATGGCCGCGATGCCCGACATGCCCAACGGACAGGAGCCCAACATGGTGGCCGTGGCGCCGCAGGGGCAGGGCGAGTTGATCTGGCGCTTTGGAAAGCCCGGCACGGTGCCTTTCGCCTGCACCATGCCCGGGCACATGCAGCGGGGCATGATCGGGCGCTTCATCGTCGATTGAGCGCGGCGGGCTCGATGCCGGGCGGCACGCTGCCCGGGCGATGGGCCCGGCGACGGACCCGATGGTTCACTTCATCAGGCGATCCAGCAGCGTGCGCATGGTCGCCGAGTCGTAGTCGCGCCCACCGATGGCCTGGGCGACGATGCGCCCCTGCTGGTCGATCAGGTAGGTCGACGGGATCCCCATGACGCCGAAGGCATGGGCAGCGTGGCTCTTGCTGTCGAGCAGCACCGGGAAGGTGGGCGAGGGCGACAGTTGCCCCATGAACGCGAACACGCTGTCGACGCTTTCGCCCTGGTCCAGCGCGAGCACCACGAAGGGCTTGCCCTTCATCGACGCGTAGAGCCTTTCGATCGAGGGCATCTCGGCGCGACACGGCGGGCACCAGGTGGCCCAGAAGTTCACCAGCACGACCTTGCCGCGGTAGTCGGCAAGGCTGTGGGTCTTGCCGTCGATGTCCTGCAAGGTGAAGCCCGGGGCCGGACGCGGTGGGCTCACCGGGCTCATCAACGGCTGCGCGGCTCGTGATGGGGCGCTCGCGCAGGCGAGTGCGAACAGGGCGCCCGCGCTCAGGCACTTAAGTCCGTCAAGGGCGCGAGGCGCGGGGCGCGCATTGGACGCCGCGCACGCTGGCATGGTGTTCGATTGCATCTTGGGTCCACTCGTATTTCAGGTTGAATCGGGTTCCGGCCGGAAGGTCCACTGTGGTGAAACCCTGCCCCCAGTCCCCGGGTTGCAGGGTCTGGCGCGGCGGCAGGATCGACCAGTCGGCCTGCAGGCCGAAAGCCTTCCAGCGCGCCAGCCAATCGGTCTTGGTGATCAGGCGGTGTCGCTTGCCATCCGCCGTGACGGCCCGCCAACGGCCGACGTCGTAGCGCACGGGCATTCCGGCGGAATTGCGGATGGTCGTGCCGAACACGCACACTGCTGCGACTTCGCGCACGGCACCCTGCGGGTATCCCATGTTCTCGAAGAAGGCCTGCGCCTGCTCGGCGTACAGTGGCGTCAGCTGCACGCTGAACCGGGCCCCCTGGCTCTGCCAGGTCGGCGGGCCGCTGGTCGCGGTTGCGGCTTCAGCGGCTTGCCAGTACGCCAAGACCATCACATTCATCAACAAGATGCGGCGCAGCACGCTCAACTCTCCCATTCCATTCGAAGCCCGACCGGGGCCTTGGCGCCACAGCGGGACTCGATCCAGATCGTGCCCATGGCGCCCAGGAAGATGCATGCCAGCCCGAGCGCCGAGCCCATCGACAGCACGGCCAGTCCGCTCAGCCCATGGCCAACCGTACAGCCCAGGCCGAGCACCGCGCCGGCTCCGGTCATCATGGCGCCCAGCAGACGCAGCGCCAGCTCGCGCGGGGCTCGGGGCAGTTGCATGCGCAATTCCCGGCGCACGACGGCGGATATCGCCGCGCCGAGGAAGGTCCCGAGAACCAGCACCACGCCGAAGGTGAAGGTCTGCGCGTGCGCATGCATGGCGAAATGCGCCAGATCGCTCAAGGGGCCGGCGAAGCTGAAGGACTGCACGCCCATGCCGTCCGGAGGCTGGCTCATGAAGGCAGCGTCGGTCGCCGCGCGCGCCCCGATCGGGCCGGCGGTCAGCCAGTAGCCGGCAGCCACCGTCAAGCCGATCAGTGCCGAGCCGGCCCATCGCAGGCGGCGCCACTCGCCTGCCGATGCGCGCGCGGCCAGCACCAGCACCAGCGCGCCCAGGGCAAGGCCGAGCAGCGCGCGGGCCTGCCAGCCGTGCAGGCCCAGCAGCGCATCGAGCCCCTGGCTCCGCCACCCCCAGCGGCCCAGGTCGAGGTTGAGCCGAACGATCCACGGGGCGATCCAGTCGTTGAACACGAAGCTGCTGGTCATCGCGAAGGCGGCGACGCTCATCGCCCCCAGGGACAGCAGGGCCTGTACGCTGCCTTGCGCGCTGAGCACGAGCGTGCGCAGAGGGCAGCCCCGCGCCAGCACCATGCCCGAGCCGAAGAGCAAGCCACCGAGCGCGTAGCGCCCCCAGGGGAACTGCTGCGACCGATACGGTGGGTGCGAGGGCTGCAGACCCTGCTGCAGCAGCCATTGCAGGCCCGCCACGGCGAGCAGCGCGAAGCCGGTCGCGGCGAAGTAGGCGGCCAGACGCTGCGGTCGTCCCTCCAGCACGGCCTCCCGCAGTCCTCCCTGTGGACAGAACTGCGATGCCTGCGCAGCGCCGCCGAGCACCAGCGAGACGAGGAAGCCGCCCGCGAGCAGTTGCGCGATCGAGTTCAAGGGCGTGGTTCCTTCGGCGGGTGGCCAGGGTGGGTTTCCTGCGCGCGCAGCAGCACCCAGGCACCGGAGGCCAGCAGCCACGCCGCGCTGACCCAGAAGGCCGGCTCGATGGCGCCGCGCGCCTGGGCGACCAGCCCGAGCACCAACGCGCCGATGGCGTAACCGGTGTCGCGCCAGTAGCGGTAGGTGCCCAGCGCCGAGCTTCGCCAGCTCGGGTGGGCGATGTCGGCCACCGCGGCGATCAGGTTCGGGTAGAGCAGGGCCATGCCCACTCCCATGACCACGGCGCTGGCCATCCAGGCGGCGAAGCCGCGCACCAGCACCGCGGCAGCCACGCCGGTGGCGAGCAACCACAGCCCGGCCACCACCGGGCGCTTGCGCCCGATGCGGTCCGACAGCGGCCCGGTCCACAACTGCGAGGCGCCCCAGCTCAGCCCGTACACCCCGGTGACCCAGCCGACCTGCACCAGGCCCAGCCCGTGGCCGTGCAGGTACAGCGGGAACAGCACCCACAGCAGGGTGTCGGCGACCTTGTTGGCGACGCCGGCCTGGCACAGTGCCGAGAAGGTGGGGTGCCCGAAGGACACGTAGGCGAACACCTGGCGCGAAGTGGGGTGCTCGGGCAGGCCGTCGGCGAAGCGCGGCCGCGGGCCCGCGTGGGTGCAGCTGGCGTGGCGATGGCGCTCGGCGCGCGCCCACGGCAGGGTCTCGCGCACGAACAGCAGCGCGGTCAGCAACGCGATGGCGATCACCATGCTGGCGAAGCCGAGCAAGGCCTCGCGCGTTCCAACCCGCTGGGCCAGCCACGCGGTGGCCAGGCCCGCCAGGCCGACCGCCGCGTAGCCGGCGAACTCGTTGATGCCAGTGGCCAGTCCCCGCTGCTCGGCGCGCGTGATGTCCACCTTGCTGGTGACGGTCATGCTCCACGCGAAGCCCTGGTTGACGCCCAGGAACAGGTTGGCGGCGACGATCCACCACCACGACTGCGCGAAAAAGATCAGCAGCGGGATGGGCAGGGCGGCGAGCCAGCCCAGCACCAGCACGGTCTTGCGCCCGATGCGCTCGGACAGGCGCCCGGCGGCGAAGTTCAAAGCGCCTTTGACCAGGCCGAAGGAGATGACGAAGCTGAGCAGGTACAGGAATGACGAGCGCGGAACCCCGAAGTCGCGCGCCGCGACCACCGGCAGCACGGTGCGCTCCATGCCGATGAGCAGCCCGACCAAAAACACCTGCACCGCCTGCCAGACGAACTGCTGCAGGTTGGCGCGGATGCCCTGCAGGTAGGCGTCATGGGGCGACGTGGTCGTCGGGGCCTGCACGTTCATGGCGAAACGTTCGCCGCAACGATGCGCTCCATGTCGGCCGGGCGCGGCGGGATCTCGGCGCACAGCTGCTCGACGAAGGCCTCGCGCGCCAGCCCGAGTAGCGGGTTGAAGCGTTTCTCGAAGGCCAGGGTCGACGCCGGCTTGCCCGACAGCCCGGCGCCGCAGGCGCTGCCAGCCTGATGGCCGGGGTAGATCTCCAGCTCGGCGGGCAGCTTCAGCAGCCGCTCGTGCAGCGAGTCGTACAGGCTGCCCGCCATCTCGCGCTCGCGCCCTGCCAGGTCCGGGCGGCCGACGGCGCCGACGAACAGCGTGTCGCCGGTGAGCACGAACCATGGCGCGTCGCCGCGCCGCTTGTCGGTGACCAGCAGGCACATGCTGTCGGGCGTGTGGCCGGGCGTGTGCAGCACCCGTACGCTGACGTTGCCGACGTCGAGGATCTGCTGGTCGTGCAGGGCCTCGAAGTCGAAGTGCACGAACTCGCGCGCCGCCTCGTGCAGGCAGTAGGGCGCGTCCACCCTGCGAGCCAGGCTCCTGCCGCCGCTGAGGTGGTCGGCGTGCACGTGGCTGTCGATCACATGGGTGATCCGGGCCCCGGCCTGCCGCGCCTGCTCGACGAACCAGTCCTCGTCGCCGGCGACCACGTCGACGGCGACGGCCTTGCCGAGGCCGGCGCAGCCGAACAGGTAGGACAGGCTGGCGTCACGGGTAGGAAGTTGTTTGAAGAACATGATGGGGACTCGACCCTGTGGGATGGTTCAGAACACCAGGACCTTCTCGGCTTCGCCTGTCCAGCGTCCGAGTTCAACCATGGTCGAGCGCCTGCAATCCGCCAGGAACTCTTCGTCCCGGAGCCCGCGGGCATCCAGGCAGGTGCCGCACAAGGCGACATCGCCTCGCTGCGTGACTTTGTGGAGCATGGTCTGGACGTTGTAGTAGCCAGTGGGAACCTTCTGTCCGGCCTTGGCTGACAGCACGGCGTCGCCCATGAGGAAAAGGCGCACGCGATGCTCCGGCTGCGCCGACAACGTGACGGCAAGGCGCAGCGCGTTGTAGGTTCGCTCGCTGCCGTATGGGGCTTCGTTGAGAATGAACAAGACGTCTGCCATGCTGGTCTCCCGGGTTCAGGCCGCCGCGCACTCCACGGACATCCCGGCAGCACGCCACTGGGGCACTCCATCCATGGATTTGCGAGCTCGAAAGCCCTGGCGCTTCAGCAGGGCGACGGCAAACTCCGACATCAGGCAGAACGGGCCGCGGCAATAGGCAACGATGTCCTTGTCGCGGGGCAGTTCTCGAATTCGCGTCTGCAATTCCTCCAGCGGAACCGAGCGCGCGCCGGGGATGTGCGCGGCACGAAACTCGGCCGCGGGGCGAACGTCGAGCAGCACCACGTCGCCGGAGCGCACCTTGTCCAACAACGACTGCGCGCTCTCCGGAGTGAGCCGCTCGGGCTCGGCGACCAGGCGGGCCATCGCAAGCTGCAGCTCGGCCAGGTGCGACTCGGCCAGCTCGCGCAGGCTCACCCACAAGTCCGACACATCGGGGCCGCTGAGTCGGTGGATCCGGTTCTTGCCATCGCGCCTGGCTTCCACCAATTGCGCATCGCGCAGCACGCGCAGGTGTGCGCTGGCCAGCTTGACGTCGATGTCAGCCCCTTGCGCCAGGGCTTCGACCGACTTCTCGCCCTGCGCCAGAAGCTCCAGCAGTTCCAGGCGCTTGGGACTGGATAACGCTGCTCCGATACGCGCAACCTGAGCGTACAGATGGTTCTTGATTTCTCGGGCTTTCATGAGAACATTCTAACGAAGCCGCGAATGTACTCCGGACTGGTACTTTCCCGAGTATTCTGGAGGCTGGCGCTGGCCTGCTCCACCGAGGTCCCGGTCGTTGCGATCGATCGCCGTCAGGGACCAGGAAAGTTCTGACCACGAAGCACGCAAGGTGCTCGAGCTGCTGCTGCTCGAACCGGGGCTTCGGCTAGGCAGGACGGTCCGTCTCCGTAGTAGCAATTCAAGCGGCGCAGCACGACAGTTGCTTGATGTCCCTGCGGAAAGTCTGCGCGGCGAGCTTGAGCCCCTCGACCATGGTCAAGTAGGGGAAGAGTTGGTCGGCCAGGTCCTGCGCCGTCATGCGAGCACGAATTGCCAGCGCCGCTGTCTGGATCAGCTCGCCGGCCTGCGGGGCGACCGCCTGCACGCCGAGCAGACGCTCGCTGCCCTGCTCGATGACCAGCTTGATGAAGCCGCGGGTGTCGAAGTCGGCGCAAGCGCGCGGCACGTTGTCCAGCGTGAGGGTGCGACTGTCGGTGCGCAGACCGACTTGTTCCGCCGCCTGCTCGCTCAAGCCTACGGTCGCGACCTGCGGATCGGTGAACACCACGGCAGGCATTGCGCTGAGGTCGAGCTCGGTGTTGCCTCCGGTCATGTTGATGGCGGCGCGCGAGCCCGCAGCTGCCGCCACGTAGACGAATTGCGGTTGCGTGGTGCAGTCGCCCGCGGCGTAGATGTGCGGGGCGCTGGTGTGCATGCCCGGGTTGATCTGGATAGCCCCTTGCGGATCCACCTTGATCCCGGCCGCTTCGAGCCGCAGCCCACGCGTATTCGGGGTGCGGCCGGTGGCCACCAGCAGTCGATCGACCCGCAGCCCGCCGTGAGGGGTCGTCAACACGAACTCGTCGTCCACGTGCGCGACGTGGCTCGCCTGTGTGTATTCCAGGACCTCGATGCCCTCGGCGCGAAACGCCGTTGTGAGTGCTTCGCCAATGGCCGGATCTTCCCGCGAGAGCAGGGTGTTGCGCGCCAGGATGGTGACCCGGGCGCCGAGACGGGCGAAGGCTTGGGCCAATTCCACGGCCGCCACCGAAGAGCCGATGACGGCGAGGCGCCCGGGGATGGTGGCGCTCACCAGCGCCTCGGTCGACGTCCAGTACGGCGTGCCCTCGAGCCCGGGGATCGGGGGCACCGTGGCGCTCGCTCCGGTGGCGATCAGGCAGCGGTCGAATGGGATGACGCGCTCGCTTCCGTCGTGGAGTCGTACCGCCAGCGTGCGCGCGTCATGGAAGCGGGCCTCGCCACGCACCGCGGTGATGGCCGATTGAGCGTCCAGAACGTCTTGGTACTTGGTCTTGCGCAGCGTCTCGACGAGAACTTGTTGCTGGGCGAGCAGGCGCTCACGCAGGATCACGGGTGTCGTCGCCGGAATGCCGTCGTCGAACGGGCTCTCGCGGCGTAGGTGGGCGATGTGCGCGGCGCGGATCATGATCTTCGACGGAACGCAGCCGATATTGACGCAGGTGCCGCCGAGGGTGCCGCGCTCGATCAGCGTCACCCGTGCGCCGCGCTCGACGGCCTTCAGCGCCGCCGCCATCGCAGCGCCGCCGCTGCCAATGACCGCTACGTGCGGGGCGGAGCCCGGACCACTTGAGTCATCAGGGATGCAATGCGCGCAGTTCGACATGGGGGAGATGGGTTCGGGACGCTCAGGAATCGGCCTCTCGGCCCACTGGGTCGAGGGTCCGGAGACGGTCAGCAGGCGCAGGACAGAACCCTGCGAGCGCTGCCGAGCAGTCCCCAGGCCATCGCGGCGATCGCCATCGCGTAGAGAGTGCCCTCATGCGTGGCGATCCATCCCTGGATGGGCACCCCGAAATGTCCGGCTGCGGGCAGCAGCGAGGCGATCGCGGTGATGGCCAGCGGAATGGCGGGTGTGCAGCACAGCAGCGAAGGCGCCAGGGCGAGGGCCGCTCCGAGCATCGTGCCCGTGGGGTTGACCCGCCGCCCCTGCCTCAGTCCGTGCACGCCCAGCGACACGGTCAGCGACAGCAGCGCAGACAGGGCCAAGGCGATGAGGAGCTCGCCGAGGCTCAGAAAGCGCAGCGAGACGAGACCAAGCGTTCCGCCCGTGCTGGTGGCGGGCAGCAGCATGGCATAGAAAACGAGTGCGGCCAGGAACAACGAAATCGTCCCGATCCGGGCGCGGCCGGACGCAAGAGCCAGCCCCAGGGCGTGCCGCAGCGTGTCCACCGATGAAGGCCAGGACATGTTCATGGCCTGGGCTGGATGAAGGCTTCGATCTTGTCGAAGGTCGCCGAAGGCGCCGAGGACACCAGGCGTATCTGGCCATCGGCTGCGATGACCTGATAGATGTCGACGAACTTGTGGGGGTTGTAGCGCTCGAACAGCGCCTGGCTGTCCTGCCCGAATACGAAGTGCGGGTCCTTCAACAAGGCAGGGGCCGTCGACCGAGCGAAGTCGCGCATGCCCGGACCCGGATAGCCACCGTTCTTGTAGTCGCGCAGCACCAGCACCGTCAGGTCCGAGCGGTCGATCTGCGCCTGGTGCTCGGCAAAGGTGCGCAGCCCCGCGGCGCAACTCGGGCACCACGTCGTGACCTGCCACACGATGAAGGGATGTCCCTTGTAGGCGTCCAGGTGCTGCACCTTGCCGCCCATGGTTGTGAAGGGCGCGTTCGGTGCGAGCCCGTCGAGCGTGGCCACGGGCGGCGTGGATCGTGCCGTGGGCGGGGCGCCGGCCATGGCCGCAAGCGTGCTGCCCGCCAGAAGGATCGATGCGGTGAGGCAGGACTGCGCGATCTTGCTCGAGATGGGAGAAGAGACCATGGGTGAAGACTCCTTGCCGGGACGACACTGCGCCATAGGTGCAACAGGTGCTACCTTATTCCCGTAGTCAACTACGGAGTCAAGCGCCATGGAGCAACCGCCAGAGAGACTCGGCATCGGTGCACTCGCCAAGGCTGCCGGGGTCCATGTGGAAACGATCCGTTTTTATCAGCTCAAGGGCTTGCTTCCGACGCCGGGCCGACCCGCCAGCGGAATCCGGCGCTACGGTCCCGCGGCCGTGGCGCGCGTTCGCTTCATCAAGGCGGCGCAGCGCTTGGGCTTCAGCCTGGACGATGTCGAGCAGTTGTTGCGGCTCGACGATGGAACGCACTGCCGCGAAGCCGCCACGCTGGCCTCGGATCGGCTCGCCGATGTGCGTGCTCGTCTGCGGAATTTGCAACGCATGGAATCGGCGCTGGCAGCGCTGGTCCAGGCGTGCGACACACGCCGGGGCAAGGTCTCCTGTCCGCTGATCGGCAGCCTGCAGCAACAGGTGGAGGCCTGAGCCTTCCGCATGTCGCGCCATGGCGAGTCGGCCTCACGGGAACGCGAGCGCCCGATCGTGTTCCGCGGCGTCCATCATCGCCACGGCTGACGCGGGGCCGGCTGACGCGGGGCCATCTGCACGCCACACATCGTGTTCGTTGCGGGCGAGCAAACCGCGCACGCTCATCGGGCGACCGTCCGTCTTGACAACGCATCGCAAGCGTTTAGGATGCCGGAAAGTCTATTCGCCCTAGTTTCCCGGACCTCCATGCGCGCACTGCGAGCCTACTCCCGCTACTGGGCGTTTGCCTGCGCATTGTTTTTTTTGCCGTGGATGCAACTGGCGATGGCGGGGCCGTCGGCCCACCAGGCTTCGTGCTGCGAAGCCATGCCCGGCATGGCGTCCATGGCGACGACCGCGCTGCACATGACGAAGCATGGGGCCACACGCTCGGCCACCATGTCAGCGTGTCTGCCGATGTGCGCAGCGCTGAGCGCGTCGATTCCGATTCGACAAATTCAGGCGCGCATTCCGCGTTTCCTAAGCAGCGTGCCGCGCGTGGTGCTGCCGCTTACTGCGGTTTGGACGCCCCGGACCTGGAGTCGCGTACGTGACACGACCAGGCGGTCCATCCAACCTGCCTTTCTAGCGGCTCGTTTGCAAGTCTGATCCTTTCGGCAGTAGGCGCTCGCGGTACCCGCGGGCGCCATGCTGGATGCTGTTGCGCCTGCATGGCTTGCAGCGCAACGCCTCATTGGCCGAAGAGGATCCCCATGTCCCTGATTTCACTTCGCTGTCGTGCGCGAGCACGACATTCGCTGCTCGCGCGCACCGCGCAAGCCACTTTCCGCCCGCTCGTGGGCTGCCTGCTCCTGCTCGCCATCACGAGCGCCCCAGCTCGAGCAGCACCGCTCACGCTCACCGCCGCCGAGACGCGTTTGATGGCGGGCAACCCCGCTCTTGCTGGGGCCGAACAGCGCATCCGCGCCCTGCAGCGACAGGCCGACGCGGCGACCCGACTGCCGGATCCCAAGGTGTCTCTGGATGCCAGCAACCTTCCGACCAATAATTTCTCCCTGACCCAGCAAGCCACGACGATGTTGAGCGTGGGGGTCAGCCAGGAGTTTCCGGCCTTCGGCAAGCTGGCGCTGCAAGGCCGAAGCCTGCAAGCCCAAGCCTCCGAGCAACGCTATGGGCGTGCGGCCCAGCGTGCCGTGCTTGTGCTTGCGCTTCGCCGCGCGTGGCTTGCCGCGGTGTACACGCGCAAAGCCGCGACGATCGTGCGCGAGCAGCAGGGTCTGGCCGCGCAGAGCGAGCAAGCCTCCCTGGCTTCGTATCGTTCGGCCAGGATCCCTCAGAGCGACGTGTTGCGCGCCAAGCTCGCGCTCGAGGAACTGCGTAACGACCTCGATGTTCTGCGCGCAGACGAGAGTGCCCAGCTCGCGCGCATCGCGCAGCTCCTCGGCGTGGAACGTGCGCCGGACATCGACGGCCATTGGCCCGACTTGTCCGCGCCTCCCGCTGATCCGCAGGCGGCGCTGGCCTCCCAGCCGCTGCTGCAGCAGGCCCGAGCCAAGGTGCATGCCAACGCGATTGCCGTGCGCCTGGCCAGGAAGGCCTACGAGCCTTCCTTCACCGTGGGCGCATCCTATGGCAAGAGCTTCATGCCCGGATCGCCCAATTTTGTTTCGGTGGGCGTGTCCTTCAACGTTCCGCTGTTTGCTGGACGCCGGATTGACGACGAGGTGGATGTGGCGGGCGCGCGGGAATTGGAAGCACGTTTCGCCGAGCAGGATCAGCGCCTGGCCCTGGTGCGGCAAATGCGAGATGCCCAAGCGCGCTGGCGCAGCCTGCGCGACAAGTGGTCGCGCGAGACCACTCGGATGCTGCCGCTGGCGCGCCAAGCGCAGCGTGCGACCCTGTCGGCCTACGCGAGCGGGCAGGGCAGCCTCGGCGACGTGCTCAAGGCTCAGCAGGCCGTCTTCACCACGCAAATCCAGGTGCTGCAGGACCGTCGCGACCTTCTGGCGACGCAGGCCGAACTCGATTACCTGACACAAGCCCCCCAGGAGGGACAACCATGATGCGGCGAACGCTTGGATTCGCGTTGGGGCTGCTGCTTGCCGGTGCGGGCGCCGGCGCAGGCCTCACCCGCTGGCTTACTCCGGCACCCAAGGCGCCTCGAGCGGCTGTCGTAGCCACGGCGGACAAGTCCCCAGCGTCGGCACCCGCCGAGCGCCGCGTCCTGTATTGGGCCAGCCCCATGAACTCGTCCATTCACTCGGATCACCCGATGAAGGACAACATGGGGATGGACTACGTTCCGGTCTATGCCGCTGCCGCCACGCCCGCGCCCGCGCAGCGCAGGGTGCTGTATTGGGCGAGCCCCATGAATCCAGCGATTCATTCGGATCATCCCATGAAGGACAACATGGGCATGGACTACGTCCCGGTGTACGCCCAGGCGCCCTCCGGGGCGCACGATGACGGGCTGCGTATCGATGCGCGCCAGGCGCAGAACCTGGGAGTGCGACTGGTCGCCGCGCAGATGCGAACGATGGGGCAGGCCATGCACACGGTGGGAACCGTGGCACAGGACCAGAACCGGGTCGATGCGGTGACCGCGCGCTTCGCGGGTTGGGTCGTGCGCCTGCGGGTTCGGGCGGAGGGGGACCTGGTCAGGCGCGGTCAGGTGCTCGCCGAGATCTACTCTCCCGAGCTGTACAGCGCCCAGCAAGACGACCTGATCGCGCTGAGGGGGCAAGGCACGCAAGGCGGCGAGCAGATCCTGGCGGCGGCGCGGGAAAGACTTCGCCTGCTGGGCATGCCCGGGGCGGCATTGACGACCCTGGAGCGCACGGGCAAGCCCCTGCGCGAGATTCCCGTGCTGGCTCCGCGGAGCGGCGTGGTGACGGCGCTCCGCATTCGGCAGGGCGGCTATGTCTCGCCGCAGGCCGAACTGTTCGAGATCGCCAACCTGCAGCGCGTCTGGGTCAACGTGGCCTTGTACGACTACCAGCTGCCCTGGGTGCGGGTCGGCGACGCGGTCCGCCTGGAGCTTCAGGCCTATCCCGGCAGGACCTGGAGCGGCCGCCTGAGCTTTCTCTACCCGACCGTGGATCCGCGCACGCGTACCGTCACCGCGCGCCTGAGCTTTGCCAACAGCGACGGCGAGCTGCGTCCAGGCATGTATGCCGACGCTACCGTGCTGGGGCATGCGCAGTCGGCGCTAGCCGTGCCGAGCAGTGCTGTACTGCGCACCCAAGAGGGCGACTACGTGATGCTGGCGCAAGGGCAGGGCCATTTCCTTCCGGTCCAGGTCGCGCTGGGGCCGCAGGCGGACGGCTGGGTGGCCATCGCCAGGGGCTTGCGGGCGGGCGACAGGGTGGTGGAAAGCGCTCAGTTTTTGCTGTACTCCGAATCGCAATTTCAATCGGTGAAAGCGCGCATGCTGGGCGGCAACACGAGCCGCGACGCTGCGCCCCCGGGAGGCACTAAGCCCGGCACGCCGATACCTGGGCGAGCACAAGACCGTGCCGTGGCACAGCCCTCTCTGGCCCCGGCAGGTGCGGGCTCGATGGCTGGCATGCACATGACTGCGACCGGGGCCTCTCATGATTAGGCGCCTCATGGAGTGGTGCTTCGAGAACCGCGCCCTTACGGTGATGGGCGCACTGATGCTGCTGGCCGCAGGCATGCTGGCGGTCCGCAACACGCCCTTGGAGGCCATTCCCGACATCTCCCCCACGCAAGTCATCATCAAGACCTCGTACCCCGGACAGGCGCCGCAAGTGGTGCAGGACCAGGTGACCTATCCCCTGGAGACGACGCTGCAGTCGGTTCCCGGCGCGCGTGCGGTGCGCGGCTATTCGATGTTCGGCGACTCCTTCGTCTACGTCATCTTCCAGGATGGCACCAACATCTACCAGGCACGCAACCTGGTGCTGCAGTACCTCAGCCAGGTGCAATCGAGGCTTCCACCAGGCGTCACTCCGGCGCTCGGGCCCGACAGTTCCGGGGTGGACTGGATCTACATGTACGCCTTGACCGATACGGGCGGTACACGCGACCTGAGCCAACTCACGACCTTGCAGAACTGGTTCCTCAAGTACCAGTTGCAGGGGATTCCGGGGGTCGCCGAGGTCGCAACGGTCGGAGGTATGGTCAAGGAATTCCGGGTAGTGGTCGACCCGCAGGCCCTGCTGGCCTACGGCCTGACCTTGCCGCAGGTCGAGGATGCGATACGCGCTGCCAACGGCGAGACCAGCGGATCGGTCGTCGATCTGGGGGAAGCCAGCTACATGGTGCGCACGACCGGTTACGTACACTCGCTGGACGATCTGGAGAACGCGCCGCTGGCCGCGCGCGATGGCGTGCCCGTGACGCTCAAGGACGTCGCGCGCGTCGAGTTCGCCCCCGAGTTACCCAACAGCGCCGCCGACCTCGACGGCCAAGGCGCAGTCGTCGGCGGCATCGTGATGATGAACCAGGGCTCCAACGCCGATGCCATCATCCGCAGGGTGGAGGACAAGATCCGGACCTTGCAGGCTTCGTTGCCGCCGGGGGTGAAGATCGTCACCACCTACAGCCAGGCCCCGCTGATCCAGCGTGCCATCCACACGCTGACCGAGAAACTGCTGGAAGAGTCGCTGATCGTCGCGCTGGTGTCCCTGCTCTTCCTCATGCGAGCGCGCTCCGCTCTGGTCGCGATCGTTTCGCTTCCGTTGGGCATCCTGGCAGCCTTTGTCGTGATGTGGGCACAAGGCATCCCGGCCAACATCATGTCGCTGGGAGGCATCGCCATCGCCATCGGTGCCATGACGGATGCCGCGATCGTGATGATCGAGAACATGCACAAGCACATGGAGCACGAACCCGGTGCCGATCCCTGGATGAAGGCGCGGGTAGCGGCCTCGGAGGTAGGCCCCGCGTTGTTCTTCTCCTTGCTCATCATCGCGGTGTCGTTCCTTCCGGTATTCGCCCTCGGCGGCGAGCAGGGCAAGCTGTTCAGTCCGCTGGCGTTCACCAAGACCTACGCCATGGCCGCTGCGGCCATCCT